>SDZD01000147.1 GCA_004172935.1 bacterium | reverse complement strand
GCCAAAGGCGGGGGCAGGGCAAGCCCTTCCCCCGCCTTTGGCGGTCCCCCCCACCCAGACCTGTCTTGAAAAGGGAGGGGGGTTGGTTGCGGTAAATGCCGTCATGGACTTGCGAAACGGGCCCACAGGCGACGAACGCGCGCAAGGCAAGGGGTTGGCCACACCGGCCGAATGAATCGCTCTGGCGCAAAGGGGGGCCAGCCGGGATAAGGCCAGAAATAGCACACAGGGGTTTTGCGACTCAAAACGAGATTGCTGCGTCCACCCAGGTAGCCGCGCTGCCATGGTGGTACAGCCCAACCAACCGCTGAAGGCTCGAATCTCTGGACATAACTTGCACTATGTCCACAGAGAAGGGCAGGCGTGAGGGCTTCGCGGGGTGTCCAACAGTGTTCAATTGCATAGGCCGGGCGCTGCTAATGACTTTTCCGCTTATGTGTCATTTCTGGCCTTATCCCGGCTGGCCCTCCAAAGGAAGAGCCAAACCTCTTTCAACGATGGCCCATGAATTCTTTGTCGGGACGTGGCCACCGACGCAGGCAAGCAGCGAAGTTACCTTGTGTTGCTGAAATAAGTATACCACTGGAACAGTTCCCATGGTACACTAGAGGCCTGTCGTAAGGGGAATCGGAGATAGCAGCTCCCCCCTTGCACCCGAAACAGCATCACTAGGAGCAGACCATGAAACAAGGGCTTGGGTTTCCCGTGGGAAATGAGGTGTCACTATGACTGACCGTCGCGTGATCCACCTCAAGCGGACCAGCTTTGCCGGCAGCAAGGCATCGCTGGTATTCCAGGACGATGCGCTTGGCCTGCAGGTGTTCCGATCAGAAGCCAAAAATGGGCGGGTTGTCGAAGTCGCGTTCTCAGGGATGCGCTGCAAGCCGGACTACAACTTTGGCTTTGGTTCCCACCAACAGGCAGAGATCCACAGGAACAAGTGGGTCGAGGGCAAGCGCGCGGCTCTGACAGCCAAGCAGACGCGCCAAACCGAGCGGCAAGAACGCATGCGCCAAGGCCATCCCTTGGTAGTTGGTGATGTGCTGGTGGCGAGCTGGGGCTACGACCAGACCAACTATGACTATTTCGAAGTCACGCGCGTGTTCGGCCTGCGATCAGTCGAGATCCGCGAACTGGCGAAGGAAGCGCAAGAGCACACGAGCCAGGCCATGGCCGGTCTATGCGTGCCCATGAAAGGTCGCTTCGTTGGCGATCCGATGGTGAAGCGCGTTGACGGGGATGGTCGGGTGAAGGTTCACAGCTGGGGCGTATGGGCGAGCAAGAAGGAATCGACGACTGTGGCCGGCGTCGAAATCTTCAAGCCCGACAGCTATACGGACTACGCCTGATTGGGGAGCACCATGACCATCAAAGTTACAAAAACGCTCCTCTGCATGTTCGGCGCGATCGGCGGCGGTGCCCGAGGCTTCAAAAAATCCAGCGTCAAGGTTGCCGGCATGGAAGGCACCTGGGAGTGTCTGGGCAGCATGGACATCGACGCGCGAGCCAACCGGGTGTTTGCCCGTCGCGTCGGGGTGCCTGCGCTGGATATCGACTTTGCTGACCGCAGCCAGTACATCGCGATTAATGGTCACCAGCCGCCCGAAGGTTGGCGGGAGGCCACCCCGGACGATGTTCGCCGTGCATCGCAGGGACGGCGCCCCGACTGTGTGTTCCTGTCGGCGCCGTGCAAGGGGTTCTCAGGCCTCTTGCCCGAATCCAAGAGCCTCAATCCCAAGTACCTCGCCATGAATGGGCTTGCAGAGCGCGCCTTGTGGTTGTTGCTGGAAGCATGGCGCGACGATCCCGTGCCCATGATCCTCTTCGAGAACGTGCCACGTCTGGTGTCAGCACGGGGTCGTGCATTCGCCGACCAACTGATGGCAATGCTCTCGGCATTTGGTTATGCCAGTCGTGAGACGGTGCATGACTGTGGCGAGCTGGGCGGGCTTGGCCAGACGCGTAAGCGGTGTCTCATCGTTGTTCGCCACCCTGCAAAGGTTCCGAATTGCCTCTACGAGCCGCCCAAGCGCCCCTTGCGTTCCGTTGGCGACGTTCTGGGCAAGATGTGGTTGCCTGGTGATCCCCTGGCAGGTGAGATGCACCGCGTGCCTCGCCTGCAGTGGAAAACCTGGGTTCGCCTGGCTTTCGTTGAGGCCGGGTCTGACTGGCGGTCCCTGAACAGGCTCGCAGTGAACGACGATGGCAACCTGAGTGATTACCTCATTGTTCCTGACCTGGCCGGCGGCGATCAAGGACAGCCTGTCAATGATCCCCGTGTCATCGAGCACGCCAACTATTCACACGCGGGATTTCGGGTTGCGCGATGGGGCCAGACTGCCCACTGCATCACCGGGGCTGTGGCGCCGGGATCGAGCGCGCAACAGGTGGCCGATCCACGGTTTTCAGAGCTTCGCCCTAGCAACCTGTACCGCATCGTTCCTAAGGGATCGATGGGCGCCCAGGTGGGTGATCCGCGTCACCATGGGCCCGCCAAGCACTCCAACGAACTGGCTGTTCAGGGGTGGGGCGGGGTAGGGC
>SDZD01000146.1 GCA_004172935.1 bacterium | reverse complement strand
CGTCCTGCCTCTCCCCAGCTAACCTCGTCACCGCGCTGATCGCGATCAACTTCCTCGCCTTCGCAGCCTTCGGCATCGACAAGATGCTGGCCGAGGCGCAGCGGTGGCGGGTGCGCGAGGTGACCTTGCTGTGGTTTGCTTTTCTCGGCGGCACGCCGGGCGCCTATGCCGGCCGCGCCGCTTTTCGCCACAAGACGCGCAAGCAGCCGTTTTCCAGTCAGCTCCACGCTATCGCCGTGGCGCAGTTGCTGCTGCTGGCAGCCGCGCTCGGCTGGACCCTGGGCGGCTGATCGCACGATTTTCCTACACCCCGCGCGTCTGTCATGGTCGCCCCATGCCCACCCGCCGCCGCTGCGCCTCGGCCAGCATCTTGTCGATGCCGAAGGCTGCGAAGGCGAGGAAGTTGATCGCGATCAGCGCGGTGACGAGGTTAGCTGGGGAGAGGCAGGACGTGAGAGGGTTCGGCATGGCGCACCGCTAGCAGGAAGTTCTCGCATGATCGGCGCTGCCATGCAGCCACACAAGCGGCGATCACCTACCAGAAAACCAACCGTATTACGGCGAACACACTCGCATAAACTGCGAAAACGGAAAATATGAGCAAGGTCGCCGGATATTGGTCAATCTTGAGTCTGTCCTCCAGCGATCTCAAGGCGCTGCAGCACAAAAACACGGGTGCCAGAAACACGGCGAGCACCATTCCTCCAAGCGTCGAGAAGGATACGACGAATGCCGCAAATAGATACGGGCTTAAAATAACCCCGCGATTATAATTCGGATTTCCTCTGCCGCTCCGCTCTCTCTGATAACTTTCGCTTAAAGACATAGACAGCACTATCGGTAGAGTGTAAAAATTATCCCCGATCATCCAATTGTCTTTCCATGATGAATTATTTTCAAAATATTCATATGGATCGTATTTATAAGTCCCGAAAGCAGAACCTCCAAAAGGCTGAATGAACCCCAACGTCACCGCAGCAAAATTATGAGAGAATACCTTATACCAGGACACATTGGTAAAATTTATTTTTACATCAGTTCTAATATCTACATTTTTTCGATTAACGCAAGCAACGCTTATATCATCTTCTTTAGACGTATATTCAATGATAATTCGAGACGAAGCATCAGATCGCTTATCATATACGTTCGAGCAAATTTTTTTGCGCAGATCCTGATATTTTATCATTCCATCTGTGGTTGAACGTCCGAGATCTGCCCGCCTAATGGAAACGGACCGCTCAAGAATAAATTCCTTATCGCGATCGAAAAACGTTATGGGTACATTTCTGTTATTTTTGACCCTTATAACCTGCTCATCTTTGCTGTAATCATATCCTTTAATGCTTTCAGAATCGATTTTCGACAGGTCAAATGCCTGATCGATCAAGGCCGCCTGCTGGCCATTGACGTGATGCTTGAGCACAAAATCCATGCCCGCCGGCTGGTGGGTTTTATTTCTGGCATCGAACATCACGCCAGAACCCTCACTCTCACCCGATGCGAGCGTTATAGGTCGCGAAAAATCGACGTTCAAAGAAATGGGCACGCGCTCCCATCGCGCTATGATCGCCGTGTTTATCGTCGCAATCGCTGACGCCCCAAGTATTCCTGTAAATATAGTTGATATTGCTAGCGAGTAAATCGTTATTGCGCTTTGCAAGGACCCCACACTACGGGACAAAATCTTCAAGAAAAATTTTGCCTGCATAGCCATAAATATGAACATAGCCAAAAATAGACATGCACAGGAAATCCAGGATATCTTTTCGGGCCAAGTTCCCATTTCTATCGGCATAAATAAAACGGAAATATACGTCGGATCGGCAAGCGCCTTCATTGTGACAGACAGGACTACTAGGACTATGAAAAGTACTGTAGAACGGATCCAAAATTTGCCATGCGTGAACCGATCGGAGAGCATCGCAGCGTATACGTCATAGGCCTGGACACCCGCTTGACGCGCAGCATCGGAGAAGCTCGCGGTCTTGATAAAATGGACCAGCGATTTCTTTTGCCTGTCCGTTATGATATTATCGCAAAAAAATGCAAGTACAGCACTCAAAATTGCAAGTATTATCTCGATCACAAGCCTACCCCCTGATCCCTTGCCCCCACAAGGAAGTGTCATCGCAGTTATAGGTGGCCAACTGAGATCGCAAGAGCACAGGCCGATGCTCGCCGCCCTGACCTCGCAAAGCAGGAAGGCTAACCGTTCTCATCCCATCGCCCGAAAGCGCACCGTCCACAAAGGAGCGGAGACTACCAGCGACATTTTCCAAAGGAAGCAGCCTGAGAAGACAAGGCCTGCTGCAAGATAACTATATGCAATTTCTCACCGACGGTCGGTCGGCTGCCCCAAGGGTTCCGCGCCCCGGTGCCAATTGGTCCCGAGTGCGCCCACGGCTCGGCGCCTACTCCGCCGCGATCCCCGCCTTGGCGAACATGTCCGGTCCTTCGACCTCGCCCGTCTCGTTGGCGGCATCCGAGCCCTTGGCCTTGCGGCGCTGGTCGAAGCTCGACCAGACGGTCTGCCAGTCGCCCTTGGTCGCGCCCTTCGAATATTCGGTCGC
>SDZD01000145.1 GCA_004172935.1 bacterium | reverse complement strand
CAAGAAGAAGAGGGCCAGACCCTCGTTGAATATGGTTTGCTGATCTCGCTCATCGCTATCGTCGTTATCGGCGTTTTGACACTCTTGGGCAACAAAATCAAGAACACATTCAACAGCACGGCCAGCAACCTCAACGCTACCACCTGATCCTCAAAAAATCAAAACACAAAAGCCTCCCGAATTTTCGGGAGGCTTTTGTGCGTCCGGTGAAGTCAAAGCGCTGCGAAAATTGCTTCCGCGTAAGCAGTCATGCCACTATCATTGGGATGCCAACGGACTCCCTCATTATCGCCGACACCATGATTTTCTGGTTGGGTGGCAAATGGTGCGACTGGGACAAAAACTAGCCCCTTCTCATTGCAAATTTTTTGAATAATATCGTCTTTTTGCCTTGCCTCACTATTCGCCTCATAGAATGTTGGAGCCTTGGTATCAAGACGCCCTTCTGGATTCCATACTCCGGTACAGGTAATCTGTGGGGGCTTCGGCGCCAGCAACAACGCCTCGATAAGTGCCCGATACCTCCGTTCAAATTCTCCAGGCCCAATTTGGCCGAGATTATCATTCTCTCCCAACTGAATCGTGACAAGATCAGCATTCCAATCCTTGATTTCATCAAGAGCTGTGTTCATTTGCTCTATTGTCCCCTCACTGAGACGCGCAAACCGCCCCAGAATTTTGAGTTCTGTCACGTTTTTGGGGTCACGAGTTTTAAGCAGATGTTGCAATTGATGAATATAATCGCGATTCAGGGTCGAAGCAGCCATGCCGCGCGTCGGTTCGCCCCATCCTAAATCCGCCTTGGGTCCATGAGCAGTAATGCTGTCTCCAATAGCCAACCAACGAGGGTAGATTTTAGTAATCCTCTTTTGGTTTTTAGGGAACCAATCCATTAAAAGCTTCTGTCGAGAGGTTGGTTGAGCCGAACGTTCGGTGTGCTCTTTATCGCCAACATGTTCGACGCTCCAGCCGGGCCACTCACGAAAAGCATGATAAGCCCAGTCCCACTCATTCTCTTCGAAAATATCGATGCAATCGCGCAAGTAGTTATAAGCGCTATCTCCAGGCGCCCATCGGATGGCGCTGAATTCGCCAACATACATATGAACGTTGTAGTCGCGTTGCCAATCAACGACGGGTTGTAATGTCCGGCCCAATTGCTCTTTATCCCACTTTTTGCCGCCAATTTCACCGGGGTAAGAGATAGGCGCAACATTGTTATAGACGTTTTGGTGAGTGAACTCGTGCGGTTCATACATGTGGAAGCTGTAAACGATGTTGGGAAGAGGCAACGGCTGAAAATTCGCCAGAGCGGAGGGTCCGCCCCAAGGTGCAGCTTCAACGATGAGGGCATGAGCGGGGTCAATAGCCCGCACCTTTTTTGCGGTTTCCAAGACTAAATCCTGCCACTCCATCAAACCGTCAGGCACATCCCCTTCGACGGGTTCGTTGACGAGATCATATCCCCACACACTCTTCTCGTTCTTATAGCGCCGTGCCATCTTCTCCCAGATTTGCATAAAAGCATCTTGAAACTTTTTCTCCTTGAACATACGGCACTCATTGGCGGCATTACGCCCACCGGGTGGGGTGTGGAGATCAAGGAGAACTTGAATACCCAACTCATTGCATAGCGGCAGCAGCGAATCGACATGCTTAAGCACTCCCTCCAGCCAAGTTTCGTACTCCTCTAAGCTGGCATTATCGGCAGGACTTGTGGGAAAACCATTCCAAGTCAATTGCCAACGAACGTGATTGGCTTTCCAAGATGCAAAATCTCGCAAATCTTGCGCAGTAGCGTTGGTGGAAATCATCGCACCTCGAAGGCGAGATAAATCATGACCTGTATAACGTGGACCAGTCGGAGGATTTTGAGGACGGGCACGCGGTAACGAAACCACGCTCACTTTGACATCATCAAACCAGACCTTTCCAGTTACGGCCTCCAAGCCTAACGCCAAAGAGACATCGGTAGCATCTTCGGGAATAGTGACGCGATAACGCACCTTCTGCCAGTCGAAAGTGCCCTGAGGTAAGTTTTGTTGAGGCCAAGAATTACCGGATGCTGCCTTGATGGGGAGCATAACTTTGATACCGTTCCAAGACTGGGGCGGCGCGCTGACGTTTTCGGCCTTGACTTGCGCCTCAATGCTAATTTTACAGCCGCGTATTTTCTCAATAGGTAGAGGCAGATCGACCATTGTTGAGGGGGCATCAGGGGAAATCCGCACGGATTGTAGCGCTTGTCCCGTTGTCCCTGGTGCCAATTGAAATCGAGTGCCATCGGTTGCCTTCCATCTTGTTAGTGATCCAGCGTCGTCGAATTTATCGGATAGGATAATTTCGCCTTTTTTCGCGAGTTGATCTACGTCTATCGGCGCAGCTTGAGCGCGGATTGAACCCAACAACAGCATCGCCAGCGCAAAGCCCCATCGTTTTATCATCGGAATAGGGGCGCAGTGTATGCTGCGAGAGATTGTAAAGGGAGTAGATAAAACAAAACAGCCCGTCTCATGAGAGACGGGCTGTTGTAAAAAGAGAATGTGGCGGCGACTTACTTTCCCACAAGGTTGCCCTTGCAGTATCATCAGCGCTGAGAGGCTTGACTGCCGTGTTCGGAATGGGAACGGGTATTTCCCTCT
>SDZD01000144.1 GCA_004172935.1 bacterium | reverse complement strand
GATAAACATCCCACTCGAGCCTCCGCGAGTAATCTTGTGAGCGCTCGAAAAGTGCTTCTGCGGTCTTGTTCACAACGGTCGATACGGTTACGCGCATGAAACGGGAGGCCTAACGCCCGAGGTAAGCCGCACCGGAGTGCGAAGCACGGAGGGAAACCACAAGCGAAGCTTGTGGTTGTCGGCTTGACCGACCAGTTAGGCCGGTGGCAAACGCGACTTCTTTTTCCGTTGCCATGTTGATCCGGCGATAAACCAAAAAACTGGAATTGCGAAGAATGATTGAAACCAGTAAGTCATATTGCCGTCGCCGCGTGACTTGCAAAGATGTAAGGCATCAATGCACAGCCCATGCAGGAGAACTTGGGCAATCGTAAGGCCAACTCCGAGGGCAATGGACGCGAGGAAAGCGGCCCCCCAATATGATGCTTGATCTGATTTTGCCGCATTCGATCCGAGTACTTTCGCTACCACAATGCCGATTAGAGGAACTACGGTTGCGATAATGGGTGAGAGTTCCATCGAGAATCCTGGTCTCTTAGGGTTGAAGAAGACTGTACTAAAAGATGAAAGCTGTATAAGTCAGGCCAATTTGAGTGGCTACCAAACCTTGGCTTAAAGAGCCAAAAGCCTAACGCCCGAGTTAACAGGCGGCTGCCAGCGAAGCTGGTGGACGTCCTGTTGAACGACCAGTTAGGCCGCTGCGCGAAGTGGAAGAGGGCTGGAATTCGCTTGCCGTTGCAATGAATTTCATTGAGAGTTGCATAGCTGCCCCCCGCAAACTGCCTCAAGCTCTGAAATGAAGCTTGGCAGAACTGATTGGTCTGTGGAAAAAGAGAACTTGAGATTTTGCCAATGCTCTGCCGATACATTTAACTGCCCAGAGACAGTGAGATGTCCTTGGCGATTCACTTGAAACAAGAGATACGAGTCTTCATGCTGCTGACCTAACTTTGCTTGACCGCAAAGACTTGCATAAATGGCATTGAGCTGTTGAATAAATTCTGCCAGCGTCGGGGTGTCGAAGATGAAACTAAATTGCGCACTGAATGGATGCGATGCCACATCAAGCAAGCATTGCCCTCCGGAGCCGTCTGAAAATAGCTCAATGTTTCGCATTGCAAGTGCGTTCGATTGGTCAAAGGTGCTGAGTCGTGCGTCCATATTTTTTTGAGCGGCCTAACGCCCGCGTTAACAGGCGGCTACCGGCGAAGCTGGTAGACGTCCTGTTGAACAACCAGTTAGGCTGGTGCCGGAAGCGCAAATAAATGACATGTTGGCAATGCGTACTAGGTTGCCGCTTGTGCTAGCAGTTGAGTAACTACCACTGACAATTGAGGAACACCGATGGAAACGGTCACGATATTGGCTGCCGCTGAGATGGCGTCCAGTACGCGTTGGCCTAGCGCCGTGTCTTGAAGGAAAGACTTGTACTCAGAGTCTAGAGAAGCATGGCCCAGGGAAGCTTCCGCAGCTTCAAGAATTGCGACCCCGCCAGTAATCTGGTACTCGTCTAACGCATCAATTATTCGTTTGATGCAGCGGACTAATTGCGCTTTAAGTGCAGGGGGTAGATCGGCTTCCAGCACAGCATCTAGCACAGCCTGCACACGATCTCTGATTGCTGTTACCTCAGCCTGTTCAAGCAACCGGGATTGTTGCTTTGCATTTAGTAGATCCGCAGCCATTCTTAAGTAAGTTATTGAGTGCGAATCGATATTTGCTGAAAAGCTCTTCCATTCCGCATGCATGTTTTGAACCATGAACGCTGCAGAAACCTGGGCTTCCCAGTGTTTCCAAGTCTCGCCCTGATTTGGGTATGAGGCCATCAATGCCGAGATCGTGAGGCGCGGCAACTCCATCACGCGCCCTAAGCGGGACATCAGCAATGCTGTGTTGCCGCGAGCATCTAGGAGCTCTTCCCAGCACTCTCGGCAATTGCGCTGTTTGTCTAACCGCATTGCAGCCTCAAGAATTCTCAATAGGCGAGATGCGGGATTGTCTTGTTGCATATGGATCTATTCTTCTTTGAAGCGAAAGCCTAACGCAGAGGTAAGGGGTGCCCATAAGGCGATGGCAAAGCGCTCGCATGCATCGGCGTCCCGCTTGACCGCCAAGTTAGGCTGGTGCAAGAAGCACTGGCGGATGAGCCAAAACGCGCCGAATTTTGTTGACAAGCATTTGACCGCTGCACGCCAAAACTCCCTTTGTGTGACTTGATGGAATTGTGCCTGACCAAGCCAAAGCCGTGAACGAGCGGCACCGACTTCTTCTGTTGGAATCATCGCCAGCCTGGAAATGCGCATAAGAAAAACAGACGCGCGCCGAGATGATTTGCTGACTGCCGAAGGACAGGAAGCCAGAAGCGATGGCGTGTGGCATTTTGGCGCTGAACGAGGGTAAGCAGGCTGCCGAAGAGCGGACAGCCAGATTGAGATTGGCCAGACCGCCACAGTGCAAACCACGGAGATTTTTAGCGCTGTGCCTGTAAAGGCGCCAAGCGCTTCAATGCCAAAGAAAACAGCGCCGACAGACGATCAAACGGTGCAAGCATCAATGGCCAGGGCCTTGCCAGATTGCTGATTTAAGGCAACCAAAAGCCTAACGCCACAGGTAAGCCGCACCGGAGCGCGAAGCGCGCAGGGAACCCACAAGTGAAACTTGTGGGTGTCGGCTTGACCGACACGTTAGGCTGGGGCG
>SDZD01000143.1 GCA_004172935.1 bacterium | reverse complement strand
GTTCTTGGCTAAGGGCAGTAACCCTTCCACAACGCTCCATTGGTCATCGTTCAAGTCGCTGGAATAACGCATCATCTCATTCTAACTCACTTTTGATACACCCTCTCAGGATGACGACGCTGGGATTACCCTGCACTTGATTGGGGATAAGGTGCCAGAGGTTGACAACCGCAGCGCAGCCCTCATCCGGCAACTCGGCCCTTCTCGCACAAGTAGCAGAAGGGCCGAGTTGAAATATTCTTTCGTTTAAGCCCCTGCCTAATACTTCTCTAACGTTCGTGGGGAGGCAACCGTAAGCGCGGGTGTCCAGTCCTTACGGGCACTCACTGAGTTGAGGGGAATGCTCAACGATGCGGTAGTTCTAGGGGAGCCAAGGTTCTTTGGCGCCTGTGGTGCGGCCTCCGTAGACGCGACCGTTGGTGTCGGTAATTTGGAAGGGGGCGGGAAGAGGAGTGCGGAGGTTTTTCCAGGATTCAGCCCAAGCTTTGGCTATGTCCAAGCGGTCTTCGCGCTTGAGGGTTCGCCATGCTGGCGCGACGACGATGTCGATTGAGTTCGAGTGGAATTGGGGGCGGACTGATAGTACCCAACCATCGCCTCGCAGGTCGCGGCGGAATTGGGTGCTTTGAACGCGGAGTTTGGAGGAGGTATCGGCGTAGGAGTCGCTATCGCTGGATGTGGAAGTAGCGCCGGGGTTGGCGGGGGCGATGCGGAAGGATTTGGAGACGCTGATAACGGTAATGAAGAGAATAATAGCCAAGAAACAGACGCCAATGAACCAGGTCGCCATTGTCATCACGCTACTTATGCGGTTGCGGCGGCGCAGGTGTTGACCAGGGACATAACCGTTTTTGAATTGGCCGCAGTGGGGGCAAATGGCGTCGAGGATTTTGACTGGGGAACCGCAATTGGGGCAGTTGGTAACCTCGGCGGTAGTAGCCCAAGGAAGAGCGGTGGGGGCTGGCGCGGGCATGGGGACGCCCGCTTCACTTGCTTCAGGGGCGGGGACACCTGCAAAGTCGCGCGCGATTTCGAGGGCGCGTTCGAGTTGGGACGAAAACTCGGAGGCTGTTTTATAGCGCTCGTTCGGCTTAAGGGGGAGGGCGCGCTCCAAGATAGCGATGAGGAGTGGCGGACACAAAGGCAGTTGCTCGATGAGCGATTGGAGCGGGGCGCCGAGAGTGCGGTCGGTGGCGTCGGGTGGGGCTTCGCCACACAGGCATTGCCAGAGAGTGGCTCCCAGCGAATAGATGTCGCTGGCGGGCGTCATGTTGCCGCGCGACGAATAGGCTTCGGGCGGGGCGTAGCCGGGGGTGAGGGTGAGTGAAAGGGTTTGGGTTTGTTGGGCGACGAGGTTGCGAGCGTTGCCGAAGTCGATGAGGATGGGCGAGTCGTCGGCAGCGAAGAAGATGTTGTCGGGCTTGAGGTCGCGGTGCAGCAAGTTGGCGCTATGCAACAGAGTTAGGGCGCGGCACAGGGCGATTCCCAGTTCGGCAACCCGAACCGGACTCATGGGGCCAGTGGCTTTGAGGCGAGCGGCGAGCGAACCGCCATCGAGCGCTTCCATCGCCATGTAGGCGGTGTTGTTTTCTTCCCACACGCTGTAGACGCGCACCACGGATGGGTCGGCGAAAGTGGCAAGGCGGCGGGCTTCGGACTCGAAGGCGCGTTTGGCTTTACCCCATTGGTCGGCGGTGACACCAGCGGGTGGGATTACGCGGACGCCATCGCGCGTGGCGCCGGGGGGGAAGAGTTCTTTGATCGCCACCCAGCGCAACAAGGCGGGTTCGGCGCACAGGTAGGTGAGGCCGAAACCACCACGACCCAGAAGGGAATCGACCTGATACTGATCGCCTTCGAGCAGAGTCGCGGCGGGGAGAGCGTCGGGCGGCAGAGCCTGAATGGGAGCAGACATGGCGAAAGGGAGTTACGAGGAAAGTTCGCTAATCAAGATGACAAGTAAGCCCAAACTGGCGAGGACAGTCAGCACAATGCCGATCATACGACCGATTTGAACGGTAGCTTTATCGCCGGGGTCTTGTCCCGCATATTCGGCGAGCGCGGCGTTGCCTCGAATCCAGGCAATCGGGGCAAAGATGAACCCGATACCACAAGTCATGAATCCCATCAGGCTTAAGATGCCGTAAGTCAGGACTTCGCCACCACGGCGGGCGGGCATTAGTTGGCCGTAGCCTGTTCCGTAGGGGTTGGCGTTGTAGGATGGGCCACCGTAGGGGTTGGGATTAGTGGCAGGATTGCCATGAGGAGAGGGAACGGGCGCAACTTGAGGCGGCATGTAGGACTGGCCCGCTGCGCTGCCCACGGCCATACCACCGGGCAAATAACCGGCGGGGGGCGCCCCCAAAAGAGCCTGTTCGACATGGCCGACGAGGTCGCGCTGTTCGCTGCGCGAACGCCCGAAATCGGTGAGGTTGAACGGCATTCCCGATTCGCTGCGGATGGAGATGAGAGTGCCGCGCGGTTCTTGCGAAACGATGGCGGTGATGTTTTGGCCGTAGGAGCGCACATCAAGCGGGGTGGAGCCTAAGACACGGCCACTGTTGAAGTCGATGGTGGGGTTATTGACACCAAAAGTGGAGAAGCCGCGCCAAATGGCGCCGAGAGCGATTTGCGCGGGAGCGTTGGTGATGATTTGGCCTTCGCCCGCGCGGGTGGCGGTGTAGTTGCCGCCCATAGGGGGAGGCGTAC
>SDZD01000050.1 GCA_004172935.1 bacterium | reverse complement strand
GTGGTGGACGAGGTGGCTTCGGTGGTCCAGGGGGCGGAGGGCCGGGGGGCAACGAGTACAGCGCCGATAATTACATGATCGCGTTTCTGGGCAAGCCCTCGAAGACCGAGCCGTGGATTTTGCAACTGGGCGGGCACCATCTCGCCTTCAACATCACCTATAAAGGAACGAAGCAGGCTTCGACTCCTTATTTCATTGGCACCGAGCCGACGACATGGAAGGACGATGATGGCAAAACGCACGCGCCGATGGCACCGATGCGCGACGCCGTTTATGGACTTGTCAACTCGCTGACGCCGGAGCAATCGAAACAGGCGCAACTGAGCGCGCGCTTTAGCGATGTGTACGTTGGCCCCGGTCGCGACGGCCAGTTCCCGGCCAGTCAGGGAGTGGCGGTTGCGGGCCTATCGGACAAATCGAAGGAGTGGGTCAAGCAAGCGATTGCGGCATGGACGGGCGATACAGCTCAGGCCGCCGATTACCAGAAGTTGTACGCCGCCGAGTTGGACAAAACCAAAGTGGCCTACTCCGGCACTAAAACGATGAATAATCAGGGCGACTATGTTCGCATTGATGGCCCGCATGTGTGGATTGAGTTCGCTTGCCAGAACGGTGTCGTGATGCGCGGCCAGATTCATTACCACACCATCTGGCGCGACCGCCTGACGGATTACGGCGCCGAGTTCTCGTTCGATGCACCTAAGAACGAGATTTTTTGAATAACGGAGGCGCTACACGCGCTGACGAATGGCTAGTCCTTGTGAAATTCGATGAATAAATTAATTGTTCTCCCCCTATGTGCCTTCGTGGGTACGCTATCGCTAGGTTTTATTGTGGCCTCGGTGAGTTGCGCTCAACAAACAGTGCCGCAACAAACCAAACCTGTTGCGCTGGCTCCGGTTCTAGCGGCAGCGAAGAACACGGACAGCGTTGTGGATGCGGCTAATGCGTTTTTGGCGACTCTCTCGAAA
This sequence comes from bacterium, assembly GCA_004172935.1. GTDB lineage: Bacteria > Armatimonadota > Abditibacteriia > Abditibacteriales > Abditibacteriaceae > Abditibacterium. The sequence continues at coordinate 48,320 of SDZD01000050.1, read as the reverse complement.
GAACAACAGGGGACAGCACAGGTCGAGTTGAAAGCGGGACTGGCGGCCAAATGGTCGAACTTTCCGGCGGCGGTTGTGCCGCGCAATGGCGTGTTCTTTCGCAACCTGAATGCCGCGCAAGTGGCAGTAGCTCTGAAAGTGGCGAAGCTGGCACTGAGCGAGGAGGGTTTCAAGAGGTTTCAGGAAATTCGCGCGACCGATGATGCTTTCGGCAAGTCGGATGAGGCGAAGCGCGGGCCGGGAGGTGGCCGAGGCGGCGGCCCTAATGGTGGACCACCGGGAGGATTTGGTGGCCCGCCCAATGGTTTCGGTGGGCCGGGGGGAGGTGGCCCCGGTGCACCGGGAGGACTGTTTGGAACGGGGAATTATATCATCGCGTTTTTGGGCACGCCCTCGAAAACGACGCCCTGGCTGTTACAATTGGGCGGGCATCATCTGGCGTTCAACATCTACTATAAGGGTACAGAGGGCACCTCGACTCCTTACTTTGTCGGCGCGCAGCCCAACGTGTGGAAGGATGACGCGGGAGTAACTCATGCGCCACTGGCACCTATGCGTGATGGGGTGCATGAACTGGTCAACTCGTTAACTGTGGCGCAGTTGAAAACGGCGAAGTTGGACGCGAACTTTAGCGATGTCTATGTCGGTCCCGGTCGCGATGGGCAGTTTCCAGCTCAGCAAGGAGTGGCGGTTTCGGAGTTATCGGACAAGTCGAAGCAGTTGGTAAAACAGGCGATTGCGGCCTGGACGGGCGATTCGGTTCAGGGGGCCGAATACCGCAAATTGTATGACGCCGAACTGGATAAAACCAAAGTGGCCTACTCTGGTTCGACGAACATCAGCGATGAAGGCGATTATGTTCGCATTGATGGGCCGCACGTTTGGATTGAGTTCGCCTGTCAGGCCAGTAACCATTACCACACGATTTGGCGCGACCGAAAAACCGACTATGGCGCGGAGTTCAGCTTTGAAGCGCCCAAGAACGAGATTTTTTGAGGGGGTGGTTTCGTTGTACCAGTCGGACTCAGAAGGCAACAATTGCGTCATCCTGAGCCTGCGAAGGATCCACCGTTGCAACTCGGAAAATAGAGCATTGATGCGAGATCCTTCGCAGGCTCAGGATGACGACGCTGCAAGTCCATTACTTCGACAAATTTGAATGACACACCGAGAAAGAGTCGCATATTACGTGACCTGCCATACCTGCCATATCTCTACGCTGGTTCATTCTGCCTGAAGGTATGTGGTTTTTGGGGGCAACTTAAAAGCTGCGCATAATAGGGTAAATTTTTGGGCTATAGCAACGAGGTAAGGCGCGCGCTTGGCTATTAGAAGGTGTAGTTAAGCCTCTTCATATGTTGCCTGAGTTGAGCATTCCACGCTTTGCCCCCGAAGTCGAACGGGAGTTTCAGACGAGCTACTATGTTCGTGTGCGCCCCACTTTGCGCCTGGTATCGGGCGTACTCGCCATCACTCTGGCCGCTTACCTGTGGTTTGGGCTGTATCACACAGTTCCATTTATCAGCGTGTTCAACACACCCTATCTGGTGTTTTGTCTGCTGTTGTATGGGCTGACTTACATGCCGTGGTTCGGGAAGGTGTGGCAGAGCGCGACGGTGGGGCTGGCCTGTGTGGCGTCGGCGGTGATGTTGTTCTGGATGGCATCGTCGCTGATTGCGACGCCTTCGCAGCAAACCGATGCCGAGGCGGCGGGCATCATCCTGCATCTGTTTTTTCTGCTGCAAACCTGTGTATTGATGGTGGGTCTGGCCGCTCTGCGCTTGCCGTTCAGGCCGACGATAGTGCTGCAAAGCGGTGTGGCCGCAGTGGGTATATGCGTGGTGATGTTCGTGCTGTCGCCGGGAGCGAACAGTCTGGATGCTGGGGTGCGCTTCGCCGAACCGGTGCTGTTGATATTGCTGGGGGTGGCGTTGGCGGCGTTCATTCAGGAACAGCTGTCGCGCGGGGCGTTCGAGGCCAATCGTAACTCGCTGTTGTTGCAAGCACAGGAGCATAGGATGCGCGTCGAAAGCGAGAAGATGCTGCACGTGCTTAATGGCGCCATCGGGGGCATCGTGCATGATTTGGGCAACCCGTTGACCAACGTACAGGTCGGCTCGGAGCTGGTGGATAACCTGCTGCGCGACAACACCATCGACAAGGAGACGCTGCTGAAGCTCAACGACACGGTGCGAAGCGGCGCGCAGATGCTGAACTTTTTGCGGCTGTCGCTCATCGAGCAGTCGCGCGTGTTGGAAGGGAAAGCGGTTCCGGTCGAGCTGAAGCCGGTTTCGGTGCAGACGGTGGTGGAAGTGGGGACGCGCTTCCAGAAACCGCGCTTTTCGCATGGGCACACCCTCTCGTTCGAGGAGCAGGATTTCACCATCAACGCCGACGAGATGAAGATGGTGACGGTGCTGATGAACCTGATCGGCAACGCCCTCAAATACTCGGATGGGCAGGTGCGAATCGCGTGGAAGAGGTATGAGGACATGTTGTTGCTGGCGGTGCTGGATGAGGGACAAGCCGGTTACGGATTAACGCCCGAACAGGCCGCGCGCCTGTTCACCCCGTTCGGGCGCCTCGAAACACACGCGGGAATCGAGGGCACGGGGCTAGGTTTGTTGTCGGTGCAGAAGATCGTCGAGGCGCACGGCGGCGAGGTGTGGATAGAGGGGTTGCAGAATGGCACGCATGAATCGGGGCACTTCTCGACGACTGGCGGGAATTACCCGACAATGCTGTGCGCGCCGTTTCGCACGGCATTTGCGTTGACCTGCCCATTAGCCGAATGACTTCTTCCCTGTCAATAACCGTGTTCGCAGCTGGGCTTTATTGAACTTTGACTAGCTTTTCGCAGTCGATTTTCTATTCAGCGACCGTAGCATTAACCGCAGTGAGCCTAAAGGGCACATTGCGCGGTTGTTGGCCGCAGGGGTATTGAACTTTGACTATTTAATCCGTTAGTGACGGGGAACTGTTTGAGGGCGAACACAAAGAAGCCCCTACAGGAAACAGCAACTCAAATTAGGCAGTTTTCGAACTAACGAAAAGAGTGTCAAAGAGCAAAAGTCCGCGCTTCTGGGCCTTCGGCCAACTGTCCTCCTGCGAGGGCATAGGCCGGGGCAAAGGCGCACTGATGGATTGAGGAATTGAACCTCAAGGGTATGCCTTTAAAGGGTATGCCTTTAAAGGGTATGCCTTTACATGACTATCTCTCGGTCATACACACACATATGAAAGCTCCAATGAGTTCCCGCATGACGGGATGTATCCCACTCGCGTTGCTACTGATGGCTTCGGCATCATTGAGTTCGAGTCCTGCGATGGCAGCTATGAACAAACCTGTCCGCACTCAAAGCGGCTTGCTGTCGGGGGTCGAGGGGCGCGATGCCTCTATCACGGTTTATAAGGGGGTGCCTTATGCCGCTCCTCCAGTGGGCGATTTGCGTTGGCGGGCGCCACAAGAACCGCTCAAATGGAAAGGGGTGCGCAAGGCCGACCAGTTCGGCAGCATCTGCCCACAGACGATGCGGGGCGAGACTGTGCCGATGAGTGAAGATTGCCTGTTCCTGAACGTGTGGTCGGGGGCGACTTCGGCGAAGGAGCGGCGCCCGGTGTTGGTGTGGATTTATGGAGGGCGCTTTGTGGGCGGCTACGGCTCGGACCCGCTTTATGATGGCGAAGGGTTGGCGCGCAAAGGGCTGGTGGTGGTGACGATGAACTACCGGACAGGCGTGTTCGGTTTCCTTTCGACGCCCGAACTGAGCCAGGAGTCGGGGCATAAGGCATCGGGCAACTATGGTTTGCTCGATCAGGTCGCCTGTTTGAAATGGGTGCAGCGCAACATCGCGGCTTTTGGCGGCGACCCGAAGCGTGTCACGATTGCGGGGCAGTCGGCGGGCGCGGGTTCGGTACTATTCCAATCCGATTCGCCGCTTTCGAAGGGGTTGTATCAGCGGGCTATCGCGCAAAGTGGCGCCCGTTTCCCCAACGACCCCGATTTGCGCGGGCTGGCGACCTCGTGGCGCACTTTGCAGGACGCCGAAACTCAGGGGGTGAAATATGCGCAGCAACACAACGCCACCACCTTGAAGGAGCTGCGCGCGCTGTCGTGGCAAGAGCTGTTGGTTGGCAACAACGCCAACGATGATTCGGTGAAGACCTACGTAAGCCCGCCGCCGCCACTGTTTCGTCCGGTCGTCGATGGTTGGGTGCTTCCGCTGAACTACAGCCAAAGTTACGAGAAAGGCGCCCAGCATGACGTGCCGATTATGACGGGCAACAATTTGGACGAGAGCGGCGCGCAGCCCCAGCCGCGCGTCAAGTTGGCCGATTATGTGAGCATGGCGCGGCAAAAATACGGAGCGATGGCGGATGAGTTTTTGAAGCTTTATCCGGCGGCGACCGATGCGCAAGCGGGCGCGGCGCAGAATCAGGCGGCGCGCGATAGTTCGCGCGTTTCCACCTTCTTATGGGCGCGGGAATGGAGACAGCGCACGCGAAGCAAAGTGTTCCTGTACTATTGGACGTATGCGCCACCGGGACCGGAACAGGCGACCAAGGGCGCCTATCATGGTTCAGAAATTAACTACGTCTTCAATAATCTGTATGCCACCGACTTGCCGTGGACCGATGAAGACCGCCGCGTGGCGGATATTATGTCGTCGTACTGGGTCAACTTTGCGACTCAGGGCGACCCCAATACTCCCAAGGGGGGCAACGAGTTGGCGAAGTGGGATGCGTTCGATTACTGGTCGGCTTCGGTGATGGAACTGGGGCACAAGTTCGCTCGCATTCCATTGGCGGACGCGGCGCGCTTCGATTTCCTGCGGCGCTTCTTCGCCAGTCAAGAGGCATGGTGAGTGGAAACAATGCGATTTCGAGCAACGGAACATTGATAGCTCATCTGTTAGTGGTGGGGAACTGTTTGAGGGCGAACACAAGGTTCGCCCCTACAGGGGATTTGGGCAACTTGAATTGGGCGGATTTCTAACTAACGGATGAGGAAGTCAATGTTCAAAGTGCGGCAATCTGTGGTTCAAATCATGTGGTTAAGTGGAAGGGGCTGACATTTTTCGACCACATAATTGATTGACTGGACACTCAATTATGTGGTAGGCTTAGAAGCATGGCACGGCCCAAGAGCGAGGATAAGCGGATTGCGCTTCTGGAAGCGGCGGTTCGCGTCTTCGTGGCGCATGGGTTGGGCGCTCCGACGGCGCTCATCTCGAAAGAGGCGGGGGTTGCCAACGGGACTCTGTTCACCTATTTCGACACCAAGGGCGAGCTTGTGCAGCAGCTTTACAGGGAGTTGAAGTTGGAGATGGCCTCGGCCTTACTGCGTGGGCTTCTGGAAGAGAAAGGGTTGCGGGAGCGGTTCTTTCATGTGTGGTCGAATTGGATGCATTGGGCGATGTCCAACCCCGACAAGCTGCGCGTGTTGGCACTGCTGGCGGTTTCGGAGGATGTCACGCCGGAACTTCGCGTTGAGGTCGGCAAGTTCATGTGGAAGGTTGAAGTGTTGCTCGAACAGAGCCGCGCCAATGGGCCTCTACGCGATGCGCCCATCGCTTTTGTCGGCGAAATTTTGACCTCGCTGGCGAATGCGACGATGGGCTTCATGGCAAGCGACCCGGAAAACGCGGAGCAGCATTGCAAAACAGGGTTTGAAGCGCTGTGGAGGGTGATCGGTTAATTTTTTTGCACCGCAGAAATGAGTGTCTAGACACTCAAAATTCACCTGATCTGTTGGTGGTTGGGAACTGTTTGAGGGCGAACACAAAGAGGCGCCCTACAGGGGGAAATCAGTGGCAGGATGACATTTCTGCAGGGGGGGTTAGGGCACAGTGTTGGTGTTGTGCGACTCGTCGGATGTGTGGGTGCGATTGTTTTCAAAGGTAAAATCATGACTCAGTGGACAACTTCTAATATTGCTTCGCAGAAGGGCCGTTCGGCCATTGTTACTGGCACCGGGGGGCTGGGATTCGAGACAGCTCTGGCTCTGGCGCGCGCTGGTGGCGAGGTCATTATCGCGGGGCGCAATCGGCAAAAAGGCGAGGAAGCGGTCGCGAAAGTGCGCGCCGAAGTGGCGTCGGCCAATGTGCGGTTTGAGCGGGTCGATCTCGCCAGCCTCACCTCTGTCGCCGAGTTCGGGGCGCGGTTGCGAGGGCAGCGAGAGAGCCTCGATTTGCTGGTTAACAACGCCGCTGTGATGACGCCGCCGAAACGCCAACAAACCTCGGATGGTTTCGAGCTTCAATTCGGCACCAACTATCTGGGGCATTTCGCCCTCACGGCGCAACTGATGCCACTGCTACGCAAAGGGTCAAAGGCGCGCGTGGTCACGCTGTCGAGCATCGCCAGCCGAAACGGCGCGATTAACTTCGACGATTTGCAAGCGGAGCGGAGCTACAATGCGATGCAGGCCTACAGCCAATCGAAACTCGCGTGCCTGATGTTCGCCTTCGAGTTACAGCGGCGCAGCGAGTCGGAGCGGTGGGGTGTTGACAGCATCGCGGCGCATCCCGGCATTTCGCGCACCGAGCTTTTGCACAACGCTCCTGGTCGGTGGAGTGGCGCGAGCCTGATGCGGACATTGCTGTGGTTTTTGTTCCAGCCCGCGCCGCAGGGCGCGTTGCCAACGCTGTTTGCCGCCACCTCGCCCGAAGCCAAGGCGGGCGCCTATTATGGCCCGGACAAAATGGGCGAAATGCGCGGCTTTCCGACACTCGCCAAAGTCCCCCCGCAAGCACAGGACAAAGCCAGCGCCGAACGGCTGTGGCAGGTTTCCGAACAGCTTAGCGGAGCCACTTTCCCGACTGGTAAGTAAGGAGGAGACGATGCTTCAGTCGTGGTCGCTGCAAATTTTCATCTATAGAATCTCGTAGACGGCTCAATGTAACCCGATGATACAGCTGACATGGGGTACAGGGATTTAATTCTTTTCACCTCGGCTTCTGGCAGGGCAGTCCCAAGCAAGTCCAGCGTTTTAATGCTGGGACTCATCAAAATTTCATCGGGCACAATTTCAATCGGATTCTCACTTAAATTTAATGTACGCAAGCGGGGCAGCCGACCAATTTGGGAGGGGATATGGAGCAGGCGATTGTTGGCCAGTTCCAAATATCGAAGGTTGGATAGCTTCTCGATGCATGATGGAACTTCCACTATATTGGTGCCTCGAATTTCGAGTTTTTCAAGATGATTGAGTTCGCACAGCCACTCAGGAATTTCTTTCAATGGATTATTTAAAACAGAGAACACTTTCAAGCGCTTGAGAAACAGAAGTTCTACAGGCAACTCTGTGGCGGAGCGGTTCCAGGCGAAATACAACTCTTCCAGATGGCAGAACCGAACAATTCGCTCGACACTGGCACCGATGTCCAGGTCATGCACCGCCAGACGGCGCACCTTGTTAATGCCGGGAGCTGCTTCGGCTTCTTCCAATGACGCGTAAAATTTGGGTTTCCCAAATATCATAGCCCCTCTGGTATCGAATATCGTGTGTGACGGAGCTGTGCGGAACGGTATTCTTTTGTCGGCACTCCGTTTTGGCGTCAGGGGTTATTGACAGAAGGAGCGACTGGGTATAGCATTGCATTATGCCCTTGAGCCGATTCAATGAGGGAAAAATCGCCCTCTGTGTGGGGGCGTTATGCCTTTTTCTGGTGCCGCTCGGTTTAGTGCGCTATGCGTCGCACAGGTTTGAAGCGGCTATCAAGCGAGATCATGCGCGCGCCATCAATTTGCATAGCGGCCTTCGGGTTGGCATGACGGTGAATCAGGTCAATAACGCCATCCGCGCCAGTGGGAGTTTCAAAGTGCATCGCACCACGAGCGAGCTTTGGGCGCAATCGCCTGTTATCTGGGGGTCTTTGAATTGGAACGTGGTCGCGGTGTTCAGCAAAGGCAAGGCGGTTTTAATCAGCATCCGTGACAGCGATTCGCCCCAACTCAGCCCAGCAGGTGCCCCGGCAGACAAATCTGTTTAATCGAAATCGGGCCATCAAAAAAAGTGCGCGCTCCGGCACCAGTTGCTTCGGTGCGGAAACGCATAAGTTAGTTTTAGTAACCACTTCGCCGCACAGGAAGCGGTACTCTGGCAGGGATTTGTGGGCATAAGCCACTGGCAGGGGTTTGTGGCAATGCCAGCATTTTCAAGAGCGCGCTTCTGTCGAAGCGCGCTCTTTTTGGGTTGGGGAGCAAATGCGCAGGGGAGCGGCTTTGTTTCGCACTGATTTTGTCAGAATTAAGGGCAGATGGGCTAAAGACAAAGAGATTATTTAAAGAACACTTAGCAACACGTTTTTTTATTCTTTATATGTTCTCAGGATTACCAGAATGTTATGAAATTAACCTAAAACTGCATGGCATATCTGTCAAGAATCGAGGACAACTATAGAGCGTGATTTCCGATTTAGAAGTTGTCGAGTCTCCCACTCAAACACCTCCCTTAATCTCTGAACTTATCCGATGAGTTCGAGGGCTTGGAAGTCACTCCCATTTTTCATATTTCTCAATTATGTCGTTTCTTTCTCACGGCCCTACTCGTGTGCCATTCCTGTCAGCTCCTGTTTTTTCGCCCTTAGTTCGTAACTTCAAGTCGGTTATTTTGTTACCGCTAACCCTGTGTGTTAGCACATTCATCGCGACTGGTACGGCAATGGCTGCCGTCCCCGCTGGCGGTACTCCCTATGCATGGGGAGCCAACGACCTAGGTCAATTAGGAAATGGCGCCAACGCTAACTCGTCAGTGCCAGTGAAAACGCTTACCACCGGGGTATTGGCAGGCAAAACCATCACTCAAATCGCCGAAGGCAGCAACTTCACCGTGGCATTATGCTCGGATGGAACACTCGCATCCTGGGGCAACAATGGAAACGGCGAGTTAGGCAACGGCACTACCACTAGCTCGAATGTTCCTGTATTAGTTAATCGTAGCGGAGTTTTAGCAGGTAAAACAGTCACCCAAATCGCGGCTGGCAATAGTTTCTGCCTTGTTCTGTGCAGCGACAAAAAAGTGTATAGTTGGGGCCTCAATAGCAGTGGCCAGTTAGGCAACGCTACAAACACCAACTCATCGGTGCCAGTGGCTGTAAGCACCGCTGGTATTTTGAGCAGCAAAAATGTTGAGGCAATCTCGGCAGGTGGCAGCCATGCGATGGTTTTGTGTGAGGATAAAACACTCGTAGTCTGGGGAAATAATGCTCAGAAACAATTAGGGTTGGGCCTGGGCAACAGCACTGTCAACGAGCCGACCACTGTGAATACCAGCGGTACATTGCAGACCAGAACTGCCTCGAAATTGGCCGCAGGTTATGATTTCTCGTTAGTAACCTGCACGGATGGCAGTCTTGTGAGCTGGGGCAATAACGATGGAGGTCAGCTCGGTACAGGCTCGGCTGGCGGCACCGTCTCTTTGCCAACACTCGTGTCTAGCAGTGGAGTTTTGTCGGGCAAAACCGTCACTGCAATCGCGGCGGGTTATGGACATTGCGTAGCGCTATGCTCGGATGGAAACATCGCGACGTGGGGATATAACGGCGCCGGCCAATTGGGTAATGGCAGCACAACCAACACAGCAACACCAGTGCTGGTTAACCGTGCAGGAGTTTTGGCCAGCAAAACTGTCATCGAAATCGCGGCGGGCCTATCCCATACCGTGGCATTATGTACGGATGGAACCGTCGCAGACTGGGGAAACAACAGCAATGGTGAGCTAGGCAACAATAGCACAACCAGCTCATCATCTCCGGTGTTAGTGGATAAAACCGGCGTATTGCAGGGTAAAGCTGTCAGCCACTTGATGAAAGGCGGCCTCGGAACCCATACGCTGGTATTGGGGCCAGGTAACAACGCTCCTGTGGTGACAACTGTCACCATCACCCCGACGACCGTAAAAACCGAAACTCTGTTGACTGCCACCCCAACAGCAACCGATGCCGATAGCGACCCGCTGACCTACACCTATCAGTGGAAGAAGGGCGGCTCGAACCTCGTGGGGGAGACGACCAACAAACTCAATTTGGCGACGGTGGGCAATGGCAACAAGGGCGATTCGATCACCGTGACGGTGACGGCCAATGATGGCAAAGAGAACAGCGCCCCGTTCACCTCTTCGCCTGTTATTGTGGGCAACACGGCTCCTGTTGTGACCCAGGTGAGCCTTGTGTGGCTGACAACTCAGAACACCAATGGGACAGTCAGGGCCAATATCGCCAGTAGCGATGCGGATGGCGCCGATACCATCAGCTACTCGTATGTGTGGAAGAAGAACGACATCATCATTCCCGGCCAGACAACCGACACCCTGAATCTGGCGACTGCGGGTAATGGCGACAAGGGCGATGTCATCACTGCCACGGTGACGGCCAACGATGGCACAGATGATAGCGCTCCGCTGACATCTGCGGGTACCACAGTGGAGAACACGGCGCCAGTGGCGACCGGAGTCAGCATTTCGCCGACTACCCCAGGCACCAACTCGCTGTTGACTGCGACTGTGGCGGCAACCGATGCTGATAGCAGCGACACGCTTTCCTACACATATCAGTGGAAGAAGGGCGGCAGCGACATCCCCGGCGCAACAGGGCAAACACTCGATTTGAGCGTGGCGGGCAACGGCAATAAGGGCGATGTCATCACTGTGACAGCTATCGCCAGCGATGGCACCGCCTCCAGCTCGGCAGTGACTTCTGCGGGCGTGACAATTGGCAACTCAGCACCTGTTGTGACTGGTGTTGATATTACTCCGGCCAACCCAACCACCAATTCGCTATTAACTGCTGCCCCAACAAGCACCGATGCCGATAGCGGCGACACGCTTTCCTACACATATCAGTGGCAGAAGAACGATGTTAACATCCCCGGTGCGACCAACTCGACGCTCGATTTGAGCGTGACGGGCAACGGCAACAAGGGCGACAAGCTCAAGGTTCTCGTCATCGTCACCGATGGCACTTCTAATAGCCCTCTGTATACCTCGTCGGAAGTGACGGTGGGCAACACGGCACCAGTGGCAACGGGAGTCAGCATTTCGCCGACCAATCCCACCACCGCGACCCTGCTGACCGCAACGCCAGCTGGAACCGATGCCGATAGCGACACGCTCACCTTCACCTACATTTGGAAGAAGAATGGCGCTCCTATCGCCGGTCAGACGGGTAACACCCTCAACCTCGCGACTGCGGGTAACGGCGACAAGGGCGATGTTATCAGCGTGTCGGCAGTTGCCAGCGATGGCACCGCTTCCAGTTCGGCAGTGACCTCGGCGGGCGTAACCGTACTCAACACGGCGCCAGTGGCGACGGGTGTCAGCATTTCGCCGACCAGCCCCGATACCGATGCTGTCGTGACCGCTACCGTGGCGGCCACCGATGCCGATGGCAGCGACATCCTGACCTACACCTATGTATGGAAGAAGAATGGCAACGTCATCAGCGGCCAGACCGGCAAAACGCTCGACCTGAGCGTGGCGGGCAACGGCGATGCGGGCGATGTTATCAGCGTGACGGCCATTGCCAGCGATGGCACAGCTTCCAGTTCGGCAGTGACCTCATCGGGTGTCACAATAACAACGGTTAGCCCGACCCTGCAAGTCACCAGCGCCACCCTCAACCCCAGCCGTCCACAAACCGACAGTGTGGTGGCGGCTCGCGTTAGTGGCAGCGGCCCCCGTGGCGCCAAACTGACCTACAGCTACCAGTGGAAAAAGAACGGCGCCGAACTCGTCGGCGAGACAGGCAGCACCATCGACCTGGGCAAACCCGGCAACGGCGACCGCAACGACACGCTCTCGGTAGTTGTGCGTGTCAGCGATGGCACGGGTACCTCGGCTCCTCTGGAATCGGCGGTTTCGGTGATCGTCAACGCCAGCCCCAGAGTGTCCAGCGTCAGCATCAGCCCCGCATCACCTTCGACCAACTCGGTTCTCACCGCGACGACCATCGCGACCGATGTTGATGGAGATGCCATCTACTTCACCTATGTCTGGTACAAGAACGGCGTCCAGATCAGTGGAGAATCTGGCTCGACACTGGACTTGTCCAAGCCCGGTCGTGGCGATGATGGCGATGCCATCACCGTGCTGGTGAAAGCCCGCGACTACAGCGCCGCCAGCGCGCCGCTAACCTCGGCTCCGGTCACAGTCGGCGGTACTCCCGACTCACCCAATTCGGCAGGTCGCAGCAGCTCACCCGCTCCTTCGGCTCCGTCGGCTGGAAATTCGTGAGTTAGTTGCTAGTTACTAGTAATTAGTGGTTAGTTTTTAGAAAGGGCGCGCTTCAATAGAAGCGCGCCCTTTTTGGGTTGGGAGTGGAGTTTTTAACCGCAGAGGCGCGGAGGTGCAGAGAGTTTTGCGGAGGGAGAGATTCACCACAGAGGCACGGAGACACAGAGAACTTTTCAGGGTGGATTGGGGAATTACAGGGGAAAGGTAGAAGGGGGAGATCCTATTGGTGAGTTTGATTAGAAGCGCGTTTTTTGTGCGTTGAGGTAATGGCAAATGCGCGGAAATAGGGCGTTTATTCGATAAAATATCAGGCATGAAAGCCGTGTTCAAAACAGCCTTCCCTTATGGCGACGACAGGATGAATTTGCCAGTACGCGACCTCGACGCGGCCCTGCCCTTCTACAGGACGGTCATGGGTTTTTCACTGGTTTCGCGCGAAGCAGGGCCGCAAAAATCGGCGGTGCTGGGGCGCGATGACATTCAGATCGGGCTGAGCGAAAATGGCGGCGAACCCGAACAGGAAGGCTGCTTTTTCGGCGTCGAGAGCGCAGAAGCGGCCTTCGCCGAATTGAAGGCCAACGGCCTGGACCGCGACGACGCGGGCTTTCGCATCGACCAAAACGGCGACAAATCGTTCAAGGTGTTTTTCGTGGTGGCCCCCGATGGCCTGTGCTACTGTTTGGGCGAAGAGGTGACAGCGGGAACGGGCTGATATTGCTTCGGAACGGTTAATCACCTCGACGATGAAAAATCGCCCAGATGGACGAAAGGATTCACAGTCTCGAAGCCATTCGCCAACATCTGACGGCGAAACTAGACCGCGTACTGGCGCTTGAACATGGTTGCGGAAACCAGCAATAGAGCAACCGCCAAATGAAGTGATAGTGCCTTTGGTGTAAGAAAATCTGAACTGGGGGTAGAGATCCTTCGCAGGCTCAGGATGACGACGTTACTCTGGATAACGACGCTACTCTATCCACACTGAACCTATCACTTCATTTGGAATCTGCTCTAAGACCACTATGAATGAAAAAGGCACGCTTTCGGCGTGCCTTTTTGCTTTTGTTGCAGCCCTGCGCTTTCGCTCAATCTAAAAGCTTGATGAAGCAGATGAGTTCGGTTTGCTGGCTGCGTTTGGCATAAAACGAAAGCGCCGGGGCGTTGTGCAAGTCGCACAAGTTCTGAAGGCGTTTGACGCCGCGCTCACGCCCCCACTTTTCGAGTTCGCCCAGCAAAAGGGGCATCAAGCCTTGCCCACGATATTCGGGGCGCACAATGACATCTTCGACCCAAATGGAGCGGGCGCCGATAGCGGTCGAGATGGTGATTTGTCCGGTACACATGCCCACGATTCGGCCTTCATCTTCGGCCAGCCATATCGCGCTACGCTCGCTGTCTTGCAGCATCAACTCGAAACCACGCTGAGCGGCTTCGGCATCGAAGGTGAAGTCGGTTTCTATGGCGAAAAGCATGTCGAGCAGTTCGAGCAAGACCGGCATATCATCGGAGTTAGCCAAGCGAAAAGTCATAGAGTCACAGCTTACACGCACCCATCCAGCACTATTTTCTGGTGCTGTTCACACTTCGCCCTTGCGAAGCGGAACATAGTTCCGCATAATAAAAGGAACAATGTTCCGCTTTATGTTTAGCGCAGCAAGGCGGCATTGACCACCAATTCAGGCAAAAAAAGGACAGCACCATGCAAAACAAACGAGTCGCCCTTATCACCGGGGCCAATCAGGGAATCGGACTTCAAACCGCGAGGGAACTCGTGGCGAATGGCTTCACTGTGCTAGTGGGGTCGCGCGACTTCGCGAAGGGCGAGATAGCCGCCAACAGCATCGGCGAGGGCGCTTTCGCCCTTCAGCTCGATGTCACCAATCAGGACTCCATCGACGCAGCGGCCAAGCGCATCAAAGACGAATTTGGGCGCCTCGACGTGTTGGTGAACAACGCGGCCATCTCGAACACGGCCACACCGGGAACTGCGCTCGAAGAAATGATGAAGTCGGGCCGTGCCAGTGTTGCCTCGCTCGACGAGGTGCGCGCGGTCTTCGAGACCAACGTGTTTGGCGTCATCGCCGTGACTCAAGCGCTGCTTCCGCTGCTGCGCGAAGCGCCAGAGGCGCGCATCGTCAATGTATCGAGCGGCGTCGGCTCGCTGACATTGAACTCCGACCCAAGCTTCCCCTATCGCAGTGGGTTCGGCGTCACTTACGCCGCCTCGAAGACCGCCCTGAACGCAATCACGCTTTCTTTCGCCATCGAACTGGAATCGACCAACATCAAGGTCAACGCAGCCAGCCCCGGCTTCACCTCAACGGCGCTCAACAACTTTCAGGGGACGGAAACAATTGAAGAAGGGTCGCGCAATCCTGTGCGTGTCGCCCTCGAAGAGAACGGCCCAACGGGCACGTTCACAGGCCCAAGTGGGCCGCTGCCGTGGTGATGAGGTTCTGGTGTTAACCACCTCAATGAGCGCACTCAATTTGAAAAAGCAACGATACCATGTCACTCAATTCATATCTCACACTTGGCCGCTCTGGCCTTCGCGTTAGCCCATTCTGCCTTGGAACCATGACCTTCGGGGAAGACCTCGGTAGTGCCGGGTCCAGCGTCGAGGACTCCGAAGCCATCCTTAGCCAATATCTGGAACAGGGCGGCAACTTCCTCGATACCGCCAACGCTTACACGCGCGGCCACTCCGAAAAGATCATCGGCGACTTTTTCCGTCAGGGCAAAGGACAGCGCGACCGTGTGGTTATCGCGACGAAGTTCTTCATGAACCTGTTCGCGGGCGACCCGAACGGCGGTGGAGCGGGCCGAAAAGCCATTATGGCGCAGTGCGATGAATCGCTGCGGCGCTTGCAGACCGACTACATCGACCTCTACTACCTGCACAACTGGGATCGCTTCACCCCCATCGAAGAGACGATGAGCGCGTTGGATGATTTGGTGAAGGCGGGCAAGGTGCGCTATGTCGGCTTCTCGGATGCCCCGGCGTGGAAGGTCGCTCAGGCGCAGACGATGGCTCATTTTCGCGGCTGGAACCCTCTGATCGCCTTGCAGATCGAGTATTCGCTGATGCAGCGCACCGTCGAGGGCGAACTGACCCCGATGGCCGAGGAGATGGGGCTAGGCGTGCTGGCGTGGAGTCCGTTGAAGAGCGGCGCTCTCACGGGCAAGTACACACGCGCCAACGGCGCCAAGATGCAGGGACTGCGCGGAGGACTCATCGGCGACCTCAGCGAAAAGCAGTACGACATCATTGATGCCGTCGCCAAAGTCGCCGACGAGTGCGACGCCAGCCCCTCGACGGTGGCCCTCGCATGGCTACAGGCTCAAAAGGGCCTCAGCTGCACCATCATCGGCGCGCGAACCAAAGAGCAACTCGACACCAACCTCAAGGCGCTCGAACTGACACTGACCGCTGAGCAGCTCGCTTCTCTGAGCGATGCGTCCAAGCCTGTCCTCAACTTCCCCGCCGATTTCCTCGCTCAAGCCCCATCAATTAGCCACGCAGGAGCGACAGTCAACGGAGTTCCAAGCCAGAAGATATTCCTGGTTCCTGACGACGACAGCCCCCGTTGGTAATTGCAAAGCGCCCGAATGGAGAGACCTAAAAGGCCTCTCCATTCCCCAATCGAGATGGTCGTTTCGATTGGGGACATACCGTTGTGTAGCTTTCAATTTTTCGCTTACAATTCGTAAGTCACTCTTACACAAGACAACAATATCCCATATCTCACAAAGGATGGGACATTGTTGTTGATTTCTCCTTCTAGTAGAAAAACGCTACTTTGAAAAATAAATTTATTTATTCTGTATTATCAGCCGAGAGGTCCGCCGGGGATGCCAGGCTTGTACCCAATCACAAAGCTCGTGTCTTTACCATCTGAAAAAAAGTTGTTGCTTGGTACTACACCATTCATAGGAGTTATTTTCACCCAATAAAGGCCACCATAATCCCCAAAATCATTTATTGTGGCATCCCATTCTCTATTAAGAGAAGTAGTTTGATATGGCGACACATCTATCGAGTCCTGGAACACAATCGATGCGGCATTTGGGGCGTTATCTTTTGATATGGTGTATTTTATCAAGCACTTGTAATTGGAAATGTCTGCCGTGCGTGTGCCTTCGCCTCCAACTTTCATTGTTACGCCGGGGCTAATATATGGCTTTTCGGCAGGGGGTGTAGCCTTAGCGGGTGTTACTCCCGTAAGGTTAAATGTTGGGTCAGCATGGGATAGAGGCATTGCAACAACAAAAATGGCGAGCGCAGCAGATGTCGCGAGGCACTTGGCGAAAAACGCCGATTTAACAATCATATATTTCATTGGGGTAAATGGGATTATGAACCTTTAGCTGATGGCTCAAGAAAAGAGCCAGAATTGAAGTCAAACTTGGTAGAAGAACCTGAAAATGCAAGCACCGCTTGATCTTTGTGGTTTGCCGGTATGTTGTTCGGATCGCAGATCAGAAATGAGCCAGGCAGAAGGAATAGCTCACACCCATTGCTGTGGGCAACGAATGCCAAGACATCTCCAAAACTTACATCTTTCAATGAAGCTGACAAAACAGCAGTGCTAACAAGTCCTTTAAAGGCATCATCGGTCGGGTAAGACGCGATACTAAAGGTCTTACTCGTACTAAGATTAAGGTCGTCGAATGAGTTGCTCCAAGGGGTATTATCAAAATTCGTGGAGACAATTGTATTGGCAACATCCAAGACATTGATCCCCTTGACGACTTTATCTAAACCGCTGCCTTTGGGGAAGTTGTTTTTGGTGAGCAGCACGCCATACAGCTTGGCTGTTTTCTTTTCTTCAACGGTCAGCGATTTTTCAGAGGCTAGCAGTAGTTTGGTTGGCAAAACCCACATCCTCACACCGCCTGCTTTGGCGAGAAGGTCAAGCAATGGGCCAGCCTTCATTTCATTGAGTTCGAGCGTCAACTTCATAGGTTTGACGCTACGACATTCAATGCGGCACGAAGTCCCCGCCGACGACAGCACCGAGTCCAATATCGTTAAAAACGAAGCGTCCTTCACTTGGAAACTGACCTTGGACTCTAACAACTTCACCGACTCGCCACGTGGTACTTCCGCATAATCTATGACAAGGCTAGTCAAACCCGTGGCACGCTTGGATGCTGTGGTCGCGTTAGTAGCTTTTGCGGCTATTACAGTAGAAGGGGTGTCGGCTTGGGCTCCTACGCACAACAAACATAGTAGGGCACCAGCAACAATAGATGGGGATATGGGATGAAGCGTCTTCAAATACAAATGGCCTCCGAACACGACATCCAGCTTATGTAAATTTCTCTAGCGGTTGAAACCGCTAGAGAAGTATATTTTTTTACATCCGGCCATTTTTTAGAAAAAAGTGGGCGTTCTGAAACATGCTGTTAATTAGAGCGGGGCAATTAAGATTTATATATCAGGCGACTCAGGCGCTTCTTGTCTCAGCAAATTTTAACGGCTGTTCGGAACCACGTTGTAGAGAGACAACAGTGATGGGCCGACAACGTGATTGGCTTTGGTTAACATAGTGAGACTTGTGTTGCTTCATCTCGCGGGCTTTTTACGGCATCATCAATTACCATGTTGAGCTTCAATATTAAGACAGGAAGCAAAGGGGACTATCTCACAATTCACGTTTTAGATACCCCCAAAAGCGCTGGCGCCCGTTACGACGATTGGGTAGATGTTGGCGTGGAGATAAAAGCTGGTGGGTTTATCGCCCGATACAAAGCTCAATTCTTCGTGAATGAAATTCTGATCTTACAGGCCGACTTAGAAAGGCTTTATAACAACTTGTCAGGTTCACTCAAGTTTCAAACGCTCGAAGGCCAGCTGGAATTCGAGATTACTGGAAATGGCAGGGGGAACTTTGAAACACAAGGCGAAGCGTGGGACAAATCAGGGGGCCAGAGTCGGCTGTGTTTTTCTTTTGAGACCTTTGACCAAACCTACATCCCGCAAATGCTAAAAGAGCTGGCCGAAATCAAAAGCCAACTGATTTGGAAGCCCTGACTTTATTTTTTCGGTTCGCGTTTTGAGCTAAAAAGCAAAGCGCTCCATGTCAGGCGGCGCTTTCCATTGGCGGTAAATTGACGCTCTGAACGAACAGAGCCATCAAGGCGCAGACGAAGCACCTGGTCGGGCATCGGATAGCGTCCTGGGACGGGAGGCGGGACGTCACCATGAAAAGGGGCAGGCACATCGGTAGCGTAATAGATACTCGCTAAGAGAGTCCAATTTCTGCTGGTGAAATTATTCCAGCGGTTCGTATTTGGCGGGAAGAACCCCTCAATAGAACGAATATAGGCATACGAGCCAATCAAAGGTGGTCCGAATACTTCATTGCAACTCGCTCTCCAGGTGTCGTTAGGGTCACAAGTGGGCGAATTTTTCAAAACCTTCTCTGCGACATCGGAGGGAGGCATAAAAGCATCGCCACCATAATCATCAGAATAATGGCGGAGAGCGAACCAACATTGGCGTAAATTGGATGAGGACGTGGTCTTATCGGCATCACGCCGCGCACGAGTGAAAACCGGGAACAAAAAAGCCGCTAATATCCCGATAATCGCCAAGACGATGACGATTTCGATAAGGGAGAAACCTCTGGGAGCAGAGTTCACATTCCCTAATGCAATAGATGGTCTCATATAATTCCTGATTTATAGCGAGGAGATCACACAGTTAGGAGGCACCGTAGACACACTATTTCTTATCAAACGGCGCAAGTCTGTCTATGAAGAACAAGTTAATTCTCGTGTTCATCATCTACTGGGAGTAGAATGCGCAACGAATCAAAAACGCGGTCGATCTGCTTGTATTGTTAAAGACGGGGGCGAAATCTGATTTTAATTTATGAAGGCAAGACAAAGAGGGGACGTGGGATTCATTTTGTGACTTGTCATTATGAAACTGCGCATCCGCAACAATTCATTACGCTTTCGTCTCGACCAAAAGGACATGGAGGCTCTTCTCCACGACGGCCAAGTCGAGAGTCACACTCAATTTGCTCCTGGCATTCAGCTGCTCATTTGTGTGGCACGCTGCCACCAAACCCCACTTTTAGCAGCCACCTGTGAAGCACAAAAAATTACGCTTTATGTGCGCGATGATGACGCGCTTGAATGGATGCAAAACACCGAAACGGGCTTTAGTACGATGCAAAGCACAGGCGAGGGGAATTTACGACTGCTTTTAGAGAAGGACTACCCCTGCCTTGTCGAACGCGAAGGAGAAAGCGATGAACATGCCTTCGCATGGCCGGAAGAGGCAGGTATCAAGGCTCATGCATGTTAAAGGTCAGTCGTCGCCGCGCTAACGTACAGCGTCACTAGGCGGCTAAGCAAATAACTTTCCTACACTCGCCTTTCCAGATCAAAGGTCGAGACACATGGTATCCATCGAAATTTCTTACACGGGCGATTTGCACTGCGAGGCGACGCATGGGCCTTCGGGCAGCGTGATTCAAACCGACGCTCCCAAAGATAATCAGGGCAAGGGCGAAGCGTTTTCGCCAACCGATTTGTTGGCGACTGCGCTCGCCACCTGCATCCTGACGACAATGGGCATTATGGCGCGGCGCCTCGAAGTCGATATGACAGGCGCCACCGCGCGCGTCGATAAGATTATGAGCAGTGAAGGGCCACGCCGCGTCGCGGCGCTCCCCCTCGTCATCTCGATGCCAGCGGGCATTTCGGAATTGAATCGCACCAAGTTGGAAGCGGCAGCTCAGACATGCCCCGTCGCCAAGTCGCTGCACCCCGACGTGAAAAAGACTCTCACATTCGAGTGGGCCTGACGAAAAGGCATACACCAAGAGGGCGCACTAAGCAGTGCGCCCTCTTCTGTTTTTAGTCTGGAACCGCTTCGTCTTCAGACAAATAAATCCCATTATGTTAATAAAAGGAAAAACAAGTACAAAAGTTCTTCTTGGTGACGTAGTCTCTTGTTGGACGCCTGTTAATGCTTTTCCTGTCAGTGATGTGTTTAAGGCGATTTGACGGATTGGACATAGCACAATAACAAGGCATTGCCTCCTGCCATGAAACGTCACTACACACGCGCAACATCAGTGCTTCTACTGGCTCCATTACTTTTTATTGCATTGGTGGGTGCCATATGGTGGCGAGTGAGACGTCCCTCCATTTCGGCGGCGCCTTATCGGAAACTCATCGACGTACCAATTGCCCCGCAACTCTCAGGCGATGGGCGTCTCATCACTGCGGGTATCCAAATGCTGGAGCGATTTGATGTCACCAACGCAGACGGCAATGGTAATGGTGGTTATGTCGACCAAATGGTGGGATTCGAAGCGCGCTTTTGGGACGCCCAATCACTGGATCCTTTGCCCTCATTGCCGCTGACTTCCACACCAGGCGAGTTGGCCCTTTCACCAGATGGTTCGCTTCTGGCGCTCAACGAAAGTGGAAATGGCTTTCGAGTGGTCGATCTTACCACTCGCAAAACTCTGTGGAGCCGGAGCGAAGCGGAGTCTGTCCACGCCCAACCAACCGAACCGGGAATGATCGTCTCTCTGGCGCCTCATGGTTTGAGTCATCCCGTTTTTTCACCCGATGGCAGCACTCTGGCGCTATGGGAAGTATTTATCGACACCGAAAATAGCACGACACATGTCACCGGTTTTTTGTTCGACGCCCGAACCGGCGCTCGAAAAGCGAGTTGGAAAGGCAGCCCTGGCTCACGACTCAATGACCCCAAACTCGCCTTTTCGCCTCAGGGTCGTTTTCTAGCTTCAGACGAGATACAACCTCAGGTTTATCTTAGCAATGTTCCCTACGCACGCCCCGAAATCCGCCGCGCCAACGATGGGAAACTGCTGCGGACTTTACCGTTCAGCCGCGCTCGGATTGCTGCTTTTGGCGCGGAGAACCGTTTGTTAGTGCTCATCAACAGCACCCAATACGGTACCGATGTGTTGGAAGTCGACGCGACCACGGGAAAACGGATTTGGTCGCACACTGGCACGGTCAAAAGGGACAATGGAGCAGGGCCGTTAACAACCATCGAATCGGCCTTTTACTCAAGCGATAAAAAATGGATCGCACTCGGTTTTCGCGGAGCGAGAGACATCGAAATTCTCGATGCTCAAAGCGGAAAACTGGTACAACTGCTCCAAGTTCCTGCTGCCCCTGGCTCACCTTACACCGACGATGGCGCCTTCGCTTTCTCGCCCGATGGAACGGCGATTTTGGCGATGAACCAAGGCACCATCACCAAATTGAAAATCAATACTCTACCGAATGAATAAACAGCAACGACCAACTGAAAAAGGGGGATTTACTCATCCGGTAATAATCAGGGGAAAGCATGATCGTATTTATTAATGGGGCCTTTGGTGCTGGCAAGACCACCACGGCGAAGAGGCTCCAAGAAAGGCTTCCCAACTCGCTGCTTTATGATCCAGAGGAGGTGGGCTTCATGCTCCGGGCCATCTTGAAGCCCATCGAATGGAGTGGGGATTTCCAGGATTATCCCGAATGGCGGAAATTGGTGCCAGCTACGGCACAAGCGCTTATCGAGCAGCGCAAGAGGATTCTGATTATCCCGATGACAATATGGAGGGAGGATTATTTCCTTGAGGTGACCGAGGGCCTTAGACGGGTCGATACCGATTTCCAGCACTTCTGCCTGACGGCTCCCGTCGAAATTATCCATGAAAGGCTAAAACGCCGAGGTGAACAGCAGGAAGGCACATGGGCTTTCCAACAGGCCTACAAATGCGTCGAAGCATTCGAATCCGACATCTTTGACGAGCGCATCGACAGCGTGGGCGCAGATACCGACCAGATTGTGGGTCACATATTGGGAAGGATAGAGGCTATCAAGAGGCGACGATGCGTTTGAGAGCTTCGGGGTAGCGGTCGCCCTTGATGGCTCCCTGACGTTTTTGGGCTTTCAGGCGTGGGTAGCTGTCGCATTGTCGAATATACGGCAGAAGTTGCCACCACCGACTTTGCCGATTTCTTCGGGGGTGAAGCCCTGTTTCAGCATGGCATCGACGACGGTGTAAAAAAATCCCGCGTTCGAGTTGCCCCACGCCTGATTTGTCCGATCTCCGCCGCCGCCCCGACCACCACCGGGTCCTCCCCTGCCCGGCCCACCATTTTGAGGGCCTTGGCCACCAGTGCCACCACCGCGCACGCCTTGAGGGGCACCTTGGGGACCACCGGGGGCGCCTTGCCTCCCGCCGCCGGGAGTCATCTTGGTGTCGGTGCCGATGCACACGTGATCGATGCCGATAACTTCGACCAAGGCACGCACGTTCTTCGCGAACTCTTCGGGGGTATCGGCGAGGTGAGTCCAAACGCCGATAACGCCTCCGGCATCGGCTACGAGCTTGGCCTGTTCTTTGGAAATAAGCCTTGGGCGCATCATGCGCGCCATCATCTCGTTGCCGCCCAATTGAGTGTCGAGGCCCGTATGAGAAACCAGCACCGGGTTTTTCGCGACTTTGAGCGCAGCGGCCAAAGTCTCGGCGTTGGCGTGCGCCATATCGACGAGGATTCCCAATCGGTCGCATTCCTCGATTACTTCGCGACCAAACGCGGTTAAGCCTCCATAGCGGGGCGGGTTGGTGTAAACGTCGCCCAGAGGAACCGAGGCGTCGTTGTCATGGAGCAAGCCCAAATGCCTCAACCCGCGCCCATAAGCTTCCGCAACTCGCTCCAACTTGCCTTCGAGGAAATGGCCTCCTTCCACCGATTGGACGACGGTTGGCTGACCTTTATCGTGAGCCGCTTTGAGGTCGTCCACATTCAGGGCGCGCTTCATCTTGTTCAATTCGAGCTGCTTATCCATCGAATCAAGCCCGTTCTTGAAGCGGTCGTAGGCTTGACCGAGTTCGGTGAGGCGCTGGTAATCGACGGCAAAGGTCATACAAATCGCCGACAGGCCCGATTTTTTCAGTTCGCCCGCCAAATCAAGAGTGGGGCCGGGAACATCGGCCGCAATAAGTGGCACATCGATATGGTTGTGCGTGTCGATGCCAATGGTGCTGGCAACGATAGCCGCCACGCGCGGGTCGAGTTCGGCGCCCGCCCCTTCTTGCGCATTCGCGGCGCCGCTTTGCATACGCGCACAGGCCGAACCCAACAACATGATAGCCCCCGCGCCAGCAGTGGTCGCAAGAAAAGTTCGGCGCGATATGCCTCGCGCGCTGATTGTATTTTCGTGGTTCATCGAGATGCCTCTTACTGATGAGTTATGCAGCAAATTATATCTAAAAATATATCTTACGACTGTTGAATTTCCACAAATAAAGCCTAAGAGATGTCGAGCGACTCCCCCGACACAGCCATTTCAGGCACGCGCTTGCATCTCGCAATTTTAGTTGTATAATACAACTATCCAACAAAAAGGGTTTCTCAGATGAATATTGAGCAGTCTGTGGTTAAAGAAATTCGTGCCTCATCGCGCACGATGGTTCGTGAATGGGGTTTTATGGGCACAACGATAGGGGGCACTGGCTATTCGCCTTCGGTCATCCACACGTTGGTAGAAATTGAGGGGCGAGGAACAATGACTGCGGCCCAGCTCGTGCAAGTGCTTAATCTGGAAAAATCGAGCGTTAGCCGCATGGTCGGCAAACTCGTCAAAGAAGGGTTGTTAGAGGAAACGACTGGCAGCGATGATGGCCGCGTCAAGCAGTTATCGCTGACAGAAAAAGGCAAAGCCGCCGTTGGCGAAATCAACGTCTACGCCGATAATCAGGTCGCGAATGCATTAGCGAAACTCACTCCCTCGCAACAGCAAGCCGTCGTTCAAGGACTTGACGCCTATGCTCAGGCGTTGAAAATGTGTCGTCTTGGGACGAGTGCCTCTACTGGCGTCGAAATCATCCCCTTCGAGCCAAAATACCAGCAAGATTTCAAGAACCTGAACGAAGCGTGGATTACCCAATGGTTCAAGATGGAAGAGGCCGATTACAAAGCGCTTGACCACCCTCAGGAATACATTTTGGCTAAAGGCGGCGCCATTTTTATGGCGCTACTCGATGGCGACCCCATTGGCACCTGTGCCTTGATTAAGATGGACGAGGACACCTACGAGATGGCGAAAATGGCCGTTTCCGAGAAGGCCAAAGGAAAAGGCATTGGCTTCCTGCTGGGACAAGCCATCATCGCACAGGCCAGAAATTCAGGCGCGAAACGCATCTATCTGGAAAGCAACACCCTGCTCAAACCCGCAATCAACCTGTATCGGAAGTTAGGATTCACCGAAGTTCAAGGCTACGCCTCGCCCTACGAACGCTGCGACATCCAAATGGAATTGGAGTTGAGATGAGTGCGGCCCCTTTCTAGCGTAGCGCGACTTCGTCGCCGCCCGCTTCGATAGCGGCTAGGAGGGCGGTTTTTCCGGTACCTTCGAGCCACTGGTCCATAGTGAGTAAGCCGGGTATTTGTTGGCGTAGTGTGGGGATGTCGGCGTTGCCAGTGAGTCGGCCTTCATCGACGACTTTGGTTAGCGCTTTGAGGAAGGGGTTGGTTTCGAGCAAGGCGTCGGGGAAGCGTTGGTAATTTATGGGGCGTCCGGCGGCGCGGGTGAATTTTTCGGCGATTTCGGCTCCGCTGACGGCGTCACTCGAAATATCGAGGGTGTGGTTGGCGTACTTTTCGGGGGCGGCGAAGATGGCGGCGACTATTTTTCCGATGTCTTCGACAGCGATGAATTGCGCCGACTGGTCGGGGTGCATGAAGAAGGAAATTTGGCCTTTGTCGAGGCCCATGCCGGGGAGGGCCAAAATTTCCATGAAGGTACTGGGGCGGACGATAGTGTGGGTGATGTCGAGGCCACGAATGTACTCCTCGATTTCGCTTTTAATATCGAAGTGTCCCATGCCGGTTTTCGTCGGGCCGGTGGCGACGGTCGAGCTATAGACGAGGTGCTGAACACCGTTCACGACGGCGAGGTCGGCGATGGTTTTGCCGTATTGTCCTTCCTGTTCGTCGGTCACTCCGTAGGCGCCCTGGCCGGAGCTGGGCTGCACGCTGAAAACCCCATAGACGCCTTCGATGGCCGCTTGCAGCGAAGCGGTGTCAGAGAAATCACCCTGCACCAGTTCGATGCCCTGCTCTGCCAGAGCCACAGCTTTTTCGGATTTGGTATCGCGCACGAGCGCTCTGACAGGCCAGCCATTGGCGCGCAGGGCATTAGCAACCGAGCCGCCCTGCTGACCAGTGGCACCGAAAACGAGGATGGTTTTATCTTGGAGAATCATATGAACCTTATTAGTAACAAATCTTGTTACTTAATATAAGTCGATGAGCAGAGGGCTGTCAACGTATCACAGTCAAGCGCCCAACAAATACAGCTTCACACGCTCCCAAAGACTTCTGGGCGGAGTTGCTTTTGAAGCAGGGTCAGGCACGGGCAAATATAACCCGCGTACAACAGCACAATTTCCGGGGAACTCTCCCCGCTCTAAATCCCAATTTTCTTCTGTCTGTGGGTGAACGATTGGGCTTTCCCAAGCGGGTTTCAAATGGGCGAATTGTGGGTCGCGATTGCGAAATACCACTCCCGGCTCATCGAAGAAGAAACTGTCTTGTAGCTTCGCCAAGATAGTTTCTTCTTGTGTCAGAGGCGTAACTTCCCACAACTCCCAGAACATATCCCAATATTGGGCATTGGAAAAGAGCGCGATAGGTTGGGCGTCGTACTCCACAACCCAACCCGATTCGCGCCCATAATCCGCAGCCTCAATCCGAGCGCGCAGTTCATCGCTCATCGTGGGTGCGGCATCATCTGCCGCCCCCATCGGCTCTTTTTCTGGCTCACCCCAGGGCGGGGGTATAGGTGGCTTCATGGTCACCGTACATAACGGGCTTGTGCCCTGAGCGTTTCACGCCTGCCTTGCTTTGTGGCGAGTGGCGAGAGTTATGTTCGCAAGGCGGTGTAAAACCGCAGCCAACGAGAGTGGCCCTGACTTTGTCGGGCGCCCCGGCCTTCGCCGACGAATAGCGCCAGTTAGGGGCGCACTTTAAGCACAAATTGGTGAGGAGCTGGGAGTTCTAAGACGCGCCAAGGCACGTCTCTACATTAACTTCAAGCCTTCGCGGTTTTCTTTTTGGTGAGCAGCGCCAGAACCAGAGCCAAGCCCGCCAAGCCAGCTCCGGCGATGGAGATCGCGGGGTAGCCGAGTTTCAGGGTGATAACCGCGCCGCCAAGAGCCGCGCCGAGGGCGTTTCCAAGATTGAACGCACCAATATTAATGGCTGATGCCACGTTGGGCGCATCGGAGGCGTGTGTCATGACGCGGACTTGCAGCGGCGGAACCAACGCGAAAGTCGCGACTCCCCACGCGAAGATGAGGATTGCCGCCGGGATGTGCCACTGCATGACGACGGCGAAGACCAGTAGCAACACTGTGAGGCATGTCAGCCCTACGATCAAGGTGCGGTCAACCGATTTATCGGCGCCAAGTCCGCCAACCCAGTTGCCAACGCTCAGTCCCAAGCCATAGAGAACGAGCATCCATGTGATGAAGGTGGGCGAAGCGTGCGTCGAGTCGCGCAGGATAAGCGCGATGTAGGTCAACACGGTGAACATCGCGCCCGAACTCAGGACGGTCATGAGCAGTGCGACGAGAACGACGGGACGCCCAAGCACGCGAAGTTCGTCGCGCATGTTGATTGAACCGTGGATGGGAACTTTGGGCATCGAGAGCGCCAGCGCCGCCATTGCGAACAGGCCAAGCGCGGTGATTCCCCAAAAAGCGGTCTGCCATCCTGCGGTTTGGCCTACCCATGCCGCCAGTGGCACTCCGCCGACGTTGGCAATGGTAAGCCCCATGAACATCGTAGCCACCGCACCCGCGCGCTTAGTGGGCGGGACTAAGTCGGCTGCGACGATGGAGCCAACGCCAAAGAAGGCGCCGTGACAGAGCGAGGTGACGAGGCGCGCCAGCATCAGCATGTTGTATCCGGTCGAGAGCGCGGCCATCAGACTGCCAACCACGAATATCGCCATCAGGCTAATCAGCAGCGTTTTACGGTCAACTCGTCCGGTGGAAAGCGTCATAATCGGCGCTCCAATCATCACGCCGAGGGCGTAGCCCGTCACCAACTGCCCGGCAACCGGGATGCTGACTTTGAGGTCGGACGCAATGAGTGGCAGCAACCCCATCGGCGAGAACTCGGTGACACCAATCGCGAAGGCACCGACCGACAAAGCCAACAGCGGCAAATTCAGGTTCGCTTGTGGAGCAACGAGATCGCAGGGGCCAAGCTCGACCGCGACCTCGTTATTATTAATTTTTTGTAGCATCGTTTTTCCATTCGATTTCAGAGGGGGGGGCGAGAATGGTCAGGCTCAACGATAGCGAGCGAGCCAGTGGGCATAAGCGGGTGGCAAAGTGGCCCATGCCGCGTTCTCGACTCCGAGCGTTTGCGCCGCGTGGTAGGGCCAGTGCGGGTCGGAAAGCAGCGGGCGGCCCAGAGTGACGAGGTCGATTTTGTCGTCCTGAATCAGGGCGTTGGCTTCTTTCGGGTCGGAGATATACCAGCTGGTCGTGCCGGGAAGGCCAGTCTCGCGGCGCACGGTTTGGGCTATGTCGGCGAGGAAGTTCGGCCCCCACGGAATCTTGGCTTCGGGCGTGTTGAAACCGATGGACACGTCCACAAAATCGAGTCCCTGCTGCTTCATTTTGCGCAGCAAGTCGATGGATTCCTCTAATTTGGTCGCGTCGTTGCCGTCGAACTCGACCACGCTGAAACGGATGGTGAGGGGGCGGTCTTCGGGCCACACCTTGCGAACGGCGGCGAAGGTTTCCAGCAGATAGCGAGCGCGGTTTTCGGCACTGCCACCATAAGCATCGGTGCGCTTGTTGGAGAGGGGCGAGAAGAAGTTCTGCGCCAGATAGCCGTGCGCGAAGTGCAGTTGCAACCACTTGAAACCAACATCGCGGGCGCGCTCCACGGCGCTGACGGTATCGGCCTGAACGCGGGCGATGTCTTCAAGGCTCATCTCGGCGGGCACGCGCGGCAGGTTGGTTCCGAACGGAATCGCCGATGGCGCGATGGTCTGCCACGAGTTCGTCTGGCCTTCGGGGATATGGTCGTCGCCTTCCCACGGCACATTGGCCGATGCCTTGCGCCCGGCATGGGCGATCTGGATACCGGGCACAGCCCCAGCCTTAACGATTTCGGCGACGACTGGCTCGAACGCGGCGGCTTGCGCATCGTTCCACAGCCCCAGGTCGCCCCAGGTGATGCGGCCTTCGGGCGAAACAGCGGTCGCCTCGACGATGACCAAACCCGAACCGCCACGAGCCAGCGTGGCATAGTGGGCGCGGTGCCACTCATTCACTTCGCCCTCGCGGGCCATGTACTGGCACATCGGCGAAACCACGATGCGGTTACGAAGGGTCGCACCCTTCAAGATATATTGAGAAAACAGATCGGACAATTTTATGCTCCCTTGTTGCAAGCGAACGCGGTGGGCGAGATTAAATCGCTACCATCCGCAATACTTGCACACGCGCTATATTTGCGTACGCATACAATACGCACGTGCATCAAATGGGATTCATGCAATTATCCGAAGGCACCAACAATCATCGGACGGGTATGGCGCACAGGGAGCGAGCAACAGCAACTCCGCGTCACTGGGTTTTAGAGGCGAAGGTTGTTGTGTGTCACACTCATCCTGTTTCTCGCCCCGCTTATTTAAATGACTTCTCGCAACTCGGAAGCAGGCATGGCCCTACTCTCTTCTCAGTCCACCCCACTCGCTCAGGGCTGGTGTGTGCTTTCGGTGCTGCACGAGCGCATTCAGGCGCACATCGAACGCGCTTTGCAAGCCGAACATGACCTGAGCGTGCGCGAGTTTTCATTGCTGAACGTGCTGAGCCGCCAAACCGACGACGACCACCTTCACATGAAGGAAGTCGCCGACGCCGTGGTGTTAAGCCAGAGCGCCACAACCCGGCTAGTGACTCGCCTCGAAGACCGGGGACTGTTAGCACGCTTCCTGTGCAAAACCGACAAGCGGGGCATCTACACCAACGTCACCGAAGCCGGATTGGATTTGTTGGAAGCCGCCCGCCCCACCAACCAGCGAGCATTGGACGAAGCCCTCGACTCAGCAAGGCGCGACAGCCACCTTCAGCCCCTGGTCGAAGCGCTAGACCAGATAGATTTTTCGGTCTGCAACACCCAATAACTAAGCCCCGCCTTGAACCGAGCGTTATGTTCAGCTTTTGCGGGCCACTACCATGTATTACAAGTGCTGCTCCTGTGGTGAAGAGAAGTACGTGGACGGCTGCTTGCCCAGCGTTTCGTGCGGGATGTTGCTGGGGGTGGATATGGGTGTCGCGTTGGGCGTGGGTTTGCCCGTCACCCAGCGCCTGTTCACTCATATCGGCTGGTGGGCCTGGCTGGCGTTTGTGCCATTAATCATCGTGCTGTTTTTGACGGTCATGCTTGTGCCCCAATTCATCGAGTGGTTGATAGCGATGGTGACTGCGTGCCCGCAATGCCACAAACGCCGCTGGTCGTGGCCTTTCACGCGCGGTTTTGGGCTGTAGAAGCGCTCATGACATCGAAAAACATCCCCATCAAGGTTGAAGATTGAGGGGGTAAGAAAGCAATTATCGAGTCTCGTCACTCTTTTCGCCAGTGAAGTCTCCCGTAGGAGCTGGCGGGCATTTTTCTTCTTGAATGATTTCGTGGGTGCCCCGTCCCAGAGATCGGGGCTGGCGGCGAGGTAAAAAGCGCGCGAAATCCCACGGAGCGACTAGCTCGACTTCGAGCGTGGGAAACAACCTCTTCCCGGCTTTGTTATAGGCGGCGGCAACCAGTTCGCCACACGAATAACGGTCGCGTTAACGCAGGTTGATATGCGCGAAATCGAAGATGCGGTCGAATATCAGCCCGAACACACTCAGCACAGCATAGCCCTCGCCGACCTGTTCTTCGGCGTATTTCAGGGCTTTTTTACCGACTTCAGGGCCACCGGGAGCGGGGATGACGCGGAAATAGTGCCCGCCACCGGGAAGGCGCAAATTGCGCTTGACCACGCCACGGGGCCGGGATTCGACGACATAGCACTCGCCCGCATACATCCCGACGTGGTAGTAGCGTGAGCGCGAAAAAGCCGTGATGATGCGGTTGATGCCGCGCGCACGGTAGAAAAGCAGAATATCGCCGGGCTGGGCGTCGCGGAGTTGAACTTCGATGTTGGGTTGCTTCATAGAATCGACAGAGATAGCAACTCTGTTGAGCACTGCAACTTATCTGCAATTCGCCAACCGACTTTAATATTCGCTTGCCACAGTGGCGATATAACTGTTGGCAGTGGTAACGCGGAAAAAGCACTTGCCATTCCAAGTAGAAATCCGCCTGATTTCAATTCGGATTTTCTCCTGTAGGGGCGAACCTTGTGTTCACCCTCAAACAGCCCACCAAACCTTAATAGCCCCGCAACCAACCAGCCGAGCGCCCTGCTGCGGCCTTGAAGGCCGAGAAACGCCAGCTGTTGATATTTGAAATCCTAATTCGTTAATGACAAAGAACTGTTCGAGGGCGAACACAAGGTTCGCCCCTACAGGGGAGCAGCAATTAAACAGGGGAGTAGCAACTAGAATCAGGTGGGTTTCTCATTAACGCATCTGTTCACCAAACCTCAATAGCCCCACAACCATCCAGCCGCGCGATTCCCTTCTCCCGCGCCCCAAATCCACCATAAATCGGGGAACGAATACTGCAAATGGGTGCTTCAAATACTCATGTCCGAAATTCAAGGCAAGGTCGTTATTATCACGGGTGCGGGCAGTGGCATTGGACAGGCCACGGCGCTGTTATTGGCCGAGCGAGGAGCGAAAGTGGTGCTGGGAGCGCGGCGCACCGAGCGGCTGGAGGCACTGGCTCAGCGCATCGTGGATGCGGGCGGCGAGGCGATTTATGCGGCGACCGATGTGAAACGGCGCGACGATGTCGAGGCGTTGGTGAATTTGGCCTGTGAGCGCTACGGCAAGCTCGATGTCTTCGTCAACAACGCGGGCATCGGGCCGATTTCGCTCTTCGACGAACTGCGCGTGGACGATTGGGACGAGATGATTGATGTCAACCTCAAGGGCGTGTTGTATGGCATCGCGGCTGCCCTACCCGTCTTCCGCCAGCAGGGGTTCGGGCACTTCGTCAACATCATTTCGACGGCGGGCCTCATCATCAAACCAACTATGGGCGTTTACGCGGGCACCAAAAACGCCGTCCGCACCCTCTCCGAAGCACTGCGACAGGAAGCCGGAGACAAGTTGCGAGTGACGGGCATTTCACCGGGCTTCGTTCGCACCGAGTTCGCGGACTCGATGACCGACCTTGAGGTGAAATCACAAATCGTCGAGCGCATGGAACAAATGGCGCTTCCCCCCGAAGCGGTGGCCCGCTGCGTCGCCTTCGCCATCGAACAACCCGCCGAAGTCGAAGTGGGCGATATAGTAATCCGCCCCACAGCTCAAGGCGGCTAAATTTTCGGATTGCCCCCTAATTTCAGTTGTTGCTCCCCTGTAGGGGCGAACCTTGTGTTCGCCCTCAAACAGTTCTTTGTCATTAACGGATTAGGATTTCAAATATCAACCGCCCGCGATTCTCAGCCTTCACCACGCGGACACAGCAGGGCGCGATTGAGTCAGGCTATTGAGATTTGGTGGGCAGATGCATTAGTAATAAGGAGCTGTTTGAGGGCGAACACAAGGTTCGCCCCTACAAGGGAGCAGACACTAAAATCAGGTGGGTTTCTACTGATGAGTTAGGATGTCAAAGGTCAACAGCTCTGCGGCTAATGAACCCGCACAAGCGATAAGGGACACTAACTCCTAACGGAAACCCTCAATATAGATGCAATATCTGTTCTCTTTCCTTATCGGGTTGGTGATGACAATCGGCTTTGGGGTAGCGAGTTATTGCTTCGGCCAATGGTTCAGGCGCGTCAAGCCGTCATGGGCGAATAATGTCGACACAGGCATAGCGATTGTAGGTTCGCTGGTCCTCTTCATTTCGCTCATTTTTCTGGTGCCACTTTGCCTTGGGGCCGCTTATGCTGCCCGCGCTAGAGAGGGCAACAAGCACTCGGTTGGCAAACATTTCGTGCAAATACTGAGTTCGTCACTGCTACCCGCGCTTACTTTCCATATCCTGTGGATCATATACGGTTTTTTGAATGCCACCCCCTTTGACTTCACCTCTCTGGCACCGGGCTTCGCAACCGCAACAGCAGACACCGCAATTTGTCTGGGAGCGGGAGCGATTTTAGGAATTACCGCCACAGCCCCAGCCATCGAAATCTTCCGTTGGATGTGGCAGAATTCGCAAATGCGACCCGGCATGGACCGCGCCCTTCGCCCTGAAGAAAAGCAAACAAATTTATAATTCCATTTCTCTTTTTTGAGAAATTCAAGTAACTTAGTTGGCATTAGTTGAAGATTTCTTACACGGATTATGGATAATCCTGACAGCATTAAGAAAAATCAATGTAAATTTCTTTACTAATGCGCGCGCTACGGAAAAGCAATTGCATACAGGGTCAGTCTCTTGTTTTTTGCATTTCCTGATGGGCCAGAGAATGTCAGCCCACAATCGCTAAACGAA
The DNA here is from genome assembly GCA_004172935.1 of bacterium. Taxonomy (GTDB): domain Bacteria; phylum Armatimonadota; class Abditibacteriia; order Abditibacteriales; family Abditibacteriaceae; genus Abditibacterium. Next base: position 15,457 of record SDZD01000050.1, on the reverse strand, counting down.
CGAATTCCCCAGGTCGAGGAACTCGTGGTTTCGTGCGAAGAGCTACGGGCCGTGAATCACCAACTGCGCGCGCTGAACGCGGAATTGATGGCGCAGATCGAGGAGTTGGGCAATGAAGTCGAGGGGAGCGGTCAAGTCGATGTCCACTGGGAGGCGTTGCTGGCGTCTGCCGACATTATGCTGGTGCTGCTCGACGGGGAGGGGCGATTGCAAAAATACACTCCGCGCGCCCAGAAACTATTCCGTTTGCATCCCAGCGATATAGGGCAGCCGTTCGCGGCCTTGCAAGACCAATTCGGGTTTCGCAACGAAGAACTACTGGGGGCTGTGGGCAAGGTCATGCAAGAGCGGGTGGAGGTCGAACGCGAAATGATGAGCGAAGACAGCCGCTGGTTTTTAGCGCGCCTTTCGCCCTATCATTCGGCGCGCGGCAACAACGACGCCGTGGTAATCGCCTTCGTCGATATTTCAAAGAGCAAGGAAACAGAGTTGGCGCAGCGACACACCGAACAGCGCATGAAGCTCATCGTGGAAAGCGCCAAAGATTACGCGATTTTCACCCTCAACCCGCAATTGAGCGTCAGCAGCTGGAATACGGGGGCTGAAGCCATGTTTGGCTACAGTGAGAAAGAAATTCTGGGGAAGCAGGGGCAAATCCTGTTTGTGCCCGAAGACCAGGAGCAAGGCGCCCCCGTCGAAGAAATGGAGAAGGCGCTTGAAGAGGGACGCGCCGAAAACGAGCGCTGGCATTTGCGCAAGGATGGTTCACGTTTCTATGGTTCGGGCCTCGTTATGCCACTGCGCGAGGACGACGGCACTGGCCCCATCATTGGTTTCGTCAAAATCATGCGCGACCTGACGGAGAGTAAACGGGTCGCCGATGACCTGATGGCATCTCACCAACGGACGGTCGAGATTCTGGAAAGTATCAATGATGCGTTCTATGCGGTGGACTCCGAGTTTCGCTTCACCTACATCAACAAGAAGGCCGAGGAATGGTGGGGGAAATCGGGCGAGTCGTTGCTGGGCAAGCACATCTGGACCGAGTTCCCACAGACACAGGGTAACGAAGCCTACAACATGCACCTGCGGGCGATGCAGGAAAGACAGGCGCTGCATTTTGAAACGGTGTCGCCCATCCACGGGCATTGGGTCGAGGTCAATATCTACCCCGATGGCCAGGGCGGATTATCGGTCTATTTTCTCGACATCAACGCGCGAAAACAAATCGAGGCCGAGCTAAGCGAGTCGGAAGAACGCTTGCGTCTGGCAGTAGAGGCGGGAGAAATTGGCACATGCGACTGGAACTATCCCAGCGGCGACATGCATTGGAACGATGTGCGCTTTCGCATGTTCGGCCTGTATCCCCAGGATCGTCAGGTGAATATCGCCGAGGCAAGCAGCTATATCCACCCCGATGATTTGGATAAGTTGCTGCGCGAGCTAAAGCAAGGCATCGAGGAGCGCGGCGAACATACCGAAGAGTACCGCGTGGTGTGGCCCGACGAAACGGTGCGCCGTATTCGCGAGAGCGGGCGCGTGGTGGAATGGCATGACGGCAAACCGCTGCGCGTCATCAGCGTGCTATTCGACATCACCGCCACTCACGAAGCGCAGGAACTCTTGCGCCGTTCGCACGAGGAGCTGGAAACGCGGGTCGAGGAGCGCACCCGCGAGTTGGCACAGGCACTGGGCCGGGTAAGCGCCGAAGTCGAGCAACGCCGCCGCGCCGAAGCGGGGCGCACTGCGTTGATACGGCGCATCGTGAACACGCAGGAAGAAGAGCGGGGCCGCATTTCGCGCGAGTTGCATGACAACCTCGGCCAACATTTGACAGCTGTAATGCTGGGCTTACAGGCGCTGGAAATGCAAATCGGGGAGATTACCGGCGGCAAGCGTCAAAGCGACGTGCCGCAACTGAATAACCTGCGCGCATTGGTCGATGGCCTAATGAAAGCCGGACACCGCCAGGCATGGGAACTACGCCCCGCCGAACTCGATGCTCTCGGTTTGGAAGCCGCGCTCGACCAGTACACCCGCGATTGGAGCGAACGAACGGGCATAGAAGTCGATTTCCGCGCCGTGAACTGGGAGGCTCGCCCCAGCGCCGAAGTCGAAATCGCGCTGTATCGCGTGGTGCAGGAAGCACTCACCAACGTCGCGCGACACGCCGAGGCCAGCATGGTGAGCGCGCATTTGGAGCAGAGCGACACGGTTATCAACATGATCATCGAGGACAATGGTCGCGGCTTTGACACCGAACTCAACACCGGACGACTGGGAGTTCTGGGAATGCAGGAACGCCTGTCGCTAGTAGGCGGCACCCTCGACATCGAATCAATACCCGGTGACGGCACCACTCTATTCGCGCGCGTCCCCTTGGCCTAAGAGGATATTTTTAAACACAGAGAGCACAGAGGAACATAAGAAGCACAGAGGGTTTTAGAGAAGGGTGTTGTTGCTGGTGAGAGAGTGTACAGAGGGGGGATTCGGTGGATTTTAGCCGCCGCTAGATGGCTATACCACCTAATGTGGGAGTTGGTTCACCAGATTTTTTGGGGATCGGCGAGTCGTTCGCGGCGGACTGGTGGGAAAGAGTTGTTTCATGGCTTCGGCGGGACGGCGTTGTGGCATCCCTCAACCGCACTTACTATAGACAGTCCTCTCACGCGCTTGTTACCCGGTGGTTCTGCCGCAACACCCCATTTTCCTAGTGTCTAAAGCTGCCATGAAATGTTGCCTCTTTCTACTCGGCTTTCTGGCGCTCCTGGCTCCAAGGGGCCGGGCCAACGACACGAAAATCCTCATTGAGGCTGAAAACCCCGTTGATCTTCAGCCAGTGTTCGAGAAAGTCGTCACCAAAAGCGGGCAAGCCTCTGGTGGCGCCTACCTGCTAATTCCCTGGGACGAGAATAAGGCCAAGCGGCTAGGTAGGGTCATCTACAAATTCAATGTCAAAAAGGCGGGGGGCTATTATCTATGGGCGCGCACTTTTTGGACGCCCGACCAGGGCAACTCGCTCAAGGTGTCGGTCAACGAAGGGGGCGACAAAATGATGGGAGAAGACGGTACTTACAATCAGTGGCACTGGGTTGGTGGCAAAGCTCACGTCACTCTTAAAACGGGCGAAAACACTCTCACTCTCTTTTATCATGAAGCGGGTGTGCGTATAGACCAGTTCTTTCTGACTCAAGAAAAACCAGATGCGCCAGCGCCTCATCGCAAAATAGAGAGATAACCCATCGGAGTAGCGCCTTTGTTTTGCCCTCACCCGTGGGCATAGAAACGACCGAGCGATTGACGCGCCCCACATGCTGAATTAATTATCCAAAGGCTCGGCGTGAAGCCTGAGAGCCAGCACGCCGAACGCGGCTAATTCTTCGACCGACATGCCTCGTTCGTTGGCCTCGGCCCGAACTTCTTCTTCTACATCCGCCGGTAGTGATGTGTCTCTAACCTTAAAAGGTCGTTCGAGAACGGACGCATAGATAACCGTCAGCATTTCAATCCCAGAGGGCTTGATTCAATAGAGGCATGGCGTAAAATGGGTGGATAGGGAGCGGGAATCATGGCGAAGAAGAAAGACGAGCCGACTTATTTGGAGGAGATGGTGTGGAAGCCCGGCGTGGGGCCGGACTCGTCTCGGCTTCGCGAGTTGATGGTGCGTTTTGGGAAGCCGCGCGTTCCTCTGGGCGAAGCATGGTTTATGGGTGAGACGCGCTATTTGTACGACGAACTCAACGCGGGGGGTATTGATGCGGTATCGGATGAGTATTTGGGGGCGGCTCTTGACGAACTGATTTCGGGCATGATGTGTTTTCCTGAAATGACCGATTGGGCGCCTTGGTATGCCTACCTGATGCCTCGCGTGTTAGGTTTGGAGCGGTTTATGAAGAGGGATATGTGGGGAGTCAGGTCAGTGAGCTGGTACAGCGCTCTGTGTGAAGGATTTTTGGCGTTGTGTCGCTCTAGCGCCAATGAGTACGTCATCAGTTATAAAAACGATTTCGTGGCGGTGTTATCGCCGTGGGTGATGAGCGGTCATTTTTGGAATCGGGGGCGCAATATCGCGCTTCATGAGAATCAGGAGTGGAGAACGTCATGGGGCCAAGCGGGACTTAAACCCGACATCTCGCTTTCGTTGTTGCTGACATGGGGTAATGTGGCGCCCTCGGCATTGCGAGGCTGGCTGCACTCGGTGCTGGAAATTGAGGATGTTTATTGGCGGTCTCATTTCATCTTTTGGTTGCTAAAGGTGCGGCCCGCTTTTGAACAGGGCGACTCGAACTCGGCACTGGTGAATTTTCGGGAGATTTTTGGCGGTTTGGGTGTTTCGGGGCTGAGTACGATTTTGATTCCCGCCGAGAATGTAGCAGCGCTACAGGTGGCGATTCGAGAAGAATTTGATGAGAAGTGGTATATGGCAATGATCGAGCAGTTTTCAGGACATCCCGATTTGTGGCCGCAAATGGAGTCAGCGTTGGGGACATTGCAGGAGGAGTATTTGTAGCGAGGCTCCGACTTTCCGGTGGTTCTCGCAAAGACGCGAAAGGGGCAAATTAAACACAGAGGGCACAAAGGAGCTTGAGAAGCACAGAGAATTTTAGATTAGAGAGGAGTTAGCACGAGAAAATCCCTGAACTCGGTTGTAGGAATCGGTTGTAGGAATATGCGCCATTGCCAGGACTCACTCACAGCGTCCTCTCCAGTACCCCACAGTCAATTCGATGTGTGCTTCATCATTGAATACGTCCGCGAACTCATCCGCCAGAAACCGCACATATTGATACACAGCGGCACATTTATCTCTCTCCAACTCCGTTTCCATGCCGCCCACCAATTGCCCATAAGGCCGAGGCGAAAACGCGCGCATCAACGGCGGAGCAACCTCATAAACCCCATGAACACTCAACGATGCCACCATCAACCCCGGCAGAAAAAGCAGTTGTGCCTCCTCCGAAAGAAACAACAGGTACACGTTGTTCCGAATCAGCAAATCCAGAGAAATATCCGCCCATGTCTTGCCCGCAAACGCCGCCTGTACTTCCCTGCCCTCCCAATCGTCCGCCAGTAAATAAGGCACAACCTCATCCAAACTACTGCCCCTCGTATCCGCAAACACTCGCTCAATCTCAGCAACTAACCCCTCCGCCCGCGTAAAATCGTGCATAAAATCCCCTTTTCAAACCCCTCTGTGTTCTCTGTGTTTAAAAATATCCTTCCATTTCTATTCCCAGCGGACATCCAGGCCCATGATTTTGCAGAGGTAGGCGGCTTGCATGGGTTCGACTATGACGCCTTTGAGGCTTTCGGCGCCGACTCGGATGTTGTCGAGCGTGGAAGTGCGCAGGTCGGTGCCTTCGAGTTTGCTGTAGGAGAAATCGGCTTCGCGCAGTTCGCAATCAGTGAAAGCGACGCCGCGTAGGTCGGCTTGCGAGAAGTCGGCGCCGCGCAGGTTGCAGTTGACGAATTTGACGTGTTCGAAGCGGGCGACTCGGAACTGGGCGTAGGCGAGGCTGCAATTATCGAAGACGACGTGGCGTAGGAACGATTCGTTGAGTTGCAAGCCCTGACCACGACTTCCTACGATTTCGACGCGGTTGAGGCTGGATTTGTGCCACAGGGCGTTGGAGATGGCGCAGGTTTCGAGGCGCGAATCGGTGAGGTCGAGTTCGTCGAAGTTGGTATCGGAAAGCTCGACCCCATCGAAGAGGACGACATCGAAAGCGACCTTTTCGGCGCTGGTGGCCGATAGGTTGGCGCCTCGGACGACGATTTTGGAGAAGGCGGCTTTGTAGGCGATGTCGCGGCGATGCAGGGCATCGCCGTAGCCGTCGTCGATTTGGCGGGGCAGTTGAGGGGCGCGAATGAGTTCGCTGGGATGAGCCTTGGGCGCCGTCGCGCGCTTTTTGGGGCTGGTGGCCATGATTGGTTATTTGCGTTGCCCGATTCAGGCCAACGTCAGATTCTCCCGATGAAATAAGGTCGTGCTGACATGAGGGGCGGGGGTCAGTATGGGACTGGATTCGGCGAAGAGGAAGGCGATTTCCTGCGCCGTGACGCCGTTGCACAGCAGAGCGGCAATAAGGGTTTCGAGGTTGGTGGGCGCCACTTCGGCCTCCATCAAATCTTCGAGAACGACGCGCAGCGTGTGGCGGATGGCTTCGATGTGGCTATCGACGTGGGCCGCTGTGGCGTCGAGGGATTGTTGGGGAGTCGTTACCCCCTGTGCCTTTTTGAAAAGCGAAATGCGTGTGGAGTGTGTTTGCACCGGATGACCTATGATTAAGTGGGTTCATCGCGGGCAGTGTTAAGGCAACCACTCGGACGAACCCATGCGCGTGAGCGCGGGTTAGCGTCGAGGGTTCTCAAGGCAGCCCCAGAGGGCGTGCCAAGGAGCAGAGCTTCCCGAATGGGGAAGGGTTTGGGCTTACCTAAACCAAACCGGCCTTTTTGACGAAATCAATTTACGACATAGAGCGAGAAAAAGTCAACCAGTGGCAATGGGATGGGAAAACCGGGAAAGGAGAAAGGGGCGGGATGGGAATAGATTTTTAACCACAGAGGCGCGGAGACGCAGAGGGTTTTGAGAGAGGGGTTAATGAGAATTGAAAGCTAGTTTTTAGTCCTTGGTTTTTAGTGGTTAGTTTTGAACCACAGACTAGGGGTTTTGAGCGTGAAATCATGGGTTTTCGGGGAGAATCGCTCCCGTTGCTTCGGGATTGATTAATTGGGGCAATCAATCGGGTATGATTGATTAGATCGGCCTTTTATACATGTTTAAGCCTTTAAAAATATGCAGGATTGATTAATCAATTTTTATTCAATCTTTTGGGGGCTTATTGAGAAAATAGCTGGCGCCATATCCTCTTTCGTTTCAGTGAGACGAGATTATTTATAGTGGGGTTCAATTTTATTTTGCTGAAAGGGCAAGGTCTATATTTTGGAGATGGTGGGGACGGCGCTTTAGGAAGGGGGAGGATGAAGCAGATTAAGGGGTGGGCGGGGTGGCGACTGTTTCTCGACCATCGAAGCGCCACATGGGGGTGGAGGCGAGCGATTGCAGATTTTGCCACTTGACGTGACCATCGACGTACAACAGGTTGACGCCATCGCGATGCACGGCCACTACGCCGCCGTCGTTGAGGTCGGCGACGGAGTGGATTGGCTCGATGCCGGGGTTGAGGGCGGCGTAATTGTTGTGGAAGAAGTGGGTGGTGTCGGCGCCATCCAGCAGTAGGATTGTGGTGGTGGGGAAACGGTATCTCGCGCCCGAAAGACTGCGGGGTTCGATGTGGTATTGAGTTGCGACGGCACCACCGGGCAGGACTGTAGAGTCGGTGGAGGTGAAGGGAGTGACCATGTCGTAGCTGCCATTTTCACCGTATTTGGGTCCCGCTATAAGGGGAACCATTGGGTCTTCAGGACTGCAGCCGGGCACATACTGGCCGTGATCGTTGGCGGGGCATTTGAAAACCTCTGTCGATTTGGTGTAGGGATAGACGGTATCAACCCAACTACAACCAACACGCTGGCGAACAAGGGGATAGCGTTGGGTGTTGTCCTGAACATATATCGAAATTGCGGTACTAATTTGGCGCAGGTTAGAGGCACAGGTCGCAGTTCGGGCACTGGCCCTAACACTGTTGAAAACCGGGAACAATATCGCAGCCAGCAATAGCACGATGCCCATCACAACCAGAATTTCAACCAGGGTAAAGCCACTCCCCCTTGAAGAGCGGCTTTCGATGGAGGTGTTAGGTGTCATGCTTTTTGCAGAATCATGCAATTGGTTTTAGCGGCGTCGGCTGGGAGGGCGAATATCGCGTTCGCCGGGTTTGGCCATATTGAAGCCGAAGTTCATAAAAGCGGGCAGTAGCACTTGGCCATCGGCACTTTGCACGGTGAACGACAACCAATCGGGCAACTTCGTCGCTCCGAGGCCCAAATTGGGGGCACAGTAGGCTTTATCGACTGGTGTTCCGAAACGCAGTATCAAGCCCTTTTGGGCCAGCTGGTCGGCGATCATCTGGTCGATCTTATAGAGGAATACGGCTCCCGATTCGGCCTGTGGAGTTTCGACGACATCGCGCACTCGTTGTTGGAGAACCTGGGGCAAATCGGCGAAAGCAGTACCATTGGGAGCTTGCAAGGCTTCGAGACCAATTTGTTGGATGACATCTCGCCCAACTGCCAATCTCTCGTTTTCTCGGTCGGCGCGATTCAAGAGGTTAAAGCGATGACGATATTGATCAGAGTCGCCGATTTGCAGGAGATTGAGATGCAGTTGCCCCCGTTCGCTGGATTGCATTTCGTAGGTTGAGGCGGCACCAGTTTTATTGGGCCGATTCCACTTCACACCATAAATGCGCGACAGAAGGCCCATGAACTGAGAGAGCGGCATTTTATCGACACGGGCCGTTATTGTTTTGTTGGCGGGCGCATTTTCGCCCACAATAAGTGAGACACCAGTTTGCTGACTTAGCTGTACCAACAGATCGCGCAGAGCAACTCGCTTCAATTCGAGGGTAACTGGCGTCTGCAATTTCGCGTTGCCGTCCAGCTGTGGCGCAGAAACCTTGTTAGAGATGCCGTTATAGGTATCCAAGAAATCTTTCTGAATATCGAGTTGTGGAGTTGTTGCCGCCAGAATTTTCGCGGGTGATGGGGGCGTGAGTGCCGTTTCAACTGCGGGAGCGGCGACTGTCTGGTCGATAGCGGCGAGAGGAAAACTATCGCGCTCGTTTGGAGCAGTTGGGTCTTTATAGGCCAGTTCGAGAGTTACAACATTCCCGGCTTTTTTGGCGGAAACGCGCACATCGGCGGTTTGCCAAAAATCGGCGTTCAGCATTCGATACGTACTACTCCTGGCGAAGAGATTTCGCAATTCGAGTAGGATTAGCGCCTGGAAATCGAGGGGAAGTTTTTCCAAAGGCATTTGCAAATTCACTTTGCTATTGCGGTTGACGACAGTGGGAGTCCAGCCATGAGCGGCTTTGAGGTAGTTGCTCAATACGATTTGGAGTTGCAGATCAGAGAGTTCGCCTTTAATGACTTCGGCTTCGGGCACGCCTTCTTCTTTAGCAACGGCGAGAGCTTGTGCGAAACGGGCGGCCTCCATATTTTCTGTGATGGTGCGCTGAAGCTGGAAAAGTTGGTGAGGGTCGGGTTCGCTCCAGAACAGGAATGTGCGCGAGTCGGAACGCAACATACTCAGCTTCTGCTGAGCCACAAACTCGCTCATCATATTGATAAGAACTGGCCCCCATTTATCCTGATATTGACCCTTTAACCCGGTGATGGCTGCGGTGGTTGAGGGATAAGGTTTAACCACCGACCGCTGAGGAAAATCGGTGGCATCGGCGATGACGTTGATTTTTGTCGCCTTCGCCATGTCGAGGAGATAATCGTCCATCGTCGCCGTGTTGAGTGGTTTGGTGATTTCCTGAAGTGTCACCTCGTCGCGCCTATAGGGTTCGGCGTCAACATGCACACACAATCCGGGGATAAAGACGCTTAGGATGAAAAGTTTTTTTGAAATCGGTGTCATGCTTGCCTAACCTCAGGTTATTTGGTGTTTGGAGCCTACAAAGGGAGAAAAGGGGTGATTTTCAGGAGTGACAGGTCGTGTTTAAACGGCTCTATCAACATCCCAAGTGTTGAGAAATTCGACCTGAGAGGTACAAATTCCCAACATGGTTGCCGTAAATCTTAGAAAATACCCATTGTTGTTTCAAGGGGAAATTTATGTGTATTTTTTTACATATCCTCGAATTTTCCTGTGGAGAAGTAGTTCGGGGGGTGTTTTTAACCGCCGATGGATTGCTGGATGGTGATGGGGACTCGGCGGGGTAGCGGGGGCGGCATGTGAATAGATTTTTAACCACAGAGGACACAAAGGAACATGAGCGACACAGAGGGGGAAAAGAAACGGGGATGGGGGGAATTTCAGTAGTAGCGTTTGGGACATTGGCAATGCGCGACACCTTCTCGCGGACACGGCAGGCCATGTCCCTACGACCTTGCGTTAGAGTCTCTCGCGCTTACGCGAACATAGCCAAATATCCTCTCGCGGACATGGCGGGGCACGTCCCTACAGAGTCCCTATTCATGTGCAAAAACCTCACGTGGGCTTAATCCTTGGGGCGGCATAACTGCGTGGAGATGCCGCCCCTCAAAGGTGGGTTACTTTTTGAATACGTCGCGTACGGCTTCTAGATAGCCGTATTTGTTGATGGTGTCGGGTTCGAGGTAGCTGCCTTCGGTCCATTCGTTCCAGCAGTTGATGTTCAGGATTCTGGGGCCTTTGGGTTGAGCCAGTAGGCGATCTTTGGTCATTTGCAGGGCGACTTTGAATCGTTCGGGGGTGTTGCCGCTGATGGTGTTGGTGAAGGGGTAGCCAAAGTTGCCGAACTCCTGTTCCTGGGCGGCGCGGGGGCTGGAATCCCAGCCCATGCTGACGTTGGGGAAGTAGGGGACGTTGATTTCGTCCATATCCTTTTTGGCCCTTTCCCAGTAGTTGAGGTATTGGTCGCGGGCTACGGTGAAATCGGTTTGCTGCTGGGGGAGGCCAACGTGGTGGAGCCAGACATAAGAGGTGGTCGAATCGAAGCCGAGCAGTTGGACAAGGCGCTTGTAATCGGCGGGGGCTTGTTCGCCGGGGAGGATGGTGTTGCCCCACATCACGGCGTTGATGTGGATTCCCGGCAGGCCAGCGGCAACGGCCTTGGCGCGGAAACCATCGAGCGCCACTCTGGCGGCTTCGGCAGAGCCGAAGCTGTTGATGAGGTTCTGCAAGTCGTAGAACGAGAAGTAGGGTTTGCCGTCGATTTTCCAGTAGTTCGGTTGCAGGAAGTAGTCTTTGATGACGTGGTCGCAGACACGGTCGAAGGCTTTCTGGTCGACCTTGCCGGGGTAAAGCAACTTCTGCGGGGTGCCGCGATGGTAGGGATGGATGTCGTACCAGTCGTGGTTGGCCCACATGAGGGCGAACTTGAGCTTGTTGCGGTTTTTGGCTTTGAGGAAGCCATTGTTGATGGGGCTTTCGAGGAAGGGGCCGTCGTAGTCGTACCAATCGAAGATGAAGGCGTCGATGCCATGTTTGGAAGCGGCGTCGATTTTCTGGGCCATGACTTTGGGGTCGCTTTCGTCTTGATAGCCCCACAGCGGGACTTTGGGCTGTTGATGGCCGGGGAAACGCGGCCTGGCATTTTTGACTAGCTCCCACTCCGTCCAGCCTTTGCCGTGGAAGGCTTCGTTGCGGGGGTCGCCGGGGTGGTAATTGCCGAAATAGTAGCTGGCGACTTCGATTTTAGGCTCTTTTTCTTTAGCGGCGATGGGGGTCGCCGAAGCGAGGGCAGTCGCGGCAGCGGCGGTTGCTAAGAGTGCGGTCGATTTGTTGGGCATGATTTGGATGTAAGTTCTGTAGTAGCAGTTAAGTAGCTCTATAATAGTGAAGTCGCCTTAAAGCGCGGGAATTACGGGGAGACGGTTCGAGTGCTGTAAAATTTGAATATATTTCGCGAAAAACGGGCTTTTCAGGAGTTGTTTAACTCGCGCGGGCGAACGGAAAAGTGCCCTGGAGTATGCGAAAACGGGCGCGAAAAAACTTGGATGGAAGGAACCAACTATTTGAATGAATTTCCCCTACCCGCCACCATCGTCGCCTCCACCGCCGCCACTCTCGGAAGAGTGGGTTTTGGACGAGGACTATATCCAACTGTCGGCTTCTCGTCCGGTGCGAATGCTGCAACATGTGGAGGCCACCAGCTTTCGGCGCCACAGTCATGCCTTCACCGAACTGGTGATGATTCAGGAAGGCTCGATTGGACACGAGACTTTCGATGGCGATGGTCGACAACAAACTCTGGAAGTTCAGGGCGGCGATTTTCTGGTGATTCCACCGGGTTTAGTTCATGGTTACGGCGAGGGGCACAGCTGTCGCCGCATGGATATTTGCTATTTGGCCGAGTGGTTTTTGTGGGACTTGAATTTGTTGTGGACCGAGGGGTTGGTGCCGCTGTTCTTCGCCTCGCACCTATTCCGTAGGGCCGAGAACCTGCAAATTTGGCGCTTTCGACTTTCGCAGCAGGAGATAGCGACGTGCGAGCGCGAGTTGCACGACATCAGTTGCGAATACCTCGAAGCGACTCCTTCCCTACTCTTCATTCGCAGCACGTTTTTCAAGATTCTGGTGATTTTGGCGCGGGCGTGGCGGCGCCAGACGGTGCAGGGCGACTTGCATTTTCGCCCCGAAATTTGGAGGGCGCTGCAATCGGTGGATAGCTGCATCAAGGACGGGCGCAACTTTCGTATCGACGCCTTCGCCCATGATGTGGGGTTGGCTCCGAAGAGCTTTTCGCGACTGTTCCATGCGGCGACGGGGCTATCGCCTTCGGAGTATTTCGGGCGCCGCCGCACCCAACACGCGGCGCATTTGCTGCTTGAGTCGGATTTATCGATTGGCGCAATCGCCGCGCGACTCGGCTACTGCGATTCGGCGCATCGATCGCGCGCCTTCTTGCAAAACGAGAGCATTTCGCCGCGCACTTTCCGCAGCCGCTATCGGCTAACGGATTGAACAAAAGGGCGCGATTTGAGTCAATGGCAGCACGGCATTTTAAGCTGCCGGATTCTGCTAACATAGACATTCGCCGGACACACGACCTACTTCAACGACTAGCAACATGACCATCAAAACCTTAACTCTCGCCGTGCTGGGCGCCAGCCTGTTGGCTCCTGTGGCTCTTTTCGCCAGTGAATTGCACCCGGTTGTCGATTTTCAGGCGGGGTATTTGTTGGGCAGTAGCACAGTCCCCAATAAGTGGATGAGGCCGGAGGCGCTGGTGAAGTCGAAGCAGTTACCGGGGAAAAGGAAATATCGGGTTTATTCGATGAAGGGCTATCTGGGCGAAGTGAGTGGGAACAAGGCAATTTCGCAGGGGGCACCTTGCGAAGACACGCGCTACGTCGATTTTGCGCCCTCGCGCGAAAACGCCAAATATAAGAGCGGAGTTATCGCCATTGGCGGCTCGTGGAATGCCCTGCCCCGCCCGCTTCGCCAAGAAGGCACTTACCTGGTGACTTATCGCAATATCGTCGCGGACTTCCTGAAGACAAAGGGCATCCCCAAAACCACGATTCGCATCGCTCAGGTGTTTCGGGTCGATCTGGATGGCGATGGCACCGATGAGGTGCTGATTAACGCGACCAACCACAACGGCTCGAATGGACTTAACGGCAACATCAGCCCCGATTCACGGGCGGGCGAGTATTCGATGACTCTGCTGCGCAAAATCGTGAATGGTAAAGTGCAGACGATTTTGGTGGAGGGCGATTTTTACCCGACCGCCAAGAAATTCAACGCGCCCAACGTGTATAAAATCGCGGGCGCCTTCGATGTCAACGGCGACGGAAAAATGGAAATCGTGACTAAGGGCCGCTACTACGAAGGCGATTGGACGACGGTTTATGCGGTCAACGGCAACAAATCGAGTTCGGTGCTGAAAGTTCAGGACGTGCTTGGCGATGGTTGCGGGGCTTAGGAGATAGTCTGCTTTGACCGGAGGTATAAAACCTCCGGTCTACTGTTCAGAATACCGCTTCGAGTTGGGCGCTCGGCTCATTCTGGCAGGATGCTGGCGGGGGGTACGTAGGTATTCCTCAGGCTCTTCAACTCTTCGGCGCAGGTATAATTCGGGTCGTTATAGTAAGAGCCATAGATCGTCACGCCCATCGACAGGCAGAAGCCCTCGTAGTCGCTTTCTTTGAGCGGGAACATACCGACCCAACTGCCATTGAAGGATGAAACCCAACGGATGGCTTTGACGTGACCATCGGTATAGAGCATGTTGCGCCAGTTGCGGTGACGCCACGATGACTGCCGCATGGGAACCGTCGAGTCGTTGTAGGCGCGCCAGCCCAGGGTGTTGAAGCCCATTCTGGTGGCACCATCAACGCGATTTCCGAAGCCATCGCCTGCCACGAAAATCGCCGATGGGTTTTGCACCTGAGCCAATGAAGCCCCCTCCAACACGGTTTGTGTAGTTACATCCGTTCGGTGGGAATTAGAAAACAGACCCGATAAGGGGACAGGTTCAAAACTCAATGGGTCGCCGTAGCCCGCTCCCGTATTGAAGCCATAGTCGGGGCTTGTGCCGTTAGACAGGCAGGCGCCCTGATTGGCACAGGCATATGGGTCGGTGGGAATGGGGCGCGCGTCGGAGGGGCACTCGAAAATCTGTTCGCTCTTGGTGTAAGGCAGCAACAGCGACCATGTATCTTTCAGCTTTTTGGCCCCCATATCGACAAAAAGGCTGGGATAGCGCTCGTCGTAATCCTGGGTGTACTGCTCCATCGCCAATCCAATCTGGCGCAGGTTCGCCATGCACGAAGCCCGCCGCGCACTCTCACGTGCCGAAGCAAAGGCCGGGAACAGAATCGCCGCCAACAAAGCGACAATAGCGATAACCACGAGAAGCTCTATAAGGGTAAATGTGCCCCGCCTTCTATGATGAGAACGGCTGATGAGGGAGAAATTAGACATGAGAAAGAGTTCCCCTCCGTAATTATACCTTCACATCAACTTTATTAGTTACAAAACAGTCACCAATAAGGTTGTAAAATTTGCCATAAAACCATCCCTACCGTCACAACTACAATGACCAAACATTGATAAGGACTGCTGACCTCTTGAATGCCATTCAAGAGGTCACTATTTCAATCCCAGAAGGTTCGATTAAAGGGACTATCGTGCGCTACTGGCAAACCTGAACGTAACTCCGTTTCAATCCCAGAAGGTTCGATTAAAGGCCACTTGCGGCCCTGGCCGGGCACCTCGACCGAGTTCGTTTCAATCCCAAAAGGTTCGATTAAAGGCTCTACAGTTGAAAACGCGGCGTTTGTGGCAACTAAGTTTCAATCCCAAAAGGTTCGATTAAAGGCCGTTCTTTGCGCGTCTCTATTCCTTTGAGGGTAGAAGTTTCAATCCCAAAAGGTTCGATTAAAGGAAAAGGCCGGTTTCCCCTAAGGGCATAGGTCTATATGTTTCAATCCCAAAAGGTTCGATTAAAGGCTGTGTTATTTGCCACAAAAACACAGAACCTACTTTTGTTTCAATCCCAAAAGGTTCGATTAAAGGCCTACGATTCCAGCATTCGCATGAAGTGGGATTTTACGTTTCAATCCCAAAAGGTTCGATTAAAGGGAATGTGTGCTCTAAGGCGTTCAGGATAGGTAAAATCGTTTCAATCCCAAAAGGTTCGATTAAAGGGCGGCCATTCGCGTTTGATCTGTGAAAGTCGTGGGTTTCAATCCCAAAAGGTTCGATTAAAGGCGCCGCGTCGGCGTCGTCAACCTCTTTCACAATGACGTTTCAATCCCAAAAGGTTCGATTAAAGGCTCCGCGCTGCACCGCCGCTTCCATACCCGCTTCAATCGTTTCAATCCCAAAAGGTTC
>SDZD01000049.1 GCA_004172935.1 bacterium | reverse complement strand
CGCGACTACGAGTTCAATCCCAAATCCAGCGAGGCGTGGATTACTATCGCATTCATTGGCCTCATGCTCAACAGACTCAAGAAATACTTTTGATACACCCTCTCAGGATGACGACGCTGCAAGTCCATTACTTCACCAAAATTGAACGACACACTAAAAAGAGTCGCACATTAGGTGTCATGCCATGTCCCTATGGGTTAAGGGGCATTCCCTACACATAGGCGGAGGGGTGGAGTGCAATTCTTGATTTGGTTGCTAACTTTTAGAAACAAGAGGCTGATAAAATAGCCGCACCTCCATGCGATATTATCTCGCGCTCCTTTCTCGACCAGAGGCTTTTGCCCTCTCTCTCATTTGTTCTTCTGGCGCTCGAAGCCGATAGGTTGTCGTTGCCTTCCGACTGCATAATTTCGACTCTCTCAATTACTCCTCACCCATGAAATTCTCTCTTACCCTGCTCTGTCTGCTTGGTTCGCTGGCGGTTTGTCAGGCCGATGCGGTGCGGCTGCAAATCAAAGGGCCGGATGGAAAGCCCATCGCGGGGGCCAAGGTGCGCGTGCTGGCATCACGGGGGAGTTGGTACAAAAGCGATTTTCTACCAGCGCGTGATTTTTCGAGCGATGCCGAAGGGAATATCGCGTTTGAATCGCATGGCACACCTGCTACCACGGCTATTGATGCAGTCAAGCCGTCGTTGTGGGCGCGCGTTATGGCGCCCACGTTCGCAGTGGGTGCCATACAACTCAAGGCGGGTAACAACTCCCTGAGCCTGGGAGTGGGACGCCTACTGGAAGGCGTTACTCTGGACAGTCAGCAAAAACCCGTTGCAAACGTGCGATTGGTGTTGGAGGCGATTCAAGACGGTAGCAACAAATTGATGCCGCTACGGGGCGCGCTCTCGCTCGAAACGCGAACAGATGCTCAGGGACATTGGCGATTCGAGTCGTTGCCGCCCGTTGGAAGAGCGCAACTTCGGGTTCAGGATGCGCGTTTCAAAGGGCGCCTTTTCGGCCTCGACCTGTCGCAGAAGACGCCGCCCCTGTTTCTTGAGCCGGGGTCAGTCATCAAAGGCCGTCTACTGCGTCCCGATGGCACTCCTGCGCCGGGGGTCAGTATTTTTGCGGGCGATCCGCAACGCCTAACCACAACCGACGCCAACGGGCGTTTCGAGGTTATTGGACTGGATAGGGAAAATGTTTATTTGCAAGGGGGAACTAACAGTGGCCTGCCGATTATGATCGTGCCCAGGCAAATTAGCAACTTGCAAGTGGGCGAAGTGCGCGACATCGGCGATTGGAAAACGCTGAAGGGTATTCGAGTGACGGGGCGCGTGGTGAGTTTGAAAAGTGGAAAACCCATTGCTGGCGCCGCTGTATCGGCGTGGGGCAAAAGCATGGTTATTCGCGAACAGCAGAGCGATAAGAACGGCGCTTTTGACTTCATGGTTTCGCCCGATTCGGACCTCCTTTCCATCCGCCCCGCCGGATACCTCGATTTTTCGAGGCGCGGTTTACCCGCTCCGCAAAATGGCGTCATTGCGCTTGGCAAACTCGACCTTCAGAGCGCCTATCGTGCGACGGGCGTGGTGGTCGATGAAACGGGCGCCCCCGTAAAAAACATTTCGCTGTACGCCGAGAAAGATAGGAGCATGATTCGCGATTACGCCTATACCGATAGCAAGACCGGGGCGTTTAGCCTCGAACGCTTGCACGAAGGCGATCACACCATCAAAGTGGAGGGCTTCAAATCGGTTTCAGCGGTCAAATTCACAGCGGGGACAGGGGCCACGCCGTCACTTCGCGTCGTGGTTCAAGGCAAAGCGGGGAGCGACCAGATGATGGCATTGAAAGCGGTGGGGCGTGTCGAGGACGGCGATGGGAATCCGGTAGCGGGGGCACTGGTCGATGTTCAATTCAGCGACACCAATAGGCCCATTAGCACTGAAAGCGCCGTCTCGCAATCGGATGGCACCGTCGAATGCGTGTCCTCTTTTGTTAGCCCGCATATGACCGCCAACGTATCGCATATCTACCGCCCCGGTTACATGCGATTGCAGCAGGGAGTCGAACCTGAAGGCAATACCTACCGTATCAAAGCCACTATGTTGAAGCGCGGCAACGTACTGCGTGGGCGCATCGTTGACAGCGCGGGTAAGTCCATCGAGAATGCCTTCGTCGCGTTGCAGAACAACGAGGCCGTGCCTATCAGCGCCGATAGCGAGGGCGCCTTTACCCTGAGCGATGTGCCCGCAGCGGGTGTGACACTGCTGGCTTCCAATGGGCCAAGTTTCGCGACTTTCAAGGTAGAAAAGGCCGGACAAGATATTAATATCGTTTTACCGGATGCACCCGCCGCGATAGATAAAAGCGCGGTAGCCGACGAATTGCTCGAAAACGCTCAGTTGGGTTATGGGTGGAAAAGCGTTGCTGCCATCATCAGTGCGGAACGCCTGCACGCTCTCATGATGAAGAGAGCGGATGTCTGGACACGCGACCAATATCTCGATTATCTGGCGCACCACAATGCTCGCCTCTTCCTGTCCAGCGAAAACGAGCTGCGCACCACGACGTCAGACCCGCTCCAGCACCAATTCGAGTATTGGCTGATGCTGGCACGCGCCAGTAGCGGAAACGCCGCACAAAAAACTCAGGTGCGTTCGTGGCTCAAAGGTGAGGAACAAACGCGGCGCGATATTTCGGTGGAAACCGTACAAGTGTTGTTGCGCCTTGCCGAAGTGGCGGCTCGCCTTGATGCGAAAGAGGGCGCGATGTGGCTCGACTACGCGCTTCAACTCAACGACCAACTGGGTATCAAAAGCGCCGGAAAAAGTTCGGAGGCATGGGGACGCATAGCAGCGCGCATTTCGGCAACCGCTCCGCGCGCGATCAGCGAGAATTGGGACACAACTGGACAACTGCAACTCCTCTCCAGCGCGATTGCGACATGGCGCGAAGACGGCAATGTGGAAGCCGCCCGCGCCAGTTGGCCGACAATCGAGGCGTTAGCCGCCGATTTAGCCAAAAATCCGGTGCCGCGAATGCGCGGAGGTGATTTCGGCGCACAACCGAGCGAACTGTTGCATCAGGCGCGCGCCGATTACGCCCTGTTACTGGCGGCAGCCAACTCCAACCCCAAATACCGAGGGCAGAACTTTTCGAGCGCCGCCTACAAAGTGGCGATGTCGATGATGTCGCCCAAATACCCGGATTACACCATGAGTCTCAAACAGGAGGTTCTGGTATCGGTGGCTCAAAGTGCCATGCGCCAGAAGGAGTTCGCGCTCATCAATACCCTACTCGCCCCGGTTCTTTCGCTACGCACAAGCGGGTCGACTGTTCAAGCAACAGCGGTTCTGGCGAATGCCGCCGCCATCGCCGAAGGCGTCGATAAAAGCTACGCGGCCAAATTCTGGACGAGTTCCTATGCCATTGCGCGCCCCGATGCCGAGGAGTCGAACCTGAGTAGCTGTCCGACGATAGCAGCGTACGCCAAAGCGTGCGGCGACAAGTGGCCGGGCCAGAGCCGCATCCTGATTGAGCGCGAGTGGGCGCAACGTCTTCAAGGCTCCCTTAAACCGAGAAGCACAGACGACGAAGACGGCTTGACTTACGATCAATCGACACTGAGCCAACTGACCGAAGCGATGGTCAAATTAGCCCCCACTCGCGCGCTCGAAATGCTCGACAGCGTCCCTGAAAAGGAAAACCTGCGCGCCCAGACTCGCACCAAAATCGCGGTCACCCTTCTCAAAAAATAACCCTACTTTCACCTCTGTTCCCATGAAATTCTCTCTTACCCTTCTCTGTCTGCTTGGTTCGCTGGCGGTTTGTCAGGCCGATGCCGTCCGACTTCAAATTAATGGCCCCGATGGCAAGCCCGTCGCGGGGGCGAAGGTTCGCATCATCGAGTCGAGCGGGATTTGGCCGAATCGCACAGTTTTGGCTCCTGCCATTGTTAGCAGCGATAAGGCGGGTTCGCTCACCTACGAGTCGAAGAAGGCGTTGGCAAAAGCGGCTCAGAACGGTCAACCTCTTGTTGTGGGCGCGCAGCTATTCGCCACGGTGCAAGCGCCGGGAATGGCGGTGGGTGGGCTGCCACTGAAAGCGGGCGACAACGTTGTGGTGTTGCAACCAGGACAGACATTCGAGGGAGATGCGCTTGATGGCAATCAGAAGCCCGTAGCCAAAGTTCATTTACGTGTGTCGCAGATTGCGGGTGATATTCAAAGCGGCTTGCAAGTCGACCCACAGTTGCTTCAAGCCACCACCGATGCCAACGGGCATTACAAGATCGAGGGGTTGCCGCGCGCGGGCAAGTTTTCGATTGTGGTCGATGATGCGGCGTGGCAGAGCGAGACGTTCGAGCTGGATTTAGCGCGCAAAGCGCCGCCGCTGTTTCTTGAACCGGGCGTGACTATCAAGGGGCGCGTGCTTAAACCCGATGGCACACCCGCTGCGGGTTTGAACATCTATGTCGGGGGCAATGGCAGACAGGAGGTAACAACGGGCGCCGATGGCAGGTTCGAGGCGACGGGGTTGAGCGCTGGCAGCGCCTATTTGCAGGTGCCGGGCGGTGGCCCAAAACTGCCCTTCGTGGTTCCGGCCAAACCGCAAAGCGATTTGAAAGCGGGCGAGGTGCGCGACATCGGCGATTGGAAAAGCACTAACGGCGTTCATGCACGCGGGAAAGTAGTGGCGGCGGATACCAAGAAACCGATTGATAAAGCCTATGTTTCGCTGTGGGGTAGTAGCGATGGACAGGGCAACACCGACGCGCGGGGCAACTTCGACTTCCCGTTGGAGCCAGGGAGTTCGATGGTTACGGTGAGGGCCGATGAGTTTGTGGCGCTGCTGAAGTCGGGCATCCCCGAAGTTCATAACGGCTTTATTGAGTTGGGCACGCTCGAATTGAAGCGCGGCAAAGTGGTGAGCGGTATTTTGCTGGATGACAAGGGCAACCCCATCGCTAACACGCCGCTAAGAGCGCAGAAGAAGAACGGTAACACAGGCTCGAATGAGTCAGCGACCGGAGCGGATGGGCGTTTTACGTTCAAAGGGTTAGATGAGGGCGAACACACGCTGAGCATTGCGGGGTTCAAAATCACACAGGGGGCCAAGTTCGTGGTCGGGAATGAAACCACGCCAGCGCTGCGTATTGAGGCGACCGCCGACAGCCCCGTCAAGAAGGCAGCCAACACAGCGGCAGAGGAGCAAATCGTGAGCGGGCGCGTTGAAGCGGCAGACGGCACTGGCATCGCGGGAGCCAAGCTCGCCCTTCGCCTTCAAATCTCGAACAATTCGTATTACACCCGCGATGCGATTTCGCAACTGGACGGCAGTTTTTCTCTTAGTGTTGACACCCGTTATTCGGGACGTGCTGCGCAAGTCAAGGTGCTTTCGGTGAGCCGTCCCGGCTTCGTGGCGGGGAGCAACGAAGCGACTGCGGTGGAGGGCGGCTGGAATGTGAAAATCAAGATGCAGCCCAAAGGCGCGGCACTGCGCGGGCGCATCGTGAATGCGGCAGGTAAGGGAGTGGCGGGGGCCTTTGTGGCAGTGAGCAATAGCACGACTGCCCCGGTGGCGACCGATGCCGAAGGCAACTTCGCGTTGGAAGATGCCCCTCTGGAGAACGTGACTGTGTTGGCTTCTAATGGGCCATCTTTCGCTTCCTATGAAGTGAAGACTGCGGGGCAGAAAGTGGAAATCGCGTTGCCGGAAGCACCGCCAGTAGGCGACAAAATCGCGATTGCCGACAAGTTGCTACAAAACGGTACTCTCCCATCGGACTGGAAGAGCAATTGGGATGTGTTGGGGCAAGGGCGCATCGAGTTGATGCTGGACAAAATTGAGGCACGCGCCGGAGCCGCTTTCTGGTGGGACTTGTATCTGGAAGAGTTGGCACACCGCGATCCGAAGGCGTTTGTGGTGCGCGAAGCAGAACTGAGGGTTCCGATTGCGCAATCCGGCCTGCCCAATTTCGAGCGACTGTTTATGTTGGCGTGCGCTACGGCGGGTAGCGACCAACAAAAAGCCCAGGTGCGTTTATGGCTGGACGAACAGGAAAAAGTGAAGCGCGACATCTCGCTAGTGACGGCGGACCAGCTTTTGCGTGTGGCCGAAGTCGCGGCCCGTCTTGATGCGAAAGCGGGCAAAACCTGGCTCGATTATGCCGGGCAAATCATCGATCAACTGCCCGACAACGGCGGCAGCGGGTCATCGACATGGGGCACAATTGTAGCCCACATCCAGAAAGAAGCGCCGCTGACTTTTGGCGATGGCTGGAAAGCGACAGTTCAATTGACGCTGCTGAGTTCGGCGCTGGAGTTCTACCGCGAAAGCAACGACCTGGAAGACGCGCGGGCCGCTTACGAGCAAAGCAAAAAGCTAGTGGCGCAATCGCAACAAAACCCCGCTGCCGACCTGAAAGTTCGCCCTTATAGCAATCGCCCCAGCGACATATTGCTACATATGACGGCGGTATATGCGGGCCTTTTGTCGCGCACCGACCCCAACGCCGCGCTGGCGTTGGCTCCGCAACTTAGTGTCTACGACCAAGCGAAACTCTTTAATACCATCGCCCGCAACGCCGCCAAACTCAAGCAGTTCGACATCGCGAAGAAGGCGCTCGAAAGCACGTTTCAGGTTCGCACAGGCAACGTCGAATTATTCGCCGAAGCCGCCTCCATCGCCCAGACATTCGATCCGACATTGGCGGCGACGCTGTGGACGCGCGCCTACGATAAAACTCGACCCAACCCAGAAGATGCGGGAAGTTTCGGATTCGCGACGTTCGCCACTTACGCGAAGTTGCGCGCTTCGCTGTGGCCGGGCGAAAGCCGAATCCTCATCGAACGTGAATGGCAACAGCGCATAGAACAAGCCGCCAAAGCCAAGCCCGACGAAGAGGGAGCGGGAATAGACAGAGGAGATGGTGCGATGGCCTCACTCATCGAAGCGATGGGGAGGGTTTACCCTGCCCGCGCCCTCGAAATGCTTCCCAAACTCGATGATGGCCGGGGACAACGCGCCCAGACCCAAACCCATATCGCTATCGACTTGCTCACCCCATAAGTTCAGTCAACTCTCCAAATTACTCCTCTGCATATGAAACTCTCACTTACCCTACTCTCCCTTCTTGGCTCGCTGGCGGTTTGTCAGGCCGATGCGGTGCAGCTACAAATCAAGGGGCCGGATGGCAAACCGGTCGCGGGCGCTCAGGTGCGCCTCGTCAATGTCGGTGTGCGCCCGATAGGGAGCAAGGTTGCGGAATCCTTCGACCTCAAAAGCGACGCCACGGGCACGATGACACTGACTCCCAAAGCAGGTGCGGCCAAGGGCACAATTTATTATCTGGCGCGTGTTATCGCGCCGGGTATGGCGGTTACGCAGGTTAATCTCAAAGAGGGAACTACCACGCTCACGCTACGCAAAGGCCAGTCCTATGGCGGCGTCATTGTGGACAGCGACGATAAGCCCGTGGCGGGCGTAAAACTCGCCCTCACCCAACTCAACCCGGCAGGAACCTACTCGTCGCTCGCTTATCTGCGCGACAAGCAGCGCCTCGAAACCCAAAGCGATGCGCAAGGGCATTGGCAATTAGATAACGTGCCGCTCACGGGGCCAGTAGGGTTCAACATCAGCGATGCACGCTTCAAAAGCGAGTTCTTCTGGCTCGATGTTAGTCATGCGGCACCGCCACTGTATGTGGAGCCTGGGGCGACGGTGAAGGGACGCCTACTGCGTCCCGATGGCAAACCAGCGGCAGGAGTTGAATTTTATGCTGGTGTCGCCTCTACTCCCAAGACCAAAGCCGATGGCACTTTCCAAATTACGGGTATCGGCGACAGGGGGTTCGCATTTCAGGCGCTCTTTGCTGCCGGGGGGCAATTGCCTTTCATCGTGCCAATGAAACAGGTCAGCGATTTGGAACCCGGCGAGGTGCGCGACATCGGCGACATCAAAGCCAAAGCAGGACTGCATTTTCGCGGCAGACTGGTAGATGAAGGCACGAACAAACCTATCCCTGATGTGTGGGTTTCGACATGGGGCCGGGGCGCCAACAGCAGTGGGCGCAGCGATGCGCAGGGTGTGTTCGACTTCCTCATCGCGCCCGAAAGCACCTCATTTTCTGTTAGTGCGTCGGGTTACATTCGCAAAGCACAGCCCAAGATACCAACGGATGCTGCCCATATTCGTAGTGGCATCATCAACATGGGCCTCATCAAGCTCAAAATCGGGCGCAAGGTAGCGGGTACTATCAAAACGGCCGGGGGAAAGGGGGTCGCCGTCTCGATTAATGCTTACAAAGCGAGAGGGATAGGAGCCTATGGAGTTTCGGACGCGCAGGGCAAATTCACGTTGGATGGGCTGGAAGAGGGGCAATATAACCTGTCGGTTCAGGGTTACAGGCTCAAAGCGCCCGTAAAACTGCTGGTTGGGAAAGGGGCGATAGCACCGCTTAACCTCGTGCTGGCCGATACAGCCGCAACCGCAGCCAAACTCGCGGTGCCAAGAACAACAACGGGGCGGGTTTTGTATCAAGGCCAACCAATGGCGGGCGTGAAAATCAAGTTCAACTTTCGCTCCGATAGAAATTGGTACATGGGGCAGATGGCGGTATCGAACCTTGAGGGCGTGTACAGCATCACCAGCCCGATAGAGAACGCGACGCCCGACATCGTGGGGGTATCGCGCCCCGGCTATAGCGCCGAATATGAGGCGCCCAAGGTGCAGGACGGGGTATGGCGCGGCGATGTCGTGCTGAGTAAGCAGGGCATATTACATGGGCGCGTGGTCGATTCGGCGCAAAGGCCCGTCGCCAACGCTTATATCGCGCCGGAGAAAGGCAGCGACCTGCCCGTTAGCACCGATGCCAACGGCGAGTTCACTTTGAAAGGTGTGCCCTCGTCGGGTGTAACGCTGTTCGCCTCCGATGGGCCGCGCTGGAAGTCGTACAAAATCGAGAAGGAAGGCGAGGCGATACAAATCGTGTTGCCCGATGCCGTTCCTATTGCCAACAAGAGCGCGCTGGCCGAAATGGCGGTGCCTAATTCGCCGCTCGATTGGGAATGGGGCAAGCGTTGGCAGGTACGCGGGCAACTTCTCGGCGAAATGCTGGTGCGCGCTCGCGCCGCCGGGGAGGGTTACTGGGGTTGGAAAGAGATGCTGCACATTCAGGCGGTACGCGCACCGGAGCAGTTCCTGGAACACGAGCAGGAAAACCGCGACCATAGCCCCAGCAACAACCGCGCAGAGTTCGAGCGCATGGTGATGCTGGCGCGCGCTGGCACAAAAGACAAAGACAAGCGCGAACTGGTGAAAACATGGCTGGCCGAGCAGGAAAAGGAGCGGCGCGAAATTTCGCCGGGTAGCGTGAGTCTGCTACTGGAACTGGCCGAGATCGCCCAGAAAATCGACCCGGCTCAAGGAACGATGTGGAGCGAATACGCCGCTCAACTCGCCGATCAAATTCCTGATAGTGGCTCGACGTGGCAGTGGGGGCAACTGGCGGCTCGTGTCTCGCCGCGCGCCGTGGAAGTGCTGATCGCGGAGTGCAACACCGAAGCGAAGTTGCAATATTTGAACTCGGCGATGGCGGCTTATAGCGAGGCAGGCGACACCACCAGCGCCCGCCAAATATTCGCGCGCATCGAGAAGTTGGGGGCGCAAGTGCAAGCGACTTCCAAAACAAAAGGCCGCCAATTTCCCGCACAAGTGCGGCTGGCCAAAGCCGTTCTTTCGGAGGCCCGCGAACAACTCGCCAAGCTGTTGGCGACTAGCGACCCAGCCACCGCCCTCAAGGTGGCGATGCCATTGTCCTCTTATCAGCGCGCCCCAATCTTGCTTGTCATGGCCCGTAATGCCACAAAGAGCAACCAGTTTGAATTGGCCCGCAAAGCTCTCGCCCTCATCAATGCAGAGCAATTGAACGACGGCGAATTTATCGCGCAGGTCGCGGCGATTACCCTTCAGTTCGATAAACCAAAGGCCGCAACGCTGTTTCGCGCCGCCTTTCGCAAGGCCAACCCCAAACAACAGGACGAAGACCTCTGGTACCAAATGAGTCAGATGAGAGATAATGACCTGTACTATTCCATCGCCTCGTACGCCAAAGCCCGTGCCGCACAGTGGCCAGGCGAAAGCCGCATCCTCATCGAACGCGAGTGGGCCAAGAGGCATGAAAACACCAAGGGCAAGCGCATCAATGCCTACAGCAACAGCCAAAAAATGCAGGGCCTTGTTTCGGCGATGGCCGAAATCGACCCGCAACATGCCCTCGAAATGGTCAATGGCATATCCAATGACTTTGGATTTCAAAGAGTTGCGCGCGCCGACATCGCATTGGCGTTGTTGCGGGGCGAATAGGAAGTAGGAACGGCAAAAAATAATGGGACGAACTAAAAGTTCGCCCCCTTGGAATCAGTCTCGGAGAATGCCTACTCTTCTTCTGGGCCGACGGCGTCCAGAAGGGCGCGCAGGGTGGTTGTACCTTCGTACAGGGCTTTGCCCGAAATGACGCCTTCGATGCCTTGAATGGCCATCAGTTGGGCGACATCGCCCTCGGTATGGACGCCGCCAGATGCGATGACTGGAATCGAAACCGCCTCGCAAACTGCGGCGAGCGCCCCTGTATTGGGGCCGGTCAACATGCCATCGCGGCCAATGTCGGTGAAGATGATGCGCGATGCGCCCATTTCTTCGATGTGAGCGGCGAAGCGCACAGCGTCGACGACGCTGGTTTCCTGCCAACCCTCGACGGCGATTTTACCATCGCGGGCATCGATGCCCGCGATGACGGCGTCGGCGTAAATCGCGAAGGCTTCCTCCGCGAAGTGCGGGTCTTTCGCCAGAGCAGTGCCCAAAACGCAGCGTTGCACGCCCGCGTCCAACAAATCGTCCAGAGTTTCGAACGAACGGATGCCACCGCCGACCTGAACCGGAATGCGCACGGCTTTGACAATTTTTTTAATGGCCTCGAAGTTCTCCGAACTTCCGGCGCGGGCACCATCGAGGTCGACGATGTGCAAGCGGAGCGCGCCCTCATCGGCCCAGCGCTTCGCCATAGCAACGGGGTCGTCGCCATAAACAGTCTCGCGCCCGTAATCGCCCTGAATGAGTCGCACACACTTACCGCCTCGGATGTCGATGGCCGGAATAATTTCAAATGGCATGATGTTGAGGTTTACCAATCTCAGAAGACATATCCGAAAAATACGGAGTTAAACAGGCAAACTTTCGGGGAATATTATGAACTCCGTAGATGAATCCATGCTTTTCGTGCTGCATCCCCGCGACATCAGTATCGAAATCTCGGACGTCACTCCCCATGATGTGACAGAAGCGGTTTACACCTCCAGCGAAGGAATCGACTATAGTTCCACAATTCTTCTCAAGCGCTGGCGTGACCGCCTATTTTTCCGAACCAGATACGACTCCAATATGATCTTTGCGATCACCGAACCATGTCTGGATTCAGAGAAAGATTTGACTGCCTTCTTTCATCATCACTACCAAGCAGAACGATATGGACGCTATTTCGCGTACCAAGATCACCCGTGCGCTCTTATGTCACCTACTGAAGGTGTATGGGTTCATGATTGGATTTGTGGTCCCTGGATGAAAATGAATTTTGCACCACTAGATTACATACCCGACATGGAAGCCTTACTTTGGGACAGTGGTTGGGAATTCTTTAATCAGTTGTCAAAATACTCGCATAAATTTCAAAACGAGAATGATTGGTATGAAGCATCAGCGCAACACCCCCAACTTCACCATCGGATGTGCGATGCGATCTTTAAGCGCGAGTTCAATCCCGACGAGCTGTTTGATTTTTCAGAAACATGGATTCGCGGCTCGGCAGAAGAAGCACGCCAGTTAGTCCAAGCCTGTGTCACCATCCAACCCAACACAAAAAAATTCATCAAACGAACAGGGAGAAGCAAATACGGTATTGTATATTTCCGCTCCGAAGGTGCCTTTGTCCCAGAATGGATTGGCCTCAATACGGGCTTAAATTTGTGGTGTAAGCTTATTGCAAACCACAATTATTTTGTAGGTTGGAAGTGGTTTAATATTGAAGCAGAAAAACCTCATCTACGCTCAAGTTGGCAATGTAGACCGATAGAATTACCCCTGAGAGTAAATCATTCGAATAAAAGCGAAACGGAAATTACAGCGGCGCTGGAATTCCTTCTAGCCTGGGCAGACGATAAGATTACCCCTCAAAAAAAACAGGTCCTTATCCGCGAACTTACAAGGCAAATCGGATAGTAATCGTAGCACACTAAATGGTGCCAGAACGTATTCTGGCACCATTTATGATTCACAGCCCCGGCAACTGGTGCCAGTTGCTGAGAAGCTTAAGCGACTGGAGGCGTTCGGAGTCGACGCGGACTTCGGAAATGGCTTCGAGGTGGATGGTGGCCTCGCGGTCGATGACGCCATAGGGGTCGAAGACTTCGAGGGTCATGGTTTCCATATCGACCGATTTAACGGCGCCGTTATCGAAATCTTCCGCCGCGACTTCGACTGTTACCAGCAGCTCTTCGCGCTGGGCGGCCAACAGAATTTCGATGATGAGGTTGGTTTGCGAATCGAAATCGGAAACCAATACGCTGGGGAATTTCTGCTTGCGCGCCGAGAACAGAAACGCCAACCGTTCCAGATAACGTCCCTCGGTATCGACGCGAAAAATAGCGTCGCAGTATTTCAATACATAACCATCGTAGCGGCCTTCGGGGGAAAGGTGGCGCAAAATCACATGGCTCTCGGACACGGCTTCGACCCAGCCCGCAAGGAACGCACGCGGGTTATCGGGGTTACAATAAATGGCAACCGGGGAGTCACCCTCACGCGCTTTCAGCAAAACGTTGTAAAACGGTTCGTTCATATAAGTTAGCCGCGCAGTTTAAACACACGCCCCACCCGCACACCTGACTCACCCCACAAACTCTCTCAAGCCCCCTCCTTAATCTCCCAGGAGGACGCAATGTTGCGTCTCTTACCTACAGGCGTTTACCCATGCTTATTACTTCGTCGATGGTGAAGCCGAGACGTTTGTAGAACTCGATAACTTTGGTGTTGGAAGCACGGATTTGCAGGTTGATTTTGGGGCAACCCATTTGTTCAAGATGAGCGATGGCGGCTTCGACCATTTGGCGCCCGATGGATTGGCGTTGAAGGGTGGGCGAAACCGCCAAATAGTTGAGCCAACCCCGGTGGCCTTCGTAGCCAGCCATGACGGAGGCGACGATTTGGGAGTCGATTACTCCGACTAAAAAGCCCTCTGGCTGCATCTGTAATTTGAGTTGGATGTCGCGGGCGGGGTTATTTTGAGGGACGACCAGACAGCAGTCGTGCCAGAGCTGAATGACCTGTTCTTCGTCTTCGGGGCGGTAGGGTCTGATGGTCAACATAGTGGCGTTGCAGTTACTCCAATCTTAAGCCGACTCGCCACAGCGTAGGACGCTGGGGGCGTTTCGGGGACAGGTCGGGAAAAGCCCACCAGTGGCTGGCGCTTTTTTTGCCCCCGTTATGGAACTGGTATGAATACAAAAATGCATCTCAGCCGCTCGAATGCCAGTGAAGGAAATAACAATTTCCCACTGCTTTTCACGACAGTCACTATGCGTTCTACCCCACACCACTCGCTGTTGACTGCACCTCCATCGTCTATACAGCCCCAATCCCGATTAATACAAGCTCAAGACACATTCCAGGACCCCGGCAAAGCGGCATAGGAGCCTTCGGAAAATTTTCGGCGCGGGTTCGTCTTTAATTTACCGTCTATTCTGCTAATTTCTCGCCTCTGGGGCGCCAAGCGCACAATACTCTCTTACAAAAGATGAAACCGCGTTACTGGATACAAACCTACGGCTGTCAAATGAACGTCCACGACTCCGAGCGTATGGCGGGTATGCTCGAATCGTTGGGCCTCGACGCCACCGACTCGCCGGAGGAGGCGGATGTCATTTTGCTCAACACCTGTGCCGTGCGTGAGCGGCCCGAACACAAACTGTACTCCGATCTGGGGCGTTTGCGTGGATTGAAAAATGATAAGCCCGACCTGGTTATCGGAGTCGCGGGCTGCATGGCGCAGCGCGAGGCCGATTCGATTCGTCGTCGTGTGCCCGAAGTTGATATTTTGCTGGGGCCGCGCAACTTACACCACCTCCCCCTGTTGGTGCGCGCGGCTCAGAACGGCGGCAATCGCGATGGGTTGGGACTCGAAACCGATCCGACGCCCGTTACTCCGGTGCGCCGTTCCAGCGCGACTTCAGCGTGGGTCGATGTAATCTTCGGTTGCAACTTCAAATGCACCTACTGCGCGGTGCCCAGCGCGCGTGGACGCGAAGTGTCGCGTCGCCCATCCGAAGTTCTCGATGAAATTCGCCAGCTCAGCGACCTCGGCTACCGCGAGATTACCCTGCTCGGCCAAACAGTGAATGCTTATGGGCACGACCTCGGCAAACTGGATGATGGAACTCGCATCGACTTCGCGTGGCTGTTGGAGCAAATCAACAACATCAACCCCAACTTCCGTGTGCGCTTCACTTCGCCGCACCCGATGTACTTCACCGAGTCGTTGGTGGATGCCATCGCCGATTTACCCAGCGTGTGCGAACACCTGCACTTCCCGCTGCAATCGGGCGACAATACTTGCTTGAAGCGCATGAAGCGCACCTACACAATCGAACGCTACCGCTCGATTATCGACCGCGTGCGCGAACGCATTCCCGGCGTCACCCTCACGACAGACGCCATCGTGGGCTTCTGCGGCGAAAGCGACGAGGAGTTCGAGAACACGCTGAAGGCTTTCCGCGAAATCCGTTTCGATCAGGCGTTCATGTTCGCCTACTCGCCGCGCCACACCACCGAAGCCTTCGAGTGGCCCGATGATGTGCCCGCCATCGTGAAAAAAGAGCGCCTCAACCGTCTCATCGACTTACAGGCCGACATCTCGCGCGAGAAAAACGGCGAACTGGTCGGGCAGACATTCGAGGTTCTGGTCGAAGGCCCCAGCGACAAAGACCCGCTCAAGCTCGCGGGCCGCACACGCGGCAACAAACTGATGATTTTCCCCGGCGCTCTGCGCGATTATCCTGTGGGAACCATCGTCGAAGTCGAAGCCCGCGATGGCTTCCTGTGGGGCTTCACTGGCGAGGCCCAGCGCGTACTCTCTTCCGTCGATTCGCCACGAGTGCTGATGGAATTGCAGATGGCGGGGTAAAACGGGGAGTTCTAACAATCCAAGACGCGCCGAGGCATATCTCTACGGGGTATCATCACAAACAAAAGGCAGCCAACAATTCCGTTGGCTGCCTTTTGTTTCGTCATCTAGCGCCAGGGTTGTACGCTGATTCCGTTGAAGATGCTGCTGTTGATTTGTTCAGAAAATACGGTGTAGGGATAGAGCGGGGCTGGGGCGCTGGCATCGCTGAGTCTGGTGAGTTGCTGTGGTGTCAGTTCGACTTCGAGCGAGGCGATGTTGTCGTGTAGCTGCTCGACTTTACTGGCGCCGAGGATGAGCGAGGTGATGCCGGGGCGCGACAAGGCCCATGAGAGAGCGACTTTGGGCAGTGATAAGTTGGCTTCTTCGCTGACTTCGCGCAGGGCGTCGAGTATTTTCCAGTTGCTTTCGGAGAATTTCTGGAACATGGGGCTGCCCGAATTTAAGCGGCCCTCTCCCTGGCCCTGCTCGCTCTGGTCTTCGCGGCTGTATTTGCCTGTCAGGAATCCGAAGGCGAGTGGACTCCACGGAACGATGCCCAAACCGAGTTCCTGTGCGGCGGGGATGTGCTCGTTCTCGATGGAGCGTTCGACGAGCGAATATTCCATTTGCAAAGCGATGGGGCCGGGGACGTTATGGGTTTGCGCGAGTGTGGCGGCGCGGGCTGTGTACCATGCGGGCACGTTCGAGAAGCCGTAGTAGCGGATTTTGCCAGCGCTGACCAGTTCGCTCAGCGATTGGACGACTTCTTCGACGGGCGTGATTTTATCCCAGGCGTGTACCCAGTAAAGGTCGATGTAATCGGTACCTAGGCGTTGCAGCGAACCTTCGAGAGCGCGGTTCAAGTTCTTGCGACCATTGCCACCCGCGAGAGGGTTGTTTTCGGTGCTGTTCCAGGTGTATTTGGTGGCAAGCACCAGTTGGTCGCGCAAATTGCGTTCGGCGATGAATTGGCCGACCAACTCTTCGCTGCGGCCTACGGCGTATACATCGGCGGTGTCGATGAAGTTACCGCCCGCATCGACATAACTATCGAAGATGGACTGCGAAACCGTATCGGGCGAACCCCAGTCCTGTCTGCCGAAAGTCATGGTGCCCAGACAGAGCGGGCTAACGGGCAGACCGGAACGGCCCAATGTGCGCAAAGATTTAAGATTCATAAACGACCTGATAACTGGCGAGATGAGGGCCGCGAACGACTCTCACCTCGCGTTGTTACTTTCCTACTCGCTTAACGGATGGAGGCTTGCAACTGTTTGGCACGCTCGCCGCCCCAGAAGTCGATCATCCAGCCGGGGTATTCGGCAGTTAGTTGGCTGGCTTCGTCCAGTGCCTTAAGTTCGTCGGCGCTGAGTTCGACTTGCACGGAGGCGAGGTTATCGTCCAGTTGCTCGATGCGCTTGGCGCCGATGATGACGGTCGAAACCACCTTCTGATGCAGCAACCATGCGAGGGCGATTTGCGCGACCGAAACGCCGCGCGATTCGGCGATGGGACGCATCACGTCGATGATGTCGAAGGCGCGATCTTTATTGACTGGTGGGAAGTCGAAGTCTTTGCGGCGGCTATCATCGGGTCCATCAGCGTCGCGGGTGTATTTACCGCTGAGGAAGCCGCCCGCGAGTGGACTCCACACCATGAGGCCGACGCCTTCGCTATTGAGCAGAGGAATCAGTTCGCGCTCCATGTCGCGTCCGGCAATCGAGTAATAGGCTTGCAGGGAATCGAAGCGGGATAGTCCAAGGCGTTCTGAAATACCCAACGCTTTCATAATTTGCCATGCGGCCCAATTGGAAACGCCAACGTAGCGCACCAAGCCCTGGCGGACTAAATCATCGAGAGCGCGAACGGTTTCTTCAAGGGGAGTCGCGGCGTCGAAGCCGTGGATTTGATAGAGGTCGATGTGGTCGAGTTCGAGGCGCTTCAGGCTGGCTTTGACGCCATCCATGATGTGGGCACGCGAAGCGCCGTTTCCATTCGGGCCTTTGCCAGAGCGACCGAATACTTTGGTCGCTACGAGGTATTCTTCGCGCGATGCATTCAGGTTGCGCAGCGCCTTTCCGGTGATGATTTCCGACTGTCCATCGGAGTAAACGTCGGCGGTATCGAAGAAGTTGATGCCCGCTTCAAATGAGCGAGCGACGAGGGTATCGGCTTCTTGCTGCTGAACTCCCGCGACGGCTTTGAACATTTCGTTGCTGCCAAAGGTCATGGTGCCCAAGCACAGTTCCGATACGAATAATCCGGTTCGTCCCAGTTTGTTGTAACGCATGGTTCGCTTTCCTTCGAGGCAAAACTACTCACTCAAGCGATGGAAAAATGGAGAATACTCCAGACCATCGCCCGCTTTGTTTTGCCCCTACACTTAATTGTGCGTCCGATGACGTGCGATAAGTTAGGACGATACTCGCGATTAATTGGACGATCCTGCATCATGCCAACAAAGTACGATTCCCCCATCACAGACATGCCTACTTCGCTTACAGAATTGAAGGGGCTGATACAGAAGGCAGTGGGCGGGGATAATCTGCGCCAGCCTTATGAGTCGATCTGGGTGAGTAGTTCGTCGTGCCCGACAACCCCCAGCCACACCATGTACATGCCGCTGCTGTGCGTGGTGGCACAGGGCAGCAAGCAGGTTACGCTCGGCGATGAGCAGTACATCTACGATACGGGGCACTTTTTGTTGAACACAGTCACGTTACCAGCCACGAGTCGGGTATTGGACGCTTCGCCGGAAAAACCTCATCTGGGAATGACTATCGGACTCGACCCGGCGATGGTGGGTTCGGTCATCGCCGAAGCCGGACTGCCGACACCAACAGCGGGTACACCGCTGCGCGCGATGGAATCAAGCCCGATAGATTGCGGGTTGCTTGATGCTGTGGTGCGGCTCGCCCGCTTCTTCGATTCGCCGCGAGAATCGCCCTATTTGCGGTCGCTGGTGTTGCGGGAAATCATTTACCTGTTGTTGAAAGGGCCACAAGCGGCGCGGCTCCATCAAATCGTGCCGGGGCTAGGGCAGACTCAGCGCGTGGCGAGAGCAATTAGCTGGCTACGCGATAACTACGACAAGCCGCTGACCATCGAAAAACTCGCCAGAGAATCGGGCATGAGTTCTTCAGCGCTGCATCACCATTTCAAGGATGTCACCGCGCTGACTCCACTCCAATTTCAAAAGCAATTGCGCCTTCAGGAAGCGCGGCGTTTGATGGTGAGCGAGGGCATGGACGCCGCCAACGCCGGATTCAAAGTGGGCTATGACGATCCTTCGTACTTTAGCCGCGACTACAGGCGCTTCTTCGGCGCCCCTCCACGCCAGCACGTCGAACGCTTGCGGGGCGACGCGGTGCAAATCGAAAGCGCGCCTTGAGTAGGTGATAAGCCTACGAGGTTGGTTGAAGTGTTTGAGGGCGAACCTTGTGTTCGCCCCCAGCCGCTGGGCATTGTTACTACCGTTAGAGACTTGGCGGGGGCGCTGTTATATAATCTGATGAGCGTTTGGCGAGTCGTTGTATGTCAGTTTCACTTGCCACAGCGCAACTTTTGGCCTAAACGGTGTTCCACTCTTTGCCACGTATGCGATTGCCTCTTTTGCTGTCATTCCTAGCCGCGACTTCCGCTCCTCTCTGGGCGCAAACTCCGGCGGCTCCCGCAACTACAGAAACAACATCGACATCGGCGGCTTTGCCTGATTTCGAGGAGCATAAAAAGAACCTCGAAGCCGCCCGCATCGACACTACCGACGAACTTAAAGATCAAGGCGCCGCCCTTGTCGGAAAGACAGTCGAACTGCGCGGCGTAGTGAAAGGCATCTTTGGCGGTGGCGATACGCTCTCCATCATGCTGCAACTGCCCGATGGCCAAACTCAGGTCATCGGAGCGACGCCGAACTTCAAGAGTTCGCCCGCCGGACGCGCGGGCAACTGGGTGCGTGTGCTGTGCCGCGTTCAGGGCATGGTCGGCGTTGAGGCCGTCGTCCAATTGGTCAACGCCACCTCGAAGCGCGACCCGAATCTCTTCGATGGCCCCAACGACGACACTTCAGCCGTACTGAACCTGCCCAAGAACGTGCCCGGTGCGCCACCGCCCGAAGCCGTCATCTTGAGCAACACCATCACCAATAGCAGTATCGACGGCGTTGTCATCGGCCCCGAAATCGACTTGCCCCCCGCGCCGACCATTGCCCGCCCGCGCACCGCCCCTTCGGTGGCACCGCGAACACCGGCTCCCCGCGCTCAGACTCAGCCCGCACAGCGCGACAACGCCTTCTTCGGCTTCGATGAGTCGAGCCGCGCCGCCTTCCGTTCGCTGGCGATGCGGACCAACCCACGCCTCGATACCGACGCTGCCGATGTTATCGCCTACGCGATTCTCGAAGCCTCGCAAGCACAGAGCCTCGACCCACGCTTTTTGGCCGCCATCGTTCAGGTTGAATCGGAGTTCAACCCCAACGCCGTTTCCGGCGCGGGGGCAATGGGACTTGGCCAGTTGATGCCCTTCAACTTGCGCCCCCTGGGCGTCGCCAACGCCTGGGACCCGCGCCAAAACCTGAAAGGCGCCGCGAAGTTGCTTCGCCAGAACCTGAAGGTGTATGAGCGCGATTCGAACGGCACCATGCTCGCCGTCGCCGCCTACCACGCCGGAGTCGGCGCCGTGAACCGCGCCGGACGCGGCATCCCCAAAGCCTCGACCCAAAAATATGTGTGGAAGGTGTATTACGCCTACCGCGCCTTGGCCCCAGAATTGTTCCGATAAGTGGTTAGTTTTTAGTTGTTAGTGGTTAGTTTCGAACAGGGACAGTGGCTCTCTAAGCCAGATTCCTCTCAACAGCCATATAACGAACTAAAAACTGACCACTAACAACTAAAAACTAGCTATGACCGGATTTGTTCACGCGGCTATCGGCGCCGCCATTGGTCGTTATTGCAAACATCCTGCGCTGGCCTTTGTGGTTGGCGTGGTATCGCATGTCGTGGGCGATGTTATCCCGCACCACGATATGGACATCGGCGAAACGCCGCTTGTGTTCGGTACGCTCGCGCAAATCGGGCGCGTTCACGGCTGGAAAAGCCCGCAGTTCTGGGGCGCTCTGGGTGCCGTGTGCCCCGACTTCGAGCATATTCCCTACGAGCTGAAGAAAGACCCGCGCCGCTATGCGCCGATGAAAGAAAAATTCATCCCGACGCACAACGGCAAGCTGCCCCACAACAAATGGCCGTTCGAGGATAAGTGGGGAGTGATGTTCAACTTCGCCGTCTTCATCGCCGGGTTGTGGATAGCCGGAACCCTCGTCACCCCCCAAGATAAAAACTGAGCGCCATGTCAACTCCCCCCGCTCCGGCCCGCATTCACCTGTTGGCGGCGCGTAAAGCTCCCTTTGTCGTTATCATCCGCCGCAGTCCCTCGAAGGTGTTTCACATCATTCGCTGGGATACACGCACCGATAAATTCGAGCATGGCTCGTGGTTCAACGGGAAAATCTATTCCAAGCGCTGCGATGTCTCGTTCGATGGGCAATGGATGGTCTATTTGGCGATGGGCAGTGATGGCAACACATGGAACGGTTGCTGCGCCCTGCCCTTTCTGAAAACCTACCTCGAAGGCAATAATTTCGGCTCATGGAACGGTGGAGGTATGTGGCGCGACGAGAAAACCTTGCTCCTTAACTGTTGGGAGAAAGTGAAAGGCCATGTGCCTTTTCAAACCGAGCCATTGGGCTATGGGCGCGATGAGGATTTGGGCATCACCTACCTGAAAATGGAGCGCGATGGTTGGACTCGCATGGGCGACAACTGGGGAAACGAGAGGCCCATAAAATCTCCCACACACAAAATCGCCAACGATGACGACGATGGCTGGGAATGGAAACCCGCTCGCAAAGGCCCAACGCTCGAATGCTTTTATCGCGGCTACCTCGAACACGGCTACACCTTCGAGTTTCGCGTGCGCGAGTTTCCCGACGTGCTTACACCCGATGTCGAGTGGGCGACTTTCGATAGTCTGAATAACCTCGTGTGGTCGCGGGGCGGCTGGGTGTATCGCGCATCTCTCGCCGATTTGCGTCGAGGAAAAGTGGGCTTCGAGGCCGATTTGAACTCGCTTCAAAGACCTGAGCGCCCTGCGCCCTAAACCGAACCAGTTCTCCCCTACACTAAACCAACTTATGCTCAAAGGCAGTTGTCTGTGTGGCGCCGTTACTTACGAATTCGATGGGGAGATCGACCATATCGTTTGTTGCCACTGTTCGATTTGTCGCAAATATAGTGGTACAGCCTTCGCGACGGGGAGCCGCATTGAGCGCTCGAAGTTTCGTTTGCTGACGGGGACTGAATCACTGAAAGAGTACCAATCATCACCGGGAGTGCATCGCGTTTCGTGTGCAAATTGCACCTCGCCGCTCTTCACCCGTCGCGATGCGACTCCCGATACCCTCATATTGCGCCTGGGTTCTCTGGATACCAAGCTCAGCGCCAAACCAGCGGCTCATATTTTCGTGGGCGATAAGGCTGAGTGGTTCGATATATGCGATGGAATGCCTCAATATGAGACGGCTCCGTAAGGGATAACGGGCCATGTTTTTGCTCAGTGAATAGAGCGAAAGAGCGAACGAACACATCATGGCCAGCCCACAAACACCTCTGGAACTCATTGCCGGTCAACTCGACTGGGCAAACACCAACATCAACAACAATCTCGACTTCATCCCCGACGACAAGTTGGATTGGAAGCCCGCGCCCGAAGCGAAATCGGTGCTGGAAATCATCAACCACGCGGCAGCCACAGTGAATATGTTCACTCTGGTCGCCGCCGGAAAACCACAAACGCAATTGGTTCCGGTCACAAATCGAGAGGACGCGAAGGCGCTGGTTACTCAGATCGTCGGAGCGCATAAAGAGGCCATCAAAAATTTGGATCCCAGCGAATTGGGGAAGATGGTGGAATTGCCGATTGGCCCGGCCCCTCTGAGCATGGTCGCAGGTATTCCTGTCGTTGAACTGGTCAACCATCACGGCCAAATCACCTACATTCAAACCCTGCTCGGCGATACTCAAAGCCATCTGGTCCTGGGCTAACCCTTACCAACCAACCAAAACAAAGGCGCCCGTTCGATTGAATGGGCGCCTTTTGCAATATCGAGAAGTTATGGGCGTATCTGCAGACTGTTCAGAACGCTTGCTCCGTCTGTAGTGGTGTAATCTACCGTCACGCGGCGCCCAGCTTTTAAATCACCGCTGAGCAAACCGTTGGCGAGTGGCTCGCCCTTCACGTTCAGAAGCTTGGTGTCGCCGTTAACCGCGAAGGTGTAATCCTTCTTGCCCTCGATTAAAGTCACCACACCTTTGGTGGTATCGACTTCTTTGATGCGCCCGCGCAGAACATCAGCCAGCGAGGGCATTGCCATCGTCGCCAGCACCACAACAGCTCCCAGTCCAATCGAAAGTTTTTTCATCGGTTTGTTGTCTCCAAATACCAAGCATTAGACAACGCCACTCCCTCCTTATCTCACATTCTGGACACATTCTTACTTTGAGCGTACGCGAGCAAAATACTCTTTTGGATGCACGTCATGGCGCTTTCTCTTGCGCCGCGACATCAGTTGATTGGCGCGTTTTTGTTGCCGCAATTCTCTGGCTTGCTGCTCTTGGGCAACAAAGGTGGGCACTTCGTTGAGCCGAGCCGGGTGTGGGCCGGGGCCATTGCAACCACACGAATGGAAGGCATAACCGTTGGCGAACAACAACTCGACTTTTTTCCACTGCTCGATGTCGTTTTGGCGAGGCGCCTTGAAATCCAGCCCCATGTCGTTCATACGTTGGCCGCATTGGGGGCATAGCACGAGGCGCTCGCCATCTTCCGCCAATGGAACCGGACGCGCGTGAATTTCCCACCGATTCGTCTTTCGAAACGACTTGCGGCACTCAAAACAGGCCCACTTTTCCTTGTAGGGGCCGGACATGGCGTAGCGACACATAACCTAATTTCATTATAGACGTTACGGATTCGCCAGTTCGGTTCGCAGTCCGAAAACACCGCCCGCAGTCGAGCCGTTCGCAGCGGCGAACTTGACCGTCACGGTGTCGACTTTACGGCCCATCGCGTCGGTTTTTCCGGCGACGATGTCGAGAGGAATGGCATATTTAACCTCGAAGAATTGGTTGGGCTGAACGTTTTCGAGCGTCTGCGTGGCGATTTTGCGGTCGTTGACCCAAACATCGAAAGTACGACCAACATCGCTGCCCCAGAAAGTGGCGACGAGAACGCTGGGAGCTTCGCTCGATACTTTCATATCGTAGCTGAAGGTGCCGCGCGAATCGCGATACGATTTGCCACCGAAGCCGCCGGAGTTACTTTCTCCCGTCAGATTATGCGCCTTTTCGGAGGCTTCGTTGCCGATGCGGATAAAGTCGAGCGAGTTCGCTTCGATTCGGCTGGCTTCCGCGACCTCTTTGCGATTGCGCTCGAAAGTGGGACCGTTTTTGTCCTGCAACCATACCGCATAAGAATAGGCGATGCTGTTGGGATTCGGCTTGGCTTCGCCCGCCCGATACCAGGTGCCCACATTGGCGAAGGGCAGCATTTTGGCGCGCGCCGTCGAGCCGTCAATGAGCGTCACCGGAACTTCCAGAGCGGGGCCGAGCGCATCGGCGGGCGTCGGCACAACCGGATACCTGGGCGCCTTCTCGATGCCCATGCCAGCCCACGCGGCCACATCGGGCGGAGCCGCGACGCCCTTATCGTTCCACCACACGGTATCGAGCGCGTATACCACCGGGCCGCGCAGCAAAGCATAAGGCCGATTGGCGACGGGCGCGTTCTTTTCTTCGCCGCCATCCGACTGCTGCCAACTCAGGCTCATCGGCAATGTTAGCTCCACTTTATCGCCCGCTTTCCAGCTGCGCTCGATGCGTGCGTAGCCCGCTTTGGCGGCCATCGTCTTGCCGTTTACCTTTAAAGTGGGCGCCGCGCACCAAGCCGGAATGCGCACATTGAGAGCGAAGTTAGCGGCTTTTTTCGGAGTCACTTCGATAGTGACGGTTTCGGCTTCGGGATAGCGGGTTTGCTGCGTTAACGCCACCGTGTTGCCACCCGGCAAGGCGAAGTTGGCAGTTGACGGCACATATTGGTTGACGAAAAGAGCGTCGCCTTTCTGCGCGTAGAAGAACTCTGGCAGCATCGAAACCAGGCGATGGCCGCTGGATGTACAGCAATCGGGGCCATGAAAATAGCCCTCTGGTTTGGAGCCGTTGGGCGGCGTATGATAGCGGTAAGAATCGCCATCTCCGGTCTGTGAGGCGAAGACGTGGTTCACCAGCAACTTCTCGATGGCATCGCCATATTTCGGGTCGCCCGTCAGTTCGAGTAGAGCCTGAGTCAGTTGCATCCACGACATGTTAGCGCATGTCTCGACCACGTTGCCCGAAACGGGTTTGAAGTTGCCCTCTTCGTAATGCTCAGCCACCGAAACGCCACCAGTGATGTACATCTGCCGCTTCGCGACATCGTCCCACGCCCCTTTCACCTTACGCAGCAACGAGGCATCGCCAGTGATTTGATAGAGCCGAAGCAGTCCCAGAAAGTTCATCTGGAAGGTATGCGAGTGGACGTAGGGTTGCAACTGATCGACGCCAATTTTCCCCGCCGCCACATCGTCGAGGCGCGAGAAGCTGTCCCAGCCACTCCACTTGTCCATATTGGCGACCACCCACTGGCTCCATTGCAAATATTTTTTGTCGCCCGTCACTTCATACAGGCGCAGCATCGGGTCGATGAGCAGGGTGCCCTCAAAGCCGTAGTGAACTGTGTGCCCGGCGATGGGCGAATGGCTCCCGGTCAGGCGCACGTTATGGTTTTGCGGGGCGTGAATATCGCTCGGCCAGAACTCGGCTTTACCGGGGCCGATGGTATCAGCGAAGTAGTCGCCCAACTTCTTGGCGGCGGCCAGTGCTTTGGGGTCGTTCAACTCTTGCGAGGCGGTGATTAACCCATGCAGCGTGAAGTACAGCTCGTAGGGGTCCATGCCGCGCAACGGTTGTTGCGGAGTGCGAACTGCCGTGTCGGTGATACCCAGATAACCGTCCGGTTTCTGGGCCGCCTCCAACCGCGCCAAAATGGCGCGCGTGCTGGCTTCGAGGTTGGCATCGTTGGCGGTTTTAGCGCTCCATGTCGCCGATTCGAGCCACTTGCCGGGCTGTTCGCCAATCCACCACCAATCGCGCGTCTTGGCTGCTTCGACCATCGCGACATGGGAGTTGATGTCGAACTTTTTGAGGTAGTTCTCGCGGTTAGCGGCCATGCGCTCGCCAACGAATCCGCCGATGCCATGAACAGCCGCAGGAGAAACCGCCACCTGAACGGGCTGAACTTTCAGTTGAGAATGGGCCGCAGACGCCACAGACAAAGTCACCATAGCCATCAGAATTTTTGAAGTCATGTCTTGGTCAACAGGAACAGAGAGCATGAGTTCTACCCAATAATGAGGGCAAATTAACTCAATTTCTTGTCTGATTTGATGAATTTATTGAAAAAACTGAAGCGCTTAAGTTGCGAAGCAATATTTGACTCAAGTAGCCGTCTGATTAGCCCTCGAACTGGGGCGGATAGACCACCCTCCCTTTGAGACCATCCAAACCTTCGGGGGAAAGAATCGCTACCATGAAAGCTTCATCGGGGGCATCGTAAGGGCAGGTAATGCCGTGCTTCGACGCCGTCTCGAAACCGAACTTCGGGTAGTAATCGTGGTGCCCTAACACCACGACGGCGCTGTGTCCAGCAGCGCGCAGTTCGTCCAATCCCTGCCGCACCAGCGCCGAACCGATGCCCTGTTTCTGGAACGCTGGCAACACGGCCAACGGCGCGAGGCTGACCGCGCTGTGGGTTACCTCCCCATCCTGAAGAGCAATCGGGCCAAACAGCACGTGCCCGACGATTTGCTCCTCGACTACTGCGACCAGCGACAGAGTGACTTGCCCTCCATCGCGCAATCTATCGACTAGTTGGGCCTCATCGGGGCGACAGAAGGCCGCTTCGTTGACGTGGTAAACGGCGTCTTTATCTTTTGGCTGCTCGGCTCTGATTAACATAATTTAAACACTTGGACTGAAGGAATCTGGCATTTTAGCCCCTCCTAACCTCCCCAGCTTCGCTAGAGAGGAACCACTCACTGAATTGCAACAGTCTCTCTTGGACGCATTGAGTCTCCTCATTCCGAGAGGTAAATCGACTGTTCAAACTATGATTCAGGCGCTCGGTTTAGCGGGGGTCTTCTCTTGAAGGCGCACTAACACAGGAATTGGTTTGCCTTTCTTGGGCATCAAGTCAGCAACCACATAGTCATTCCCTTGTTGCACGATTTGCGAGTTCCGACGCAGCACCAGTTCGCCTTCGGGCACAGGTTTTCCCGAAATGTTGAAGCGGCTATCGCCCACGTTGAAGATGAATCCCTCTCCGGTGACGCCTTTGCCAAGCGGCACTTTGCTCGAAGGCTCCAACGAGGCAGTGAACTCATCGGGCCGTTCCGATTTGGCCGTCCATTGCAGACTCCCCATCACCAGCGATAACTGGCTTTTGCCATCATTCTGCCCATTGACGACGATCTTCTGACCATCGTTAAAAACCTGAATAATACGCGACGGCGAACCAGCCAATTGCGCGGTAGAACTCTGTCCTGTCCCGCTACATCCCCCAGCGCCGAGCGCTGCGCAGACGGCACCTAACCATAGCCTTTTCATCATGGAGTCTCCCCTTCGACCACTGGGGCCAAAGTTGGTTGCCACCGATAACGCAACCACTACCTCAAAAGTTCACCGTCGCGGGCAATAGTGTTAAGCAACTTTGGTTTGCTGGCGAAGCATTGCCGCAGTTTTCAGCATCGCTTGTTTAACCCGACTGAGCGGCTTTCTGATGGCGCCTATC
Organism: bacterium; assembly: GCA_004172935.1. Lineage (GTDB taxonomy): Bacteria > Armatimonadota > Abditibacteriia > Abditibacteriales > Abditibacteriaceae > Abditibacterium. The sequence continues at coordinate 22,319 of SDZD01000049.1, read as the reverse complement.
GCCACATTCTGGCGCCAACGCAGGCTTTTTAGCACCGACTTACCGGCCAGAGTGAGATTGAAACGCAATCCCAAACGCGGATTGATGCAGTAGCGAGTGCGCGACGAAAACGGCGAGGCGACTCGCATCAATTTCCAGAAGCCGCCTGTGAGTGCATAGTTGACGCACTCAGGGAATTTGACGGCGGTGATGTCGGTGGGCTGGGGATGATGTACCGTCGCTTTGCCCTGCAATGCATCGCGTAAGCAAACCCCGAAATCGACACCGCAATAGAGACCCATGTGGCTGAGCGCGGTCAACCGCCCGAAATGTGGGTCGATGATATACACCTCGCCACTATCGGACAGCATGAAGTCGAAGCCGGTGATTCCGGTGTAGTTACCCAGGCGTGCAAACTTCTCGCACGCCGCTTGAATGGCAGGGTCGCACAGAAAACGCGCCGCCACCTTCGGGCCTTTGCCATCGTTGAGCGAAAGCACGTTCGCCGTCGCCATCCACGCCCGCAGTTCGCCCTTGAACGAGAAGAAGGTCGCCGCCGCCGCTACACCAGCGATGTACTGCTGCACGATGATCGGCAAACCGTAGTTCCAATGGGTCAGTTGGTGCGATAGCTCTTCGCGGTTGTTAATCATGTACACCGACTGCCCACCGGAGCCAGTGGTGCCTTTCAGCACACAGGGGAAACCAATTCGTAGCGCGATCTCTTCGGCCTCATCGCGCGAGGTCGCCATGTGGGTGGCAGGAAGCCGGATGTCGTGCTGCTGGCAAAACTCGTAAAAGCGCGCCTTGCTTCCCAGAACCGCCGCCAGAGGGGCGTCAAGGTCGAACGGCAAGCAGGACGATGGCACCGACTCATTATTGTGCAGCGCATCCAGCACGCCGTTGAGCGCGGGTTCATCGACCAGAATGATCGAGTCGTATTGCTGCCCGCCGACCTCAGCCGATAACTCACGGCTGAAGCCTTCGGCGCCGTCTCCAATTTCGGTGAATTTGCCAACCGCCGCGCAGTGGCGCATGTGGCGCACCCGCGCCGTGCCGACGACATCGACATGGATGCCAGCATTGGCCAACAAATCGGGCAACTGCGAAAAGCTTTCCACGAAATGCCTCATAACAAGAAGCACGCGAGGCGAAGGTGGTAGAACTGCGTTGGGAGACAACATATCGGGCAATTCCAAAGCTACGGTTTTTTGGCGCCACGAATAGCGCCACTTTAATCCCGTTAGATTTGGTTGTTATCCCTACTGGCATCATTTAGCCATTTGTTACGAATAGCCACAGAAAAGCGAATAGCGCGAGTGGCAATGCCACTCGCGCTATTCGTATTCTTTGCGTCCGTCCCCTACTTCATCTCAACCTGGCCTTCGTAAATTCCGGCGACGGCATCAAAGGTTGTGCCTTCGGGCAGTAGAACCGTGGCCGAGGTGTTGGCGGGCACTACGAAACGGTATTTGAAGTGGCCATCTTCGAGGTGCCATTCGCTTTCGATGCGGCCATGAGCGCTATCGACATGGGCCTTAGCCCACGTCAACTCGCCACCGGGGCGTGGGGTCAGGTTGAATTTGGCGTAGCCCGGCACATCGCTATCGAGTTCGATACCGGCGACATAGCCATACAGCCACGCGCCGATGGCGCCGTAGGCGTAGTGGTTGAACGAGTTCATGCCCGCATCCTGATAGCCCTTTTCGGGTGTCCAGCCATCCCAACGTTCCCAGATGGTGGTGGCGTTCTGCGTCACGGCATACAGCCAGCTCGGCCAAGCCTTCTGGTGCAGCAAATCGTAGGCGACATCAAGGTGGCCCTCGCGTGTCAGCACTCCGTTGATATAAGGCGAACCAACGAATCCGGTCGAGAGCTTGTTGCGGTTCTTGCGGATTTCGGCGACCAACTCTTTGGCCGCGTTCTCGCGCAATTGCTGTGGCAACAGGTCGAACTCAAGCGCCAGCAAATAGGGCGTCTGGTAGGGCGGACTCAGGCGTCCTTCGGGAGTAACGAAGCGGCTGCAAAAGGCGGTTTTGATTTCGCTGAACAGCACGGTATATTTGGCGGCATCGTCGTCTTTGCCCAGCACCGTCGCGATTTTCGATAGTAAATTGACCGAGTGCGCGTAGAACGCCGTGCCAACCAGTTCTTTGGGAGTGCCACCTTCGGTGACGCCGCTGCCATCGAGCGCCAGCCAGTCGCCGAAGCCCTGAAAATAGCCGCAGCCATCGTAGCAGCGCAAATAGTCGCGCGAGGTGTTGCTCTGGAAAGCGACGTAGCGCTCGAAGACATCGTAGTTCTCCTCAAGGATGCGGATGTCGCCCGTCGAGCGGTACGTCGTCCACGGGCAGATAATCACGGCATCGGCCCAGGCGGGGCCACCATCGGCGCTTCCTGTCGGCGATTTGACGACCTCGGTATCGGGGACAACAGGGGGAATGCCCCCCTCCGGTGTTTGAGCCTCGCGTACCTGACGCGCCCACTCGGCCCAGAAGCCGCGCGCATCGCGGTTCCAGTTGGCGGTTTCGCAGAAGACCTGCGCATCGCCCGTCCAGCCCAGACGCTCGTCGCGTTGCGGGCAGTCGGTGGGAATATCCACCGAGTTGCCGCGCCAACCCCAGTCGATGTTGCGCTGCAACTGGTTGATGAGGCTGTCCGAACACTCGAAGTCGCCGCGACGCGCCATGTCGGTCCCCATCACGACACCCGTCACGAACTCAAGCGGCGGCTCTTCATCCTTATTCAGCACAGTAGCCAAGCCCGAAATCTCGACATAGCGGAAGCCGTGGAAAGTGAAGACTGGCTCCCACGAGTCGATTTCGCCATCGCTGGTCACGACATCGGTTTGAGCGGCGCTGCGCAGGTTCTCGGTGTAGATGCGCCCCGTGGTGGCGAGGGGGCCATCCTTCAAAACTTCGGCGAAGCGCAAACGGAAGGTGGTGCCGGGAGGTACGGCATTTTTAAGAGCCAAGAAGTTGAGGCGCACGCGCCCCACCATGTTCTGGCCGAGATCGAACACCCAGCCCTGCCCAACACCATGCAACCAACCGCCGTTATGAACCGCGACTGCCGCCAGCTCTTCGGTGACGCGCACCGGGGGAGCGATGGAGGCGCGAAGCGTCACGTTATCGGGAATGGGAGCGACCTCAACGCCGCCCATTTCCTTCCAGCCAAGCTGCGCATTGTAGGACTCGCCCTGCAATAAGTCGGCGTTCATTATTGGCCCCAAAGCGAACGTCCACTTGTCATCGGTGCCGATTATCTCGTGCGAACCATCCTCATATTCCACTTCGAGTTGGGCCAAAATGGAGGGGCGATCACTGTAACGCTGGCGAGGGTCCCAGGCGAGATAGCCAACGCCCCAGCCGTCGCCGACATAAGCACGCCACAGGTTGTCGCCGCTTTGCAATTGCTCGGTGACATCGAAGGTCTGGAAACGTAGCGACTGCTTATAGTCGGTCCAACCGGGAGCCAGTTCATGGTCGCCAACCCGTTTGCCGTTCAATTCGAGGAAGTAGATGCCGATAGCCGTGGCATAAACACGCGCCGATTTGACGGGCTTTTCGAGAGAGAAGGTGCGCGTTAGACGCGGCACAGGGGCCACGGTGAGCGGGCCGCCCGCGATGGGGGCGCTGATGAACTGCGCCGCCCAGTCGGAATGCTTGAACAGACCAGTCTCGAAAAAGGCGACTTCGCTGAGCGTGATGGCCCCGGTTTCATCTTCGACTTCGACCTGCCAATACACCCGTTCGCGCCCATACAATGGCACGCCATCGTAGGCGATGAAGGCTGTTTGATTCGACTCGATGCGGCCCGAATCCCACAGTTCGGGAACATCGAACCCCTGCGGCGAACTGGAAGCGCGCACGCGATACGCGACCTGACGCGCGCCGGAACGGTTCGAGTCGAGGCGCCACGACAAATGCGGACGGGCTTCGGTGAGGCCCAGCGGCGAATCGAAGCCTTCGCAGAGCAAATCAGCGACAGAAAGATTGGTTGCCATGATTGAGAACGCCCACAATTTAGCGCAGTTCTCCCCCCTCGCAAACCGTCATTTTGCGGAATCTTTGCTGCTTTATAGCAAAAGCAGCAAAGATTCCACTTTTCACAGGCAAAACTCTCCTATTCTTGTCATGTCTATCTGAGGTAACGTTCAACTTCCACGAACGCGCCCCATAGTTGAGTTGGTGTCCCCACATGCATTCATACCACTCCAAAAAACTTCCAATTGCGCTTGGCTGGCTTTCGTTGTGCGCAATTTCGCAGTCCTGCGTTGCCCATATGGCAGTCGCTGCCGATCCGCCCCCTGTCGTCACACCACCCGTCGTCACGCCCCCTCACACAACATATCCAGTTCTCGTAACAAAGCCACGATAGTCCTCTTTCCCTGTCTCAAAAACACTTGCTCACATATCATTTAAATTAGGCTTCACATTAAAACTCTTGTTCTTATGACCTGTCTATCTGATAATACGTTCAGCTATTTATGAGGCATTGTTTTTTACATGAAACAAATATCTCCTACATAGCCAACAACTCCTCACATGAACTCGTCTCACTCTCGCCAATCGTGGAAATGGGGTGTCTTGTTGCCCTTGTGCAGCTTACTGTTCGTGTCTGGCTCACTTGCAGCCAAAGCCGATGGCACAGCCCGCACTGCTGCGACACAGCCGGACGATGCTCACAAGTTTTTGCGAGTGAGCCTCATGCAGAAAACCTGCCGAACACCGCTCGATTTAAAGGCCGAAAGCCTCACTGTGGAAGAGGTCGTGGGGCGGGTCAAAAAAGCCTTGCTGGCCCGTAAGCCCTCCGTAGTGGCGCGCATCGAAGTGCGCGATGTACTTCCCGTGCGACTCAGCATCGCCGTTAAAGGCTCGACTATCGGGCGGGTGCTTGGTTCGACGGCAGCCTTAGCCGGAGCCAGCCTGTGGATATTTAGCGATCATACGCTGATAGCCCCAGAAAAAGCCCTTTCGACCGAAGAACGCAACGAAATCCAAAATGGCTTTGGAAGCGCGTGGGCAACAGCAGGTTCTTCCGAGCAGGAACAAGCACTCAGGCAAAAACGAAAGGCATTATCGGCGTTTGTCGGCAAGGAAATCAGCGCCATAGTCGCCAATGGAGGTGGAGTGCCTTTCAAGAAACCTGTCATGGGCATAACCCCCACAAAGACGGCTATAAACGTGACTGTGGGCCAACTTTCGCCCGATGCACAGGCCATGCTGCAAGAATTGCTGGTGGGCGTGAGCGACTCGGTTCGCAATCCCCCCGGCGGCAACGGCTCGTCTCACATGACACTCACTGCCGAGACGACGGCTCACTTCGATGCTAGATTTGGTGACAAAGGTACGCTCGCCCTCAATTTTCCCAGGCAGGGCGACTCGGTGATGTGGAATTTGGGAGGACACCTGATGATGATTGGTATGGGAGCAGGCTTTCCTCAAACGACTCCCGTTGCCCCCACTGGTAGCGCGCCACTTCCCCTCGACCTGTCCGCTGGCAAATCGTAAACATCTGCTTTTTAATCCATGAAACGTTATTTCTCGTTCACTTTGGCCGCAACGCTTTTGGGCGGTGTGGCTTATGCTCAAACCCCGGCGGCCGACAACGTAGCGCCAGCAGTCACCACTCTTTCCACAGCCGAGCATCAGAAAAATTTCGATGACGCGCTCCGGGCACTGCGCGTGATGCGCTTGTGGAATAAGCCCCTCGATTGGAACGAAACGGGTTCTTCGACCAAAGATGTAGTCACCCATGTCAGGAAAGCGATGGGTGAAGACGCTCCATTAATCGAGGTGCGCAGCAAGGACGCCAACCGCTCGACTTTCGTGTTGAAGCAAGCTCCGCTGGGACCGACCCTATTGGCCTTGGCCGATTTAGCCGATACAAGTCTGTGGGTGTTCCCCGGTCGCCTCGTGCTCGGCCCCGAAAACATGCTTTCGCCCGAAGAAAAAGCCGCCATTCAGGACAGCAAAGGCGGCGAGTGGCAGAAAAGTACCTTCGCACAGAATAACGGTGCTATCGTCATTTCCGGCGGCTTAAATCGGGGCGGCCCCTGGGACCCAACGAGGCTTATGATTGATAGCGCCGTTTCGATTGCGGGCAGCGAAATCAAGACCCTACTTGCCGCCAAAGGAGTGCCTGCTCCCGCTCCTGTTTCCGAGCAACCGACTTCAAATCCCGCCATGCGCCCCAACATGACTCCCGAAGAAAGAACCAAAGCGCGGGAGGAAATGTTCAAGGAAATGGCGGCCAGAGAGGCGCGCCCCTGGCCCTACGAACTAACTTTTGGCGAACTCAGCCCCGCGACTCAGGAAAATCTGAAAGAGCTGCTTAAAATACGCTATTACCGCCCTGAACAGCTCGCGAACGCCTTGAAAACCATCACGCCTTCTACAATCGTCGGCTTCAACGATATGAAAGACAGGCAAACAGAGTTACGCCTTCAAAACATCAAAGAAGGAACCACCACAGAACGCACGGATGTCAACCGTTGGAGCGTCGAAAAACCGCGCCCGGCAATGTCCCAGTTCCAATAATCACGGTGCCCACCCTCATGAACTCACCTCGCACTCACATGTTGGGAAGATGTGCCGCCCTGTTGTCTATGGGCATCTCGCTGTTGGCTTTTGCCACACCACAAGCTAATGCAGATGACACACCTGTTATCACCGCCACTTCGCAGGAGGATGCCCCTAAGTTTCTGCGGGCGGCGCTGATGCAGGGGGTTTATAAAACCCCACTCGATTTGAAGGTGGAAGGTCTCACTGCCAACGAAATTGTCGAACGTGTTCAAAAAACTCTGGCAGCGCGTAAACCTTCCGTGGTGGCGCGCATCGAAGTACGCGACGTGCTTCCCGTGCGACTCAGCATCGGAGTCAAAGGCTCGACTGTGGGACGCGTCCTGAACTCAGCAGCGATTCTAGCCGGGGCGCGCGTATGGATTTTTGAAGACTACGCCCTGCTCGCTCCCGAAATGGCACTTACGCCTGAAGAGCGGAACAACCTCAAAAATGGGTTCGGCTCATCGTGGCCTCTCTTAATACCTACCGGGCGTCGTACGCTCGACCGACTTAAGCACAAGGCTTTTTCGTCTTTTATCGTTGACGAAGTTAATCGCGCACTTGCCCAAGGCGCTGGGATAGCTCCAACGAATATCCCCCTCTCTACTGATGCTGCAACCAACGGAATCATTGCGAAACAACTATCGCCCGCTGCTCAGGCGATGTTGCAAGAGTTGGTCAACGACAAAAATCAATCCATCACGAATTCAATAAACGAAATGAATACCAGGAGTACCGGAGGAGAAACCTATTCGTTCACTCCACTCGAATTCTCACTGGATACAATAGCTCGCTTTAGCACCGACCAGGAGGGCATGTTGAGATTGGACTTTCCCACACCAGGCCAGAACATGAAGTGGCTCCTCAATGGCAACGATGGCGCATTTAGCGCTGGCTTTAGGCCCCGCCAACCCGCTGCCCCCAAATCTTCACTGCTCCCCCTCGACCTATCAGCTGGTAAATCCTGAGCCAAAGCTGTGTCATCATGCACATGAACTCGTCCAACTTTTCCAAATTGTCGATTTTATCTGCTCTCGCAGTTCTTGTTGCGGGAGCGCTCATCGCTCCACAAGCCCTGGGCGCCGAACCAGTAGCGCCCAAGTCAACACCTCCGGCCCCCGTATCAAGGAATGGGGGCAAGGACGAAAAACCACCGACGGCTCAAGATGCGTTGGACTTTTTGAAACTAGACAAAGTGCGGCGTATTTGCGAACAAACGGTGGTACTCAAGGTCGATAATGCCAGTGCCGATGCCGTCGTCGCGCAGGTTCGCAAGGCTCTATTAACAGCCCCAAAAACCTCCAAAATCCCCATCGAAGTCAGGCGTCTCAAATCCATCAATCTCACCTTCAACTCGAAAAATTCGACGGTGGCGAAGGTGCTGAGTTCGACGGCGCGGTTGGGCGCGGCCCAATTGTGGTTATTTAGCGACCACCTGCTATTGGCGCCCGCAGAGGCTCTCACTCCTGCCGAGCAGGAAACCAAAAACAAAGGTTTCGCCACCCAACTGGGCACGAGTCGCACAACTGAAAGCGTCATACAGATGCAAAAACGGGCGGCGTACTCGTCGTTCATCGCCAATGAGCTGAAAGGCATTGGTCTCAATACAACCGCCAATGCGAATACCCTCCAAGATCGTGAGAAACGGGGAGCGAGGTCACTCGATCCTCTATTAGCGAACGCAGAATTGGGTCAACTTTCGCCCGATGCTCAGGCGATGCTACAAGAATTACTAGCACTGACGAAAACTTCGTTTTCTGAACACTCCGGCATTTTTTCCCAACTGTCATTTTCCCCCAACATCCCAGTCGAAATTGTCGGTGGCACAGGCTCTGACGGTGGACGCACCCGATTGGAAGCCTTTTTTACCGGGGCCAATAACTCGGCATGGGTGTTTGAATGGGGAACGGATGGGCACACCCTCAGCATCCGAGGCGGCCCTCAACCCACTACAGGCTCAGCACAACCCACGCCCCCCAAAGGTGTCTCACCAATGGATCTTTCGGCAGGTAAATCCTAACAACCAGGCTGCACACAACGATTATGAACTCACTTCACTCTCCGAAATTCAAAAGTCTGTCCGCCTTCGCGGTTTTGAGTTACGTGGCGGGGCCATTACTCGTCCCACAAGTGCAAGCCGCCGAACCGACATCTCCTAAAATTGTGCCCCCAACGGTTCTGGGAAAGAATCCGAGAAACGCCGAAACGCCACCGTCCCCTCAAGATGCACTGAACTTTTTGAAGCTGGACAAGGTGCGTCAGCTTTGCGCCCAAACAATCGCCCTCAAAGTCGAAAACGCCAGTGCCGATGCTGTCGTGGCTCAGGTTCGCCGGGTGCTATCGACGGGTAAAACTCCCTCCAAAATCCCCATCGAAGTGAGACGTGTCAAACCAATCAATCTCACTTTTAACTCGAAAAACTCGACTGTTGCCAAAGTGCTGACCTCAACCGCACGGTTAGGCGCGGCCCAGCTGTGGATATTCGGCGACCATCTGCTATTGGCCCCTGCCGAAGCTCTTACCCCCGCCGAGAAGGAATCGCAAAACAAAGGCTTCGCGATTGAGGGTTCATCATCAGAACTCCTTGCGCAGTCGCAAAAGCGTTTGGCCTATTCGTCCTTTATCGCCAACGAGCTGAAAGACCTCAAGCCTGATGCGGATGATCTAAAAGGCAGGGAAACACGGGGAGCAAGGAGTATTGGCCCTCTGTTGGCAAACACGACCTTCAGCCAACTTTCACCCGATGCCCAGGCGATGCTGCAAGAACTATTGAACCTGACGGCGAACGGACTTTCCTCTAGCCATCTTCCCGGCACTTCCAACCTGTCGTTCTCTGCCAATACCCCCGTCGAAATCATTGGTGCGACAACAGGCAACGGCCCAAGCAACCAGCTAGAGATTGTCCTCGCTGGCTCCAATAAATCGGAGTGGACTTTCAGTTGGGGACTGGATGGTACCTCCACAAGCATCCGAGGCACAACTCCCGGTCCAACTAGACCAACACAACCTTCGCCACCAAAGGGCGGACTCCCTCTCGACCTCTCAGCCGACAAATCGTGATTAGCTGCCAGAGGCAATCCCCCCTCTCATTTCCCTCTCTGTGCTTCTTATGTTCCTCTGCGTTCTCCGTGTTTAATTTTCCGATTATCAGCGGTTGAGTCTTTGAGCAAGGTTAGCGACGACAGCGACAAGTTCGGCGGGTTCGATGGGCTTGGGCAAGTGAATTTGGAAGCCGGAGCGCAGCACTTGAAGGCGATCTTCGACGCGGGCGTAGGCTGTCAGGGCCGCTGCCGGGATGTGGCCTCCCTGTTCGGGCGGCAATGCGCGCACCTTGCGAATCAGCGAATAGCCGTCTTCGCCGGGCATTCCCAAATCGCTAATCAAAACATCGGGCACGTCCTGTTGAATCGCGGCCAGTGCGTCGGCGACATTACTCGCCGCGCTCACGAGCGCATTGCAGCTTTCCAACACAGTCGATAGCAGCCGACGTGCATCATCATCATCATCGACGACCAGCACTTTCAGCCCTTCCAATTCGGGTGGGCAAACCAGAGTGGGGGCTTGGCCAGCGGTGGGATGAACGCGCTCTTCGTCCGCATCATTGGGGCTATCGGGCAAGCGAGTCGCCATGAGCGGCAACTTCACGATGAAGGTCGAGCCTTTGTCCTTGCCTTCGCTTTCGGCCTCGACCGAGCCACCGTGCATATCGACGATATGGCGCACGATGGCGAGGCCCAATCCCAAACCGCCGAAACTGCGCGTCGAGCTGGAATCGGCCTGCCGGAAACGCTCGAAGACATGCGGCAGCATATCCTGCTCGATACCCATTCCAGTGTCGGCCACGACAATTTCGATGTGCGAACCGACGCGCTCCAGGCGAATCTGAACGCGCCCATCTCTGGGGGTGAACTTGATGGCATTGGTCAACAAATTCCAAACCACCTGTTGCAAGCGGTTGGGGTCGCCCGAAACCAGACTGGCACCCGAATCGAGAACGCGCTGCACACGGATACCCTTGGCCTGAGCTGCTGGCAACACCGACTCGACGGCGCCTTCGATGACAGTGGACAAATCGGTTGTACGCACTTCGAGGCGCAACTTACCCGTGATGATGCGCGAAACATCGAGAATGTCTTCGATGAGTTGCGCCTGTAAGTTGGCGTTGCGCTTGATGGTTTCGATGCCACGCACTCTGTCTTCCTCTTCCAAACGTTCATCGCCAATGAGGCTGGCCCAACCGATGATGGCGTTGAGCGGGGTTCGCAGTTCGTGCGAAAGAGTGGCTAAAAATTCGTCTTTGGTGCGGTTGGCGTGTTCGGCATCTTCGCGGGCTTTTTGCTCCTGCGTCAGCAAGCGCGCCCTCTCCGTCTCGTAGCCCTTGCGCTCGGTGACATCGCGGAAAAACACCGAGAGTCCACCCTGCAACGGATAAGCCCGCACCTCTAGCCAGGCATTCAGTGGCGGATAGAATTCCTCGAAGATAACCGAAACCTGCTGTTGTATGGCGTGCTGATACTGGTCGTAAAACTTCAGTCGCGCCGCTTCGGGGAAAACATCCCAGATATTGCGCCCCAGCAACTCCTCGGCAGTCAGCGACACAAATGCTTCCATAACGGGGTTAACGTAAGTGAAGCACCACTGGTTATCGAGGGCGAAGAAAGCATCGGTAATGCTTTCCAACAGGCTCCTCGTTCGCTCGTAGGCATCTTCGGCGCGTGCCCGTTCGCGACTCAGGCTTTCAAAGAGACTCGCGTTATCAATGGCGATGGCGGTCTGCCCCGCGAGGCCCAACACTAAGCGCTCGTGGCGCGCGGTGAAAACCCCGACTTCGGGATGCCCGAATAGCAAGCCTCCCAACGCTTCGCCAGAGCGCGAAACGACGGGAACAGCCAGATAGCTCACCACGGGCAAGTGCCCTTTCGGCATTCCGTAGTTGGGCGAGTTATTGCCATAGCGCGGGTCTTTGCGCACATCCGCGATACGAATAACGGCCTGACCATGAAAAGTGGGACCGAGCAAATCGGTAGCACGCGGCAAAGGAAAATTGGCGAAGGCGGCACGTGGCACACCAGAAATGGTGTACAGCGTGTAGGCATCGTCGATGAGTTCGTGGAAAAAGGCACCGAACTGCGCTCCGGTGAGTTCGGTGGCGGCGTCCGTTACCCTTTGCACCAATTTGCGGGTGTCGAGTTCGGCAGTAAGGGTTTTGCCAAGCGCATAAAGGATCTCCATCTCTTCGCGCGCCTCCATTTCCAGTTGCAGCAGCCGCGCTCTTTCGGCCTCATCGCGCTTCTCATCTGCTGTAGCACGCACCTCAATGACAGTGCCGACGATGTTACCATCATCGCGGATTGGACTAGCCGTGAACGCGACGGGGTAAAAGCTGCCATCTTTATGAACGAACACCTCCTCACCCTGCACGTTGTTGTTCAGCGGGAAAGCACGATCAATCGGGCAATCTTCCAACGGATAGGGGCTGCCATCGGGCCGCGTGTGGTGAATGACATCGTGCAGCGGCTTGTTTTTTACCTCATCGAAAGTGAACCCGGTCAGCCTCTCTGCGGCAGGATTCATATAAACGCAGCACTGCCTTTCGTCCATAATGAACAAAGCCACCGTCGCGTTATTACACACGGCTTCCAACTGACGCCGATAATTATCGCCCCCGGATGTAGGCGCCGGGGGCAACTGCGTCTCGCGAGCAGAAGCAGTCAGTTGAGGTTCGTTCATATTGCTATCTCATCACTACTGGTCAAATCAAAAGCCAAAGCCATCCGGGACGAAATATTCGACCATAATCGTCTCAAGTCGCGCTGCTACTTATTCCACAAATCGAGATTTTCTTGAGATGAAACTACAGACAAAAATAAGAATCAGGGGTTTTGGCAATGTCACCTACTATTTGACAAATACCAATTCACTCCCTACCCCACCCGACGCCATTTTACGCCGCTGATGTTGTAGTAATCAGGGTCGGTTTCGCGCTCGTCACCGTGGCTTTTGAAAGCCACATCCACAACAAGTCGAAACGAGCGAGTGGTTGCCACAGTAACCTTGCGCCCACTACGAAGCACAACACGAGAACGCGGCTTAACCACCAGAGCCACTGGCCCTTCCATGCTACCACCGCTTTCGCGTTCGGTAGGCTGCGCGATTTTCCAATACCCCGAATGCGACAACTGTCCGCTACGCGCGTTGGCCTTCCCCGCCGTAAAGGTGTAAGTCGCGTTCGAGTTGAAACGGTACACATCGCCGTTACTGGGATGGCGCCACGTGCCAATCAGCGCCTTACTCCAAAAACCCAGATCGGCATGGGCGAGGGATGCGGGCAATAATGTCGCCCCCACCAACATCCCCAGCGCAGTAAACGAGGCAAAATGGCAACGAGTAGTCATGATGTCGTCGCGCAACAGCGCAACTCCCGCTCCAATCATTGGCTTCCCGGTGGCGGCGGCTGCACACAAAATTCATTGCCCTCAATATCGAGCATCACCGTCCACACTACCCCCTCATCCTCTCGCCGCGCGACTAAAGTCGCCCCCAGCGCCACGATGCGCGCGACTTCGCCTTCCATATCGCAAGTGTGCAAATCGAGATGAACGCGGTTCTTGCCCAGCTTGGGCGTATCCACCTTCTGAAAACAACAGCGCGGCCCTCGCCCGGCAGGGTCAATAATGGAAGCGAACTCCGCCGTCACCACCTGAGACTCGAAACCCAGCACCGCCGCCCAAAACTCCGCCATCAACTGCGTACTCAGGGTATCGAAGGTGATGTCGCCAATACGAATTTCGCTGTGCGTCATGGCAAATCCCAAATCAAAGACTAATACTGCCGCGCTGTATTGAATGCCCGATCAGACCGCCTTTCTTATCGAAAAAGAAAGTGATGGCCGTGGAGTGGTAAGCAAGAAAAGAGCGCCCAGTATCGAGGCGCGTTGAAATAATTCCTGAAAGTTGGCTCGGCTTGAATTGGCTATACACGACTACCGATTCATAATCTAAGTCTTTATTATTGTAGACGATTATGTTGACTTTTTTCGCGACGAGCCACGCTTTCACCTGTGCAGTCGAAGCCCCTAAAGGAACTTCCGTTTCGATAAGGCCATCAATTGAGCCATCCAACTGGGAGTCAGGACCAGAGACAGGAGCTAATCCAAGGAAGTAGCCTAACCCACACAGCACAAAAAGGCACATACCTACATAAATCCCATTACCTATCAAAGTGGCGCTCCTCAAGGGGTCCATTCGTGCCATAAATCAATTATACGGCGCAGCAAGTGAGCCATATCTAAACCGTAGGAAGCCTCAATAATAGTGGTAATAACTTCCTGCCCAACACCAGCCCCCTGAAGTCACTCATCAGGAGCTATCACCAACACAGTGACTATGCCAGCCGGTTCTTTATCGCGGCGCGGGGCAGAACGCAGTTTGTTGGCTTCAGCAAAGGGAAAGGTAGCATCTGAACGTGTTCTAAGCGCTAAAATTTCCAGTGACCATGCAGAAATCTAAGGCCGCTATTTTTACTGGCATCAATCAGCCCCTCGTCATTGATGAGATCGAAGTGGACGATCCGCGCGAAGGCGAAGTCATGATCAAGCTCGACGCGACCGGGCTTTGTCACACCGAAATCTGGTACATGTCGGGCGGCGACACCAGCACGCGCAACAACTCGATTCTCGGCCACGAAGGCTGCGGAACGGTCGTCAAAGTTGGCCCCGGTGTCACCGAATTTGTCGAGGGCGACCGCGTGGTGCCCATCTACATCCCGCAGTGCAACCACTGCCGCGAGTGCCTGTCGGGCGAAACCAACCTGTGTTCGACGCTCGATGACGCCTATTTCGGCGGCAGCATGAACGACGGTTCGATGCGCTTCCACCATCACGGCAAAGACTTGCACCACTTCATGCTGACCTCGACGTTCTCGCAATACACCGTCGTACATCAGGAAGCCGTCGCGAAAATTCGCCCCGACGCCCCCGCCGATGCCGCCTGCTTGTTCGGCTGCGCCGTGACCACGGGCATTGGCGCGGCACTCTACACCGCGAAAGTGAAAGTGGCCTCCAAGTGCGTCGTGTTCGGCGTCGGCCCCATCGGCCTCAACGTGTTGCAGGGCTGCAAACTGGCGGGCGCCGAAATGGTGGTCGCCGTCGACCCTAACCCGGCCCGCCTGAAGCGCGCCGCCGAATTTGGCGCCACCCACTTCATCAACCCCAACGATGGCGATAGCGTTCAACAGGTGAAGCAACTCACCGGGGGCGGCGCCGATTATGTCTTCGAGGCAACGGGCAATACCACAGTAATGCGTCAGGCGCTCGAAAGCACCATCTATGGCGGCGGCGTCTGCTGCCTCATCGGTGTCGCGAAAACCGGCGAAACAGTCGAAGTGACACCGCGCCTCCTCATCGCCGGACGCCGCCTGATTGGCACCGCCTTTGGCGGCGCACGCGGCAAATCGCAACTCCCCGGCCTCATCGACATGTATATGGAAGGCCAAATCAAGGTCGATGAACTCATCACCGGAAAAATTCCGTTGACCCAAATCAACGAAGCCTTCGCCGACATGAAACGCGATTCCGGCTACCGTTACGTCGTCGATTATTCACTGTAGTTTTTAAACACAGAGAACACAAAGGATTTTAGAAAGGAAATTTACACCGTAGGGGCAACCTACGTGGTTGCCCACCATTTCGGTTGCTCGTTTTTGGCGCGAATGCGATGTATGGGCAGTTCCTATGATGGGCAACCACATGGGTTGCCCCTACGAAGGTATTCAGCAATTTATCGGCGGCTAAAAATCCCCTCTCTCAAACCCCTCTGTGCTTCTTATGTTCCTCTGTGCCCTCTGTGTTTAATCGTTCGTTTCAGCCGCCCATTCACTAGCGAGGATGGCTCGGAAGTCGGCATCGTGCCATTGGCCCCATTTGAGGTAGTGTTCGCGGAAGCGGCCTTCGTACTTCATGCCCATCTTCTCCTGAACTCGGCCCGACGCGGGGTTGCCCGCGAGGTGCGAAGCGTAAATGCGATGTAACTTAAGCGTTATAAATCCAAAATGCAGCATGGCGCTGCCCGCTTCGGTAGCATAGCCCTGTCCCCAGAAAGGCACGCCAATCCAGTAACCGAGTTCGGCGTGCTGGAACTGCGGCCTGATGCCCATTCCCATACAGCCCACCAGTTGGCCCGATTCGCGTTGGGTGATGGCTAAAGTAGCGCCGCGCCCCTGCTGCCACTGAGTTTCGAGACTGAGGATGAAGCTTTCGGCCATGCCGTCTTCATAAGGGTGAGGAATATTGAGGGTAACGGACGCAATCTCGTGCGCTCCGGCCAATCGCTGCACATCGGCGGCGTCTTCAAGACGGAACGGCCTCAGTATTAAGCGCTTGGTTTCCAGAGTTGGTTGAGCATTCATTCAGCACAATTAAACACATGTGCGCAAGAAAGGAAAGAACTCGACAAGGCCATTGAGGGGTGAAACTTTCTTGCACTTTGGGTTCCCTAGCGAATCCATAACTTCCCTGAAAACCTGCTAGGAGAACTCTCAGTCCAAGATGTTTAAAAACATCAACTTATGGGTATAATCAAGTATGGAATCATGACCGACATACATTTGAAATAGTCGGAGCAAACCAAAAGGCACATTATGCAGTTCATTACATGTCGAAATAATAACAAGGCTTTTACCCTCATAGAGCTTTTGGTCGTCATTGCTATCATAGCAATCCTCGCCGCCATCTTATTCCCCGTATTTGCCCGCGCTCGCGAAAACGCCCGTAAATCGAGCTGCCAATCCAACTTGAAACAGATCGGCCTCGGCCTCATCCAGTACTCGCAGGACTACGATGAGAAATGGCCAGTGCAGGAAGATGCCTACCGCATCCCTGCCGGATCGGGTTCCGCAGGCGCTCCTTCCTCGTGGGACTTGCTGGTTCAACCCTATGTGAAAAGTTCTCAGGTCATGCAGTGCCCCAGCGACACCGGCAATTCCTTCAACCTGACCGCAACAGGCTTCGGTCTGCGCCGTCGCTCCTACGGTATGGCCGCCTACGCGCTGCAAACCAACTACGATGGAAGCGGCAACCGCTACAATGGCCCCGGCGGAGCCAGCATCGCTGAATTCCCGGCTGTTTCGCTCACCGTTCTGGCTGGCGAAATGCATATGTGCCCCGGTAGCGCCAACCAGGAAGAGTATCGCGGCTGCAGCACCTTCAACAACACCGACCAAATCTCCACAAACTCCTACATCAACTTGTGGCAGGCTCCCGTCGGCACCCCCTGGCAGCACCTCGACACCTCGAACTTCCTGTACATGGATGGCCACGTCAAAGCTGTCATTGGTCGTCGCGGCCAATTGAAGCGTTTCCAGGGACACCCCTTCGGCAACGAGGGCGTCGACTCCGGCGGCACCTGGATGACCTTCAGCAAAGGCTACAACGGCGGCGTCCCCGACCAGCCACTCAACTAAATATTAGTTAGGATGGTGGTGTGTTCTCTCTCCGAACCGCCACCATCTTCTTGGCTACAGCAACAAAAAAAGAGAACGCCTTTGGGCGTTCTCTTTTTTTGTTGTGCTTACACCCTTTATCGGTGCGTGCCGCCACCGTTGGGGTTCATACCCGCTTTGCGATTTTTCGCGAAATCTTCCTGCGTCATTTCAGGGGGCGTGCTGTTGCATCCGGCGAGGCCAGCAATGATGGTTAGGCCGATGAAAGCCACAATAAGGCGATTGATGAATGGAGTCATACCTGTTTGTTAAACAAATGTTTTACGTCAACTCACTCCTGCATCTACAGCGAAAAGCCGCAAACAGAGACACCTGTATCCCGAAGGGGTTGGAAATGGCTGACTCTAGCTGTCGCTAAAACTGCCCCGTCCTATTTTCTTGAAAGTGAGTTGCTGTAGCCCTCAAGTTTAACTTCACCCATTGATAAGCACCATAAATTTCAGAACCAATTCGCCCATTTCTGTCGGTTTTCTATAAGTCCCCCTACTCTGCAACCGCCTTATAAGTCCCGATAACAATCAAGCCCACGCAATAAGCCCTTTGCTCTCCCTTAACGGATGACGACTTATGAAAATGCTCTAACGATGCTATCACTCGTTTGGTGAGGAGGAATTGTGTATGAACAGGTTCTTCATCTTCTGGCGCGCGGCTTTTTTGGCCGCCTCATCTCGGATTACAACAGTTCTGCTTCCGTAAACCCAACCGCGCGCTTTGAGTTGTCGCAGGGTGGATAGGTCACAGCTTTGATTATCAGCCGTTCCAGTGCGGCCAATTTGTGGGTCGGCGACGACCTCGACTTGTAAAGTAATCCTTCCCCACGAAGCTGGCACTGAACGCAGGTCAAGCTCTAAACCATTTTGGCTATTATTCCAGGTGATGCCGTCGAACGACATGCCAGAATTGCCACTCCACCACTCTTTTATGACGTAAGGGCCATACGCGGTATGCGAATGATTGGAATCGGGAGCAACATCCTTCCATAACAACCGATGGACCTTGCCATCAAATGCTTCCAGCCGCCTAAAAAGACGACTCCTGTTGCCCCTTATCTGAGTCGTCGCATGAATCTTTCCCTGAAAGGAAGCGGAAAGCTGGTTATCTGCGAAGCAGAGCATAATGGGGTCAAGTTCCTGCCCCGTTAATTTGGCAGTGAATCGTTTCTGGACATGTAAGGCACCTGGAATTCGAGACCAGTCCTGTAAAGTGTCTGAAGAAACTGCGTATTGAGAAACGGAGGCGCGGGTAGGAGCGGTGGTGGTCGGAGAGGTAGCCGAAGGAGAAAAAGGAGCGGCCACTACTTCGAGTCTCCATTCGAGATTCTGAACGCCAGGTGGTATCTTGTCGAGAGTAAGTGATGTGCCGAGAAGAACTTTCTGCTCGCTCCAATATACAGGCGGCATAACAAAAACTTTTTGCCCGCCTATTAGTACAGGCGGCATGGTGTTCGAAGATTTTGGTGGGAGGGGGGCAGAACTACTGTATAAAAGGACGGGCGATTGCCCCATTCTACTGCCAAAGAGGGAGGCCCGATAACCCACTTTTCTTGGTGTTTCCTCCTTGTCAGTGAGGCACCCCATCCACCCGAAATCATGTGCCTGGCGATTATTAAAGTTAGGTGCCGAACTCCATACCGGGCCAGAAAACAAGCTCAATGTGGGTGCGGGTTTCAGTAGATGAAGAGCGCGAGCAACTATCGCCCCAACGCCTAACACAGCAAGGGGAGCGCATAAAAAAGCAAATTCGCGGGGAGCAAATCGTTTCATTTCTGCCGTCAATAATTATCTGATATGAGAACAGAAATTAGTATGACAGACGCGAAACCAGTTAATCCTTCGCATGGCGAGCGCTGAAGTTATCGCTCAGCATCTGCATGATTTGGGTGGCTGTCACAACGCGGGTGTTGGGCGGCAGTTTGTCGATGGTTTCCTGCGCTTTGACCAATGGGCCGCCCTGATCGCCCCACGACCAGGCGTGCATATTGACGAGGGCATAACTCGCCTCATTGTTGAGCGGGTCGGTGGGCATCTGCTCGATTCCACGAACCAGGCCATCTGGCTCCATCAACTTAGACCACAGCATGAATTTGTAGGACAGGCAAGGTTTGCCGCGATGCCACACGATGTCGCCCTTGCGCCTATTATAAGGAGAGTAATCCTTGTAGATGACGCTGCTTACGGCGGATTGATCGAGCAGCGGAATGGTTTCGGCGAGGCTGCCCGCGTTCTCGTTCAACACACTAACGATGGGCAAATCGGAATCGCGTAGATACGGCGCCGCCTGTTTCGCCAAAGCGAGGCGGTCGGTTTGCGAATGCAGGAAGGTGTAGCCGGGGGCGCCGGGGCCAGCGATGAAATCGTCGCTTTGGGTCGCAGTCGCGTAGATGTATTGCAGCACGCGCGGCCCCATCTTCGCCAGAATCGGCGACATCTCCCAGCTAATCGGGAATTTGCCGCGCAACGGACTCGCCCAGAAACGGGAGTTGCCGACGAAATCTTTGCTGAGCCATTGGATGTTGTCGCCGTCGCTCATCACGAAAGCGATATAGCGCACGCCGGGTTCGGCCTTCATACGCTCGACTTTGGGCCGCTGCAACTTGCCAGCGGGCAACAGGCGCAGAGCCGACAAATCCGAACACCAGTCCGCCGCTACCGCCGTCGCGTTGGCGCGACTCAGGTCGCGCACCCAACCGTACTCGTCCGGCCCCCAACCATAAGCGATGGTCTGCGGCCCCAATTCGCGCGCCACGTAGGTACGGAACGCCGAATTATTGTTGTACATCGTGAAGGCGTTCAGAGCGACGGGTAAGTCGCGCAAAAAGCCCGACCTCGTCGTCGCTTGCTCAATCATAACCCCACGGGCGAACAGCGCATGATATTTATCCCACCCGGCCTGGTCATCCATAGCGCGCACATCGGCCAGCACCTTTAACCCAGCGGCATCAGCGAGAGGTAACAACGATTCGTCGATGGCAACCGCCTTCATCGGCCCACACAACGAGGTTGCAACATTGATGCTGGGAGTGTTGAGTCGGTACACGATGGCACCCTTCACCTGCGAGCGGAAGTCTTTCAGCAGTTCCCACGGGGAACTCATCTCGTGGAATTGAACGCCCTCGCGCTTGAGTTGCTCCTCGACGATGGCGAGAATACTGTCACTGCGAAGCCACACGCGCGCCTTCTTCTTGTTGACAAGCCCTTGCAAAGTCTGAGCGAGTACCGCCTCAGCGGGCGAAAGCCCTTTCTGCGGCAAAACCCACAGCTCACGCAACTTGCTCGGCGGCGGCTCCGAAGCCGGCGTCCGAGGTGGCGCCGCAACAATCTTAGGGGTGTTTTGAGCGGAAACGGGAGTGCCACCACAACACAAAATCCCAATAGCCAACAAGGTCAACAAAGCAATAGGCGAACGAAGCATCAGAAAGCGAATGGGTATAGAGCCTAGCAAGCCCCAATCGTTGTGCCCGCCGAATAACTGATATGGGATCCCTACCATTATAGCTACTCAATATTCTCATCCAGCGCGCGTAGCGCTCCTGCTGTGCCCGCGAAGGCCGGGTACCCGACAACGTCAGGGTGTGGTGGCTTTAGCCAAATAGCGCGGGCTTTAGCCCTGCGACCTGTCCAGTTCACACCTTATTTCCCCGCCCTTTTGAGCAAAGGAACCCAACCATTCATGATATACTGAAGCCAATGAACACGCACTACTGCTTAGTACCAACATCCCGGTCGCCCCTTATGCAATAACAAATCGACTTGCAAAGCGCCTTTAAAGAACCCCCAACGACCTTAGGTTTAAACTCGCACCAATGACCCTCGAACAAGCTCAAGCCGAAATCACAGCGCTGCGCGCGCAGATTGAGACTGCCAACCGCGAATACTACATCAACGACGCGCCCTCACTGTCGGATGATGCCTACGACGCGCTCATGCGGCGTCTGGTCGAACTGGAAACCCAGTTTCCCGACCTGATCACCCCCGATTCACCGACTCAAAAAGTCGGCGCGCCACTTGAATCGGACTTCACCAAAGTTCGTCACTCGGTCCCGATGCTGTCGCTCAAAGACGTGCGCGGCGAAGAGGAACTACTTGACTGGGAGAAAACTCTGAGGCGCCACACGGCCCTGCCCGATGATGTGGTGGTGCGCTATGTGTGCGAACCCAAAATCGACGGGCTTTCTGCGGCGATTGTCTATGAGGATGGTGTCTACAAGCGCGGCATCACGCGCGGCGATGGACAAGTCGGCGAAGATGTGACGGGCAACATCAAAACGATTCGCTCAGTGCCGAATCGCATCAATCTCGACCCAATGCCCAAAACATTCGAGGCACGCGGCGAGATTTACATGCTGCGCTCCGAGTTCGAGAAGTTCAACGCCAAAATGGCCGAAGAGGGCAAACCCCTGTTAGCTAACCCACGCAACGGCTCCAGCGGTTCGGTTCGCCAAAAAGACCCGCGCGCCACAGCCGCACGTCCTCTGTCGTTTTCGGCCTACACCCTCGGCGCCTACGACAGCCTGAACATCAAGACTCAAACCGAACTGCTCGAAACCCTCGAACGGGCCGGCCTTCGTGTTAACCCGCTTCGCAAGGTGTGTAATGGTATGGAAGAAGTGCGCAAGTTCATCGCATGGTTCGAGAAGGAGCGCGCCACTTTGGATTATGCCACCGATGGCGTCGTGGTGAAGGTGGACGACTTCGCGCTCCAAAACGAGTTGGGCTACGTAGGGCGTAACCCACGTTGGGCCTGTGCTTTCAAATTCCCTCCCGAAGAAGTGATTACCGTAGTGAAAGACATCGTCGTCAACGTTGGCCGCACTGGAGTCCTGACGCCGATGGCATTTTTTGAACCCGTCGAAGTGGCGGGCACGACAGTATCAAAAGCCACCCTCTCCAACATCGAACAACTGCAAAAGAAGGATGTACGAGTCGGCGACCGCGTGGTCATTCGCAAAGCGGGCGAAATCATTCCCGAAGTGGTGCGAGTGCTGGTCGAGGCGCGCACCGGAGTCGAGCATCCTTATGTTGTGCCAGAGCATTGCCCGGCGTGCGGCTCCAAAACCGTGATGGATGGGCCGCGCCTGATGTGCGAAAACTCGGCGTGCCCCGCGCAGTTAGAACGACTCATCGAACACTTCGTGGGCCGCGACAAAATGAACATCGACCGCGTCGGTATCGAACTCGGCAAGCGCTTCATCGCGGCCGAGTTCGTGAAAGATGTCGCCGACCTTTTCCTACTCACCAAAGAAAATCTGCTCAGCCTTGAGCGCATGGGCGAAAAGAG
>SDZD01000105.1 GCA_004172935.1 bacterium | reverse complement strand
CTGGCGCTTCGTCCGCTGGCGCTTCGTCCGCTGGCGCTTCGTCCGCTGGCGCTTCGTCCGCTGGCGCTTCGTCCGCTGGCGCTTCAGAAGCGTCTAATGGTTGATTGTCGTCGCTTTGTTCTCCGCTGGCTTGCTGTTCTAATTCCTGTTCCTGAATTGCGTCCGTATGGGGTTCGATACCCTCTTGCTGTAATTCTGCTTCCAGTTCCTGGAGAGTTTCGGTGGGGATTAGGTCGTCTTGGGGGGCGAGTGGTTCGAGCGTGCCTGTAAAGGTGACTGGGTCGCCATTCTCATCGCGCAGGGTTTGACCGGAGTGCGCCCAATGTATCAGGTGCCCGTCGCTGTGGCGGGCACGGCATTCGATGCGGTATGGTTGGTCGGTGTGCAGATGCGCTTCGATGGCGTTGAGCACTTCTTCCTGATCGTCGGGATGCAATGCGTCGATCCACGCCGAAAAGGTGTGAGGGAAGGCGTTTTCGGGCAGACCCAGAGCGGCATCAATGTCGCCGCGCCATATCACGAGGTCGGAGTCATCGTCGCCGGTTTGCATTTCGAATGAAAGCATGGGCGCGATAGGGGCGTTATCCAGGTCGGAAGAAGGCGATTGGGTGTGTTGCGGGGTTTCGAGCGCCGCAGAGTCGTTGTTGTCCCTTGGTTCCATGAGTTCGTTCGTCATACAGCCACAGTCGGTCTTAAGCGTGATAGCACATTTTCCGCCCTCAAATAACTCGTGACAGTATGGTGGGGATTGTCCTGACAATGCCTTATCTGGAAGTTCCAACGCTATCACAACTGTTCTTCAAAAATGAAAGCCGGGAACGAAATGAAGCACTCCTTGAGCCAGGCCGCCAAATAATTTCACAAAGATGTTTAGAATGCGATTCGCGTGGGTATATTAGAGATGTAATTTGCAACTATTTACAATTTGAATCGTGGATTTTGCAAATTGGGCGAATGGTGAAAGATGAGGACACTGGGGGTTCTCCTGGAGTGATGGAATCGTAATGTCAGCACCGACCGAACCGACTACCAACGTTAATCTAAATGCCATCGCCGAACACCTCAATCTTTCGACGGCTACTGTTTCGCGCGCCTTGCGCAATGTGCCCGGCACCCATCCACGCACTAAATCGCTGGTGATGAATGCGGCGGCAGAGCTGGGCTATCGCCCGCAACGCACTCGCACTCGTGCCGGGGGGCGCCCTCAAACCCAATCAGTAGGTGTGTTGGCACGTGGTCTTCGGTCAGGGCGTAGCCTGGCTTTTCTGGAAGGCATGACCCAAAGCGCGGGCGACCTCGACGTTTCGGTGATGATGCAGAGAATCGGTTACGACGAAGGGGATAACGATTTCGGTGACTTGAAGAACGAACTCGCTCGCATCGACAATTTGGCGGGTATCGCTCTCATTCACCGTTGGCCCGTCGAAATCGTGCGCTACCTGTCCGACCAGTTCGACTGTGTTTCGCTGATTCATTACTACCCCGGTTTGCCAGTCGATGTCGTTGATATGAATCATGGGCAAGGCATGACCCAACTGGTGAACCGATTGTACGAACTGGGCCATCGGCGTATCGGATTCGTCGGACGCAATGCCGAACTCAGTTGGGCGAAGGCTCGTTTCGGGGGCTACTCGCAGATTCTGTATAGCCTCGGTTTGCCTTATAACCCGGAATGGATCGTCGATGTGCCAACACCCATGTTGGAAGACACCAACCTCGTCGAGTTGTGGAAACCAACCATCGAGCGGGTGTACGCGCTCATCGAGGACGGCGTCACGGCCTGGGTCGCCAGCAGCGATTGGGCGGGTTATGCGTTGTGCCGTGGCTTGCTCGACTTGGGGCTTCGGGTGCCGGAAGATATTTCGATCACTGGCTTTGACACCGACGAACCGCAGACGCTGGGATGCCCACGCCTGACTTCGGTCAACATTCCCAAGCCCCAAATGGGCGCCGAATCGCTGCGCCGATTGCTGCGTCGCCGCGAAGACCCGCAGCAACCCCAGCATACCAGCCTGTTCGGCTGCGCCTTATTTGCCGGACAAACCACCGCCGCGCCACCCGCTTAAAAGGTTCTCTCGAATTTCGCCAATGTCTCGCTACCCGTTGCTCTTTTTGATGAGCCTTTGTCCTGCCACGATGCTTGCGGCTGTGCCGCCAGGTGTCGCTTTCGCGCAGGCCCAGAGTGCGCCCATCAAAAAGCGGTTAGCGCCCTTGACCGACCGCTTCGAATTGAAGAAAGAGCAGTGGACAATGGCCGACCAGGCGTGGTTCGAGCGCGACGCCGTGACGGGTTCGGCGAACATCCTTGAGGCATTGGCGAACGTGGCGACCATCGCCAACTGGATTGATGGTGACCCGACCTCGCCGACCTATGGTTGGCAGAAGTCGAATAAGTACCGCTCCGGCCAGCGTGGCCCGACCAACGCGCGCTTGATGGAGCCGGTGTATATCCTCGCGTGGGCTTACACGCTGAATAAGCCGTGGAATCCTTATTATCGCGACGCCATTTTGCGCGACCGACTGGAAGCGGGGCTGACTTACTGGCTCAGTTTGCAGGGCAAAGATGGCGGCTTTTCGGAGAATGGCGGCGCTGGCGCTCAGGAGTTGCCGCCCACCTCGTTCGGGGTGGAATTTCTGGTCGAAATCCACGAGATGCTAGACGCCGATGGCACCGTCGATAAGCAGTTGCGCGAGCATCTGTTCGACTCCGTCAAGCGTGCGGTAGTGTGGGCTTCGACCGATGATCCGACCCGCATTCATGGCTACCACTACTCGAACCAGTATTGTGGCGTGATGTACGCCATGTACCGTCTGTGGCAGCAAACCAAGGAGTCGAAGTGGAAAGCGATGTTCGATTCGAACCTCGACTACTGGCTTCAAAATGCACAGCCTTCGTTGTTCTGGTTGGAGCGTGATGGCGTCGAAACCTTCGGCTACAGCCATGTCACCGAATGGGAAATGGACAGGTTGTTGGCGCTCAGTGGCGACCCGCGCATCTTGAACTCGTTCCGCAATTATTTTGAGTGGTGCGGCCTCAACACCGTCGTCGAAAACGATGGACGCACCTTTATCATGGATCAGGCTGGACATGGGCGCACCACGCGCAATGGTTTGTCTGGTCAGGTGGGTTACTTCAACCACATCGCTACGCTCGTGCCCGAAGCGCGCCCCTGGTTATTCCAATACCTGAGGGCGCCCGCCGAGCGCGAAACGCGCGTCGCGAACTGGCTGAAAAATCCGATTGTGCCCAGCCCGAAGCGCGACGGTTCAAGCTATGCCTCGGCCTACCATCCGTTTCACGCTGTGCCGATGTTCTTTGAGCCGTCCGGCATTTGGACGCAGACCGAACAGGAGCAAGGCGCCGCCGTAAAAAAGCTGCCCACGCTCGCGAGTGAGCGTTTCACTCGCTACTTTCATGTGCCAGTTGGCGACGACCATTATCTGTTCGCACGCCGTCCCGGCATTTACACCACTCTTCATTGGGGGAAAGCAGGCGAAGGCAGCCGACAGGTGAAGGAAGTTGGCCTCGTGTGGTTGCCCGGTTTTGGAACGTTGTTGCGCTCGTGCAACGACGCTCCGAAAGATACCTACTCGACCATCATGGGCAAGCAGAACACCTTCCGCAAGTCCATCCTCGATTTCCAATTGCCCGACTCATTCAAGGCTGCATCTAAAAGTGGTGCAGTCGAAACAAATGACCTGCAATTCACGACCAACTTTGGCGGCATCGGCATCACCAAGACCTACCGCATTACCGATGATGCTCTCGAAATCACCACGCGCACTAAAGAAGCGGCGAAAGAGCAGATACCACTTTACTTCGACGCCGATGATACGCTGACCGTGGATGGCAAAGCGCTGTCTTATAAGGCGGCAGCTCCTACGCCAACAACACCCGCGCTTCCCATCGCCTTTGAAGGGCGAACGCTGCGGGTGAAACGGGTGTGTGGTGGCAAAACCGCCTACGCCACTGTCGAATTTGGCGCCACTACCACTGGAACGCTGACCCGTTCCTACGATCTCGCACGCGGCGGTGTCTACATCCTGTCGGTTGCCGTTCCGGCTAACACCGATTTCCTTACTCGCATCAAAAAAGACTAGTTTTTTGATGTAGTGAAAATACAAAGAGACAACATTATTTGAACTCTTACTTTGCGAAAGAACTAAATAATTTCAACAATAGCTATGAAAAACAGCCCATTGCTCTTACCAGCACATCGTTTTAATAAAAACAAAGCTTTTACTTTGATAGAATTGCTCGTTGTAATCGCGATTATTGCGATTCTAGCAGCCATTTTGTTTCCCGTTTTCGCCCGTGCCCGCGAAAATGCCCGCAAAGCGTCGTGCATGAGCAATCTCAAGCAAGTCGGATTGGGGTTCATGCAGTATTCGCAGGACTACGACGAGAACGTGGTGCCTATTCGCACAGGCAACGCATCATCGGCGTATTTCAGCTGGTCGCAAATCATTCAACCTTACATCAAAAGCACGCAGGTTTTGGTGTGCCCCAGCAACAGCAAGGTTCAAAGCTACGCCTACAACATGTCGTCTGGTGGGGCACCAAACCGCAGTCTGGCGACCTACAATTACCCGGCCCAAACCGTGTTCCTCGTCGATGCCATCGGCTCCAACACCCTTGGCGCCAATCAGTCGCTGTTGTTCTTCATCGCGGGCTTCGATGCTTATGGACGCGAGCAAACCCGCATCGTCACGGCAGGCTTGCCCACTTCCTCATCGGCTTGCACACCGGAAGCTCTCAGCAACCCGGCTGTCCACCTCGAAGGCTCGAACTACATGTTCGCCGATGGGCACGTCAAATGGCTCAAATACAACGCTGGCGGCACTGGCTGCAGCACCACCGTACCCGCCGAACGCATGGTCAATGGCGTTTCGGTCGGGCTGCACCGCGAAGGAGTGCTGTATAACCCCGACAACCCCGAACCCGGCGGCGCGATTTACCAGTAGGGCGTTAGTGAGTGGGGCATCTTGAAACCGATGCCCCACTCACCAACAATGTGGCTGTTTCACACTGTCTTTCCAAGGGCAACTGTGCGACCAGCGGCGCCAAAGGTGCTGGCATTAACATCCGCGTCATTCTAAAGAGTAGTCTGAAAGTGCAAATTCCGTAAGATCAGGTATTCACAGTTCGCTTTCAGATGGAGCCGTGTCCGGGAGGACACTGGGGGCAAAGCCCCGGATGCCGGAGGTTTTATACCTCCGGTCTAATTTGCAGACTACCTCTAAGCCCGCGAAGAATCATACAACCAGTTTGGAAAGACTCTTCGCTCGCGCAGAATCACCACATGCAAGAAAAAGCGGGTGAGCGCTCGTTCAATCAGGGATATTTCAGCGCGACATGTGCCCGTTCGCTTGTCGTGGAACGATCTTCTTCAATTTGGTGGCAACTTCTGTCATCTGTCGAGGCTTCAGCTTGGTGCCAGGGCAAATCCTGCTCTCTGGCAGCCATTTGATTCTTCGTTGCGGCCACCAAATCTTCAAACTCCATCGTGTTGAGAATGAGTCTGTGGCGGCTCGATTGGTGGTTTTGTGGCTTCTGGCCGATTTCAAGGGTGAAGTGTCTGGCGCCACATTTTGGGCGGCCTATACGTGAATTTTCAAACATGGTGGGGGATGGGCGCTCCGCGTAGTCCTCTCTTGCTACGGGCCGCCTTTTATTCAACGCTTTCATTATAGCCAGTTTTAGGCGAAATTTCAACCCCCGATATTTCCGCGCCGCCGCGCCCAACTGTGTTTCATGGCAATTGTGATGGCATCGAAGCAGAGATTTTATCTTTCGCACCTTTCGTGGAGTGGTTCTGTGGCTGACTTCTCCCTTCGATTTTTGAGATTCGAATTGCGTTGAAAATTTCTCGCGCGCAAGCGCGTGCGCGTCACTCACTTCTAATTCTTACTCTATATCACTAGTATTAGTTCTTTTGTTACTTCATTTTTTGAAGGACGAACTGGCGTTGGCGCTTCAATTTCTGAAGGGCGAGAGTGATTCGTGCTTCAGATTTTGAAGCGCGAAATTGAGCGTGTACTTCAAAAAATGAAGCGCGAAACCCGCGATTTCTGCTCAAAATCGCGGGTTTTTTCCTGAGGAAAGCTGAAGCAAAACTAACCACTTGTTGCCACCTTCGGCGCGCTGATAGCTCCAAATAAGGCATCCATGTCTTTCCTCCAGGCGACGAGTTCCCCCGATACCGTCGGCAGCGCTTTGCACGCGCTTGGCTTCCCCGACGCACCGCGCGCTCTACGCCTCTTTTCCTCATGCGCCCGTAATGATGATGAGCGGGCCGCCCTCGAATTGGTCAGCAACGCTTTGCTCACCGAACTGGGCCTGAGCGCCGAACCGATGCGCGCTTTACTGGCCTTTTCCAATATATGCGACCGGCTGGGGCCAGAAGAAAAAGTCGCATTTTTCGAGCGCCTCCAAAGCGACGATTCGGCACTCGAACGACTGAGCCAGTTGCTGAGTTGGTCGCAGTCGCTCGCCGATGCCGTCACGCGCGACGCCTCGAACCTCGATGCTGTGTTCCGTGGTGGCTGGAAACTATCGCGCGCGGGCTTGCGCCTACAGGCGCGCGATTGCGCTACCCTCGACGAACTGCGCCTGTGGCGAAAAGGGCAGTTTCTGCGAATCGGTCTGCTCGATTTGGTGCGCCCGACATGGCGCGACGAAGATAGCTTCACCCTCATCGTGCGCCAAATTTCCGATCTGGCACAGGTCGTCATCGAGCGTTCACTCGAACTCATCGCGCCCGATTCGAGCGGCTTCTGTGTGATGTTGATGGGCAAAGGCGGCGCGCGCGAACTGAACTATTCGAGCGATGTCGACCTCGTGTTTCTGAGCGATAACCGCAGCGACGCCGCCCAAATCGGCGAGAAGCAGTTGCGTGTCCTCAGCGAATTAACGCCGAGCGGCTTCTTGTGGCGTGCCGATATGCGCTTGCGCCCCGATGGCGGTGCTGGGCCACTGGTCACGCCGTTCTCCTACGCGCTGTCCTATTACGAGTCGTATGCCGCCGCGTGGGAGTGGCAAGCGCTCATCAAAGCGCGCGTAGTGGCGGGCGATGCCAAATTGGGCCGCCGCTTCCGCAAATTTACGCGCAGCATCACGTGGGCGCGTCGCGCCGACGATTCGCATTTGCGCGAAGTGTGGGAGATGAAGCGGCGTAGCGAAAAAACCACCGATGGTAGCGACGCCCGCAATGTGAAGTCGGGACCGGGGGGCATCCGCGATGCCGAATGGGTCGTGCAGCAACTGCAAATGATGTTGGGGCCGACTCACCCGCGCGCCCGCGCCAAAGACACGCTGCGCGCGCTCCGCGTCCTCGAAGAGCTGGAAGCGCTGTCTTACGAGGAAGCACGCGCACTGCGCGACGGCTACTTGTGGCTGCGCGTTGTCGAACATCGTTTGCAAATCTGGAACGAACAGGCGCAGCGCCAAATTCCCGCCAAGCCCGATGAGAAGGCTTTTCTGGCGCGGCGCTTAGGATGCTTCTGGCGTGGGCAAGCTGCGACCCGTTGGTTCGACGAGGAGCATAGTCGCCACACCACCCAAATCCGCGCTCTGTGCGAACGCCTGTTCTGGACGTTTCGCGGCGACGAAAACCACCAGGAACTCGCCGATTTGCTCCCGCTACCGTTGCGCGATAAAACGCAGGTCGCCCGTTTGGAGCGATTGGTGGGCGGCACCCAGACGCGCCCACTGCCCGCGCCGCTGTCGCGCCAGATTCGCGCCGTGTTGCCGGGGGCGCTTGATGCTCTCGACCACGCCGCCGACCCTATGCGTGCCCTATTGGGGTTTGAGAACCTGTGCGAAGCCAGTGGCAACCGTTTGTCCCTGCTTCGTTCCCTCGAAGCCTCGCCCCGGCTCAGCGAGGGTATCTGGACTATTCTGGGCGGTTCGCAAACCCTCAGCGATACCCTTGTGCGAAGCCCGCAACTGCTCGATTTCGTCGCCAACCGTTTGCTGTTGGAGCGCCCGCGCAACCGCGACGAGGCGCGCGCCGCTTGCCGCGACTACTGCCTCGCTTTCCGTGATAGGGGAGCGGCGCTACGCCGCTGGCGAGGCCGCGAACTGCTGCGCATTGGTCTGCGCGACTTGGTGATGAACACCCCATCCCATGAAATCACCCAAGAAATCGCGCTGCTGGCTGGCGCCTGTCTCGATTTGGCCGTCGATGAAGTGAAAGCCAAACTGCGCCCCGGCTCCAACACGTTGGCCTTCGCCGTCATCGGCCTCGGCAAATTTGGCGGCTTAGAAATGCATTACGCCAGCGATTTGGACGTTATGTTTATCTTCGAGTCGTATTCGCCCTCGCCCGCCCAAACGGCGCTCGCGGTTCGCTTCGCCGAAGAACTCATCGCCTTTCTGGGCGGACGCACCGAAGATGGTGTTGGTTGGAATCTCGATGCTCGTCTTCGCCCGCACGGCTCGAACGGCCCTCTGGCCGTCTCGGTGCGAGCATTGCGCGAATATTTCGATAACCCGATGCAAGGCTTCGCCACATGGGAGCGGCAAGCCCTGACGCGCGCCCGCATCGGCGCGGGCGACATTGCGCTCGGCGCGCGCGCCATGACCGCCATTCGTGCTGCCGCCCACCCGTTGCAATGGAGTAATGATTGGAGCGACGAACTGCTCCACATCAAAGGCCGCGTCGAACGCGAACGCAGCGCCAAAGGAGCCTCCAGTGGCTCCGTCTTCGATGTTAAGCTGGGGCCGGGGGGCCTATCGGACATCGAATGGGCCGCGCAGTGGCTCGCCCTCAAAAACGGCGCCGAATCCGAGGCACTGCAATCACCCAATACCCGCGAACAACTCAAAGCCGCTCGCGACGCCAACCTGCTGGCCAACATCGAGTTCGAAGCGATGCGAACCGCCTACGATTGGTTCCGCCGCGCCGAACTGCGCCTCCAAATTGCCCGTGAAGGCGCCCCCTCCACTCTCAAACGCGAATCGAAGGATTTCGAAATCTGGTCACGTGCCGTCTTCCCACAACTCAGCGCCGACGAAGCCCCCGTCGTCTTCGAAGAAACCTGGCGCATCCACTCCCAAAACGTGCGCCTCATCTTCGAACGCATCCGCGACATGCTGTAGGAATAGGCGGTCGGAGGACTTTATATTCACAGAATCACTCTATCTTGGGCCTGTATCTCTTCGCGGAGTTTGTTGACATCCTCTCCCAGACGTTGGCGCAGTTCGATTTCCAGTTGCCGTGTCATGGAATCGAGGGGAAGGCCATCGTGTTTTAAGGCGAAGGGATGCTGGACTTCTTCGCCAAAACGCTGCAGCGCACCAAAGAGAAAGCTCACTAGCGGGGCAAGAAACACAGTCTTCCAACCCAACTCGGCCACGAGTGCCAGTGGAAGCAGCAACATGAACCCCCACACAATACGGCGCGACAAAAAGCCGTAGGCGGGTGGTATCGGAGTCCGAGCGATTTTTTCACAGCCGCCATAGGCCAAAGTGAGCCCTGTTAAATGTTCATCGAGCAGGGTGAGGTGCATCGGATGCAAATAGTCGGCTCGCCACGCATCGGCGAGTCGTTCACCCTGCGTGTGCAATAGGGCACACGGGCCATTTTTCTGGGTGCGCAGCGTTTCCAGTTCTTCGGGATCGACAAACGGAGCCAGGGAATCGAAGTCGAGGTCCGCCGGAGAATCACCGCGCAGCGACGAGCGCAACGCATCTAAAAAGCCCAGACTGCGATACACCCATTGGCGCCGCATCTCTTCCAGTTCAGGGGGAATCTGCTCATCGTGATAGGGGCCGACCTCCGAAGCATGAGGACGCGACAGAGTGAGGCTCAAACGACAAAACGAGCGCAGCGAGGCAATGACCTGTCCCCATAACGTGCGCGCCTCCCAGTAGCGTGCATAGGCTTCGTTATTGCGGAACACCAGCAAAATAGACAGGCCAGTCCCAACAATGGAAAAGGGTTCCACGGGCAAACTCAGCCACTTCCAGCCCAAATTCTCAAAAGCGAAGCACACCACGACCGACACGCCCAAAACAACCAGGCTCGACTGGCCATAGATGGGCAACACCTTTTTCCAGAGACCCTTTTCAGAAATGACCATTGCGACCAGAGGCCGCAAATCAATCACCCAACACTGTAGGAATAATCCTTTATTAAAACGGGCTAAAAAAACAACGAGTGGTGAGTCTCAAGCGAAAATCCCTGGAATTCGTCGCTCGAAACTCGCCACTTTTTACTCTTAGCTCACCGCTTTACATCAAGTTGCCAAGACCCTTCTCGATTTGGTCGCGGCCCTGTTTGACAAGGTTGCGGATAATGCCGAGGAAGGGTTCGATTTTGATTTGTTGGCCTTCGGTTGGTGTGGCGAATGCACGCGCGGCAATCGGAGTGTTCGAGCGGCTTTTCAGGTCGGCGCGGAAGCGAATCTCGCCGGACATCATTTGAACCGCAGGAGGTGGGGTGACGGTGAAGGAGAATTGCGTCGGTGTGCCCTTGAAGCCGTAGTTGGCGTCCCCCTTCTTGCCGATGAACGCAGCCAAATAGGCCTGCGACTCTTCGGGCATGGCTTCCATCATGATGGGCATGATTTCGTTGATCCACATCGAGACGGTCGCGGCGCCTTCTTTCTTTTCGTTGGCGCGTTGAGTGAAGCTCAAAATCTCGTCGTCGCCTTCGCGGCCCGTCGTCACCCACAGCTCGCTCGCCATGCGAACCCACTGGCCCTTTCCGGCGCCGATGGTTTCGGGGATTTTGGTCATCGAAGTGAAACGATAGCCGTGCGATGTCAGGCCGTTGATTACGCGCGTGTTAGGTAGCGCGCGGAAATACTGGCGCGAGGTCGCTTTCGCGATGGGGCGGGTGAAGGCGCGTAGCTCCTGTCCCAGACGTTTACGTTGTGCGTCGGTCAGGGCGGGCACAGGTTCGGCGGTGGCCGCAAATTTCGGGTCGAACGCCTCGAAGAAGTTGATGCGAAGGCGGCTTTTCAAAGTCGAGTAGGGTTCCTCGACGTATTGCTCGACGCCCGTGTTGGTGCTGTTGCGCAACGCGAAAATCAGCTTATCGTCGCCCAGTCGTTCGATGACATCGAGTGTGCCGCGCGCAGGAACCCCACTCCCCATACCGCCCGCCATTCCGGCAGCGGAACCAGCATCGAACGAGAAGCGGGCGCGGTGGTTATCGCCGCTCCAATCGTTGCGCAGGTTGAATTTGACCAGTGGTTTGGTGTTACCAAGGCTGATGCTGGCGCTGTGTTCCCATGTGACATCGGCATGGGCGCCGCCCGCGAGAGAGATAAGGGCCAGAGCGCCAAAGATAAAGGGTTTTTGCATTAAATTAATCCATTCAAGAGCAAAACAAAAACCTTGCCATATTGGCAAGGTTTTTGTCTGCGCAAAGCGCCTTAAAATCTTCTAGCTGTTAGCGAATGTGAGTTAGCGGCCCAAAATCCACACGCGAGTACGGCGACGGCCATGATTCATGGCTGCGCGGGCCGAATCGAACGCGAGGTCGATGTGTTTGCCTTTGATGGCGCCGCCTGTATCGCAAGCGAAGCCGTAGCCATAGCCCTCGATATAAAGCTTCGTGCCCAGTGGAATCAAACGTGGGTCAACTGCTACTGCGCCGTAGGTGCAGCGCACGCCCGTTGCTGTCCAGTTGGAAATCGAGCCACCAGCTCGGCCAGCCGCATAACCCGTCGTCGCGACGTTCTCGATGCAGCGAATTGGGCGTAGCGTCGAAACGTCGTCCGACTGATTTTCGGGGACCATAGCCGCCGCACGGTCGCGCGGCGAACCGCCACGGAACGAGTTGATGTAACCCTTGGCACTGGCATAGCGACGATGAGGGCGGATATTTTCGGGCAGCACGTTGGAGCGGGCACCCAGAGCGATGATACGAGGCTGCGGAGCTACTGCCAATTTCTTGGAAATGAACTCGCGGCCCGTCTCTTTGCCGTTCAATGTCCACACACGCTCGACGATTTCGATTTTACCTGCGCGTGGAGCCTGAATTTGCTTTTGGGCGCCCGCTTTGATGGAAGTCGTCGGACGATACATCAACTGTGCTGCAACTGAGGTGTAACGCTTCGCGAGGTCGTTCGTGACCTGTTGGACTCGAATCGTCATCCCTTCGTAAGCGGTGGTGCTGGCTGCGGGAAACACTCGGTCGAGTTTGTTCACCGTGACGCCCGCTGCTTTCAGGGCTTCTGCCACCGAAAGGCGATCTGGCGCTTCGACTTCAGCTGATTTGGTTTGTTTGCCTACGATCAGGTTCAAATGCAATTTGGGCGCTTGTTCCTTCTCGGCGATGGCTGGCTGGGGTTTGGGGGCGGTGGCTGGTGCCGTTACTAT
>SDZD01000048.1 GCA_004172935.1 bacterium | reverse complement strand
CCGTCGTACGGCAGTTTCTGGCAGGCGAAGCGCACGGGCCAATTTCGCTTTAAGTCCTATGAACCCCCAGCGGCGACGACTGACGAACTAATGGAGTCGGTGGTGAGTACGGCTGGGGGTTCATAGGACTTAAAGCGAAATTGGCCCGTGCGCTTCGCCTGCCAGAAACTGCCGTACGACGGGCGAAGGTGAGGCTTCGATTTCGGCGAAGGTGCCCTGCCCCACAAGTTGCGCGTTGTGAACCATAAGGACATAGTCGGCGATGCGGCGCACGCTTTCGAGGTTATGAGTGACGACGACGTTGGTGGTTTGTTTCCTGTTGCGCAGATCGACGATGAGGTCGTCGATTATACGGGTCATCACCGGGTCGAGGCCCGAATCGGGTTCGTCGTACAAGACGATACATGGAGAGGTGGCGAGGGCACGCGCCATTGCCACTCGCTTTTTCATGCCGCCGGATAGTTGGGCGGGCCGTTTGTCTTCAATGCCAGCCAACCCAACGTCGCGCAGTAGCCCCGACACGATGGGGGCGATTTCCTCTCGTTTTTTCTTTTGGCGCTCCAAACCGAAGCCCACGTTTTCGGCAACGGACATCGAATCGAACAGCGCCGAGTATTGAAACACGAAGCCCATATTCTGGCGCACCTCGTTGAGTTCTCGCTCGTTCATAGGGACGATGTTTTGGCCGTTGAGATAGATTTCGCCTTCGTCGGGCTTGACGAGGCCCGCCATCAGGCGCAACAGCGTCGTTTTGCCCGAACCCGACGTGCCGACGACACAGGTGATGCTGCCAGCCGCGAGCGTGAACGAAACATCGTCCAAAACCGCGCGCCAGCCGCCGTCGGAAGAGGGAATGGAAAACGAAACGTGGCGAAATTCGATCATGAAATCAGAGGCCGAAAGCCGAGGGCCAGAATTGATGGGCTGAAGATACGAAACCCGACTTCTGGCAAGTGGCCTCTACCAAAGTTTGGCGACATCTTGCATGACGAGCGAGATGAAGAAATCGACAACATAAATGGCGATGGAGCCGAAGACCACAGCACTAGTGGTGGCGCGCCCCACGCCCTGCGCGCCGCCAGTAGTCGCGAGTCCCTGGCGGCAGCCGATGAGGGCAATAAGGGCGCCGAAGGGGATGGACTTGAGCAAGCCACTGATCTGGTCGGAGATGAGAACTCCCTGAAACGAACTCCAGAACAGGGTGTGGGCGAGTCCGCCCATTTCCGAAGTGAGGCTGGCCCCATAGAGTCCGGCCAAGTTCGCGAGAACCGTGACGACGGGCATCATCAGCATCGTGCCCACCACGCGAGGGACGACGAGGTATTCGACGGGGCTGGTCGCCATAGTTTTGAGCGCGTCCACCTGCTCGGTGACTGTCATGGACCCTAGTTCCGCCGCCATCGCCGAGCCGGAACGCGCAGCCACCACGATTGCGGTGATGACGGGCGCGATTTCGAGCGCGAGCGATTTGCCGACCAGCAAGCCGACATAGGAACCCTGCCCATATTGGACGAGCTGAGCAGCCAGATAAAGGGCGGTTACCGCCCCGGAAAAGCCGACCGTGATGATCGCCACCAGCAGCGAGCCGACGCCAACTTCGGACATCTGGCGAACCGTATCGCGGAGAGAAATGCGACCGCGCGCGATGAACCACAGGGTTTCTGTAGCCAACAAAGCCAGTTGCCCGAAGAAGAGCAGGATTTCAGAAAGTGGCCCCGGAGCAGTACGCAAAGAGGGGCGGCGAATCACCATGACCTCATGGTTTACCCCACGTCGGGTTTCCGCGCTTTTCCAACACCTATTAACAGCGTTTCCTCACTTATACGATAAGGCACCTCGTTTAAACTTATGGACATGGCCGCCAACCCTTCGCAGCGTTCTGGTACATCCGATTCATTGGTAGAAAAGTCCGTCTCTAACGAGGCGGCGCCACAAGTCAAAGGGGTTCGTGTCGCATGGGCACATGTTGTTTTGAGTGCGCTGGGGTTATCAGCAAGCGCCTACGCGGTTTATCTGCATATGCTCGTGAAAGCGGGCAAGGAGACGGGGTGCGGTATCACCGACACGATTTCGTGCGATAAGGTGATCGGCTCCAGCTACGGCGAGTTCTTCAATATCCCACTGGGCGTTTTTGGTGCGCTGTTCTGGATGCTTGTACTGGTGACGGCGATTTCGGGCAAAGGTGTGGCGCCACTCTCGGCCGCATTGCAGCGACTTGCGGTTGGAGCAGTGGGCTTGATGACTTCGATTGTGCTGGCCTACATCTCGCTTGGCGTGCTGCACAAATTCTGCCCGGTATGCGCCACGACTCACGTGTTATCGGGAATCAACTTCTTGTTCGCGGCCTGGGGCGTTTGGAAGTTGCGCTCGGCTACTGCAACAGCGCCGCGATAGCGCTTTTAGTCGCGGTGTCGTTGAGATCGCGCGAGGGCAAGTCGTGAAGACTCCAGCGCACGGTATGGGTCATCTTCTGGCCTTTGACCATATTGACGAGCGGGCCGAGCATTTCTAGCTCGACGTAATAAGCTTTTGGTGTGCCGTTGATGTAGACCTCGACGGGAAAACCGTGTTTTTCGACGCCGTCAGGGTACTGGCCATCGGGTTTGGCGCTCTTTTGTACCCATGCGACGCCGTCCGACACGGAAGCGATGGCGGCGACGGGGGAATCAATGCCAAATTTTTGGCCCTCGCCTTCGCTTTTCGGTTCCAGACGTAGCAGACCATCTTCGACGACTGCCGATTGCTTTTTGCCCTTGGTTTCAAAGCGGAAGAAGCCATTTGCGTATGGCGAATCGGGCGAAGTCGGCACGAACACGGCTTGAGCGGGCACAGATTGCGATACGCTCCACAACCCGACACGCAACGGGGAACCAGCGGTTTTGATGGCGCTCTGCTGGATTTCAAATTCGCCCGCGTCGTTGAAGCCCATAATGCGCTCGACGCGAATGCCGCTGGTTTTGGATGTGCCCGACACCATTTTCAGCTTGCCACCAGTAACGACTTCGGCTTCGTGCGGCGCCCCATCAATGGCCGAATCGGGGGGCCAACCTTTATCGCTCATTACACCCCAATACGATTGCGGGGCAAGCCAGGTTTTATCGCCGCCGTAGTTCTTCCAACCCCAATCCAATCCCGAAAACGTTGGGGAATTCCACAACAGGTTGGGGCCACCAACTTTGCCGTAACGCATGACACGCCCCAGTGCGGGCACGATAACCGCTTCGTCTTTGCCGTTGGTGAGACGATAGGCAGGACGCCCGAAATAGGTTGTAGTCGAGATAACGGGCTGGCACTCACCGTTGATGCACAACAGCGAAGATGCAGTTGGGTTGGCGAACGAGGGGGCTGCAAACGGGAAAGCAGTGGAAGGCTGGGCGCGCGCGGCTAAAGCCGGGACTATGCCAAAAATAACAGGGAGAGCGCAAACGGCAAAACGCAATCGGGGCATAAAATGTTGGGTAGCGGTCAAAAAAAGCGGGCGTTCCCTTGTAGACGCGCAAGTTAGATGTTTGGACGCATCTGCCTCGCGTTTCGTTTACTGCGGTTGTGTCAAAATCTCGCACTCCTGCTTCTTCGCCCCCAGCTTCAGACAAAGCCAAACACCGTTTGGTGCGCGAAGCGGTCAGTGAATTTATCCGTGGCGGAGAAGTACGCCCCGGTGAGCAGTTGCCCTCTGAGCGCGATTTAGCGCGACGCTTTGGCGTTTCGTACATGACGGCGAGACGCGCCATTTCCGAAATGGTTGAAATTGGTTTGCTGGAGCGGCGCGGGCGCGAGGGGACTTTCGTGCGCTCGTATGGAGCCGCGATGCTGGCCACGCGCACGCTGCACTTGATGTGTCCCGACTTCGAAACTGCCGACATCAAAACCTTTTTGCGTATGGCAGCGCGCGCCGCCGAACTCGAAGGCTGGCGCACCAATGTCATTCGCCTTAGCCCCTCGAACGAACGGGCGGCTGCACGCGCTCTGGAAGAGGGCGATCTGGCTTTGATTTTGGCGGCAGGGCCGGAATTGGACGGGGTGTTGGGAAGCGCCATGAAAGCCGCTGAAGGACGCGCGGTGCTATTGGGCAACCGACTCGATCACGAGGGAGTGCCCTCGGTTCTGGCCGATGATACGCAGGCCATCCGCCTTGCGATGCGCCATCTTCAAGAAGCGGGACACACCCATATAGCTATGGTTTCCGACCATCCGAACCATGCCATCGACCGTGTGCAAATCGGCGCATGGCGCGCAGCGCTTTCAGCTGGAACCCCACAGGATTTAATTGTGGTCGATACACCGCGCCATGAAAGCGCGACGGAGCAAACGTTACTGCGCGTCCAAGCCTACTTCGAGAACGGCGGCAAAGCGACGGCGCTCATCACATTGGCCGACGAAATGGCGTTGGCTTCGATGGCCGCTGCGCGCGCCACAGGGCGGCAAGTTCCCGAACATGTCTCGCTGGTCAACTCTGGCAATTCACCGCTGTTGGCGGTGGCGCATCCGGGCGTGACGAGCATAGACGTGCATATCGCCCAGCACATCGAAGAGGGCATGAAATTCTTGCGTCATGCCATCGACAACAATAGCGACCCATTCGATCATTTGCGCTTTGTCGAGCCTCATCTGGTTAAGCGAGAGTCGGTTGCGCCGCCTTACAACGCGGAGTGAAATTTTTATTGAACTCAACGCGAAAAGTCCCGAATTGAAATTCAATTCGGGACTTTTTACGTGGCGTGAAAAAGGCCATTGTAGAGCGGTTATTTCTGAGTTAGGATTGAGGTGGAGGTCGCGTTTGTGACAACTTCCCAAGAAAAAAGTCGTTCTCCTCTGGAATCTCTCGCCGTTCGTTCGGCCCTCGTGTTAGCGTTGCTATTTGGCCTTTTGTTCTCGGTCGGTCTGGGTGTTTTATGGTACATCGGACAGCCGATATGGGTTGCCCTAATTTTTGCAGCCATCGTCGTGGGAGGGCAATATTTGTTCGCTCCCTGGCTCATCGACCGTTTGTTTCGCATCGACTGGGTTTCCAGCGAACGCTGGGGCAACGAGTTCGCGACGTGGTTGCCCGCTGCCTGTGCGGAACTTCGTATTCCGGTGCCCCGCCTCGGCGAAATCCCCGATGGCAACCCGAACGCCTTCACCTATGGGCGCACCAAACGCGATGCGCGCGTTGTAGTGACGACAGGGCTGCTGGATGTACTGTCTCCCGCCGAAGTGCGCGCAGTGGTGGCGCATGAATTGGAGCATATCGCGCACAACGACTTCATCGTGATGACGGTGGCGCAAGGTGTGCCGCTCGTGCTGTACATCCTGTACACATGGACGCGCGACCGCGCTCGTGATGGTGCCTATGCCCTTGCGGTATCGCTGGGCGCCTATGCCGCCTATATCGTGTCGCAATTCGTGGTGCTGTCGCTATCGCGAGTGCGCGAATTTTTCGCGGACGAAGGCGCGGGCCAAGTGACGCGCGACCCGAACGCCCTCGCTTCGGCACTGGTCAAGATTTCCTACGGTATGGCCCCTCGCGCCGATATGTTCGCGCACCGCGACGCCAGCCAATCGAAGGATAAAAAGGTGCGCGCCAAGGCCAAAGCACCGCGCGATTTGTCGAGCGTAGCGACGCTTGGCATCTGCAATCTCGAATCAAGCGGCGCCTTCGCAATGAGTGCCGCCGATGCAACAGGTCAATTCTCGCCTGCGCAGTTGCAGCGAGTGGCGCAGTGGGATTTGAAGAACCCCTGGGCCAAGTGGTATGAATTGAATTCGACACACCCGCTGACGGTGCGACGACTGGCCGCGCTGTCGGCGCAGGCCACCGCTCAAGGGCAAGTGGCGACAGTGCAAGTCACACGCGACGAACGGGTGTACAAGGGCAATTTCTGGGTCGAGATGCTCATCTCCACTCTGCCCTATGCACTGGGATTGTTGGGCTACTGCGCGGGCTATTTGCTACTCGATGCGGGCGGCGCCAAAAGTTGGAGTCCAGCCATTGGTGCTTATGGTTTGGGCCTACTCATCAAAACCCTGTTGGTTTACCCTCGCAATAGTCCGCGTCAGGGGAAAGTAGCCGATTTGATTGGCGACGAATTGGAAGCATCGGGTGTGC
The DNA here is from genome assembly GCA_004172935.1 of bacterium. Lineage (GTDB taxonomy): Bacteria > Armatimonadota > Abditibacteriia > Abditibacteriales > Abditibacteriaceae > Abditibacterium. The sequence continues at coordinate 44,485 of SDZD01000048.1, read as the reverse complement.
ATGGCATCCCGTGCGAAGTCGAAGGCCAAGTCGTCGGACGCGGCGTACCGGGGCTATTCTGGTCGAAAGACTTGATACTGCAGGACAACAGCGGCTTTATTCGTCTCCAATACAGCCAGCCTCTATGGGTGTTGGAGTTTGTGTTCGCGGTGTGGCGCGCACAGCGTTTCATGGGCAAAGAGGTGCGCGTGCGCGGCTGGTATCGTCGCGGGCCACAACCCTACATAGAAATCGAGCACCTATCGTGGCTGGACGCGGGCCTCGCCCATTCGCTGCGTTGCTTCTTCATGCATAGCACGCTGGCGTGGAGCATGTTTTTCCTCGCTCTGGGAGGCTGGGCTACCCTGCAGGGCATCGACATCATTTCAGCGCTGTGGAATGTGGTGTTGGTGCTATGGCACGCTTTCGCTCATCGTTAGGCAGATTATGGGCGTAGAACTATTCTACGCCCATAGTCTCTCCCATCAAAACCTCCACAATTATCTTCTTCGCGGGACTATTCCTCCTCATCATGCTGGTGGTCTGGGGACTGAGTACAAAGCGGCAGAACGCCGCTAACAACTTCGCTGAAAGCCAAAAGAATCTCTCTGCACCATGAGACTCCTGCACATCACCATCGCGATACTCGCTCTGGCGGCTCTGTTTCTTGCACCCGCGCAAAACGAGCGGCGAAGTCGATGTTATGCATCTTGTCCAAAGAAACTATTCGACAATCGTGGGCAAGGATATAGCGCTTCCCTCCTACCCAATTCCTAAAGTACAACGATGCCTCCCAATTCTCACCAATGAAACCCCTACTCTTTACCGCACTTACAGCAGTCTTTATCATTGCCCCTGCCAGTTCAGATCCAGCTGATCCGCTACAAACCTCATTGCGTCAGTTGCGCTGTCAACCTCAACCCGGCACCCTAGTTTTATCAACGCCTCGCTATCGCTTGAGCGGCAATATTCGTCTTATGAGCGGACCAATTAAAGGGAATAGAGGGAGGGTGAAGTATTTGTCTCATATCCAACCACCCGATGGTCGACTGCCCTATGTTCCACTGGCGCTGCGTAGCAATATTGATCTTGAAAAATCTATGCTGAATACTTCGAATTACCGCAACGTTATTCGTATCCCAACAATGCGCTATTCTGGTGGTGGACGGCCTGTGCCGCCTGCGTTCGGCATCGGCCCCACGTTCTAATACCTACTCTGCTTCCGTCTCGTAATACATCTGGTGATGCACAGAAACGAGGCAGCGACATTATTGAGGCCGCCCGCAAAACCGCGAGTGGCCTTTTATCTTTGGATTAAACGGGCGAGGCGCCCAAACTGTCGCGGTAGGATTTGGGGACGCGCGTTGGACGCCATGAGCGGTTCATGAAGGCGATGGTTTGGCGGGCGCGCAAAATGACGACACCATCTTTGGGACGCACGATTTCGTGCGAGACGATGACGCTGGCCCCACTCCACTCGCTGGCCCATGTCGAAAGTTCGAGGCGTTCTTCGTGGCGCGCAAAATTGAGGTAATCGGCCTCGACACGACGCACAACAGCCATAGCGCCTTCATTCGCCCACGTCTCTTCGACGGGAAGCCCTGCCTCGTGCAACAGGTGGTAACGCCCACGTTCGAGGTATTCGAGATAGCGGGTGTTGGAAACGACACCGCCAAAATCGGTTTCAAAGGCGTGAACGAGAATAGGCAAAATCACTTTCATAAAGGCCAGACCAGATAAGGTTAACGACGGCTCGAAATGCGATGGTATCCGCCCGTCATCGAATGAGAATAACAGCAAGGCCGCCGAGACGAATCCCGACGGCCTGACTGTGTGAATTTTTCCCGATTACAGCGATTTAAGTCGCGCTTCGAGGGTTTGAAGTTGAGTGCGCAGTTCGTCGCGCTTGGCTTCTTCCTTGGCGACGACTTCGCGCGGGGCTTTGTCGGCGAAGTTGGGGTTGCCGAGTTTGCCTTCGACGCGCTGCAAATCCTTCTGCGCCGTTTCGAGAGCCTTTTGCAGTTTGGCGCGCTCTTTCTCGATGTCAATGAGACCTTCGAGTGGCAGCACAACCTCGACTTCGCCCGCTAGAAGCGATACGGCGTTGCCTGAGCGTTCTCCACCAAACGACAACGATTCGAGGTTAGCGAGTTGGCTAAGGTAGGCTTCGCCCTGACGGAGCGCGGCTTCGGCGGCGGCGGGAGCGAACAGTTGCAAGTTCACCTTTTGTGAGGGCGCGATTTGCGCCTGAGCGCGCAAGTTGCGCGCGGCGCGGATGGTGTCCTGCAGCAGTGAGAAGCGGGTCTCGATTTCAAGCTCGACTTCGCCAGCAACGGGCCATGTCGAAATCGACAGGGCCGCAGCATCGTCAGCAACGCGCGGCAAACGCCCCCAGATTTCCTCGCTAATGAACGGCATGAAGGGGTGCAACAAACGCAGCGAGGTATCGAGGACATGGCCCATGAAGGCGATGTAGGCGGTATCGTTGGCGCGTACCTTCGGCTTGGAGAGTTCGAGGAACCAGTCGCAGAAATCGCCCCAGATGAAGGAATAGAGCGAACTGGCAGCAGCATCGAACTCGTACGAATCGAGCGCGCTCGACACGGCGCGGATGGTGCCGTTCAAGCGGGACTCAATCCAGTGGGCGCCCGCATCGTCGGGAACATTGCCGTCCCATTCTGTGGGGTTGGCGCTAAGGACAAGGCGCGAGGCGTTCCAGATTTTGTTGGCGAAGTTGCGCGACGCCTGCATCTGCGGGAAGCGCTCGATGGGTTTTCCATCGGCATCGCTCCACGAAAGCGGCGAGGTGTCGGACGAATTTTTGCGTTTGAGCAAAGCCGCATCGACGAAACGGGTGTCCTGCGCGCCGCCTGCGAGTTGCAGCAAACCGAAGCGAGTCGCGTCGGAGCCGTAAAGCGCAATCAAATCCATCGGGTCGATGCCTGTGCCTAGCGACTTGCTCATGCGCCGTCCAAAGGCATCTTGAATGGTGGGGTGAACCAACACATCGTGGAATGGGATTTGAGGAGCGCCGGAATCGGTTTGCACAAAGTCGAGGCTGGTAGCGATCATGCGCGACACCCACAGATGGAGGATGTCGCGTCCAGTGATGAGAACCGAAGTCGGATACCATTCGCGCTGCAATTCGTCGGGCCAACCCAAAACGGCGAACGGCCACAGTGCCGAAGAAAACCATGTGTCCAACACGTCTTCGTCCTGATGCCAGCCCTCACGCTCGATGCGCTCGACCGAACACTCGACCTCGCCGTTTGGCCCGTAATAAATCGGGATGCGGTGACCCCACCACAATTGGCGCGAAATGCACCAATCGCGAATGCTGTCGAGCCAGTCGAGGCTGGTTTGCGAAAAGCGCGGCGCGTGATAGCTGACGCGGCCCATGCGAATAGAGTCGGCAACGGGGCGAGCAAGTTCCTTCATCGCCACAAACCACTGCTCGGAGAGAAGCGGTTCGATAACAACGCCTGTGCGCGCGCAGTGGCCGACCGAGTGCGTCAGCGGCTCGACTTTCTCGATCAAGTCCAAAGCGCGCAAATCGGCGACAATTTTCTTGCGAGCATCGATTTTATCCATGCCCGCGTAGGAACCGCCATCTTCGGTGATTTTGTCGTCGAAACCGATAACCGAAATCATCGGCAAGCCATGACGCACGCCCATTTCATAGTCGTTGGGGTCGTGCGCGGGCGTAATTTTCACGGCGCCCGTACCGAACTCACGATCAACGGCGTCATCGAACACGAGTGGGATGGGGCGATTTTGCAGCGGCAAAATCACGTTCTTGCCGCGCAAGTGGGCATAGCGCGAGTCTTCGGGGTGAACCGCGACAGCGGTGTCGCCGAGCATGGTTTCGGGACGCGAGGTGGCAACGGTCACGAACTCATCGGGTGAACCCTCGACGGGGTATTTGATGAAGGTGAGCGAACCGGTGACTTCTTTGTATTCGATTTCGAGATCGGAAACCGTCGTCTGTGCCCCACTCGACCAGTTGACCAAACGGTAACCGCGATAAATCAATCCCCGGTCGAACCATGCTTTGAAGACGGTAAGGACGGCTTTAATGTAGTCCGCGTCCATCGTGAAGCGTTCGCGATCCCAATCGTAGGAACAGCCGAGCGCCTTCATCTGCATGATGATGTTGGCGCCGTACTTATCCTTCCAATCCCACACGCGCGCCAAAAACGGCTCACGCCCCAAATCGTGGCGAGAGAGTCCCTCTTCGCTGCGCAGTTGCGCCTCGACTTTGATTTGCGTGGCGATGCCCGCGTGGTCGGTTCCTGGCACGCACAGCGCTGCCTCGCCCTTCATGCGGTGGTAGCGCAACAAACAGTCGTGGATGGAGTGCTGCATGGCGTGTCCAAGGTGCAACACGCCTGTCACATTGGGAGGCGGAATGGTGAGGACGAACGGCTTCGCTTCGCTCGGCGACTTAGCAGGACGCCCGATATGGTTATCAATCCAGAAGGCGCTCCAGCGCTCTTCGACCGGCTTCGGATCGAACTGCGGCGCCATTTCTTGTGGGTTTTGGCTCATAGAGATACAAAAAGTTTAGCCCCCCTCGCACAATGCTTCGTATTCTCATAATTTTTGAGCTAATTGGAGCGTCATAAAGTCGCGTCGGCATCGAATAGCATGTGGACGAGATGGAGGTTGGGACCCCATTTGTCGGGTTGAATGGAGAGGGTGCGGAAGCCCAATTTTTCGTAGAAGGGGGCGGTGTGTTGGGAAGTTTCGATTTCGATAGCGGTGTTGGGATAGGCTTCGCGGCACTCGTTGATACGAAAGCGGATGAAGGCGCGGCCTATGCCCTGACCGTGAAATTGGCGGGCAACCATACCCCATGTCAGTACGGCGTATCGGGCGTTCATGGCGTAACCGCCTGAGGCGACTATGCATTTTCCTTGCTCTGTTTCGAGTTCGCCGACGAAGTAAGGGAAGTTTTCGGAGAGGAAGTGACGAAATTCTGCCTCCTCTTCAGCGGTGAAGTAAGGGTTGAGGTTGCTGCGAAAGAGTTCCATTACCGGACTTTGGTCATGGCTGGGGTTATAGGGGCGAAATTGGAGGTGAGTTATCATGGTGAAAAAGAGGAGGCGGTATCGTTTGTGTTCATGACTTGTTTATACGTTTGTGAAACACTGGGCTGCGAGAGAAGCGATGAATCAATCCCATTCCGAACTTTGGAGCAAGTTGGAAGCGCTCGACCTCGATGGCAATGCCCAACTCCCCTTTTCGCTACGGCTGGCACGCGACAATGGCTGGGCGCCTGAATTCGCTCGGCGCGTCGTCGATGAATACAAGAAATTCGTGTTTCTGGCGGCGACAGCAGGGCATCCGGTTAGTCCCCCCGAAGAAGTAGATCAGGCTTGGCATCTGCATCTGATGTACACACATTCGTACTGGGACGAATTATGCGGCGAGATTTTGGGGTTTGCGCTACATCATGGGCCAACCAGGGGCGGCGCTTCTGAGAGCGCCAAATTCGGCAACTGGTACGCGAAAACACTCGAATCGTATGAGAAGGCATTCGAAGAAGCGCCGCCGAGCGAGATTTGGCCTGACGCTTCGACTCGGTTTAGCGAAGCGGGCCAGTATCGGCGTGTCGATATTAAGCGTGCTTGGGTGGTGCGCAAACCCCAATGGGCAGTGCAGTGGGGAAAGCGCCCGAAAATGCGAATGCCTACGCACGCCATGCTTTTGGGGCGCCTCGCGCCAATGTCGCTCCTGCTACTTATCGCGGGGTGTGCGGCGCCGACCAATCTGAATGTTTCGCAGTGGAACGGAGCCGAGTTTTTAGGAGCGTACTGGACTCTATGCGCGGTCGCGCTCGCTTTCGTCGTCTTTTTGAAAACGCGCGACCAGCCGCCAGTGGACGCGGTGTTTCCGATGAATCCGCTCGACGCCTACGAGATAGCCCGTCTCAAGGAAAACGGCGATTTGCCTGTCGATGTGGCTCTCGCCTCGTTGTATGTTCAAGGGGCAATCGTAGTTACACCAGATGGCCTGGTTAGTTCGACGGGTACGGTGCAGCCATCCAACCCCTTTGAGCGCGATGTGTTGAACCGAATAGGCGACCAGAACACGGTACTATCGGTACGCAACTGGGCGAAGCTTGGAATGATGAGTAGTTTGGCGGCGATAGACCGCAAATTGTATGAGGCGGGCCTGTTACTTTCGCCAGCTGCTCGCCGGAGCGCCAATATGGCGCCATTGGGAGTGATGTTCGCGCTGCTGGGGATTGGCGGTATTCGCATATTCACGGGTATAATGCGCCAAAAGCCGACTGGCTTTTTATTCCTCACTTGTTGTGTGCTGCTTGCCCTCACGATTTGGGTGGCAACATCAACACCACGACGCTCGAAACGCGGCGACTTGCTGTTGAAGCGCATGAATAGCATTCCCGCGCCTTCGAACCTCACTAACTTTCAGCCGGGTCAAATGCTGTATGGGGCGGATATTGGAGCGGCGGCGCTTTTCTTCGCTGTTGCAGGGCCTGGAATGTTCCCTGACGAGATACACCGCGCGACATTACCGCCTTCGCATAGCAGTGGCGGCGATGGAGGTGGAAGCGGTTGTTCGAGTAGTTCGGGCGATAGCGGGGGCGGTGGAGACAGTGGCGGGGATAGCGGTGGAGGTTGTGGAGGTGGATGCGGCGGTTGTGGGGGTGGCGGAGACTAGAAGATTGCAAGTAAACGGCCAAGTTATTCCATAAGCGAAACCGTTCATCCCCCTGAGCAACAGGTGGATCGCGCCCCTATCTCGAACTTCGCGATTTCCCCCTCGAAGGCCCTTGTAGTGGCACCTTCCCAACAGTCTTGTTCTGGGTTTTCAGAGACGTATTTGATATGTGGAAACCATTTCGTAGCCCGCTGATTCATATTGTGGCCTTCGCCGCCGCCATTGGCCTCGCCCCTTCGCTTTCAGTAACCGCCCAAGCCCAAAGCACCCCTTCCAACTTGCAACTGCTCGATAAAGCGCTCGACAAAGCGCCGGACTCGAATAGAGTCGCTATCGACGACATGCTTTTTCCACGCGCTAACTTTTTGGCTTATCGCAACAAAGTTGCTCAACAAGATGGACGCCATCTGAGTAGCGCCTTCTACAACACCACACGCTGGACGGGCGGAAACGTGTATTATTCGTTCGATGCCTCTCTTCCTACCAACCAACGCACCGCGTTCTTAGATGCGTGTGCGGAGTGGGAGAAATGGGTGAACGTCAAGTTCACCGCGCGTAGCACACAGGCCAACTATATTAACGTCTACCAGGATGCGAATAATAGCTCGTACTCCTATATCGGCATGGTTGGTGGCTCGCAGCAGATGTCGTTGGCTCCGTGGGCAACCAAATGGACGGCTTGCCACGAAATCGCCCATGCGCTGGGCGCCATGCATGAGCAATGCCGCTCGGATCGCGATAGCTACGTCACTATCAATCTGGCGAACGTTCAATCGGGCACTGAAAGCAACTTCGCTATCATATCGGATTCGATCAACAAAGGCAGCTACGATTTCGATTCGGTGATGCACTACTTCAGCACTGCGTTCGCCATCGACTCCAGCAAATACACCATCGTCTGCAAACCAGACTACACACAGTATCAGGACACGATGGGGCAGCGCGAATACCTGAGCGCACTTGATAAAGCGGGCATGGTCGCGATTTACGGAGCGCCCGTTTCTTACTATGCGCTTTCGGGCACAGTAACGGTAGGCACAGCCAAGTTATCGGGGGCTTTAATTACGCTAAACGGCGGACAAACGGCAACTAGCAACACGAGCGGCATCTTCTCATTTCCGAGCTTAGCGGCGGGCACATACACGCTTACGCCCAGCAAAACGGGCTACACCTTTTCGCCAACCTCGCGCCAAATTAATTTGTCGGGCAACGTCACAACGGCCAATTTCGCAGCCACAGCAGTTGCAACCCCAACTCCGACACCCACTCCGACCAAGACTCCCACGCCAACTCCGACTCCGACAACAGTACCAATAACAATCTCGGCTCCGAGCATCGCGATGGTGGAAAGCAACGCGGGGGCACCTTACATGAGCTTCAACATATCGCTTTCAGAGCCTGCCAAGCAAACCATTACGGTCAACTTCACTACAGTAGACGGAACTGCAACAGCGGGGAGCGATTATGTGGCGCGCAGCGGAACGCTGACATTCAAAGCCGGAAGCATCATATCGGAAGTTCGCATTACCCTGATTCCGGACCGTATCGTTGAGGCAAATGAAACCTTTTCAGTGGTGTTATCGAACCCAACAGGCGCGACTTTGTATGTTGCGACAGGGAAGGGCACAATCGTCAACGACGATAAGACTACTAGCAAAGAGGCGCCACCAACTACAGTAGCTGAGCCTTCGGCACCTGATGGTTGAGAATCAATCCTGAATGAATAAAAACGCCCCGCTATCGAAAGATAGCGGGGCGTTTTGTTTTGAAGCGAATTAGTTCTTTGGCTTCGAGGCTTGTCCGGTTGCAGCGCTCTCATAGATGGCGTCCATGAGTTGCGACTGAATGAGGCCGTTAATGGGCGAGGTCTGCGGCTCTGCGCGGCCAAGGATGGCGTCAACGAAGTTGTCGTTGGGCGTTTGTGCTTCGCCTTGCAACTCGATGGCTTCCTCTTTGTTCCAGCCGGTGAACACCTTCACCCAGCCACCGCCCCAACCGTCGATGTCGACGCGCGCCTTCTCGAAGGTGTAGTACATGCCAGCGCCGCCAGCGGGGCAGTTACCCGCGATGGTCATGGTCGCCAGAACACCGTTGGAAAAGCGGATGTTGACGGTGCCGTTGATGTCAACGGGAGTGTCGAGATTGTCGGTGAAAGCGAAAACGGTGTCGATATTCGACTCGACGCTCCACACCAGCGAGTTGAACATGTGTGCGCCCGAATCGTACATCTGGCCGCCGCCCGAAAGCGCGGCGTTCTGGCGCCACGTACCTTTGGTGCCACGCGCCCAATCCTGCGTCTGCCAACCCGTGACGGTTTCGAGTTTGCCGTAGCGACCATCGCGAATCGCTTCGCGCAACCATTGGAAGGAAGGCGTGCAAGGCGTGTTGTAACCAACGACCAGCATTTTGCCGGACGCTTCGACAGCAGCTTTGAGCTTCTTGGCATCTTCCGAATCGGTTACCATCGGCTTTTCCATGAAGACGTGACAGCCGGCTTCGATGGCCTGCAAGCCATGCTCGAAGTGCATGGTGTGCGGCGTCACGATGGTTACGGCGTCGGGTTTGGCTTCAGCGAGCATTTGCGCAAAGTCGGTGAAGACTTGCGGTTTGGGCGAATAATCGCTGAGGTTACGTTCGATGTATTTTTCAACGATTTCGGCGTTGACATCGCACAAAGCGACAATTTGTACATCGGCATTGGTCTTGTAACGATTGGCGTGGGCACCGCTCATGCCGCCACAACCCAGAATCGCCATCTTGATCTGACTCATAGTTGTTTTTGGTTTTCCTCGAACTGCCCAAGGTTAACGAGAATGGCAGCGGCGCGAAACGGGTTTAGTCGGATTCTTTTTGAACGCTGACAACTTGCTCATGTAAATTGCCCTGGCCGAAGAAGGTCATCATCGCCACATCGGCGGCATCGCGCCCAAAGGCGATGGGCACAAGAGCCGGACGAAGACCATTGAAAGTGGCATCGACGTTGTGCCATGCCCCTCCACCATTGCCATCGCCGAGAAAGACCTGAACCCAGGCGTGAAAATCGGGTGGCTCTAATTCCAGGCAGTAGCCCGACACGTAACGGGCGGGAACTCCCAATGCGCGGCAAAACGAAATCAGCAGGTGAGCAAAGTCGCGGCACACGCCCTCGCGAGAGGTAGCGGTATCGAAAGCATCAGTCATAGCATTGCTGGTTCCGTACTGGTAGGTCACCTTGCCGTTAATCCAGTTCGCGATGGTGGCGATGCGCGAACCGCCGGGAGTCATGAGGCCAAATTCGCTGAGCGCCATTTTGGTTAAGCGGTCGCTCTGGCAGTAGCGCGAGGGCAACGTATAAATCATGCACTCGGCGGGAATTTGTTCGGGCGCTAGTTCCTGAGCATCGGCGGGAATTGGCGCATTGGGGGAACACTCGATTCGGGCCTTAAAATCGAATGAGAATAATCCTTGAGGAGCCATAAAACGACGTTGCGGATTCTGGTACAAATCGTTCCAGAGTTCGGTGCGCGGCGTAGGTGTCGTTTGCAGGTTTTCATCTAAAACGCGATGGTTGGCCCCCTGTAGCGCGGGTTCTATTTGCAACAATACGAAAGTTTGCGCGGGCAGGTCGTATTCAGCGCGCGCGGAAATTGACAAAATCATGAGAGTAGAGCGCCACACATTGATGTGGGCCGCGCTCTCACCGCGACCTTTATGCCGTAAAAGGGTAATGGGATAATTTTTTAGGGCCAGTTGTCCTAGACCAAGCGATGAATTTTTCATCGTGAAATTAATTTTTCACCCCTTCGTGTTCTCTCGGCTCTTGGAGATGATGCAGATTTGCCCTGTGCCCAGCCTCGTTGTTTTATCCCTATGCGTGGGCGAGCGGTGTCTTTGTTAGAGCTGAATCAATTTCGCATATAATTTCTGTCTCGATATAAAGCGGCGTAGACATGACTGTTTATTATTTTGTTTACGCCCAACAGAGAATCTCCGTAGATGACTCAACAACTTTCCTTCCTCCGTTCGCTGCGTCAGAACACATTTGTCGTCTTAGGCCTCATCACTCTTCTGGGGGCTGTTCTCAGGCTATTCCATCTCGATTACAAACCATTGTGGTTAGATGAGGCCGTGTTGTACTGGATTTCCAAAGGGAATATCAGCGACGTTATTATCCAGAACGCAACTCGAAATAGCGCTCCTCCCTTGTTTGCGGTGCTGTTGCATCTCATTATCCAAGTGGGAGATTCAGAGTCGATGTTACGCTCTATTTCGTGCGCTGCAGGCATCGCGGCGATCCCGTCGATGTATTTTCTGGCGCGGAATTTCATGCCGAGAGGCGGGGCTTATTTATGCGCTTTTGTTGCGGCGATTTCGCAGTCACAGGTGATTTATTCACAGCAACTTCGTGAGTATTCGCTTTCCTTCTTTGTAGCCTGCCTGTTGATTGCTTTTTTCGTCAGGAATATTCAGAAGCCGAACTGGAAAGATGGGGCGATGTTATCGGTGATGAGCGCAGTGGCAGTCTTTTGCCAGTACGGACTGTCGCTACTGGTATTTTCTCTCGCCATCATTTCGCTACTGAATCTTGCATTCAACAAGGAACAAAATTCAGATGCGAAAAGGTTGCTGTTTTATCAGTGGGTGGTGAACCAACTCGTCGCCCTTATCGCCGTATTCGCGGTTTATTCGCTGTCGCTTAAATTCCAAATGCAAGCGGGAGGTTTTGCGACATCAGCGACTTCCAATTATCTGGCGGGAGCCTATTGGGATGGTTCTCCGGCTTCCCTCTTTCGATTGGTATTTCGCAATACGTTTCGCATTTTTTCGTTTGCGTATCCCCCGATTTGGAGCCTGTTGCCGTTATTTCTGCTGGGGCTTGCTATCAATTTCAAGAAACGTCTGCCTTTGCAGTTATTGGTCGTTCCCCTACTCTGCACATTTATCGCGGCGTGCCTGAGGAAATATCCGTACGATGGGGCAAGGCAAATTATGTTTCTGCTCCCTATGATCTATGTCTTTGCAGGACTGGGTTTCACCTATCTTTTGAGTCAAAAGAAGGGAGTCATCTTTGCCACCATCGCGATAGCCATTGTGGGGGTAGCGGGCCTGAAACGCACTAAAGATTATTTGATGGTGACAGGGGACGAGGATATTAGGCCAGCGGTGAGGTTGCTGACGAAATCGGTGAAGACCGATGATGTCATTTACGTTTACAACGGCTCGGTTTCGGCGTTTTCGTACTATTACCGCAGCCCAAATGGGCACCGTGTTTATAGCAAGGCCAATCGCTTAAATCCTCAAGAGTACGCGAAAGAAGTTGATGCACTACTTCCTGCTAACCGTAAGATTTGGCTAATCTTCTCACACACCTACGGCCAAGAGCGCGAGATCGTACTCAATCAACTTTCAGCAAAGCGGAAGGTGGAACTCGTGATGCAAAAGAAAAATTCGTGGCTGTATGTAACCCGTTGAGATCAACGGGTTACATACCAAGATAAGGACTTTAAGCCCTCGAATTAGTCTTCTGGTGGCACGATGTTTTCATCGCCCAACAAGGCGGCGACATCTTCGCAGAACTGCTGTGTCGCGTCCACCCAGAAGTTCGCCGACACTTTCATCTGCACCATCTCGTGCCCGTTATCGAGGTGAATCCATACCTGTTTGGCGCCACGGTGGCGGCGCACCACGGAGTACAGTTTGTTGATGACCGTCTGCGTGGCGAGATTGGCGGGAATATGCAAATGCACATCTCCACTGGCCTCGTAAGGCACTTCAAAGGCATGGGAGATTGAAGCGGGGCCATCGTCAAACGAAGGCGGAGGGCTAGACGGACGGAATGCTGGAGGTGGGGTCGCATCTTGCGGAGGCAACACCATAGTCGCCGTGCTGGAGCGATTGATGGAGATACCACCACCATTGGAGTGCCCGTTCGAGCCATTGCCGTTTCCGTTGGAATGGCCATTCGAGCCGTTGCCGCTTTTACCGAGCGATTCGAGGATTTTATGGCCCTTAGCGCCGCCACCATTGCCGCCATTCCAGCCAGTGCCGCTGGCAGCGCGCTCAGCTGCTTTCTCGGCCTTCTCGTTGATACCCGCGATACGGTCTTCAAGCGGTTTGGCTCGCTTGTTCGAACTGTTTTCGGCGTCTTCGGGAATGATCTGGATGTCGTCTGCCATGATTTTGAAGCGCACATCGTCGTCGCTATCTTCACCTCCGCCACCACCAAAGCCGCCGCGCGAATCGGCGCTCAAGCGTCCGGTTATGAGCAACTTGGCGTCCTCTGAGATATTTTCGCCGCACTTCTCGTATGTTTTGGCGAAAGCCAAAACGTCGATCTGGCCCGTCAAATCTTCGAGGGTCAAGCTCGCCCAGGTATTGCCGTTTTTATCGACGCGCTTTTGCATCGTCGTCACCAAGCCACCGACAGTGACACGCGCGCCATCGGCGAGCATTTTTTCTTCGGTGATTTTGGACAGGGGAATACCCGCTGTTTCGAGATATTCGCGGAATGGTGTTAGCGGATGGTCGGAGACGTACAAACCGATGTACTCCTTCTCCCACGATAAGCGTTCGCCACGCGAATAGTCCTCGCAGTCGGCTAAGTTACCCATCGTTTTGGGGCGTCCGGCTTCGCTGGAGGGTTCGCCAAACATCGAAGTCTGCCCGGTAAGAGCATCGGCTTGTGCCCGTTGTCCCGAAGAAATCGCGCCTTCAAGCCCATCGAGCATCGCCTTGCGGTTCGGATGGATCGAATCGAAAGCGCCCGATTTAATGAGCGTTTCAATGCACGACTTGTTGCATCCGCGAAGTGGCACGCGCTCGCAGAAATCATGGAGCGACACAAATTTACCGCCTTCGCGGCGCGCTTCCAGAATGGCGTTAACCGGGTTCTCGCCAATGCCCTTGATAGCCAAAAGTCCGAATCGGATCGGCGAGTTCTTCGGCACTCCAACAACGGTGAAGTCCTGATTCGACTCGTTTACATCAGGTGGCAATACATCAATGCCATGCTTACGAGCATCATCAATAACAGGAAGTAACTTTGGCTTAGCATCCAGCCGCGAAGTCATGTTACAAGCTAAAAATTCGCTTGTGTAATTGACCTTGAGATACCCAGTCCAATACGAAACTAATCCATAGTAAGCTGCGTGCGAGTTGTGCGAAACGATGCCATTGGCGATGTAGTTGAGCGGGCCATCGGGAGCCATCTCAACGTCATAGGTCATGCCTTCGCCGCACTCTTCGATGGACACGATTGGGTCGCCGTTTTGCGCGTGCGCCAGTTGAAGATGGTGTTCGACTTTGAACTTGAAATCTTCGGGCGTAACAACGACATATGGCAAATCGCCGTACTTTTCCTCGAAGTAGCTATCGGCGCGGTCGAGTCCATCCATCTCCCAATAGATGCCCGCGAAATAGAAGTCGCAGATGCGGCCTTCGGGCAACACGCGGTGCATCTCGAACTTGATGTTCTGTGAGATCAACCACTCGCACATACCGCGTTCGTTCTGGCTGACGCACCACATTCCGTTGGAGGCAATCGAGCAACGCCCCCAACCAGGTCCGGTATCATAGCAAGCCCGCACATTAGCCAAACTTTTCTGAGTCCAGTTCTGGCGCCACTCCGGGTCATTGGCAATTAGCCATTTGACGCGGTCATGCATGGCCGCTACGCCCGCGCGCGTCAAGTCGGGATGCAGTTCATGCATCCGTTTCATGTGAGCCTGTTTATCTTCGAGTGGGCGCGCGGCCTGATATGCCTTCATACGCACGGATTGCTCTCCGGCCCACTTCTGGCGCTCAGGATGTTTGTTGACGCGACGCATGTTCTCACGCCTCGCCTCACGTGCCTGTTCTGGCAGACCACGCCAGAAGTGCGGCATCGTCATCAATTCCATCCCAACGCGCATGTTTTGCGCTTCGACATATCCTTCCGTCGAAAGCAAACGGTGTTCAGGGGTAATTTTGATGACACGACCTTTTTGCGTCGTGATTTTGAGCAACGCTTTACGTCCCGTTTTGACGATACGCGCTACCTTATGCGGTCGCACTTCGCCATCGGGCCACATCGCCATCAATTCGGTAGGTTGATCCACGAACGCCTTCGCTAGCGTCATTGAAGAGCCATCGGGCAAATACACCTTCGTCTTTGCGAAGGCGCACTTGTTAAACGCGTACTTCGCAAAGGTCTCCATCTTATCGAAGATTTCGGTAGCATCTTCGCGGCGGATTTTGTTTTTGACGCATCCGTCGATGAAGAGCGGTTTGAGTTTCGCCATCAAATCCGCTTTCTTTTTCGCCATCGCTCCGCGCAGCTCGTCGGCTTGACCACCTGTGAAACCGGCCAATTCCTGAGCCGCGCGCATAACCTGCTCTTGATAGAGCAGCATTCCGTAGGTTTCTTTGAGGATGGGTTCGAGCTTGGGGTGAGGGTATTTGACCTCGCCGCCGTGACGACCTTTGATATAGATAGGGATGTCTTCCATCGGGCCGGGACGGTAGAGCGAAATCTGGGCGATGATGTGCTCCAGGTTTTCCGGCTTCATTTCGCGCAACAGGTTGCGCATACCGCTGCCTTCCATCTGGAAGACAGCGATGCCATCGCCTTTGCCCATCATGTCGTAAACCTTTTTGTCGTCGAGGGCGAGGGTTTCGAGGTCGATGTCGTCGCCGTAGCGTTCTTTGATGAGAGTCAGGCTTTCGTCGATGACCGAGTTGTTAGTCAATCCCAGAAAGTCCATTTTCACCAAGCCGATTTTCTCAACCGCTTTGGCGTGGTACTGAGTGACAACGAGGCCGTCTTTTTCTTCGAGCGGTACCATCGTGTCGAGAGGGGCATCGCCGATGACAACTCCGCAGGCGTGGCGCGACGAGTGGCGCGTCATGCCCTCGATGTTTTGGGCGCGGTCGAGCAACGTGCGAACCGTTGAATCCGACTCGTACAAATCGCGCAGTTCTTTCACTTCGGCGATGGCCCTTTTGATGGTGATGGGCTGCGAGGGGATGGCCGGAATGAGCTTGGCGACCTGATCGGCAAGTTTGAGTTCGAGGCCGGTGGCACGCGCGGTGTCCTTGACGGCAGCGCGGGCGGCGAGCGTTCCGAAGGTGATGATCTGCGCGACTTTATCTTTGCCGTATTTATCGGTGACGTACTTCATCACTTCATCGCGGCGCTTATCGGGGAAGTCCACGTCGATGTCGGGCATGGAGACGCGCTCTGGGTTCAAGAAACGCTCGAACAACAGACCATAGGGCAATGGGTCGAGGTTGGTGATGCCCAATACATAGGAGACCAGGCATCCAGCCGCGCTACCTCGGCAACCGACCAAGATGCCGCGCTCTTTAGACCAGTTGATGAAGTCCTGAACCACCAGGAAGTAGCCGGGGTAGCCCTTGTCGATGATGACATTAAGCTCGTATTCCATGCGCGGAATGGCTTCGGCGCGGCGAGGGTGGCCCGGCGGGTAGCGCTTATCGAAACGCTGCTTGCACAAGTAGCGCAGGTAGGAGGTTTTGTCGTGGCCGTCTGGAACGTCGTAGTTGGGGAAGTGGGTCGTCTTCAGGTCGAGTTCCAGATCGACCATGTCGGCGATACGAATGGTGTTTTCCAGCGCTGAGGGGACATGCTTGAACTTGTCCCACATCTCCTCTTTATCTTTGAGGTAGAAGTTCGGTCCATAGTGCAGAGCCGCGCTTTGGACTGTCGTGTTGGTGCCGATGCAAACCAGAATCTTGTGCATCTCCTCGTCCTCGCGACGCAGATAGTGGGCGTCATTGGAGCAGATGAGAGGGATTCCGGTCTTGTGGTGGATGTCGATGAGGCGGTCGTTGACTTCGCTCTGGCCTGTGAGATCGTGGTCCATCAGTTCGAGAAAGTAGTTCTCTTTCCCGAACATGTCACGGTACATCTCGGCGCGTTCGACGGCTTCGTCGAACTTCTTCGCCATGATAAGCTGCGGCACCTCGCCGCCCAAACACGCCGAACCACAAATGATGCCCTCAGCATGTTGCGCCAACAGCTCGTGGTCAACGCGCGCTTTGTAGTAAAAGCCCTTGAGGTGAGCGGTTGAAGTGAGCTTGACCATGTTCTCATAGCCCTTCTTATTCTTCGCCCACAGCGTGAGGTGACGGGTCTGTTTTTGCGAGTCGAGTTGCGAATCTTTGTCCGTGTGCTTGCGCGGAGCCACGTAGGCTTCGACACCAATAATGGGCTTGATGCCTTCGGCTTTGCAAGCGGTATAGTGATCGACGGCACCATACATAACGCCGTGATCGGTGATGGCGAGGGCGGGCATATCAAGCGCGGCGGCGCGCTTGGCCATGTCTTTGATGCGGTTAGCCCCGTCTAACAGGGAATATTCAGAATGGACGTGGAGATGGCAAAAACCGCAGGGACACTTACTCATGGGACAAAAACCTCGTCTTCGTCAGACGCGCAACACGCGCCCGCAAACGAGGCTTATTTGAGGATAGCGAACCTAATTTATGAGGCAATAGCCTTGGCACTGAGTCTTTTCTCGTTATTTTCAATGCCCAGTTAAAAACCCGATTTTCATTGAAGCGACTGTTTTCTGAACAGCACCGACTTATTCACACTCTGGGATAGTTTTTCCCTACCACAGATAAAATTATCCCTATGTTACTGCTGATTACAGGCGCGAGTTGCGTTGGCAAATCGACGGTACGGCGCAGCATCGAAGCAGAGTTAGCTCCGCAGGTAGAGAGCGTGGAACTGGTTTCTCTTGTGCCGATCCCCGCCGTTCCTGATGTGGCATGGCGGCAGCAGACAGTGGAATTTGCGGTGCAACATGCACTCAAGTTACAGGAGCAAGGAAAGCATTTGCTATTGGCGGGAGACCCTGTGCCTCCCGGCGAGTTGTTGGCAGCGCCTTCTGCTCCATTATTGAATGGCATTGCAGTGTGTCTGCTTGATGTGCGCCCCGAAGCCCAAAAAGCCCGATTAGCAGGACGCGGCGAACCAGAGAATTACTGGGGGCAACACCTCGCATTCGCGGAGTGGATG
The DNA here is from genome assembly GCA_004172935.1 of bacterium. Taxonomy (GTDB): domain Bacteria; phylum Armatimonadota; class Abditibacteriia; order Abditibacteriales; family Abditibacteriaceae; genus Abditibacterium. The sequence goes on along the minus strand of SDZD01000048.1, from coordinate 26,814 downwards.
CGCGAACACGCACGCAATCCACAGCATCTGCCTATCGTGGTTCATCAAGGCGCGTGGGAGGAAATGCAGTGGGGCCGCTGGAAGGAGTGGCAAGCAGGTGACCCGCGCTGGCGTTTTGATGAAATCGACACCACTGAACTCGACCGCGAAGAGGTTGCTGCCGCCGCGTTGCAGTGGTGCAGGTCGGCACTCGCTGGACAAGCCGCTATTTTGCGCGGACAGTGGTGGGAATAGAGCCTTAGCCAAGTCATAAAATGGCCCTGTTATAGTGCCTTGAAGCCAAGAGCATGGACTCATTCCCCCTTTATAATTGAGAGCAGTTATATTCATTGACGACGCCCTCGAAATACCCCATTCACAAAGAAGGCTTTTTGTTTCTGGCAGGTTAAATATGGCTTTATAAAGCCAAACTGAGAGCAAACTAAGTGGCAAGAACAGTGAGATGCACACAAGCCGATGAGGTAGATTTAAGCACGGAAAGCTGTATGAAATCTGTGCCACTTCGTAGTTCTTGTGATACCTTCTCCATCTTTTTCTACTGAGCTTATCGCGGATTCCTCACCGCGTCCCCTGCGCGCACTATCAGCAGGTACTCTGGCTCTCACCACTCTTTTATGCTCAGCGACAGGCGCTCTTGCCCAGGCAAGTAGTCCTGCTGTCTCCAATGCGACGCCACTCAAACTCGATACGGGAGACACGGCCTGGGTGCTTGTCGCCAGTGTTTTGGTGTTAGCAATGACACCGGGACTGGCCTTCTTTTATGGAGGTCTGGTTCGCACCAAAAACGTGCTTAACACCCTGATGATGTCGTTGGGAGCGATGGCCGTTTTGGGTTTGTTGTGGGCCGTTGGCGGCTACTCGATTGCTTTTGGCAACGGTGGTTCGGCGAACGCCTGGATTGGCGGCACTGAATTCGTGGGGCTGACCAACTTCGTCACGAAGACCGCTCACGTTGCCTCACCTTCGATTCCGATTTCTGTTCATTCGCTGTTTCAGGCGATGTTCTTCTTGATTACTCCGGCTCTTATTTCGGGGGCGCTTGTGGAGCGAGTGAAATTCACCTCCTACCTCGTGTTCATCTCGTTGTGGGGCTTGCTGGTGTATTGCCCGATTGCCCATTGGGTTTGGTCGCCGGGCGGCTGGATTGGCGCGCAGGGAGTGATGGATTTTGCAGGAGGCACCGTCGTTCACACATCAGCTGGCTTCTCGGCTCTGGCTGCCGCTATTCTGCTTGGCCGGCGTCGCGGCTATGGGCAGGTCGCCATGAACCCGCACTCACTACCATTGTGTTTGTTGGGTGGCTCGCTGTTGTGGATAGGCTGGTGCGGCTTTAACGGTGGTTCGTCGCTGCACGCGGATGCTTTGGGCGCTCTGGCGGTTGCGAACACCGTGTTTGCGGCCTGTGCGGCGATGTTCACGTGGATGATGATTGACCTCATCATGCGTCGCGCCATTACCTCGCTGGGAGCTGTTACAGGTATCGTGGTTGGATTGGTGGCCGTCACTCCAGCATCGGGCTTCGTTTCACCGATGGGCGCCATCCTGATTGGCGCGATTGCGACTGGCGTTTGCTATCTGATGGTGTGGTGCCGTTCACGTGGACCAGTGGACGATTCGTTGGATGTTTTTGCAGTTCATGGTGTTGGTGGCATGACGGGCGCGGTATTGACGGGCGTGTTCTCGACGGGGGCGCTCGCCCAAAATGGGCTAAACGCGCTAGCGCTTCCAGGTTTGTTGGAAGGCGGCACACAAATCTTCCTGAAACAAACAGGGTGTATCTTCGTAGTGGCGGCTTTTGCATTTGTCATGTCGTTCTTTTTGCTGAAGGCGATTGATTTGACGCTGGGGCTGCGCGTGACCGAAGAAGCCGAATATTTGGGCCTCGATATTTCGCAACACGCGGAAGAGGCCTACGCCGTAGACGAAGCACCTGTGATGCCTGTGGCAGAAGGCGCACTCGCTTAATCGTAACCCGAACCTATCTCTAACTCACAATCATGTTCAATCCCTTAAATCCACAATTGGCCCTCGCCGGGGCCACACACAATGGCGCAGAAGCTCCTCAATCGAATGTTAAGGCAGGGGTTTCCGCCATGCTCTCAGGAGTGCGAGGGCGGGCGATGGGACGCGGGGCTGCTCCCGTGAGCGTTCCAGCAACGCCAGCCCCCGCTGCCCCAGCATCGCCTCCGCCACCAAGCCCAGAGCCAACACATAACGAAAACGAGGTACTGGACGCTCTTGAGGTGATGGCTCAGGCGATGACGCAGATGCAAAACAGCCTTGAGACGGTGCGGGCCGATGTATCGCACCTGAAGCAAAAAGGCAACGATTCGGAGCGTGTATTCAATGTTCTGCACAACGAACTTGGCGACTACAAGCGCGATTTCGTGTTTGAGCATGTCAAACCGTTGCTGCGTCCATTGCTGTTTGTCTTTGATTCGCTGGACGATTTCGACAAGGAGATGGTGCTTTACCAGACAGATCAGGAATCTCAAACACTGGCTCCCGATGCCCTGAAAGCAACGAAGGTGCGCGAGAATATCGCGTTTGTGCGCGACCAACTCGAACAGGCACTGGCCTCGTGCGATGTCGAGCCGCTGCCCGCTCCTTCGGGACGCTTCGATGGGCATGAGCAAAAAGCCGTCGCCACGGTCGCTGTTGCGCCCGAACAGGATGGAACAATTCAGAGCATCGAACGCCAGGGCTGGACGCTGAAAGGACATGTTCTGCGTCCGACCGAAGTCGTTGTTGGAAAAGCAGTCAAAGGAGAATAATAATGAGTCGTCCTATTGGTATTGATCTAGGCACAACCTATTCCGCCGTCGCTTATCTCGACGAATATGGCAAGCCAGCCATCATTAAGAACTCGGATGGGCGCACGACAACTCCATCGGTTATTTTTGTGGACGAACCACAGTTCGTGGTGGGGGAAGTAGCGCTTCAGTCGACTGTGACCGACCCCGAACGGGTGGTTCAATTCGTGAAGCGCTTTATGGGCCAGAGCGACCACAGAATGCATGTGGATGGACGCTCTTATTCGCCTGAATTTTTGTCGAGCATCATCTTACGAAAGCTGGTGCAGGAGACAGAATTCGCTCTTGGAGAAAGCGTGTCGGAAGCGGTCATCACGGTGCCCGCCTACTTCAACGAGAACCAGAGACAAGCAACGCTTGAAGCGGGAAAATTGGCGGGGCTGAACGTGTTGCGCATCATTTCGGAGCCAACCGCCGCTGCACTCGCCTATGGGATGGTTCACGTCAGGGAGGCCCGACATATTCTCGTCTACGACCTTGGAGGCGGCACCTTCGACGTGACGATTCTCGAAGCCTCGGAAGATGCGCTTCGAGTTGTGGCTGTCGGAGGCGACCCGTTTTTGGGGGGCAAAGACTTCGATGACCGATTGATGAACCATATCGACGGGAGACTGCGCGATCTGGGCGAGGAAATCGTGCATGATGCCGCGCTCGAAGCGGAGCTTCGATTAAAGTGCGAGACGGCGAAGGTGCAGCTTTCGCAGCGCATGACGGTGCCCATTGCTTTCAAGGCGCGCAAGGCCAATCCGAAGAGTGCACTGGACGCCCTGCTTCCGGTTCGCATCGAGATTTCGCGGGAAGAGTTGGAGACGATGTGCTCCGATTTGCTGGCGCGCACCGAGATGTTGCTGGAAAATGTGCTGGCGCAGGCGGGGCTGGAATGGGATGACATAGCGGAGGTGTTGTGCGTGGGGGGTTCGAGTCGGATGCCGATGGTTCGCGAAATGTTGCTGCGCGCAACGGGGCGCAAACCACAGCTTTTTGACCCCGATGAGTGCGTGGCCAAAGGAGCCGCACTTCAGGCGGGGTTGCTGGGCAGCGATGAATCGTTGCGCGAGATGAAGGTTGAGCATGTGTTATCTCACTCGTTGGGAGTGGCGACCAATCAGAACGGCGAGGTACTGGTGGACCCAGTAGTTCCGGCGCTTACGCCGCTTCCACACACCGAAGTACGGCGCGGCTACACGACTGTTCAAGATAATCAGGCCGTCGTCAACGTGTTGGTTTATGAGGGGGAATCACGCGAAATCGAAGCCTACAATTCTCCGGTAGGGCGCTTTAACCTCGATACTTCGCCGCTGCGTCCGGCGGGCGAGCCACAAATCGAAGTGGAATTTCGCTGCGACGAGAATGGACGCATCACGGTGTTCGCTCGCGATGAAGTTACCGGGCGCGAAGGGCGCGCATTGCTATCGCTTTCGGGCGAACGTTCGAGCGAAGAGATCGCACTGGAACAGGAAATGTTAGCGCGCGCTGTCGTGGCCTGACACAAATTTATGCTGCCAAATGGAGTCGGTCTAAGCACAAAACAGACCGACTCTAAACACGATCATTTAACCCAAGTCCCATGAACATCCAACCTGTCCACGAAGCGCAACATGCGGATGGCTTCGTCGATTTTTATACCCTGCTTGCATCGGCCCCTTCTACAGGAACCGATGAACTACGCGAACAAATCAACTCGCTATATAAAGGCGCGCAGACTGACCGCGACCACCGCACTCCCGCACGCCGCCGCGAGGCGCTGCTGTTGTTGGAGTTGTTGCCCCAGGCACGCACCATCCTGCTCGATGCCAAACGTCGCCGTCGCTACGATGCCTATCGGGGCGCAGTCGAGATGCAGTCGCCTCGTATGCCGTTCGAGGATTTCCTGCCCACGCTACTCAACGAACGGGAGGTTGCTCCAGCCACCAACGATATTTTGTCGGTTTCGGTATCACGGCGCCCCGCAAAGGCCGCACTGACTGCTACTCTGGAAACTCCGGTGCTTGCCGAGCCAACCATAGTTATGGCGCCAGAGCCGCAGCCGGCTACTGTAGTGGTTACGAATCCATTAATCATGCCTTCACCCCCGACCAGTTCGCGGCTGCCACTGGGGCCGCTGGTAGGTGGAGCAACGACATTCGTGGGGCTGGCTGTAACATTGCCGACACTGGCAGCCTTGCCGTTTGGAGTTTGCGCACCACTGGCGATAGTAGGAGCTGTCGTGGTGGGCTATGTGTTTTCGCTGGCGGGCGACCTGGAAATGGAAACGGCCTGATGCAAACCGAACTCTACCATTTCACAGTGGGACGCAGGGCTGAAGCCCGCGCTATTTGGCCTACGGGCACCACGCCCTGAATAATAGAGAAGTCGGACTTAGTCCGGCATTTATACGCGGGGTATCCGAGTTGTTCACATACTTATCCACAATCTTTTCCACATACAGGGAAAAGTAAATGTATGGGATTTTAGCGCTGGCTCAAGCGCGGCGGGCTAGAATAGCATCGAGGCTGAAGGCGTTGTAGCGGGTGTTGGAGAGCAAAAGGAAATAGCCGATCACGTAGATCATCTGGGTTCCAAGGGCATTCCAATCGCTGCGGAAGGCGGTTCCCAATACGAGGGTTGTCATCAACAAGCCACCTGCTGCCAATGTCCAACGGGTGCCAATTCCTAGAATCTGGGTTAGACCGAGCAGGGCTTCGATGAATGGCAATACCAGAAGGAAAGAGCGCACTGCAAATTCGGGGAGCATGGTGCCGTTAAAGCTTGCCTGTGTCTTATCGGCAAATCCATCGGCTCCACCGACGATACGCACGAAGCCGTGGAGGAAGATGTTGACTCCCATCGTCAGGCGGAAAATGGCGAAGGCGAGTTGCTTATCTTTGAGTTCTTGCGTCGAGTCCATATCCATATATGGGGTTTTCAAAGCGACAATCTTGTGCCAGTGGGAGACGAGCGGACAAAACTCAGCTAAAGGAATGCGAAGACGCGAGGTTCGTGTCGAAAAATTGATGGAAGGTAATTGATGGGCGTGTTGTGGTGATTTTTAACCACAGAGACACGGAGGCACAGAGGGTGTTGAAAGAGGAGAGTGGCCTTTGTGATTGTGAATTGATGATTTAGACAACAGGTTTTTCTGTTAGCGATTCCAGATATTGGGGTGGCGTTTTTGGTTTAGGGTCGCGGAATTTGAGGCATCCCCAAACCGCCAAAATGCAGGGCGGAAAGTTAACTATTCCCACGAGGATAATCGGCCATTCATGGATGGCGATGCCGTAATTGAGCCATGTTACTTCGTTGAAGCCCGCGAAGAGAATATAGAGGGGTGAAATGTCGGCCACGCTTCGCCGCTTCCAAATGCGCCAAACCTGGTCGTATGAACCGATAGTAATGAGGGCACTGGAGAGCAGTGCTAAGATGCGAGAAACCTCATCGTATGGCGGCAGAAACATAGCTCAAACCGACGTTGTATATCGGTGTTTGCGTTCCCAATCTAAGGTGTCTCTCATGTTCGGAGCAAGGAAGTGAGGCAAACACGACATCATGCCCTTATTTTCTTCGCGCCCGCGTATTCTTGATGTCGATGGTTCGTTACGCCGACAAAAAGGCTTTCTTGAAGAAAGCGGAGCCAGCATCGAGTCGTTGGCCTCATGGGGGCCGCGTTTGCGTTATTTGTGTCGTCGGCAAGTACGGCAAGGTTTTGAGCGCCATTTAAGCACCGAAGATGCACATCGCCTGACCTATTATGGGTCGGGGGATTTCCACCATCTGACTTTCTCGCTACTTAAATTTCAGCGGGAGCCGTTGTCGGCCGTTGTTTTCGACCAACATCCTGATTGGGATGTGACAAGCCCTTTTCCCTGTTGCGGTAGTTGGGTGAATGATGCTCTGTCCCTTCCGCATGTGAAACGCATCGTTGTCATTGGCGCAGGAAGTGAAGACCTGGGCGGCGTGCAGCTTTGGCGAGGCAACCGGGCAGCGCTTTCCAGTGGGCGATTGGAAATTTATCCGGCGAGTTTGGCTTCGTCGCTATGGCCGGGGATAGGACGGAAGTTGGAGTGTGGTGTACGTAAAAGTGGGCGTATGAGGTGGAAGACCGTAGAGCAAGCGGGGCTTAAAAATTTGATGCAGGGAATTATCGCGCGCTTGCCATCGCGTCGGGTCTATATATCTGTCGATAAAGATTGCTTCATGCCTTCGTATGCGACCTCGAACTGGGATGCGGGAGAACTTCGTCTGGATGAGGTTTGCCTTGGCATTCGTATGCTGAGAGAACAATGCGAACTCATGGGCGCGGATGTAACAGGAGAATGGAGCAAGCCTAGATTCAAAAATCCTCTGTTCGCGGCAATATCGCGATCCGATCATCCCATAAAGCCGATTCCCTCATCAGAAGAACTCAGGCGCAATGAAGAGACGAACAGAGTTCTGTGGCGCGCATTTGGAGGCGGATGAAAATTCGAAACTAATGCTTAAATTTTATTAATATTGCTACATTTGTTAAATTCTCATGTGATTCTTAGCTTCTATTTTTTGCGAGAACGGCAGTACGCATACAAAAAGTTTGGCTTTATAAAGCCAAACTTTGGCATTTTGTCAAGAAGAAACGGTCGTTTGTGGGATGGAGTGAAGAGCGAATGGGAAGCTTCTTACTTAATCAATCCCTATTTCTCCTAAACAGCGTTGTCGGAGAGAAGAGTCGTGGCCCACAGTAATCGTTTGGAGTCCGACTGAACACAATGACGCACCCATCAACATTAGCTCTGCCGCGCTTTGAATCTGCATCCCTATTGGATTTCGCATTAGAAAGCGATGTATGTGTTGACATTCGCAAATTCGATGCGGCCCAATGGAACGCCCTCATTTCGCGCGATGAACCTCAACTTCGTCATGACTTTCTAGTTGCAGCTCAACAATCGGGAATGATGCGCAATCCTCAGTACATCACCGTTAAGAACGCGGGGCGTTTGGTGGGGGCCGCAGTCTTGAGCGACAACGACATTGATTTGCTTACTTTAGCTGCCCCACAGATAAAGGAGTTAGCCGCCAAAATTCGCAAGGGGCCACTGAAGCGCCTAGGTATTTTGCGCGCCCAGACATGCGGCCCTGTGATTACTAATTACCGCCCCAATTTGGTTGTAGCAACAAATTTGAGTCCAGAAGCAAAATCTTTAGTTTTTTTAAACTTATTAAGTTGCTTGAAGAACGCTGCGATGCTCAATTGCTTGTGTTATTCGAGTTAGATGAGCGCGCCATTGATAACTTCGGGGAAGCACTCGAAAAATCTGGTCACATCAAGGCGGCTTCATTGCCAGGGACAAAAATCCATATTGAAGCGGAATGGGATGGACTCGAAGGATACGTGGGGGCAATGCGTAAGCTTTACCGCCGTGCAGTGCGCGACGACCAAGCTAAGGCACAGGAACTCGATATTCAGATCGAAACCGATTTTGCCGAGCTGGCCGACGAAGTGTTCGTGCTGTATTCCAACGTTCTGGCACGCGCCCAATCGACGTTTGAAACCCTCACTCCCGAATTTTTCCGAGCCTTTGCTCGCTGTGCGGACTCGCGATTGGTAACAGCTCGACTGAAGGAAACAGGGCAATTGATTGGTGTCGAGATGTTATTGCTGGGCGATAACATGGTGCAAGACCTTTATACAGGAGTTGACTATCTCTACAACGAATCGCATAACGTGTATTTCAATCTGGCTTATCCAGCAATTGATCTCGCCTGTCGCGAGGGGATGCAGTTTGTATCAACAGGACAAACGAGCTACAAGTTCAAATCTCGCCTAGGAGTGAAGCCATTTCAGCTGTCCGTGTACATCAAACATCGCAACTTGTTTGTGAATGCGTTGCTGTCGCGTCTTCACCCTTTTATTTGCCCCGAAGTCCCGACATTTGAACACCGCGTTTTCAAGTCGGAAGCCCATCATGTGAACACAGCTGCTAAATCCAAAGAACAAAAAAACTCCTGATTATCCGCGTTAGAAAAACCATGATTACCACACTCTGCCCTACAGCAACTTCTTTTTCACCCAGTCGCCACGCTCCCCAGAATAAAGCGGAAGGTTATCTCCGCCATGAGAGCAAACTCCGACAACTGTTGCCTTTTCCCGAAGAAGAATGGGCGCGCTTACACCTCGCTCTGGGCGTAAATGCGACTCGTGTGGGGCACTGGCTGGCAAATGCCTCTCCGACATTGCGACACCGCTACCAACTTGCTTTAGTCCAACAAGCCAATTCGGTAGCCATAGGCGACTATCTTCTGCTGCATGACCCAGTGGAGGATGAACCCCAATGGCGTACAGCTTTCGAGGAGGCCGAAGAGATGTTGGCGTTCGAACTCGAACTGGCTGGAATCGGAGATGGCCCCAACTTTTGCTTTTTCCTGTGGAACGAAAAAGCGCGATTTTTGAAGGAGGAGTTTGGCCTGGAATGGTTTAGCCCCGCCCAAATGAACCCATTCGTGCGCTTTGCTTAAGCGGCTAAAGACAAACCGCCCGTGACTCAATGAGTCACGGGCGGTTTGTTTTATTCTGGCTGTGCGGAGGGAGTAAAGCCGAATAGGGATTCGGGAAGTTCAAGTTCGTCGTAAATGTCGTCGAGGGGGATTTCGATGGCGACGCTTTGCAATTTCAAGATGCTGCTGCGCTCGTTATAGGAGCGATAGAGCCAGTCTTCGCCGACTCTGCGATAGTGATCGACCCAGATGCGGTCTTGTTCAATAAGGACGTATTCTTCGAGGGTTTCGATGGTTTGATAAAGGACAAATTTTCTCTGGCGGTCGTACTTTTCAGTTGATTCAGATAAGACTTCGAAGATGACTTTCGGGGTTAGCAAGGTTGAATCCCCTTTGCCAACGAATCGAGATGGGGGACAAAAGATGACGGCATCGGGGTAGACCTCTTGGCCGTTGGATTCGATTTTGACTCGCAATTCCGAACTGCGCGCCTTACATGCTTTGCCACGCAAGGCGGCTTTAGCAGCAGCGAAGGCGTTGCCGCAGATCGTGGCGTGATTGAATGTGCCCCCCGCCATCGCGTAGACCTGGCCATCAAGCCATTCATGTTTGATAGTCGAGATTTCCTCGCCATCACGGTACTCTTCCTCGGTGATGTAGTGGGGATTTGGCTGTGCGGTCATGGATTGAGTTTGACGAAGATAACGAGTTCTAGTATTAAACGCAAAACGCCCGCGACTCGATGAGTCGCGGGCGTTTCTGGTTTTCCGATTGGAAGATTAGCGGCGGCCAGTGGCGGACGCCAAGATTTCTTCCTGGATGTTGCTTGGCACTGGTTCGTAGTGCGAAGGCTCCATCGTGTAGGTGGCGCGGCCCTGTGTGAGCGAGCGCATGGCGGTGGCGTAGCCGAAGAGTTCGGACAACGGAACCTGAGCGCGGACGATCTGGGTGCCGCCTTTGTCGGGACGCATTTCGTTGATGCGGCCACGACGCGAGGACAAGTCACCGATGATGTCGCCCATGTTCGATTCGGGTGTGACAACTTCCATCGACATGATTGGTTCGAGGATGACGGGACGAGCTTTGCGTGCAGCTTCGCGCAAACCTTCGGCACCGGCGATTTCGAATGTCATCGCGTTGGAGTCGACTTCGTGGTAGGAACCATGAACCAATTCGACGCGCACGTTAACGAGCGGGTAGCCCGCCAAAACGCCACGCTCAAGAGCGTTCTTGGCACCTTTTTCGATGCTCGCCCAGAATTCGCGGGGCACAACGCCGCCGACGATTTTGGATTCGAACTCGAAGTTGTTCTGCTTGCCCTCTTCGTTGGCAACCGTTGGCAACACGTTGATGACGATGTGAGCGAACTGACCCGAACCGCCCGACTGCTTCACGTGCTTGTAGGTGAAGTTGTCGACTCTGGTCTGGATGGTTTCGCGGTAAGCCACCTGTGGTTTGCCGATGTTGGCCTCGACGTTGTACTCGCGCTTCATGCGGTCGACCATGATTTCAAGGTGCAACTCGCCCATACCACCGATGATGGTCTGGCCGGTTTCTTTGTCGTTGCGAACCTTGAAGGTTGGGTCTTCCGTTGCCAACTTAACGAGAGCGTCGGTCATCTTGCCTTCATCGTTGCGGGTTTTCGCTTCGATAGACTGGAAGATAACGGGTTCGGCGAAGTTGATGTTTTCGAGAACGATTGGGTTGTTCTCGTCGCACATGGTGTCGCCGGTGACGGTGTCGGACAAGCCGATGGCGGCGCAGATGTCGCCAGCTTCAGCGTATTCGACGTCTTCCTGTTTGTTGGCGTGCATACGCAAGATGCGCGAGACACGCTCTTTCTTGTTCTTGCCGGAGTTGAGGATGTAAGACCCCTTGTTCACGCGGCCAGAGTAGACGCGGAAGTAGGTCAAACGTCCGAACTTGTTCGACATGATCTTGAACGCAAGCGCCGAGAACGGAGCGTCTGGCGATGGTTCGCGAGCGGCGCTTTCGCCAGTGTCGGGGTTGGTACCGATGATGGCGGGCGTGTCGAGTGGCGAAGGCAAGAATTCGACAACAGCGTCGAGCATAGGCTGAACGCCCTTGTTCTTGTAGGACGAACCGCACAAAACCGCGATGATGTCGTTCTTCAAGGTGGCCGTACGGATGCCTTTGCGAACTTCTTCTTCGGTGAGGTCTTCGCCGCCAAAGAATTTTTCCATCAAGGAGTCATCGGTTTCGGCGACGAATTCGAGCAACTCGTTGCGGTACTGGGTGGCCTTTTCCATCAATTCGGCGGGGATTTCTTCCTCGTCGAAGGTGGAGCCGAGATCTTTGACTTCGTTGTAGCGGATGGCCTTCATCTTGATGAGGTCAACTACGCCCATGAAGTCGTCTTCGGCGCCGATGGGAATCTGCAAGGGCACGGGACGTGCACCGAGGCGCTCTTTCAATTGGCCGACTACTTCGTAGAAGTTGGCACCGGAGCGGTCCATCTTGTTGATGTAGGCTACACGGGGAACGCCGTAGCGGTTGGCCTGACGCCAAACCGTTTCCGACTGAGGCTGTACGCCGCCAACGGCGCAGAACACAGCGACAAGACCATCGAGAACACGCAGCGAACGCTCGACTTCGACGGTGAAGTCGACGTGGCCGGGGGTGTCGATGATGTTGATGGTGTGGCGCGGATACTGGTGAGCCGATCCGTCCCAGGTACATGTCGTGGCAGCCGAAGTGATGGTGATGCCGCGCTCTTGTTCCTGTTCCATCCAGTCCATCGTGGCGCTACCGTTATGGACTTCGCCGATGCGGTGGTTGACGCCGGTGTAGAACAAGATACGTTCAGTTGTCGTTGTCTTACCGGCATCGATGTGAGCCGCAATGCCGATGTTGCGTGTGAGCGATAGATCTTTCGCCATGATATTTTTAGTCCTCTCTCTTGAGGTGATTGTGTTGGTTTCCGGTTTCACCCTCGCCCTCAAAGGAGGGGTAAGGGTAAGGGTTCCGCCTGCGCCCCGAAATTCGGGCAAACAAAAACCGCAGACAGACTTCTTCCTTTGGGCAAGCCGCAGAAGATGACACGAGATGAATAGAACAGAAGGGGTCTGTTCTACACAAGCTCGTCGTCGTCTTCGTCGTCGTCCATTGGAGTAAGTCCGCCTGCGGTTGGAAAATTTTCTAAATCGCTGCGGGGAAACCTCTCTATAAACGCTTGACAGAAAAGACAGGTTGCGCGATTTTTAGCAGAATCAAAAATTCAGTATTTTCAAACATTTGATAGCTGCTATTGATTTCTGTTCAAAATCTTGCATTTCATTTTTCAGGGAAGACAACCTTGGCCCGAATTGATTTTCAATTTTTTTTAATTTTCCCTCGCATTCATTCTCAGCATTTTCAATCAAAATTGCTCTCTCTTCTCTCAAACTCTCTTTTCTCTTCACATACCGAATTCCTTCAACTACTCCAGCAATAATAGGTACTAAACCGAACAAAAATGACAAAGTAAATGCTATCTTCTGCGCATCCATATTACTCAACTTTAAACCTACGACCCCATTCACAACTATTATAGCCATACACAAAACTATGAATGTAATGCCGAATACAAACGCCCCTAATACAATGGAACCCCAGATACTAAATTCTTCAACGTTATTAATTTTCACTCGACTACACTCCAAATTGGCATTATTACGAGCCTCAATCATAGAACGTTCAATATCTATAATTTCTCTATTTATCCTCGCTAGTTCAGACTTGCATTCATTAATATTTCCCCACAACTCTGCTCTGACATCAGATACTATTTTTGAATACGAAGAAATCGCCTCTTTTTCTATTAATATTATTGATGAGTATTCTATATCATCTAATTGAATTTTTACCACTTGTGATCTTTCAACTAAATAACTATCAATTGGCAGTTTCACTCCAGACATTTCTTCTGCTTTGCGCACAGATGCTATTATGTTTTTCCATTTTTCAATATTCTCTTCTGTGCGCGCTTTAGCATCTTGCAATTGTTTGTCAGTAATTGGAACAGACGTAGAATGCGGAATCGATTTTTTGAACGAAGTTATAAACTCCTGAACACTCTGTGGCCGATCAGCAGATTTTACCTCCATCGCACGCGAGATAGCATTCGATGTTGCCTGTGATATTTGAGGATTAATGTCACACAGAGATTTAAGTTCAACACCAGCAGCGAAGTCGGTAGCGGGAGGTGGAAATTCGCCGCTTAATGCACGATACAATGTCGCCCCAAGAGCATATATATCGGTGAAGGCACCAAAGCGAGCACGACTCCCATATTGTTCTAAGGGAGCGTAGCCATGTGTCAACATTGCAGTGTGATTGACGGTTTTATTCAAGTCAAAAGCGCGAGCAGTACCGAAATCTATAAGAACAACGCGCCCATCCTTGGCTAGCATGATGTTATCGGGTTTGATGTCTCGGTGAATTAAACCCGCTTGGTGAACCACAGATAAGGCTTCGCTCACCTTAGTAGCAATATCAATGACTTCTTGTTCACCGAGATGCCCCTTGACGCTAACATGCTGCTCCAGACTGTGGCCTTCGAGAAGTTCCATGACCATGTACGCCGTGTTGTTCTCCTCAAAAACCCCATACACACGCACGATACCAGGGTGGGAGAACTGGGCGAGACAGTAGGCTTCCTGGATGAACTTCTCTTTAATCTTTATGTACTCAGCAGGGTTGATCTTTCGATCAGGAACTACCTTTTTATCCTGACGGATCGAACCCTCTGGAAAGAACTCTTTAATGGCTACAAAGCGACGCAGCGAATGGTCGTACCCCCTATACGTGATGCCGAAGCCACCTTGTCCCAGTTCGTTGTTGATTTCATATATGCCGTTGCACAACTGAATACCTGATGACAGAGCTGGTGAGTAAAAGTTGTTTAGTCGAACGTCGAGAGGCGAACCGCACACTGAACAATTTCTTGCATCAGGAGAATTTTGTTGGTTACAAGTTGCACACTGCATAGGGAGAATGGTGTTCAGGATTTGAACGCACTCGACCTGTTTACAACAGCATGAATTCGACTTCAATGATACGTGGTGTTCTGCAATTTCAGTAAAAACGTAGGGATGTCAGACTCGTCGGCATGAGCAATGCGGATATTCGGATTTGTTTTTTTGGGGATTCGATTGTGAATGGGACGCATGATATTCATGGTCTGGGATGGCCGGGTCGAGTTTGTTCGGCGGCTATTCGGGCGGGGCATGAAGTCACTCACTATAATCTGGGGATTCGGCGCAATACCAGTGCGGATGTGGCGGGGCGTTGGGTGGCGGAAAGTGAGAGCCGTTTATCGGCGGGGCATGATGGACGGGTGGTGTTCTCTTTTGGGACGAATGATACGGTTATCGAAAATGGGCGGTTGCGGGTAGATTTTGAATCGACACTGGGCAATGCGTCTTTGATTTTGGGGGAGGCGAAGGGGAAATATCCGTGTTTATGGGTTGGTCCAGCGCCTGTTGATGATGCCGCACATAATGAGCGGTTGCGCTCGTTATGCGCGGCCTTTCGAGAGTTGGCAGGGAAAATTGGCGTGGCTTATTTGCCTGTGTTGGAGCCGCTGATGGGGTCATCGGTTTGGATGGGAGAAGTGGCGGCTGGGGATGGGGCGCATCCTCAGAACAATGGATACGGGGAGTTGGCGCGGTTGGTTCAGGAGTGGGATGGTTGGTGGTTCAGGGATTAGAGCGGCATCATTCGAATCCTTCGACCTCCTCGTATATGGCGATTACGGAGAGGGAGCAGGCTATGGCTTCGAGGTTTACAGTGTCATCGACTGAGGTGAAGGTGTGGGTTTCCCAGTCGCCGTTTTCGAGTCGGATGCGGTGTTCGATGCTTACGCCGTTTGTCTCAACTAGCAGGTAATGACGGAGTGAGGGCAGTTGCTTGTAGTTCTCGAATTTATTGTTGCGGTCGTACTGACGGGTCGAGTCGGAGAGAACTTCGACTATTACGGTTGCATCTAAGAGAGTGATTTTGTTGCCCGATTCGAAACGAAATGGAGGGCACACTACGACGACATCGGGGTAGGTTTGCAGGGTTGTCGCTTCTACTTTGATACGTTGATCGCTGATGCGAGCGCGGCAGGGTTTGCCTCTTAGTTGATTCAGTAAGGAGGCATAGATATTACCCGCGATGTCGTTGTGGCGGGGGGTGGCTCCAGCCATTGCGAAAACTTCACCGCGATAATACTCGTGGCGGTTTGTCGAGCCTTCTTCGTTGAACCAATATTCTTGCTCAGTGAAGAGGGCGTGCTGTTGACGTGGGGCTGTCATGCTTTTAGTTTGATTGATTGGGTGGGACGGTTTAAGCTCAAAGCGCAATGAACACGCAATTC
The DNA here is from genome assembly GCA_004172935.1 of bacterium. GTDB lineage: Bacteria > Armatimonadota > Abditibacteriia > Abditibacteriales > Abditibacteriaceae > Abditibacterium. The sequence goes on along the minus strand of SDZD01000048.1, from coordinate 11,193 downwards.
AATGGTTTGGGTATGCATCTGGGCAATTTGTGGCGTTTGTCGAATGCACAGACGCGGTCGATTTCGGCGGAGAATCCGCGTGGAGAGAAAGGCGGCGGCGGACGGGCGCCTGTTTCAGAGAACCCTTGCGCACGCGATTTGGGGTTAGGGTGGAAGTGCCGCCCCTGCATTCCTATTAAGGCGGGAGAGACGGTTGAAATCGCTGATATAGAAGGGTCGGGGGCGATTCAACAGATGTGGATGACTCCTACCGGGGCATGGAGGTTGTGTATCTTGCGAGTGTATTGGGACGACCAAGAGACGCCTTCGATTGAGTGCCCGGTGGGGGACTTCTTCGCTTGTGGGTGGGGCGGATTCGATAGGGGGATGCTGGTTAATTCGCTGTCTGTGTGCGTCAATCCGGGGTCGGCGCTAAATTGCTTTTGGGAAATGCCGTTTCGAAAGCGGTGCCGGATGACGTTCACGAACCTCGATGTGAACGAGATGACGTTGTTCTATCAGATCAACTACACACTGACCGATGTTCCAGAAGATGCGGCTTATTTTCATGCGCAGTTCCGGCGCTCTTATCCGCTACCTTATAAGAAGGTGCATCATCTGCTGGACGGTGTGACAGGACGGGGGCAGTATGTGGGGACTTATCTGGCGTGGGGATTAGCGAATAATCGGTGGTGGGGCGAGGGAGAGATCAAGTTCTATCTGGACGGCGATAAGAAACCGGGACAGAGCGTGGCCGAAGAAACCGAGGATAAGGAGAACGCCGCTTACCCGACGATTTGCGGGACGGGGACGGAGGATTACTTTTTGGGGTCGTATAACTTCGAGAACCAGAAGACGCACCAGTATCAGGAGTTCTCGACGGCTTACGCGGGTATGCCTCACATGATTCGCCCCGATGGTCTGTATCAATCGCAGACGCGGTTTAGCCTGTACAGGTGGCATCTGCCAGACCCAATTCGCTTTCAGGAGGATATTAGCGTGACTATCCAATCGTTGGGATGGCGTTCGGGCGGGCGCTTTTTAGCCCAGCAGGATGATATTTCGAGCGTGGCTTACTGGTATCAAACCCTACCCTCTCCGGCCTTTCCGACATTGCCGGATGCGGAGTTTTTGGAGATTATCTGAGGTTTTTAGATTAAGCACAAAGGGCACAAAGGAGCATAAGAGGCACAGAGGAATTTTTGAGCGGGTGAATAGTAGTCGGATTAACGTGAGAATATCCGCGTTGGGATGGTAGATTCTTCGCAGGCTCAGAATGACGACGCTGGAAGCTCCCTGCTTAAACGATAAGTTCCGCTATGCCTAGAATAGAAAAAGCGCGCATCCGTTGAGGGTGCGCGCTTTGGAGTTTTTGTGTCGAGGATTTACCAGCGGTAGTGGGCGAAAGCTTTGTTGGCTTCGGCCATACGGTGGGTGTCTTCGCGCTTTTTGACGGCGGTTCCGCTGCCTTTGGCTGCGTCGAGAAGTTCGTTGGCGAGCTTGTCGGCCATTGTCTTCTCGTTACGCTTGCGGGCGTTGTCAATCGTCCAGCGGATGGCAAGCGCGGTTTTGCGCTCTGGGCGGACTTCCTGTGGGACCTGGTAGGTCGCGCCGCCAACACGGCGGGAACGAACTTCGACGGTCGGGGTGACGTTGCGCATCGCTTGCGAGAACACTTCGAGTGGGTTCTTGCCCGAACGCTCTTCGATGCGGGTGAGCGCGGTGTAGAAGATACCTTCGGCGACGGACTTTTTGCCGTCGTGCATCAATTTGTTGATGAAGCGCTGGACGAGCTGCGAATTGTAAACCGGATCGCCGGGAAGCTCGTTGCGCCGTTGTGGGCCTTTGCGTGACATTAGTAGTGATTAGTGGTTAGTTTTTAGTGATTAGTTTAGGCAGCGGCTATTTCTAACCACTAAAAACTAACCACTAACGACTATTTACCGTTTCTTTCCGGTTGGAGCGGCTGCCTGACCGGGCTTGGGGCGCTTGGCGCCGTACTTGGAACGCGAACGCTTGCGGTTCGCTACACCAGCGCAGTCGAGAGCGCCGCGCACGATTTTGTACTTGATACCGGGCATGTCTTTGACACGACCGCCGCGTACGAGCACAACCGAGTGTTCCTGCAAGTTATGCTTTTCGCCTGGGATGTAGGCGGTGATTTCTTTTTTGTTCGACAGGCGAATACGAGCTTTAGCACGCAAAGCCGAGTTGGGCTTTTTGGGCTTATCGGTTTTGACCTGCAAGCAGACGCCGCGCATGAGCGGAGCCGCCACGTTCTGGGTCGGCGCGCCCTGAACGCCGTTATAGGCTTCTTTGAACGCCGAAGTGGTCGATTTTTTCGGCGCTGGCTTGCGGCCTTTGCGAATCAGTTGCGAGATTGTAGGCATACGATCAACTCGCCGAAGCGAGCGGTGTTGAGAATGAAAAAGCGCCCTTGGGAGGCGCGTTTATCTACCCTTCAAAGAGCCAAATTAGGGCCAATTTTCGGGAAACCTAGGGAATTATAACACAGGATTAAGCCGAATGCAATGAATTTAAGATGGTGTTTGTGGACGCGACCACAGATCGGCATCTTTTTGGATAAGGCCATACAGACCCCCATTCCAGTCGGTAAGTTCCATCTCAAGTTGTATGACAGAACCATGCGGGGTATTCACTTCTTTAACCGAGATGGGAAGGTGATCCCACAGGTCGTTAATATCCCTTTCGGTGTGAATGTAGCGTTTGAGATTGTGGGGGTCGCGCTCAAAACAGCCCTGACTGCTGAGGGCAAACCAACCGGGAGAAGTTGGTTCCCACCAAAAGAATTCGATGCGATGGGCGCCGAAGTTCATCCACTCGATCCATCCTGTACCGTCGGAGCGAAAGACGACGATTTCATCTTCTTGTCCGGGAGAAGCAAAAAGGGCGTTGGCACTCCAGACGCCGATTAGATCGGTAGTCATCATTATGGCAAGTCACAGCCACTTAATTCCGTATCTGCGGGTCGTTGTAGAGCATTGCTTTCCACTCCCTGTCCTGCCACATCCAGGGGCCAAGCGGGCGAGGTTTTGAAAACGTGAGGTCGGCGTAAACACGCGCCTTACTTTTGACTTCGTTCCAATCGCCCTCATCACCAATCACAAGGGTCGCTTTTTCCAGTGCGCCTGATTTGAGGTTTGCCACAAAGTAACTATCGGGAAACACCACTAGAACCCGGTTACCATCGACGGACTCCCATGCTTTGACTACTTTAATAGGCTCGCCAGAGGACATTGCCATCACGTGTTTCCAATCGCTGGTCTCATGGGAACCAGAGGGGCGTCTGTAAACAGTCCAACGTGTGCCACCCCACTTATTGGGCGAGGTGAAGACGGCGATGTTGTAATTATTGGTCGAACTTGTCCACAGAGTCGCAGAGGATGTTGGCTTGTTGCGCAGAAAAACCAAAACACTGCCCAGAAGTACAACAACCCAGAAAAGAGAGTTGGAGAAAGAAAGAAAACGACGGGACATAAACAACAGAACGCTTCCGATGTATGCGTTGCTTTCACATGATAACAACTTAATCTATAGACGACTTTTATCGCTTGATTGGCGCACACTAGCGGACATCATGAAGGCGTCTTTATTCCTCCTCCCAGTTGCCCTTGTTACGAGTGCAGCTCAAGCCCAGAACCTGCCTCCACGTATTGCTCAGGCGATGCGTATTATGCCTCTTGGTAGCGAAACGCTGGCTGTTGCGCAGGGGACACATACCATTCCTGCCAGCCTCAAAGCAAAATCGGAGGCGGACCTATCGCAAGTGGGGCTTTCCAACTTACAATTGGGGGTTATTGCGCCCAATCTTAGAGGACGCACCATCGAACTCTCAATGGAGGCTCGGTCGCATTTTCGGCCACCCAAAGGATTGGGGTTAATGCCTTATGATGGGTGCGGATTGCTTTATCTCAAGCCACAAAAAGGAGAGACACGCGCTGCATTAGAAATGAAGTTGTTGAAAACAACTAAAAAGACCACTCTTATCGCAGGGCAGCGTGTTGGAATTTTCGAGGATAAGAGAGAACACGACACATGGCGCGTTTATGTGGCGGTGCCACAGGCCGACATGGTGATGTTGGCGACAGATAGAAGTTCGTTGGAAACGACGTTGGGGCGCCTCAAGACAGTAGCGTCGCTTAAAGACAGCGCGTTTCCGGCATCGTGGAGCGGGTGGTGATACTAAAGCTTCGTTCTGGGCGATTCGGCGGCTCGACTTACCGGAGAGCATGGGTATTCCCGAAGGACGAAAGAAGGATAAAAGCGCGAAGGCAGCTGTAGTATTTTCGCGGGGCGATGCCAAGGCTCACTCGTTCGTGATGCGCTATGAAGGAGACCAAGAGTACGCACGCCGCTTGTTTACGAGCATTGCTCGCGAACTTCCGGGCAAATTTCAGTTACTCCCCAATTCTTCGGTGGGCCAATTTTCAGTTCCTAATGGGAATAACGGCTACTTCACTTTTTATGCGCTAGGTTTTTTGGGGACTGGGATTTATTTATAGGTGGAGAGAAAAACAAAAAAAGGGGCGCTCTGAATTCAGAGCGCCCCTTTTGATTTTTGGTAATTAGCCTTCGACGGACTCGTTGCCGGTTGCGACCTTTGTTTCTGGAACATCGGGTTCGCCATCGGTGATGTCGGAGGGGACTTCCTCAGGTGCCGTCGAAACGGCGGGGGTCTCCTCTTCGATTGCTGGCTCAGAAGCCTCAGGTGCTTCGGCTACGGGAGCGTCGGCGGTCTGAGCGTCGATTTCGTCGCGGCGACGGTTACGCATGGCGCGCAACTCTTTGCCGAACAAATCGCCCAAGCGGAGCGGACCATCAGCGTCGGCGCGCGAGTTAACGTCGCGCACGGCGGCGCGCTCTTCGCGACGCTCGCGCTCTTGGACAGCAGCGCGCAGGCTCATGGTGATGCGGCGCTGGTTCGTCTGAATGCTCTTCAAACGACCTTCGACTTCCTGACCAACGGTCAGAACGTCTCCAGGTTCGCGGATGCGCTCTTCGGCGATCTCGGAAACAGGAAGAATCGCTTCGATACCTGGTTCGATTTCGACGAATGCCACGGTTGGAGCCAAGCGGACGACTTTACCGGTGACGGTTTGGCCGACACGGTAGTTCTTCGCTGCTTTCTTCCAGGGATCGGGCAAGAGCTGCTTGAGGCCAAGAGCGATGCGCTTGGTCTCTTCGTTAACGTCGAGAACCAAGACCTGCAATTTCTGGCCTTTTTTCACGACGTTGGAGGGGTGCTCAACGCGGCCCCATGCCATTTCGCGAACGTGCAGCAAGCCGTCTACGCCGCCCAAGTCGATGAAAGCGCCGAAATCGGTGATGCGGCGTACGATGCCTTCAACGATTTTGTCTTTCTCGATGTTGGACCAAGCTTCGGACTCGCGCTTGGTGCGATCTTCTTCGGCAGCCAAACGGTGCGAAGCGATGACTTTGTCGCGATTCTTCTTGAAGTCGACTTCGATGACCTTAACGGGCAGAACCTGACCGATGAGGCGCTCCATTTGACCGCGCACGCGCTGGTCGACATGGGAAGCCGGGATGAAGGCCGAAACGCCGAGGTCAACGATGAGGCCGCCTTTGACGGCTTCTTTGACGGTGGCTTCGATGATCTGGCCGGAATCGCGAGCGGTGACGATGTCGCGCTTTTGGCGCTCGAAGTCGGCACGACGCTTGGAGAGGACAGGGTGGCCCTCGTCATCTTCGCGGCGCAAGACCACGCACTCGATTTCGTCGCCGACGTTGATTTCGTCGTCGCCGACTTCGGCGCGGGGAATGATGCCTTCACTCTTGGAGCCGATGTCAACGAGGATGGAACCGTTGTCTTCCAAACGAACGACCGTGCCTTTGATGGGGGCGTTACGCTGGAGGGTTTCGGCACCGCTCATGTAAGCAGCGAACTCGTCCGTCTCGGCGTTCATGACCTGGGCCATCGACGGCTGACGCTGGCGTCCGCCCTGTTGCACGGGAGCTTCCGCTGGTGCGGGGGCTTCCTCGGCGACTGGCTCGGATGCGGGGGCGTCTTGCGCTGTCTCGTTGGACTCGCTGGCGACGGGTTCGCTTTCGGGCGTTTCGTCGGCAGTTGCGACTTCTTCGGTGCTGGCTTCAGCAGCCTCAGTCGTTACAGGCGAGTCTGTATTTTCACTAACGGACGCAGTTACTTGCGTGTCGTTGTCGGTCGGTTGTTCCGTGGTCTGCACGGTCGTGTCGTTGGTCTGGGTGTTGTCCACCGCCATAGCTCCTTGGGTTGCGCCTCTCTTTGACAAGAGTGCGACATTTGATGAAAATGATTTTCTCCGCCAAGCGCAAATCTAGTGGACAGACGCCGACCTGGTGGGGTAAAAAACGGGAAAAACCTTTGGAATTTTATCACCGCTCACAAGCCAGCGCAAGCAAAACAGGGCTTCTTCACGCGCTTTTTAGCAGGTTTTCCAATAATAGGGCACAAATTCTCGTATTTGACGCTCTGCGGCTTTGCGTTGAATATATCGTCTAGCAAATCTGAACTAAATCACCAACCTTATTACCTCGGTTTCTCTTTCTTCAGCAGGAACCAGGCAATAGCGACTGCGGTTATCAGCGAGATGGTGCGAGAAACATATATGGGAAAATTTAAAATCCAGTAGAACTCGTTACCGACAAAGATACCCATCACCAGAGCAATTAGGCAAAGGCAACCTTTGCCGGAGATTTCACGCATTGCCTACTCTTTGCCCGCTTTGGTGTCTTCCCAGTTGGGGCCAGTGCCAACCTCGGCCAATAAGGGAACTTTGAGTTTTAGGCGCTCGACGGGGACGCGGGCCATGATGTCTTTTACCAGGGCGGTGACTTCTTCGATCTCCTCGGTGGGGACTTCGAAGACGAGTTCGTCGTGGACTTGCATGGTGAGCGATGATTGGAGTTTGCGCTCGCGAAGTTCGCGGGCGATGGCGATCATGGCTATTTTCATTACGTCCGCCGAGGTGCCCTGAATGGGGTGGTTGATGGCGGTGCGTTCGGCGGCGCTTCGGATTTGGAAAGCGTTGGCGTTGAGGTCGGGGACGGGACGGCGACGACCGAGCAGGGTTTCAACGTAGCCGCGTTTGCGACCTTCTTCGAGAGTATCGGCAATGTATTTCTCGACGCCGGGGAGGGTCTTGAAATAGGTCTTGATGAACTCGTGCGCCTCTCCCGCGTTGGAGCCGCTGCCGAGCTGTTTGGCAAGGCCAAAGCCGGACACGCCATAGGCGATAGCGTAGTTAGTCATTTTGGCTTTGCGACGCATTTCGCGGTCAACATCTTCGACTTTGACGTTGAAAAGAGCGGAGGCGGTGCGGGCGTGGACATCTTCGCCGTTTTGGAAGGCATCGACTAGCGGGGCGTCGCTAGTGATGTGAGCCAAAATGCGTAGCTCGATTTGCGAATAGTCGGCGCTGAGGACGACGCGACCTTCGGGAGCGACGAAGGCTTTGCGGATGAGGCGTCCCTGTTCGGTGCGGATGGGGACGTTTTGGAGGTTGGGGTCGGTGGAGCTGAGACGACCCGATACCGCTCCAGTTTGGTTAAGGGTGGAGTGGATGCGGTGGGTCTGCGGGTCCATTAGCTTGAGCAAGGCATCAACATACGTGGATTTGAGCTTGCTGCTCTGACGCCAGTCAAGGATTTTTCGCGCGATTTCGTGGCCGTCATCGGCTAATTTTTCGAGGGTGAAAACGTCAGTGGTGAAACCACCGGATTTGTTTTTACGGCCTGGATCGAGTTTGAGTTCGGTGTAGAGGACTTCCTGTAGTTGCTTGGTGGAGCCGATGGAGAATTCGCGGCCCGCGAGTTCCCATACCTCTTTTTGCGATTGAGCGATGTCGGCTTGCAGTTTTTTATCCAGCTCGCGCAGTTTGCCGGGGTCGAGTTGCATTCCTACACGCTCGATGGAGGCGAGAACTGGCACTAAGGGCAATTCGAGTTCATCGAGCAGGGAGGTGGCGTTAATTTCTTCGAGTTCGTGACGCAGGATTGGTTCGAGTTCGCTGAGGACGGCAACGGATGCCGCCTGATGCTTGCGCTTTTGGGCGATTTCGTCTTCATTGGGGCCTTCATCGAAGAGGGAGGCAGTTTTTCCACGCTTCTTGGGGGCTTCGGGAAGCGCAGGAAGGGTGTAGTTCAGGAATTTCTGGGCGACGAAGTCGATGGCTGGACTCTGGCGCGTTGGTTCGAGCAGATAGGCCATGAGCATGATGTCGGCGATGACGCCTTTGACATCTATGCCCTGCCCGCCTTCAGTGGTTTCGGGTTCGTCGAAAAGCGAAGGAGTCGTTACAGAGGCGGTAGGGACGTGGGCAAGGGCACGCATGAGCGCCTTTTCATCGTGGACGATTTTGGGGGATTTTTCGTCTTCGAGGAACGACTTCAAATGGGCAGCATCGCCTTCGAAGCGAAGAACATCGCCATCGCGGGCAAGCATCCAGCCATCTTCGTAGAGGGCAACAGCGATGGGGGCATTCTTTTGCTTTTTGACCCACTGCGCTACTTGTTGAGCGGAATCGGTGTCTTCGAGAGTAAATTCTAGCTCTTTGGCTGGCGCGGGAGCGGCTTTAGCACCTGCAATAGGTGCTTCGTAGCGGGCTACGAGGGATTTGAACTCGAAGCGGCGGGCGGTATCAGCGGCTTTACGACGCTTTTCGGGATCGAAGGGGTCGTATTTGAAGTCTTCGGGTTCGGCTTCGACGGGAAGGTCGCAAACGATGGTCGCCATAGTGCGCGAGTGGAAGGACTGCTCCTGGTATTGGCGGAGCAACCCCTGAATGCGTGGGGGCGTTACCTCGTCGAGATGTTCGTAGATGCCGTCTAGAGAAACAAACTTTGCGAGTAGAGCTGAGGCGGTTTTATCGCCGATGCCGGGGACACCGGGAATGTTGTCGCTGGCGTCGCCTTTCAAGCCCTTGAAATCGGGGACGTATTTAGGCTCGAAGCCATAGCGGGCGATGACTTCGGCGGGCTTATAGGGTTCGAGTTCGGAGACGCCTTTGCGGGTGAGAAGCACCTGCACCTTTTCGGTGGCGAGTTGCAGTTGGTCGCCGTCGCCAGTGATGATAAGAACGTCGTGGCCGTCATTCTCGCCGTGTTTGGCGAGAGTACCGATTACGTCGTCGGCTTCGAAACCGGTGTGTTCGTAGCGGGGGATGGAAAGGCCATCAAGAAGTTCGCGCACGAGACGTTGCTGGATTTTCAGATCGTCGGGGGTATCGGCGCGTTGGGCCTTATATGTAGCGTCGGCTTCGTGACGGAAGGTGCCACCGGGAGGATCGAGGGCAACAACGACATAATCGGGGGCGTTCTCGTCCAAAAGGCGCGTGACCATGCGAACGAAGCCATAGAGCGCGCCCGTTGGTTCACCCGCAGAGGTGGCAAAGGGCGGCGATGAAAAGAAGGCCCGGTAAAGGAGGGAGTAGCCGTCGATAAGCAACAATTTGGACATGAGATTTGCGAATCAGTCTAAGCAATGAAAAGCCCCCATCTTCTGGCGTTTCTGATGCCACTCTTTGTTGGATGTTCGCCATCGTTTGAATTCGAATGCGACAACGAGGTATCACAAACTTTAGCGTCACCTGACGGGAAGCATAAGGCTGTCGTATTTTCGCGCGAGTGCGGCGCGACAACAGGATTCTCGACGCAGATTTCGGTGATAGGAACTTCGGAGCAACTGCCCGATGATGGGGGCAACGTGTTGGTAATGGATGAGGATCAGAGCGTTTTCATGCGTTGGCAAAACGCGAACTCGCTGGTGATTTCTTATCCGAGCGGCGTGGAGACTTTTAATAAGCAGTCGAGGGTGAATGGGGTTCGCATCCTGTTCAAAACTCACAAGTAGAGGGTTGTGAGGCAAGATTGAAATCGCCTATTTTTGGAGGTTAAATCAATCTTTTAGATTGATTTATTGGCATTTTTGTGTAGATTTAAGAGTTTAAATTTATTCAAAAGATTGACTAATCAAAATTTTTTGATTTAGGTGCTTTTCTCGCTGGAAAGGGCGCACACAACTTCACTGGATTTAGTATAACCGATTTCAAAATAAGGACCAACTTACCGATAGGCGTGACAGCCTCTCGCGGACACGGCAGGCCATGTCCCTACAAATCCCCCAGTGATGCGCGGCACCTCTCGCGGACAGAGTAGGCCATCTTCCTACTCTGGTATTCGTAGAGTGGTCACCGAATTGGAAGATAGGTTGCCAAAGTTAGTGGAAAGCAGGGGAAGAGGTTTGAGCTTGTTGTTGTAGTTCACGGACGGCGCCGCGTCCCACGCTTTCGCCCAGGGTGTTGGTTAGGGCGCCCATAATGCCGCCGGAAGAGGAGGCTCCGAAGAGGGAACCTAAGGCGCCGCCGCCGGAAAATTCGCGGATTTTGGGGGTGCCTTCGATTTTTCCGCGTTTGGCGGCTTCCTGAATGGCGTCGTAGAGGCCGCCATTTTCATCGACCAAGAGGGCTTCTTTGGCCTGGCGCCCGGTGAAGACGCGGCCTGTTGCCAGTAGGGCCAATTTTTGGGCGGTTAGTTTTCCGCCAGTAGCGGCTTTGCGTCCGCGCACCACGTCGTTCTTGAACTCGGTGAAAATGGAGTTCACCATGTCTTGGAAGAGCTTCTTTTCTTCGGCGGTGAGGGGGCGCGAGGGGTTGCCAGCGTCTTTGAATTTGCCTGATTTGATGGTAGTTTCGCCAAGGCCGACTTTGCGGAAGAGTTCGCCGTAGTTGGGGAACTGGGAAATTACGCCGATGGAGCCAGTGAGGGTGGCGGGGTTGGCGTAGATTTTGTCGCAACCCGCTGCGATGTAGTAGCCGCCCGATGCGGCGACGTCGCCCATTGAGCAGATGACGGGCTTTTTAGCGCGCAAGCGTTGAACGGCTTCGAACATTTCCTGTGAAGCCGAGGCCGAGCCGCCCGGCGAGTTGACGCGAATGACAACGGCCTTAATGGTGTCGTCTTTGGCGGCTTTTTCGGTTTGCTCCATAAATTCGCGGGCGCCGCCTGCACTTCCGGCCCCGAATAGGCCGCGCGCACCTTCATCGCTGATGGCACCAGAAACGTCGATAAGGCCAATTCGCGGCTGGGTGGAGGCCACGGCAGCGATGATACCGCCTACAAGCCAAAGCAATAGGGTTCCACAGACGATGAAAATCCAGAAAATCTGCCAGATCGTGAGTTTTTTGGGCGGGGTGGGGA
>SDZD01000006.1 GCA_004172935.1 bacterium | reverse complement strand
GCATTGGTAGCGCGCGACCCGTTGGCGGTTCGTTTACTGGAAATCGAGGCGTCGTTTGGAGTGGCGGGAACGCCAATTTGGGGGGCCATCGAACATGCGGCCAGGCTGCGCGACATCGCGGTTTTGTGGGAGTGGTGGGTTTTACTGGCGCTGGTGCGCGAACTGGAAGGAGCAACTCAAGAGCGCGCGGTGTGGAGCGATGCTTTCGATGAGAAGCTGGGGCTTCGGACTCCGGCGCTAATTCGGTTTGGGGCGAGGTCGTTGCTTTATAACGGGGCGACGCCTTCCTACTCTACTCCACTGCGCCCCGACTTTGTGTGGCGCGACGAGAACGGCAAGCCATTGGCGGCATTGGATGCCAAATTTCGCGTCAATGTTGAACGGGGAAGCGTGATCGGCGACGATTTACATAAAATGCACGCTTACCGCGATGCGCTGGGGGTAAGCGTGGCGTTGGCGTTGCATCCAGGCGAACGAAGCGTGTTTTATGATCGCGAGCGCGGGCCACAGCAGACTTGGAATGTGCGGGCGGCGCTTGCTGGGGCACTTTCGGGTGTGGGGGCATGGGGGTTGCGACCAAACTAGCTCTGGATAGGATTGTTGGTGGGAAAGAACATCTCTTCACTCGCAACAGTGACACACTAAAAACCATGAGATTGAAACGCCGATTCGACCGGGCTTCTTCGGATGATGCTCGGTTCATCGTGAAACAACTGCTGACCGAGCCTAAAGCGCGCCGATTCGCGCTACAAATTTTGCGGGAGGCCTTGCTGCTGGCAAACGAAACGGATGCTGGGTCGTGGGGAACGACGCTGCTGGCCGACCGCGTGCGTCTAAATGTAAGCCGGGGCGAGTGCTTTGGCATTATCGAGGGGAGCATCGAATTTCTGGCGCTGGGGCGACCCGAAGAGACAAAGGCCACGGTTGAAGCAGGGGCGCGGCGTTCGATACCTGAAGCGGTGCGAGTTCGGTTGGAAAGCGCGGATATTGAAGGCGAGTGGCCGCAGTGGAAAGAGCATTTTGAGGCGGTTGTTGCGCGAAGTGCGAGCGAGTTCGCGGGGCAGAATTTCAAGAGGCCACCGTGGCGCGCCGCACATTCGTCGGGGCTAATCGCCTTATTGCGCGATGAGTTCGGCGAGGTGCCGACACCCTCTTATGCCGATGAATTGGAGTCGGAGAACAACCCTGTCGAGGTGGCGGCGCCAGCGAAGAAGAAAACCAAACCAAAGCAGGGGGCGCTTGAAACGCTGCGCGACGGGATGAGGGGCGCTGGGCTATCGTTTGATGACGCTCATCTGGCGGCGTTTTTCACGGCGCTACAAACCAAAGGTTTTGTGGTGTTGAGCGGCCCAAGCGGGACGGGAAAAAGCCGATTGGCGTTGGAGTTGGCGGCGCTGTTGCCACGCGAATCGAATAGCAATTGGAGTCGGACTTTCGCGCCGAATAAGGCTGGGCTGGGAATGGGTCGTCTGGCGCTTCCGGTGGGGTTGGCGCAGGAGATTATTCGGCTGACTCGCCCATTTCGTGCGGGCGAGAAGCGGGAAATCGCGCTGGATTGCGATGGGGCGGCGCTGTCGGCGAATTTGGGGCGCGAGGGCGAGCATCTGGTGGTGCGAGTGAAGGGCGCAGCGCGGACTTGCCTGGAAGCGACTTTTGCTCAGGGGCGGGTGCTGGAAGGCGAGATCGAGTTCGATGAGGCTCGGTTGACGTTGCGGCTGTTGCCCGTCGATGGGCGCGCGGCGGAGTCGAATCATCTGTTCCTTTCGGTGCGGGCGGACTGGCGCGATTCTTCGGCCCTATTGGGGCATTTCAACCCGATTTTGAACCGCTATGAGTGGACGCCGCTGTTGCGTTTTTTGCTACGGGCGCAGAGCGCCTGGAAAGGTGGTTCACGACAAGCGTTTTTTGTGATTTTGGATGAGATGAATCTGGGGCGCACCGAGGCTTATTTCGCTGACTTCCTTTCGGTGTTGGAGGCGGGACGGCAGAGTTCGGGCGAGACACGCGAACCGCTGCGGTTGAGTTTTGACCCGCGTGGGACAGGGGAATTGCCGCCATCGGAGTTGTTCCTGCCACCAAACCTATTTTTCATTGGGACTCTGAACGACGATGAGACGGCGCACCCACTGGCGCCGAAGGTGTTGGACAGGGCGTGGCCGTTGGAATCGCCGATGGTCGATTTCGCGGAGTATCAGCCATTGAGCGAAAAACACTCCGAATTGGGAGAAGCGGATATTTTGGCGGAGTTGCTGTGGCGTGGGGGCAACTTTGCGGGGTTCGATAAAGCGCTGGTGGCCGAAGAGTTGGGGCGCGAACCACGCTGGCGGAGCGATTTGAACGAGCTTTTGCGCGCACTAACCGAGTGGGAAAGGGGATTTGGGTTTCGGGCCTTTGATGAGATCGTGGCGTTCGTGGCGGTGGCTCGCGAAAATCTGATGTTCGGTTCGGTGGAAGCGGCGTTCGATTGCGCAGTGGCGGCGAAGATTGCGCCTCGGTTGCGCGGCAGTGGGGCGATGGTGGAAGGGGCTTTAGTTGCTCTGGAATCGTGGGCTAACGAACATGAGTTGCCGCGCACGCGGGAGGCGGCGCGGCGCAAGCGACGACATCTGGAGCGAGAGGGGTGGGTGTAGGTTTTCTCGTGAAGTTGCTAAGACGCGAAAAAAGGCAAATTAAACACAGAGAACACGGAGGAACATAAGAAGCACAGAGGGTTTTTGGCTCTGGTGGCAATTTATGGGAGAATGAAATTTGGCGATTTTTTTAACCGCAGAGACGCGGAGGCGCAGAGAGAATATCAAGGAGAAATTTTTGAGAAAGAGAAGGAGGGATGGGTATGAATACGTTGAGGGAAAAGAGTTAGTTTGTTTGGGGAGTTTGGCGCGGGATTGGCGAATCGAGGGGGTGCTATGTTACGACCAGAAAATACTCATCCCGGTGACAACGATGTTGTGCTGCGCGATGGCGATGTATTGGAATCTACAGAAGACTCGGCGCTGGGGCGATTTGACGATTCGCCTACCAGTGCGGCGGATGCGGGCTTAACAGATGAATCGGCAGATTTCGATTCTGACATTGACTCGGATTTTGAAGAAGGAGAAGCGCCTCGTGAAATCAACATGACCGATGTGCTGAGCCAAGGGGATAGACCCGAACTGCATTCTTCGGAATACGCGGACATGAGCGCCCCAGGAGAAATCGACATCGAAGAACTGGACGACTTTGTAGTTGAAGAAGCATTGCCGCCTGATGCACGGCTCGACCCATTGGAACCCTAAAAACAACAAAAGAGCGAACTGAATAGTTCGCTCTTTTGTTGTTTTTGGTGCGAGGTGTGGAGCTATTGTTGGCTCAACGGATTTGGGCTAAGGGGGAAAGATTCATTCTCTGTCAGGGCGCGTAGACATTGATACCCCAGAGCGAGTAGCCGTGGGTGGTGCCACGTTTTTCACCAAGAACTCGCACATAGCGCGCGGTGGTTGGGGCGAAGGAGTGATCGATCTCGCCCCCATGCCCGTCGGTAATGTGAGCGACATCGCGCCATGTCCCCCCATCGTCGGAAAGCTGGATTTTGTAGGCTTTGGCGAAGGCGGCTTCCCACTCAAGATGAACCATATCAATACGCTGAGGGGTTCCCAAATCAACCGTGACCCACTCGTTATCGGTGGTTGCGGACGCCCAACGGGTGCCGATGTCGCCATCTACGACGAACTCCTTGCCGACAGCGTCGCTTTCGGTGCTGGAAACGGAAACAGCCTTATGAAGAGCCAGATCGACCTCTTTTAAAGAGCCAGTCGCTTTACGCAGTTTCACGCCTTTGGGAGCAGGCGAAGTGAGCGCGGTGAGAATATTGGCAGCCATAACACGGTTGCCCCAATCATTCGGGTGTGTGCCATCGAAGGTCAGCAATTTCTCGGTGTTGCCAGTGG
Organism: bacterium; assembly: GCA_004172935.1. Taxonomy (GTDB): domain Bacteria; phylum Armatimonadota; class Abditibacteriia; order Abditibacteriales; family Abditibacteriaceae; genus Abditibacterium. The sequence continues at coordinate 198,007 of SDZD01000006.1, read as the reverse complement.
TTTGGAACAGGTCAACGTAGGTTTCGAAAGCCTGCCGCAAGTCGACGAACAGGCAATTGTTCTTGCGCGCGATGTCTCGCATAGCCGCAATGTAAGCCGCCAACATGGCGTTCTCAGGCCCATTCAAGTCCTCGTAGATGCCAGTCGGTGAAACCAATACGACTACCGCTCCTTGAGCCTGAGCTTCTTTAACCATCTTCTCGACATTGCTGCGGTACAGTGGCAACGGCACTCCGCGCGGGCCGCTGCCCTTGGTGTTACCATCAAAAAAACCATGCCAAACGTCGTTAACACCGATGTTGATGGTGACGAGGTCGGGATTGTTCTTCAAAACATCGCGGTCATAGCGAGCGATGAGGTCTGTCGTTTTGTTTCCGGAAATGCCCGCATTGATGACTCGGAATTGACCGGGGGACACGCGGGATAGATAGTTGCGAAGTAGCCCAACATATCCGTTCGGGCCATCGCCTCCCTGAGTGATGCTATCGCCCGCACAAACGATGCGACGGACGCCCTGCAATACCGTGCCTGTGCCGAATTTGCCATCGGCGGCGATGTCGGCGGGCATAAGCGGGTGCTGCTTGGGCCAGGGATTAGCGGACACACTGGTCACCGTCGGGGGAATAATTTCGGGATTGGTCTTTCCGCTACGGTCGAGTACGGCGACACCGACGAGGGAATCGGCGCATCCGTAGTAGAAGAACCACTTGTTTTTGAAGTTCACTAGCCCTTCAAGGAAAGTGGTTCCGGCGGCGTATTGTCCCTGCTTCTCGAAGGGCAATTGCGGCTTGAAAAACGGCTTGTCGAGTCGGCCCAAAAGTTTGGAAGGCTCGTTGATGTCGAAAAGAGCCTGGCCCCCGGCGTAAGCGCCTTCGCCGAGTTCGGGGTCGCCATTGCCACCGCCATTTTTGCCATTATAAAACAGCACAATGCCCTTGTCGGTAACAAGAGGCGGCGGGCCGACCTCAGTAAGAACGCTATCGAACATGCCATCACGGGGTTTGATCAAGGTGAGTAATTTCCCGTTCGCATCTTCAACTGGCGTCCAGTTGATTAAATCGGGGGAAGTGGCGAGATGAACGGCATCTTCGCCCCAATACATCAAAAACTGATCTTTGATTTTGGCGGCGATGAGACGGCCATTTTCCTGGCGGGTGACAATGCCACAAGATTTGTAACCCAGGTTGGCGTATTTGCCACCATAAGCTTTGGCGAAGGCGGGGCCATATTTCGTCCAATGGATCAAGTCTTTGGAAGTCGCAATGCCAGCGCGCCAGCGATTACGATTCCATTGGGTGTAGGTCAGAACATAGGTGCCATCAGGGCCTTCCACAACACGCGGGTCTTCGCAACCCCCATTAGCTTCGTTATCTTTCTGGTCGTCATTAGCCGGGAAAAAGACGGGAGCGGGGAGACGGGAGAAACGCAAGCCATCGTCGCTCACAGCGAGGCCGACTCTGGAGATGTGCTGACCAATCGCCATTGCGCCCGAATCGTCTTCGGCGCGGTATAAAACGTACACCTTGCCATCTTTCACGATGGCGGCAGGGTTGAAGGTGTGTAAGGCTTCCCAATGCACTGGTTTCCCCGTGATGGGGTCATCAAAAACCGCGTTCGGGTTAGGGATGAGTACGGGGTTAACACCTGAGGGACGCACGAACGGCCCCAGAGTCCAATCGGGCAGTTGGGCGAAAGGAGAGGGGGGAGGTAGACGAGTCGCAGGTGCAGCCAATGAGCCAGTTGCCAGGGACACAATGAGTGCTGAAAGAATGGATAGGTGTAGATGAGGTCGAAACTTCGAGGATGAGAGTTTCTGAGTAATGTTCCGCATAAAAATAGAAAGCCGCTTCGCGTAGTGAAGGCTGGATAATTCCCTAATGTGTTGGGCAATTGGAAAGAGGGGGAGTTTCTGTGCGTTTACGGTGTGTAATTGAAAGTTGGGCTGTTGCCAGAAGCGATGGTACTTGTGCAGGTGCCATTGCCGCTTGTGGGGCCGCCCAAAGTACCGGGAGTACAGGCGTTGTAGATGGCGGCACTCCTCGTGGTGGTTTGGCCTTTGTAGGACTTGACGTGTCCATCGCAGAATAGGGCGTTTTGGGTTTCGAGGTGGCGCTGAGCGTAGGGGCCACGGAATGTCGCCAGTGCCCCGGTACCGCAATCTGGCGTGGTGCCACAGCCAGCCGACCAGTTATCGGCGCGGCCATCGGCATTTCCGATGAGGCCGTCGTCGAGTGCCAGAACAGTCAATGAGGATTGCGTGAGCGCTGCCTGCGAAACTTTGACGGGGTTGCCGCCGCGCCAACCGAGCGTGAGATTGTAGGCGTAATCGGTGTAACCATTGGTTGCCGGGTTGTTATCGGCGGGAGTGGTAGTTTCGCTGGGACACTGATAAATCTGGGTACTTTTCAGATAGGGCTGCATAATGGCAAAGAATCCAAAGGCGGGACCACCAGCATTATGAAGCGGAAATCCCTCATCGTAGTCCTGCACATACTGCATCACCCCCAAGCCGATTTGCTTGAGGTTGGACTGACAGGAAGAACGGCGCGCGTTTTCGCGTGCCCTGGCAAAAACCGGAAACAAAATGGCGGCCAGAATCGCAATAATAGCGATGACCACCAAAAGCTCAATCAATGTAAAAGCTTGTTTTAATTTATAAATGGGATGGGAATGTGAGTTGGAAAACACGATTTTTTGACTCCTCAAACAGCCTGCCTTATCGGTAAGGCAATGGTATTATACCCACTCTTTGAAGAATTTAAACACCACCATCGAAATTTATTTTATGGAAAAGCCGTGCGAATCCTCGACGCTATGGCTTGTCGATTTTCGGAACTCGTAGACTAAATTTCGATTTTCGTACCCCTATGCCGCGCAAGAAGACAGAAGACTCCGCTGCGGTGGTTCCGCACCGGGTAACCCAACAGGACATCGCCAATATCGCGGGCGTCCATAAGATGACGGTGTCGGATGCGCTCAAGGGCACTGGTCGCGTTGACCCTTCTACACGGGAGAGAATTCAGCAAATTGCGCGTGAACTCAATTACGTCCCAAATCCGGCGGCGAGGGCGCTCGCGACAGGGCGAACGGGTAATATCGTTTTGATTAGCGGCCCGGTTTACAAACAATATTACGCACGCATGGTGCATAATCTGGAAACCCACATCAATCACGCCGGCTACCAACTGGTTTTGATGCGAACCCGGACCAAGGTGCGTGATTTGGTGACATCCAATAGCAGCCTTTCGGCGGACGGCGTCATTGTCATCGATACGGTAGCCATATTGGATGAATTTCGGTCACATCCCAACTTTCCGTGCGTGGCTATTGGGACTTCCGAGCACGATTTCATAGATAACGTCCAAGCCGAAATCGGCCCCAGTTTGAATCATGCGATTTTTTTGATGCGTGAATCAGGTCGCCGCCGTATCGCTTTAGTAGTCACCCACACATCTATCGCCGCAAGAAGCGACGCCAGAGCACGAACCTATTACGAAGCTCTTGAGGTAGCCAACCTGGAAAGCGAGATTATCAACCTCGATAGCGACGACCCGACTGTTATCGAAATCAGGCTGGAACGTTACATTCGAGAAAAGGGTAGCCCTGATGGGTTGGTTTGCGAGAATGACGACATCGCCATTTGCGCTCTCGCAGTGATGCAACGCCTTGGTTACAAAGTGCCCGATGATGTCATGTTGGTGGGTTGCGCCGGGTGTGATGGGCAAACCCATTTGAAATATTTCGATCCGCCAATTTCAACCGTTGTATTGCCTATGGCCCAGATGTGTGCTGTGGCATGGCAGTTCCTCGAACGGCGCATGACCGATATGAGCCTGCCTCACCAACAGGTGAGTATTCCAAGCAAATTGATTCTGACCTCTTCGCTGATTCCAATGACTGGCAGAATTCCAGACGAGACCTAAAAGTAGTTAAGTGGGACACATGGTAGAGGCGCAATGTCGAGTTATTAGGGGAACAGGCAAGTGGATTATGGGAATTGATTTGGAGAAAAGAGCCTCATGTGGGTGTTTGGATTCTCTAAGATAAAGTTCACATGCCTGTACATTACCGTCGTTTGGCTGCTAAATCTTTGTTCGTTGCTGGAACTTGCTTGATGTCTCTGCAAGGGGCACATGCGCAAGGGCAGAAAGCCCCCGTTGATTACGTTAATCCTTATATCGGCAACATCAGCCACTTGTTGGTGCCGACCTACCCGACTATGCACCTGCCGAACGGCATGTTGCGCGTCATTCCTGACCGGGGCGATTTCACGGCGCCGCGCGTTGGTGGCTTGCCTTTGCTTTCGACCAGCCATCGCGGTCAGTCGGCGTTTAGCCTGAAGCCTTATTCGGGCAATTTGAGCGGGCAGCGCCAGTGGATGAGCTACACCTACGACCAAGAGAAGATCAAACCGTACCTTTATTCGGTGACTCTCGAAGGTTATGGGCCAGAAGGCAACGATGTCGATGTGCAGTTCGCGCCATCGTACAAGGCGGGCATTTATCGCTTCGACTATCTCAGCGATGCACCGCGTTCATTCACTTTCAACTCCGGCAATGGCGATGTAAAAGTTGAAGGCAACACCATCAGCGCGTCGCAGCAGTTGGGCAATGGCACGCGGGCGTATGTCTATCTGGTGTTCAGCGCCACGCCACAGAGCAGTGGTGTCTTCGATGGCAATGGCGCGCCTAGCGTTCAAACTCCGCAACCTCCCGTCGTATCCACTTCGGGCAGCGGTGCTTCGGTGTTCGTGGCTTTCCCGAAAAGCCGCGCCCCCCTTACCGCTCGCTATGGCGTGTCGTTCATCAGCATCGAGCAAGCCAAGAAGAACCTTGATAAAGAGGTTCCCGGCTTCGATTTGGATGCTGTCGCGAAAAAGGGTAAGGCCGATTGGAACACCTCGCTCGGTAAGTTAGCAGTTCAAGGTGGTACGGAAGACCAAAAAACGGTGTTCTATACCTCGCTGTATCGCACCTACGAGCGCATGATCGACATTTCCGAGGACGGCAAATATTGGAGCGCGACGGATAGACAGGTTCACAACGATAACGGCATTGATTTCTACACCGACGACTGGATTTGGGACACCTATCGTGCGGCGCATCCGCTGCACATGCTGATTAACCCACAGCGCGAGTCGGCCAAAATCGCTTCTTACATTCGCATGGCGCAGCAATCGCGCGAAGGCTGGATGCCAACCTTCCCTGAAGTGACGGGCGACAGCCACCGCATGAACGGCAACCATGCAGTCGCCGTGGTATGGGATGCCTATAGCAAGGGGCTTCGTGGCTTCGATTTGGAAGCAGCCTACAACGCCTCCAAATCGGCAATCATGGATTCGACGATGGCGCCGTGGTCGCGCCGTCCTGCGAGCGGAGTCGATGCCTTCTTCAAGGAACACGGCTATTTCCCAGCACTGAAACCGGGCGAACGGGAAACCGACCCGGTGGTTAATGGCGAACGCCGCCAAGCCGTCGCGGTGACTTTGGCAGCCAGCTACGACGACTGGTGCCTGTCACAAATCGCGAAGCAGTTAGGTAAGACGGAGGATTATAAGTTCTTCCTCGCTCGCTCGTACAACTATCGCAACCTTTACAACACACAAAGGGGCTTCTTCCATCCGAAGGATTCGGAGGGCAACTTCATTCAACCGTTCGATTACCGTTTCTCTGGTGGCGTGGGCGTGCGCGATTACTACGACGAGAACAACGGCTGGACTTATCGTTGGGACGTGCAGCACAACATCGGCGATTTGGTGCAACTGATGGGTGGACGCGATAAATTCGTCGCCAACCTTGATGCCACTTACGCCGAGCCGATGGGCCGTGGCAAGCGCGAGTTCTATCAGGACTTGCCCGACCAGACCGGCAACGTGGGCCAGTTCACGATGGGCAACGAGCCGAGCCTACACATTCCCTATATGTACAACTACGCGGGCGCTCCGTGGAAAACACAGAAGCGGGTTCGCTCGCTTTTGGGCATGTGGTTCCGCAACGACGTGATGGGCATTCCCGGTGACGAAGATGGAGGCGGCCTCACTTCGTTCGTGGTGTTCTCGTCGATGGGCTTTTATCCGGTGAGCGTGGGTTTCCCCGCCTACAACATCGGTAGCCCGCTATTCAGCCAAACAACAGTCGATTTGGGCGGCGGCAAGAAGTTCGTCGTGAGCGCGAAAAATTGCTCGGACGAGAACAAGTACATCCAGTCGGCGAAGTTGAACGGCGTCGAGTGGAACAAGCCGTGGTTCCGCCACAGCGACATCGCTCAGGGCGGCAGGTTGGAATTGGTGATGGGGCCACGCCCGAACAAGGCGTGGGGAGCGGCACCGGACGCAGCGCCCCCTTCGGCAGAAGCGAAACCAACATCTTAAAAATCATCGGCGGCCCGTAATTAAGTTACGGGCCACCTTTGGTTTAAGGGCGTGTCAGGCGGCTTTCATGGAGCTACGTTCTTCTCTTGCAGTGGTCTTGATTTCGTTCCAGATGAAACGGCGCTCGCCCTGGTAGGGACGACCGGGAAGTTGGAAGCCCATGATGAGGGCACGGCGAGGCATTTCGGAGTGGTTAGGTCCGGTGTAATGCAATGTGCGCGACAGATGCAAAGTACAGCCACCAGCCGGTAACGGGCAAACGACCGCTTTGGAGTAATCGACTTCCACCTTTTCGTCGATTTCCAGGCCATGAATGCGCGGGTCGTGGTTGATGGAGTGATGCTCTTCCACTTCCCACTGGTGAGTGCCGGGGATGAATTGCATACAGCCGTTTTCTGGAGTCGCGGGTTGCAATGGCATCCAGACGCTGAGCGAAATGGGATCGACCAGAGGATTCCAGTAGGCTTCGTCCTGATGCCAGGGAGTGGGCGCACCAACGCGAGCAGGTTTGAAAATAGCGTGCGCCACACCACCCGTTACTAATTCAGGATTTCCCATGCGAGCAAAGAGCTGCTTGGCAATTGAACGCGCGTTGGCTTCGGCAAGAGTGTCTTTGAGTTCGGGCGCGTACTTCGCTGGATTGAGAATTTGAGGTAACGCAGCCTGTTTGCCATCTTCATCGGTTCCGGCCAAATCGAACTGGTTACCTTCGTCGCGTCCGGCACGTTGCTGAAAGATTTTGTCATACGCGGCGCGCATGATTTCGATTTCGGCGGGCGAAGAAATTTGCTCAATGGCCAAAAAGCCATTGTCCCAGAAAAAATTAATTTGCTCTTGGGTTAAAACGATATTCGGTTGATGTTCCAAATTGGTCCTCCGTGTATGCCCTACAGTTATGAAGCATATCCCCTGAAAAACCTTGGACTTTTTCAGCCAGTTTTTGGACTAAACGCGCGCGTTTGCTTGCGAAATTCGAGCGGAGCGATGGCGAAGTATTCTTTGAAAGCTCGCGAGAAATAGGCGGCATCGGGGAAGCCACAGGCCAAAGCAATATCGCTAATAGAGCGGTCGGTGCCCGCCAAAAGCGAATGGGCTTTCGCCAAACGAAATTGGCGCACATATTCCATAGGCGGTAATCCAGTCGCACTTTTGAATTTGCGGGCGAAGTGTTGCGACGACAAATTGGCACGGCGCGCTAACATACCCAGTTCCAGAGTCTCACTAAAGTTCGCGGCGACGAAATCGAGCGTGGTCGCGATTTCAGGGGCAAATGCCGCCCGTATCTTCGATTGCAGACGGTGTTCGATTTCGTCCGATGGCAGGGCGGCCCGGAGCGTTTTGATGAAGGCAATTTGTGCCCAACTCTGGGCCAGCAACGAAAATCCGGCTTGTGCAGTTCGGCTTTCACAGATAGCATTTTGGAGCACATTTTCCACGTTTTCTCGCGTCATATCATCGGCACAGAGACGGATGGGGGGTTCTAGTAAAGAGACGACATCAAAGGCCTCAAGCAAGGTCGCATCGAAGGAGAAACCTATAATCGAGAGAGGTTTGCCAGCAACTTCAGTTGTCTTACGCGGCTTCTGTGCCGAGAGAATGGCTATTTCTCCAGCCCCAACAACTACGCACTGTTCACCAAGTTGAATTTGGACCTGCCCGCTTTTAACCAGCCAGATTTCATTCCAAGGTTGCAGGGGTGCCGATATTGTCCAGCCGGGACCAGCGACGACATCGTAAACCGAACGAAGCGAAAATTGGATGCGTTCTAGCCAGGCGCTGTCGCCACTAAAATCGAAATGCTCACGCTGCAGCCAGAAGATATGGCTGCTTTTCAGGTCGGGCTGATACTGATTTTGAAGCATGGGCGGTGAATAAAAACTAAATTAACACGGGAATGAAGATGGCGCACACAAATTCCTGCTCTAAAATACTAACACCTGTAAGGGCATATATTTTCTGGCTCTGTCACAATCGGCGAATTTCCCATATGTCAATCCAATTTCTCCGTATATCACTCGTACTCTGCTCGGCCTTGCTTTGTGCTCCTCATGCATTTGGTGCGCAAAGTGTGCCTCTTGCACGTGGCATCATCGAAAGGCGTTTTGGTAAGGCGGCACTTCGCAACGTCGAGTTGCAGGAGTTGGCAGGGAAACCCCAATTCGACACATTCGAGTATCAAGCCCATAACGGCCAATTAACGGTGCGCGGCTCGTCTCCCATCGCGCTTTCGAGTGGCTTTTACCAGTTCATACGCCGCAATGGGCTTGGCATGACGACATGGGCAGGCACTCGGCTCGACCGCACCAAAGGCTGGCCCGAAACGCCTCTTACCCGCGTTTCAACGCCGTATAATTTCCGCTATTACTTCAACGTCGTGACCTACGGCTACACCATGTCATATTGGACTTGGGAGCGCTGGCAGCAGGAAATCGACTGGATGGCGTTGCATGGCATCAACATGCCGCTGGCGTTAGTGGGGACAGAAGCGATTGGCGAGCGGGTATGGAAGCAACTGGGACTGACTCAAGCCGAAATCGACGCGCACTTCACAGGGCCAGCTTATTTGCCGTGGCAACGCATGGGCAACATCAACCGCCACAATGGCCCCTACCCGACCAGTTGGAACGGCGATCAAGTGGCGCTACAACACAAAATTCTGGGGCAGATGCGGGCGTTGGGAATGCAGCCCATCGTGCCGGGGTTCGCGGGCTTTGTGCCACAGGGCTTAACGCGCATTTACCCCGATGCCAAAATTCACGGCACGAGTTGGGGAGGCTTTGGCAAAGCCGATAGCGCCTACTTGTTGGACGCCCACTCGCCCCAGTTCGCGAATATCGGAAAGATGTTCGTGCAGGAGTGGGAGAAAGAGTTCGGCAAAGCCACTTATTTTCTCGCCGATAGCTTCAACGAAATGAACTTACCCACGACCAGCGCGGAAGAGAAAAACCTGTTGCTGGCCGACTATGGAGATGTCATTTACCAGTCAATTAAAGCGGGCGACCCCGATGCGGTATGGGTGATTCAGGGCTGGATGCTGGGCTTCCAGCGCAATATCTGGACGAAAGATGCGCTGTACGCACTCGCCAGCAAAGTCCCCGATGACAAGATGCTGTTCCTCGATTTGGCCGCCGATTATAGCACCATCACCTGGCGGCAAGGCCATAACTGGGATTTTTATAGCGGCTTCGCGGGCAAGACGTGGATATACAGCGTCATTCCCAACATGGGCGGCAAAACCGCGTGGACGGGCAATCTCGATTATTACGCCAAAGGCACCAGCGAAGCTCTCAACTCGGCGAACAAAGGGCAACTCCTCGGCAGCGGCTTCGCCCCGGAAGGCATCGAGAATAACGAGGCACTTTACGAGTTGCTATCCGATGCATGGTGGCGAAACGAAGCTATCAATCTTGATGATTGGCTGGCGACTTACTCGCGCGCTCGTTACGGTGACTATCCCCCCGCGATGAAAACCGCGTGGGAGTTGATGCGTCAGAGCGCCTACGGCACTTTCACCGATCACCCGCTCTTCAACTGGCAAAACCGCGCCCAGATGCGCGGCTCGGTGAATAGCGACGCGCGCTTTTTTCAGGCAGTCGAGGCGTTCCTGTCGTGCGCGCCCGAACTGAAAGATTCGCCGCTTTATCGCGCCGACGCGATTGAACTGGCCTCGATTTATTTGAGCCTGAAGGCCGAAGAAAATTTTCGATTGGCCAGAGAAGCCCAGCAACACAACATCGATTCGCCCGCAGTGCAACAGGTGTTCGACCACGGCGTACAATTGCTGAGCGAGACAGACCGCCTGTTGAGTTCTCATCCCGTTGACCGCTTGGAGCGATGGACTAATTTTGCCCGCGCCCACGGGACGACCAAAGCACAAAAGGACTACTACGAATCGGACGCGCGACGCATCATCACGCAATGGGGCGGCGGCATCCGCGACTATTCGGGGCGCATGTGGAGCGGTCTGATTCGCGATTTTTATATCCCCCGTTTGCAAGCCGAACGGCAAGCATTGCTCGCCAACAAGCAGTTCAACTTCGACCAGTGGGAGACACCGTGGATTATGGCTTCCGGTACTTCGCCACTGGCTCCATACGCCAATCCGGTGCAGACGGCACAAAGCCTTGTGCAAGCCGCCAAAAATTGGAAAGCCCCCTCATTGCCCGAAATGACCTCGCCATTCAAATGGAAAAGCGGACAGGTAAACGAAACATGGAGCGAACAGGAGTGGGACATCACCGCCAAAATCACTCGCGTAGGCACAATTAAAGCAGCGTTCTTTTATATGAGTGGTCGTCACCGCCTCGATATTAGCTGGGTGGATTTACGCGAGAACGGCAAAGCCATCGCCCGCGATGAACACGCCGGGACAACGGGAACGGCCAATCAGGACAACGCTTATGTGCTGAAAATTCCAGCCTTCACTGCAGGTGCGAAATACACGCTACACGCCAGAGTGCGCGCCGATGGCGGCAGTGATTCGAATGGGGATGTCGTTATCTCGACCGAACTATGATTTAGCGAAGAGCAAAAGCAACAGGGCGCCTCGGAATGAGGCGCCCTGTTGGCATATTGGTGCTTTACCGAGCGATTAGGCGCTCAGGGCAGCTCCGCCTACGGCGAAGGCGGCTTCTTTCAGGCACTCGGCCAGCGTTGGGTGAGCGTGGCTGGTGCGGCGCAGGTCTTCGGCAGTGGCTCCGAATTCGATGGCAGCAACAGCTTCGGCGATCATGTCACCAGCGCGAGGGCCGATGATGTGGACGCCGAGGATACGGTCGGTCTTGGCATCGGCCAAGATTTTGACTTTGCCCTGCGTTTGAGCGATGGCTTTAGCGCGTCCGTTGGCGATGAATGGGAATACACCCTTTTTGTATTCAACGCCCGCTTCCTTGAGTTGCTCTTCGGTTTTACCAACGCCCGCGATTTCGGGGTCGGTGTAAGCCACGCCAGGAATCGCGTCGTAGTTGACGTGACCATAGCCAGTAACGATGCCCTCGACACAGGCGACGCCCTCTTCCTCGGCTTTGTGGGCCAACATCGGGCCAGCGATAACATCGCCGATGGCATAGATGTTTTCGACCGATGTGCGGTAGTGGGAATCGACTGCGATGCGTCCTTTCTCGTCGGTGGTGAGTCCAGCGGCTTCGAGGTTGAGGTTATCGGTGTTAGGCAAGCGGCCAGCGGCAACGAGAACACGGTCGCACTCGATGGGTTCAGCACCCTCGATTTCGACGATGGCCCCGGTTTCGGTGGCACGTGCGCCCGTCACTTTAGTACCGAGACGGAATTCAAAGCCCTGTTTCTTGAGGATTTTGAAGGCTTCGTCGCGGATTTCGCCATCCATGCCGGGAAGGATGATTGGCAAATATTCCAACACGGTAACTTTGGAGCCGAGACGTTTCCAGACGGAACCGATTTCGAGGCCGATGTAGCCAGCGCCGATGATGACCAGATGCTCTGGCACTTCGGGATAGCTCAAAGCCTCGGTCGAGGTGCCGACACGGTCATAGTCGAACTCGACGCCACGCAACGACGCCGCTTTGGAGCCGGTGGCGATGATGATGCGCTCGGCTTCGATGACCTGATCGCCGACCTGAACAGAGTTTTTGGATACGAACGAGGCGTTGCCCTCGTAGCGGGTGATCTTGTTCTTCTTGAACAAGAAGGCCACACCGTCGGTAAGCGATTTAACCACGCCGTCTTTGCGGGCGAGCATGGTGGGCAGGTCGAGTTCGGCCCCCGAAATCTTGATGCCGTGAGCGGCGAGTGATTTTTGCGTTTCGAGATATTTCTCGCTAGATTCTAAAAGAGCTTTCGAGGGAATACATCCGACTCGCAAACAGGTGCCACCGAGGCGTGGCTCTTTTTCGATACAGGCAACGTTTAATCCCAACTGCGCGGCACGAATGGCGGCAATATAACCGCCTGGCCCGGCGCCGATAATTAACAAGTCGTGTTTCATTGCTTCTCTACGGACAAAGTCAGTGTAGACGGCTTACGATTTGAAGCAGTCCTAATACGTGCTAGGAAGAGTTATCGAAGCAAACAGGCACTAGTTGTTTGGCGCATAGCTCGTAACCTTAAAGCGTGAATCTTCAACCCTATCTTGACTTCACTCAGGAACTGGCCGCCGCTGCTGCCGATGTCATCCTGCCTTATTACGGAAAAACCGATTGTGGGCTGGAAAGTAAAGACGACGATTCGCCCGTCACGCTCGCCGACCGAGGCGCCGAAGAGGTTATGCGCGCCATGATCGAGAAGAAATTTCCCGGTCATGGCATCGTGGGCGAGGAATATGGAACGCAGAACGCGGATGCGGAGTGGGTTTGGATTCTCGACCCCATCGACGGCACCAAGTCGTTCATCGCCGCCGTGCCATTGTTTGGAACGCTGATTGGCTTGCTGCACAATGGTAAACCCGTCGTCGGTTGCGTCAACCAGCCGGTGTTGAACCAGCTTTTGCTGGGCGACAACGAAACAACGACTTTGAACGGGAAAAAAGTATGCGTGCGCCCGACGACTAAAATCTCCGAGTCGTTATTGCTGACGACCGACCCGATTCGCCCACACAAAGTCCATGATGGCGCCGCCTATGACAAATTGGCGAGCAAAGCACGCACCGTGCGCACGTGGGGCGACTGCTACGGCTACCTGATGCTTTCAAGCGGATGGGCCGACATCATGCTCGACCCGATTTTGGCAGCATGGGACTTGTTGCCTGTACTCCCCTGCTTGCAAGGCGCAGGCGTCACAGTCTCATCGTGGGACGGAACACCCATCGCTGAGTTCGATGCGGCGCGCGGCGGCGACAAGATGTTCACCTGCATCGCGAGCGCCCCGGCCATCCATTCCGAAGTGGTCGATATTCTCAACGGACGCGCTTAAAAGGCGCGTGCTCTCAGAAAGACGAATCCGTCTTTCTGAGAGCATTGTCACGCTCCAACAAGAGCGAAACAAGGAAATATGCGAAAACCACTGGTATACTAGTAGCGCGTTTACTTCCCCTGTCAATAAATATGTTGTTAAAAGGACTCCCAAACGCGCAACATTGTGCTCAACCACCTGTCTATTTTCTTAGCGTTGGCCTCTCCACGCTGGGGGCGAAACCGGGGAAACTGCGGGTTCGCCATAACAGATACTTATAATTCCAAAGCTGATTTAACGTTAGCGCATACGTAGAGATGAACCCTATTGAAAAGCCGCGCCGCCCACGAGACGATGGCGCGATCACGTTACAGCACGTCGCGGATTTAGCCGGTGTGCATCCAATGACGGTTTCCAACGCGCTCAAAGGTACTGGGCGCGTTTCGGATATTACCCGCGAAAAAATTCAGCGTATCGCACGCGAATTGGACTACAGGCCCAATATGGCGGCGCGGGCGCTTGTGACTGGGCGCACCGGCTCGGTGGCGATTTCAACCGGGCCAATGAGCGAACACTTCTACGCTCATATCCTGCACTTACTGGAAGCGGAGCTGAAAACGAGCGATTACAAAATGCTGTTTTTGCGCTCTCGCGAGATTGGACAGGATTTGTCCTCGACACTACGCAACAACTCGGTAGATGGCGTAATCGCCATTGACTCTTTTCCCGACCTTCGCGAACTTACGCGCGTAAGCTCCAAAATACCCTGTTGTGTATATGCGGGCGTTTTCGACCCCAATGATGTGATTACCCGTCCTGTCGATCACATCAAAGTGGATTTGGGGGATGCCGTGCGCGAAGCGATAGATAAGTTGCTCTCTACCTGTGAGCGAGTGGCATACGTGGTTTCCAACGATATTATGTCGGATGTGAACGAGGTGCGCGTCAATGTATATCGCGAGATGATGGTGGCAGCAGGGCGCACTCCCGAAGTCATCAAACTCGGCATTGGCGGCGACACCTCGCGGCGCGATTTGACGCGGCGTAACATGGTCGAATATTTGAAGACGAATCCAGTACCGGACGGCCTTTTATGCCAAAACGATGAGATGGCAATTGGCGTTTATCGGGCGTTGCGCGACCTTGGTTTGCGAATACCCGATGACGTACAATTGATTGGCTGCGATGGCATAAAGGACATGGAGTATTTTGACCCGGCTCTTGGCTCCATCGTTCAACCTAGCGAAGAGATGTGCGCGCTGGCGTGGCAGTTTTTACAAAGGCGTTTGGCCAACCCCGAACTTCCAGTTCAAGAGGCCACTTTGAGCGCGCGCTTTGTCCCGCGCGACTCAGTCAAAAGATAATTTCATGACCGTTTTTCCTGATATTTTGCGTCGCCCTGACTTTGTTTCGGTGCGTGTAGACGAAAAGACCTATGTTTTAGAAGCGAACTCGGACATCACTTGGAGTGGGCCGGGGGTAGATGTAGAAGCGCAGATTTCAGCCAATGGTTTGCATATCGCGCTTGATGCGAGTGCCCCGATAAAGACAATTACGCTGCGTTGGCGGGGTTCATTCCCGGCGGGCGCTCGCTTTTTAGGGGATGCATGGGAACGCGGATACGGGGATTTAGAGTGGCGCGGAATGGTGGCAGAACGCCCATTGCCGTGGTATTTTCTGGCGACAAACGGGACTCAAAGCGCGGGTTATGGCGTGGATACGGGAGCAAACTCGCTTTGCAACTGGCGAGTGGACGATGGTGGGATCACGCTGCAACTGCATGTGGGTTGCGGCGATAGCGGCGTGCAACTAGGCGGGCGCCACTTGGAAGTGGCGACGGTAAGGCAACTGGAAAGCGAGGCTTCGGCATTCGAAACGGCGCGCGCATTCTGCCGTATGCTGTGCCCTTCACCGCTGTTGCCTTCGCAGCCTGTTTATGGCGGCAACGATTGGTATTATGCCTACGGCAACAACTCGCGCGACAGCATTTTGCGCGACTCGGCGCTGATTAGCGAGCTTTCGCCCGGCGGCGACAACTTGCCGTTCATGGTGATTGACGATGGCTGGCAGGGTTGCCGCGCCCCAGAAAACGGCGGGCCGTGGGATATTTCGAGTGCGCGCTTTGGCGACATGGACGACGTGGCGAGCCAGATGCAGCAGTTAGGAGTACGCCCTGGACTATGGTTTCGGCCTTTGCTGACGACAGCAAATGTGCCGGACAGTTGGCGTTTCGGGCGGCGTGGAGGGCAGAGACACCTGGGCGGAATGACGCTTGACCCCAGCGTGCCGGAAGCGTTGGAATTCGTCGCCGAAGATATGCGTCGTTTTCGCGAATGGGGCTTTCAGTTGGTGAAGCACGATTTCTCGATGATGGATATTTTCGGGAAGTGGGGCTTCGACATGGGGACCAACCCGACTGGCAACAACGGTTGGCATTTCGCTGACCGCACACGCACGAGCGCCGAGATCATCAAAGACTTCTTCGGGACGTTGCGCAAAGCAGCGGGGCCAGATGTGATGCTGATTGGATGCAACACTATCGGGCATTTGGGTGCAGGGCTTTTCGAGCTTCAGCGCACCGGAGACGATACATCGGGCTACGAGTGGGAGCGCACTCGCAAAATGGGTATCAACACGCTGGCGTTTCGGATGTCGCAACACGACACCTTTTTCGCGGTGGATGCCGACTGTGTTGGGTTAACGACACACGTGCCGTGGGAACTGAACCGTCAGTGGCTTGATGTGCTGGCACGTTCGGGTACACCTCTGTTCGTTTCTGCCGACCCGAAGGCACTGGGAGCCGAGCAAAAACAGGCGATGCGCGAGGCGTTTGCTGTGGCGGCGAAACCGCAACCGACAGCTGAGCCACTGGACTGGCTGGACACGACCAGCCCTACCCGCTGGAAGATGGGCGACGAAATCAAGACCTACACTTGGTCACAATAACAGTCGGAATTCTCACAACATTTGGGCCTACAGCGAGTCTGATTTTGCGCTATCCCTATTTATTCGTTTATTCGCTGTAGGCGATGCCCTCATTTGTTATGAATTTCAACTCACGATTTTCTGCGGGTTTGCGCGTCTCGGTTTTTGTAGCGGGCGCACTGTTAGCAGGTGTTCCTCAGGCTCGCGCCAATTACCGCACCAAAGCCATTGAATTAACCAACGCGATTCAACGCGACTTCTACGTCCAAAACGAAGGCATTTACCACGGAGAAATACCGGTAAACGCCAAGCTGCCTTACGAGGTCATGTGGGGCAACGGCGTGCAGTTTTCGGTGCTGGCTGCAGCAGCGCGTTACGAGCCGGACTCGTTCAAAAAGCCCTTCTATGAGTTCACCAAAGGCCTGGAGCGTTACTGGGACAAGGATGCGCCCGTTCCTGGGTTCGACGCCTACTTTTCGTCGCGCGATGGCGACGACAAATACTACGACGACAACGCCTGGTTGGTACTGGGATTTTGCGAGGCCTATCGCAACACCAAAGACAAACAGTTCCTGGATTGGGCGCGCAAAACTCAGGACTTCGTGCAATCGGGCTGGGACGAGAAATTAGGCGGCGGCATTTACTGGTATCAAAACAAGAAGGACAGTAAGAACACCTGTATCAATGCACCGGGAGCAGTGGGGGCACTGGCACTTTACAGCATCGAAAACAAGAAAAGCGACTTGGAGTGGGGTCAGAAACTTTACGATTGGACGGTAGCTAACTTACAGGACAAAACCGACAACTTGTACTGGGACAACATCAACCTCGATGGCAAAGTCGAGAAGACCAAGTGGACCTACAACACGGCCCTGATGATTCGCGCCAGTCTGGACTTGTGGAAGGCAACGAAGAAGAACTCGTACTTGCAGGAAGCCAAGCGCGAGGCCGATGCTTCGGTGATGCGCTGGGCCGATCCTCAGAGCGGTGCCTTCGCCGATTCGGCGCGCTTCAACCATCTGTTGGCCGAAGCACTCATCCAGACCTATGAAGCCACCAGCGACATTAAATATCTGAATGCGGTGCGTCGTCATGCCGATTTCGGCGACCGTTATGTGCGCGACGTGCGTACAGGCACCTATTTCAACAATTGGAACACCGAAACTCGCAAGCCCGACGAGCACAAGAGCTTGATTGAGAGCGCGAGCGCCGCACGGTTGCTTTGGCTACTTGTTCCCTATTCTGATGTAGAGGAACTACGCATCAAGGGTGATGATGCCATGCAAAAAGGCGAGAGCCGCGTGGCTGTAGGCTGGTACCAACAAGCCATGAACTCGACGGCTGGAGCAGCAGCGACGAAAATTAAGCGGGATTAAACGAAAATCGAGTGAGATTAGTGAAAGGGGCGCGGGCAGTAAGCTCGCGCCCTTTTTGTTTAGGGCGTTTTAATCACGTCCCGACGAAATTCTATCAGTTGGCGGAGAGGGATTTTCTGACGACTAAACGGCCCTGTAAGGTAGCGTGCTGAATGGGGAGGTCGGGGTTGTTCATGCGTTGTTGGAGGAAACGGGTGGCGATTTCGCAGATTTCGTCCATAGGAAGTTGAATCGTGCTGAGTGGAGTCGCGAAATACTCCATATAGGGCAAGCCATCACATCCCACAAGAAGCGCATCTTCAGGGACGCGATAGCCCAGGCCGATAAGAGCGCGGTAAGTGTAAATGGCCGACTCGTCGTTCTGGCATAAGATGGCATCAGGACATCCCTTCTCTTGAATGTACTGCGAGATCGTCGCGATACGCTCTTCGGCACTTACATTCGTATTCATATTTATGGTTTCGGGAGTTCGCCCTACCCTTTTCATGACATCGAGATAGGTCGCCATGCGTAGTTCGGTATAGGACGCTTCGTTATAGTCATTGATGATGTAGGCGACACGCTGACGTTTGGCAGCCAGCATCAATTCCAGAGCTTCTTCAACAGCAGGGCGAAGGTCGAGAGTGATATGGTCGACAAAATCGAGATTACAAATGTCGATAAGGACGCAGGGCAAACTCACCTTACTCAGATGAAGGAAATCCCAGGTGAGTGGATTGATGCCCACAACGATTACCCCATCGACCATAGCCTTTTTCGTGGCGTTTACCAAGTCCTGCACGTTGCGGCGCGTATGGAGCAGTAGCGTCTCATAGCTGTGCCCTGTCAGGTAGGTTTCCAGCAAATGTACAGTATTGGCGTGGTACTGCTCGTTTAATGGGCCACTTAAAACTCCCACTATTCCGGTGCGTCCAGTAGCGAGGGCACGCGCTGCCGCGTTGGGGACGTAGTTGAGTTCTTTGGCGATGCGTAGCACCTTTTCGCGGGTGGCAGGGGCGACTCGGCCCGTTCCTTTGAGGGCATCAGCAACAGTTCGGCTGTGAACCCCCGCCAGTTTGGCCATGTCTTCCATCGTCACTGGTTTAGGGCGTCCTACATTCTTCGTCATGCCGGGGGCAGTTTGGGATAAATCGGGCATTATGCAAATCAAAACATTGGATGTGTCTCAGGAAGTCGGATTTTTCGTTTAAAGGTTTGAAAGCGCCTGAAAATGGGTATATTCTCTCAGTTGCCCCGGCGCAGGGGCAAGCAAGAAACCAAATCTGTTTAAGGCGCCAAGAGCGCCAGAGCAAAGGGTTATTCTATGAACCGAATTTCTTACCACAAAGACTCTGATGGTCGACTAAAGTTTCGCGGATTTACTCTAATAGAGCTTTTAGTAGTCATTGCCATCATCGCAATTCTAGCGGCAATTTTATTTCCCGTCTTCGCCCGTGCGCGGGAAAATGCCCGCAAGTCGTCCTGTCAATCCAATCTCAAGCAAATTGGGCTTGGATTGATGCAGTACACCCAGGACTACGACGAGGCAATGCCCATCATCTGGAATGGCGAGGGTGAATGGATGGATGCAGTCCAGCCTTACATCAAGAGCTATCAGCTGTTCGTTTGCCCTAGCGATTCGCGCGGCATCACCCCTGCACGCAACAACAAAGATTCGAGCTATGGCGCGAACATGGCGGGCTGGCAAGAAGGTTCGGGCACACGCAAGGGGCCACCTATTAGCCAGGCCAACACAACCACTCGCCTTTCAGCCATCGAGTCAGTTTCCACAACAGTTTTTGCGATGGACACCCTGACCCCTGCCAACGGCGAGGCCTTCCAGTACACGACCAACTGGAACGACATTGGCATCGCGAATGGACAACGCATCATCGAAGGCAATCCACGCACGACGAGCGGAGGCGGCGCCGAGCGCCA
Organism: bacterium; assembly: GCA_004172935.1. Taxonomy (GTDB): domain Bacteria; phylum Armatimonadota; class Abditibacteriia; order Abditibacteriales; family Abditibacteriaceae; genus Abditibacterium. The sequence continues at coordinate 178,555 of SDZD01000006.1, read as the reverse complement.
CCTCGAGACGGCTAACGTGCTGTGGTGCGATGGCCACGTCAAGGCCATGAAACTGACCGCGCTACTGCGTGGCACCAGTGGCTATTTTGGCGACAACACAATGCGTGCCACCTACTTCACCTGTGGTGCCGACCCCGATTGATCCCCCAAACCTAACACGCCCAGAAAGCGGAGACGAAACACGAACTCAGAGTTCTCTCCGCCCATTTGCCAATGGGAGCCGAAATACCCTCACAGGTGCCCGGCTCCCATTGGCATTGGCGTGTTTGAGGGCTTAATTTATTAGTTTGAGGTGTGGTTATATTGCCATAGTCGTACTTAAAAACAACTGGTACACCACACTTCACACGATTGTTTTTACTAGCCGCACCTATATACAATTCAGGACTTCGACCGTAAAACATTAATCGGAGAAAGCCCATCTAATGGTATCCTGATTGTATCCGGCATCGTGTTCTTTCATCTCAACCGAAAGGACTTTAATCCCATATTAACGGGGTTATATCAGTAGAAAACCCAGTTGGCCTCCTAAGCCATAATTTTTCGAAGGCACAGTGGCCCGTCTTCACCCGCATTTGCGTGTGTCGAGGTACGGGTATGGAGGTGGACTGGGTGTGAAATCTTCAAATCTATGCAGACACTGCAATTTTTGCGAGCCGCCTCGCTGTCCCTATCAGTAGGCTCGTGCTTTTTTCTTCCTGTCGTTGCCCGGGCCGCTGACGCACCGCTGCCGCCCGAAATCGAAGACGAACAAATTCTGAGTCAGAACAAGCAACCGTGGCATGCAACGCTTATGCCTTACGCTACGGTGGGCGAGGCTCTCAAAGCGATTCGTCATGATTCGTCGTTTTCGCGTTCGCTCAACGGCCAATGGAAATTCAACTACGTACCGCGCCCAGAACAAAGGCCCGTCGATTTTTATAAGACCGACTTCGACGACAGCAGTTGGAAATCTATTGCGGTGCCATCGAACTGGCAGTTACTCGGCTACGGCACTCCCTATTACAAGAACATGGGCTACACCTTCCAGCGCGATTGGCCTCGCGTGATGAGTGAGCCGCCCCGTAACTATACCGCGTACGAAGAGCGCAACCCGGTCGGCAGCTATCGCCGCAGCTTTGATGTTCCGGCCAACTGGGATGGACGCCGCATTTTCCTCAACTTTGACGGCGTCGATTCGGCCTTCTTTCTGTGGATTAACGGCCAAAAAGTGGGTTACAACACAGGCTCACGCAACGCCACCGAGTTCGACATCACCCCCTATTTGAAGAAGGGCGCTTCCAACTCGCTTGCCGTCGAGGTTTATCGCTATTCCACCGGGTCTTACATGGAAGACCAGGATATGTGGCGCCTGTCGGGCATCTTCCGCAACGTGACCTTGTGGTCGGCTCCCGTCGTGCATGTGCGCGACTTCAAAGTGACCACCGACTTGGACGCGCAGTACCGCAACGCCAACCTGCGAGTCGTGGGCAAAGTCCACAATTACACCGCTCAAGCCGTGGCGGCGCGCTCGTTCGTGGTATCGCTTTACGACCCGGCGGGCAAAGTGGTTCCCGGCGCCAAAGCGACTGTGAGCGTCCCCGCGATGGCGGCGGGCGAAGAGCGCGAAGTGAGCGTTTCGATTCCGGTTGCCAACCCCGCCAAATGGACAGCCGAAACCCCGACGCTATACACAGCTGTTCTTAGCCTCGTCAGTGGAAACACCACCAGCGAACTGCTCTCACATAAAGTCGGTTTTCGCAAAATCGAGGTCAAAGGCCGTTTGTTCTGTGTGAACGGTGTGCCGATTAAGTTGAAGGGCGCCAACCGCCACGAGAACTGGCCTGACAGCGGTCACTATGTCCCCGAAGACAAGATGATTCAGGACATCATTCGACTCAAAGAGGCGAACTGCAACCATGTTCGCACCTCCCACTACTCGAATGACCCGCGCTGGTATGAACTGTGCGACCAGTACGGCATCTATCTGGTTGCCGAAGCCAACGTCGAGTGTCACGGCTACTATGGCACTCTCGACCGCGAACCGCGCTTCGAGAAGATGATCGTTGACCGCAACGTCTCTAACGTCGAAAACTTCAAGAACAGCCCTTCCATCATCATCTGGTCGATGGGCAACGAATGTGGCGGCGGCTCGAACTTGCGCGCGGCAGAGCGTGTAGTCCGAGGACTGGATTCGACGCGCCCAACGCACTACGAGGCGTTTGGAATTGGTAACAACAACCCGGCGGGCATCGACTCGCAGATGTACACGAATACCGGTAGCCTCGAGAATATCGCCAAGGACACCAATCTCACCAAGCCGATGTACCTGTGCGAGTACGCGCACGCGATGTTCAACTCGATGGGTTCGCTCGGTGAGTACAACGACCTGTTCGACAAGTACCCCGCGCTACTCGGCGGCGCCATCTGGGAATGGGAAGACCAGGGCATCTGGAACCGTCGCGACCCGAAACGCCAGTACATCGCGTATGGCGGCGGCTTCGGCGAAGTACCTAACGACCACTACTTTATCCATAAGGGAGTCGTCTTCTCGGATCGCAGCCCCAAACCTCACTTCCCCGAAGTGAAGCGCGCTTACCAGTGGATTGGTTTTGCCCCCGGCGATTTGAGCAAAGGTCAGGTCAAGGTAAAGAACAAGTACGCCTTCATCAATTTGGACGGCTTCAAGGGTTACTGGTCGCTGACCGAAGATGGCGCACGCATTCAGGGCGGCAACTTGCAGAAAGTCAGCTTAGCTCCCGGCAAAGAAGCAACCTTGACGCTGCCAATCAAGAAGTTCGCTCCAAAACCGGGCGCGCACTACTATCTGAACGTTTCGATGACACTGGGCAAAGACGCCCTGTGGCAGAAAGCGGGCTACGAAATCGCGCGCGGCCAGATGGAAATGCCAGCGGCGGCTCCCGCTCCAGTTATCGCGGCGACCGCGATGAAACCCGTGCAATTGGTGAGCGCTGGCAACGCCGTCACTGTTCGCGGCAACGGCTTCGATGTGGCGTTTGACGCCAGCAACGGCCAAATCACGCAGCTTTCGCGTGGCAACACCAACGTCCTGTTGCCCGGTGGTGGCCCCAAGTTGCACCTGTGGCGCGCCGAACACCGCAACGACGATGGCTATGCGTCGGGTTCATGGTGGCAGATGGGCCTCAATGAACTCAAAGCCAAAGTTTTGAGTTTTGAAACGAAACAGGTATCGCCAACTCAGGTGCGCGTGGCCTCGACCATTCAATACACCGGAAAGAGCGGTTTTAGCGCGACCCACTCGGCAAGTTACACCATCTATGGCGATGGCTCGATTGTAGTGGACAACGCCGTGATGCCTGATGGCCCGAACATCACTCTGGCACGCATGGGCGTGCGAATGATGCTCGACAAGAAACTGGGCAACGTCGATTATGTGGCACGTGGGCCGATGGAGAACTACTCCGACCGTAAGCGCGGCTCCGACATCGGACGCTATGCCAGCACTGTGGCACAGCAGATGACGCCATACGCGAAGCCGATGGATTGCGGCAACCATGAGGACACCAACTGGGTCGCGCTTCAGGGCGCGGGAATGCCCACATTGCTGGCAAAATCGGATGGCGCCCCGCTGCAATTCTCTGCCCTACCCTACAGCGACGAGCAGATGCAGAACCCTGAATACACGGTCGATTTGCCACCATCGAGTGCGACGGTATTGTGCCTGTCTTCTAAGACACTGGGCGTCGGTTCGGCCAGTTGCGGCCCTCGTCCATTGCCACAATATCTGGTCAATTCGAACGCGACCGCGTTCTCATATGGCTTGCGTTTGTTGCCAACACAGGTGAGCGACCTCGCAGCCGAAGGCCGCACAATCGCACCAGCCAACCGCGCGTGGCCTGTGTTGGCGACTCGCGATGGCAAGGGCGCGATTTCGTTGGACGCCAACGGCGATGCCGTCTCGTATTCAACTAACGGAACGACATGGCAGACCTACACGGCTCCGTTCCTTTTCGCGAAGGGCGGCGAACTGCGCCTTCGCAGCACGACGAAGGACGGGCAAATCTTCACGAGCGCCGTTCCGTTTGAGTCGTTCGTAGAACGCACCAACTGGACGGCCACTGCCAGCAGCTTTGAAAAAGGCGAAGGCAACCTCGACCACTTGTTCGACGGCAATCTGAACACCATCTGGCACACACAGTACAGCGCGCCCAAAGCGACTCTGCCCCATTGGCTGGTTGTCGATATGGGAAGTGAGCAAAACGTTAAAGCCGTGTTGCTGACACCGCGCGAAGATGGCTCGAATGGACGCATCCGCGAATATGAGCTGTATTTGAGCAATGACAAAGACAACTTCGGCGCACCCGTGAAACAAGGCCGTTTACCCAATGAAGGCACAATCCAGCGATTGGAATTGCCGACACCACGCGCGGCTCGTTTCATGAAAATAGTTGTCAAAAGTGACTATTCGGACGGAGGCTTCGGTTCGCTCGCCGAACTCAGCATCGTTCAGGCTCCATAAGCACAATTCCAACCATGACATCCATTACTCGTTTGGTCGCGCTGGGCACAGTGGGCATTCTTTGCCCACTGTGCGTCCAGAGCGCGGCAAAAGCAGCCCCCTCCCAACCAACGACCATGACACAGACAGCACAAACCGAATTTCCTGTTGTGCGCGTAGCACCCGAAAAGCGCCACTTCAAAAGCGAAGCCGTCGAAGCGGCCATCACCGAATTTAAAGCCAACGTTTCCGACAAAGAACTTGGCTGGCTGTTCGAGAACTGTTTTCCAAATACGCTCGACACGACCGTCACTGCCGAAACCAAAAACGGACGGCCCATGACCTACGTTATCACTGGTGACATCGACGCCATGTGGCTGCGCGACAGCAGCGCTCAGGTGTGGCCGTACCTGAAGTTCGCTAATCAAGACGCGCCGCTTCGTAGCCTCATAGCGGGCGTTATCAACAAGCAGACGCAGTGCGTGTTGAAAGACCCATATGCGAACGCCTTCTACGACGACGAGAACGAAGAGTCGCACTGGAAAGGCGACCACACCGACATGAAAGACGGTGTCCACGAGCGCAAGTGGGAAATCGACTCGCTGTGCTACCCGATTCGACTCGCCTATTCGTACTGGAAAACAACGGGCGACAAAGGGCCATTCGATGAGAACTGGCAGAACGCCATTCGCGCCACTCTGCGCACCTTCCGCGAACAGCAGCGCAAGAAAGACCAGGGTCCCTATCGCTTCCAGCGCAACACCAGCCAGGCCAGCGACACCTTGCCAATGAGCGGCTACGGCTACCCGGTCAACCCAGTCGGCCTGATTTGCTCGTCGTTCCGTCCCAGCGACGATGCTTCGCTGTTCTCCTTCCTGATTCCAGCGAACTACTTCGCCGTGGTGAGCTTGCGCGAAGCCGCCGAAATGGTGGACGCAATGGGCACCGACAAGCAGTTGTCGAGCGACCTGCGCGCATTGGCAACGGAAGTGGACAAAGCTCTTGAGCGTTACGCAGTCGCCGAGCATCCCAAATACGGAAAGATTTTGGCTTACGAAGTGAACGGCTTCGGCAGCTCGCTGCTGATGGACGACGCCAACGTGCCAAGCTTGCTGTCGTTGCCTTATCTGGGCGCGATGAAGGCAAGCGACCCGTTGTATAAGAACACGCGCAAATTCTTGCTTTCGACGGACAACCCCTTCTTCTTCAAGGGCAAAGCCGCCGAGGGTATTGGTGGCCCTCACGTTGGTATGGGCATGATTTGGCCGATGGCTATCACTATGCGCGCACTCACCAGCACCAACGACGAAGAGATTCGCACGGCCATCGCGATGCTCAAAACCACGCACGCGGGCACTGGTTTTATGCACGAAACCTTCAACAAAGACAACCCCTCGCGCTATTCGCGCTCGTGGTTCGCGTGGTCAAACACGCTGTTCGGCGAGTTGCTGTGGAAAACTTACAAAGAGAAGCCCGCCCTCCTCGCAGCAAAACCAGCCAAATAAGCTAGTTGCGGCGCTCATTTATCATTTTCAAGGACGTAGTGGAAATTTCATTTTGTCAGTCTTTGCGGACACGTGCCCTCGCCTGTGTCTCGCTGTTAACCGCGCTTGTGGGGGGCACTGCCCCCTCACAGGCGCAACAAGCCCCGAAAACGAAATTGATCGTTTGGGGCTTGCAGTCGGGGGCGGAAACGGCAGGTTTGGATGCGCAGGTCGCTGAGTTCGAAAAGCGCAATCCAGACATCGACGTATCGCTGTTATCGCTGGGTGCGGGTGGCATGAACCCGCAAAAGCTATTGACCTCGATTGTGGGAGGAGCGCCGCCAGACCTTATCAACCAAGACCGCTTCACCATCGGTGACTGGGCATCGCGCGATGCCTTCGAGCCGCTGGATAAGTTTCTCGCAGCCGAAAAAGGGCAGAAATCCCCCATCAAGGCCAGCGATTTCTATACGGCAGCGTGGAACGAATCGCTTTACAAAGGCCACGCATACGCCATTCCCACCGACATCGATGACCGTGTGTTGTATTACAACCGCAAGGTTTTTCGTGAGGCGGGACTAGACCCCAACAAGCCACCGCGCACATGGGAAGAACTCAAAGAGTACGCCAAGAAACTCACCAAAATGCGCAAGGACGGCACGTTCGAGCGCATCGGCTTTATTCCTAACTACGGCAACTCCTGGCTTTACCTTTACTCGTGGCAAAACGGCGGCGACTTTTTGAGTCCCGATGGTCGCAAATGTACGCTCGATAACCCCCAATCGGTGGGCGCGCTTCAGTACATGACCGACATGTACGACGCACTCGGCGGCTACGACAAAGTCAACATCTTCCAAAGCGGCTTTCAAGGCGCCGAACAAGACCCGTTTTTCACCGGCAAAATCGCAATGGTGATTAACGGCTCGTGGAACCTGGGCGGCATCGCGCGTTATGCGCCCGACCTCGATTTCGGAGTCGCTCCCGCTCCCGTTCCCGAAGCCCGCTTGAAAGGCGAAGGCATCTTCAAGGGGCAGGCCCCTTACATCACCTGGTCGGGCGGCTTTTCGCTGGCGATTCCTCGTGGAGCCAAGCACCCCCAACAGGCATGGCGCTTCATCAAATGGATGACCAGCGTCGAGTCAGCGTTGATTGGTGGCAAAGCTCAACAGGCCTTCAACAAAGCCAAAGGGCGCCCGTTCGTGTTTACCCTGAGCGCGAGTCCCGCCGTCAACGACCAGATGTTGAAGAGCTTTCCGCTTAGCAACGCTCGTTTGCAGGGAGGTCAGAAAACAGTCGTCGAGCTTTTGCCCGCCGCCAAATATCGCCCGGTGACGTTCATCGGGCAAACGCTGTGGGACGCTCACGTGCGCGCCTTCGAGCGTGCTTGCCAACATGTCCTGTCGCCAAAAGCGGCGCTGACCGAGCAAACCAATCTGGTTCAAAAGGAACTCAATAGAGCCTTCGAACGCGACAATTTGCCGTTGCTGTCCTTCACGTGGCCGATAATCATCATCGCTGCTCTCTCGATTGGAGGACTCGCGTTTGGTGGCGTTCGCATCAAGAAGCAGGTCGGCAACTCGCCGATGGCGAGGCGCGAAGCCTTGACTGGCTACCTGATGGCTGCTCCTTGGATTGTCGGCTTTTTGTTGCTGACAGCGGGACCAATCATCGCTTCGATACTGTTGGCCTTTAGCGATTATGACGTGTTGCACGCCCCTCGCTATGCGGGCTTAAGCAACTTCCAATTCCTCTTCACCGACGACCGTGAGCTTATCGGCAAGGCGTTTTATAATGCGTTCTACCTCGCGGCCTTCGGCATTCCGCTCGGCATGGCGACAGGTCTTGCCATCGCGATGCTGCTGAACATGAAGGTGAAGGGCATGAACTGGTATCGCACGGCATTCTATATTCCGTCGATTGTTCCCGGCATCGCTTCGGCTGTGTTGTGGGCATGGATTCTGGCGGGCGACCCCAGCAAGGGCCTGTTGAACGCGCTGTGGAACGCGACCCTGACCCAATGGTTCGGCGTGTTGCCACCGGGTTGGTTCGGCGTGGCTGACTGGGCGAAACCCGGTCTTATCGTGCAGGGATTGTGGGGCGCTGGCGGCGGCATGATTTTGTGGCTGGCTGGCTTGCAAGGCATCCCAACCACACTGTACGAAGCGGCACAAATCGACGGCGCCAGCCGTTGGTCGCAGTTCCGCCATGTGACGTTGCCGATGCTGTCCCCCTACATCTTCTTCAACTTCATCATGGGCACCATCGGTGCGCTTCAGGAATTCGACCGTGTGTACGTGCTGGGCGGCGGTAGCGGCAGTGGTGGCCCTCTCGATTCGATGATGGTGCCCGTTCTGTTCCTGTTCAAGAACGCCTTCCAATATTTCAAGATGGGCTACGCGAGTGCTATCGCGTGGGTTGTATTCGTTGTGATCCTTGCCTTAGCGCTATTGCAGCTGTGGGCACAGAAGTACTGGGTTCATTACGAAACGGATAAAAGATAAGTCATGACAGCACTCGTTTGGTTAATTGCCATTATTCTGGGCCTCGTCGCCGTTGTCGTTCTGGTGAGCGCGTCCATCGCCTCGGCCAGAGTGCAAAAGTGGCCCATGTGCGCCGTAAGCGCCGCCTTTACTCTCGCTCTGGTGGGCGTTGTGCTTCTCTCGCGCAATCCCTATGTCATCTGCGCCGTGTCGGTGTTGTTAGCGCCAATCGCCCTATTCGTGGTGAAGAAAACAACACGCAACTCGGCTCAGGCCGAGCAAGTGACGCGACTTTCTGCCGCTCACATCACCCTGATGGTGGGTTCGCTGATGTTCCTCATCCCCTTCGCGTGGTTGATTTCGACCTCGCTGAAAAGCGACGATGAACAGGCGGTCTTCCCTCCTGTCTGGATTCCGACCCAACAAATCACCAGCGATACCACCAAAACAACCGAGGGCGAACCCGCTCCCCTGTCGTGGTATTTGAAGGACAGCGCCAAGCAGCAGAAGGTCGCCGAAATCGCCGATTTGCCTTCGGGCGAAATCCGCGTGCAGCCCATCGAATCGGGCACGAATGTCAAGCCGTTCGATGTCACCCGCGAGCAGCTGACCAAAATTCGCGCAGTTTCTCCTCGCTGGAAGAACTACTCGGAAGCACTCACCTTCTTGCCACCAGAAACGAACTACGGCCTGACCTTCTTGGGCAACACGCTGTTTCTGACCATCCTGACGGCACTGGGAACCATCCTGTCATCGTCGATGGTGGCTTATGCCTTCGCCCGCCTAGTGTGGCCGGGCAAGAACCTGCTCTTCGTCGTGTTGCTGGCAACCATGATGGTGCCCGGCGCCGTCACGATGATGCCGCAGTTCTTGATCTTCCGTTCGCTAGGCTGGATCGACACGCTCAACCCGCTGTGGGTGCCCGCCTTCTTTGGCTCGGCGTTCAATATCTTCTTGTTGCGCCAGTTCTTCATGTCGATTCCAACCGAGTTGGAAGACGCCGCCAAAATCGACGGATGCGGCCCCTTCACCACTTACTGGCGCATCATGCTCCCGCAGGTAAAGCCCGCTCTGGCAGCGGTTTCCATCAGCGCCGTCATGGGCGCCTGGAACAACTTCCAAGGCCCTCTAATTTACTTGTCGTCTCCCGAACGCATGACGCTCGCCTACGGCTTGCAGCTTTACCAGCAGCAGCACAGCGGCGACCCCGGCTTGCTCATGGCCGCCTCGACGATGGTCGTGTTGCCCATCATCGTGCTGTTCTTCTTCACCCAGCGCTACTTCATCGAAGGCGTATCGCTATCGGGATTGGGCGGGCGCTAAAACCCAATCAGCCAAACATCAAAAAGAGCCGGAGGCGTTTGCCTCCGGCTCTTTTCATTTGGCATTTTCAGAATGGCCCGATGGCTTCGATTTCTTCGAGGGTGGCGTTCTGCTCCAGCCACTCGCGTAACTGAAGGCGGGCTTCTAACTGCTCATGTGCGCTGAGTTCACCGGAAATTTCCAGCTGCATAAAGCAATCATCATAATCCGAACGCCTATCAAGTACACAACGATGTTGTTCCCACAAAAGGTAGCACATGTCGGGAATATAGTGTTCGACAAGGAATTTCTGAATACGCGATACAAATGGAATTTCATCGCTGGGGATACTGGTATCAAACCAGAAACGCTCATCGGGGTCAATGAGTCCGCCCCAAGCAGAACCTGGAGGATAAACCAAGCTCCATGACCATGTCCGAGCATAATTCCAAAGGGCTGATTCACATATTAGAGTCCAACGTAACACAGATTGAAGGCGCTCATAATTTCTTTCTCCACGCAAAATACACACTGCCTTCTCATCCCTCCCCATAGTAGCCCAACGGCGGGCGAAGGAGATGTCAGTATCAGGGTCGCAAATCAGCTCGTCTATGAGCCGCAAAACAGCGCCCCCATCGTTACGGAAGGTTTCACTATCTATCGAAAAACCAAACTGCGCATACATGCAAAACCAAGAATCTAGCCAAGCTCCCTTGCCATCTTCAAACAAAAGAACATAAGGGGTAGTTAGTTCTCGATCTACAACACAAAAACGAGCTAGTGAATACCTTCCATCGCCTAGACCCAAACTGGATGCGATCATAGCAACATGATTTTGCATATCGCGAGGAATGCTTCCCCATTGCCAATCCTGTCCCGTCTGACACACCAACCAATTTGCCTCATCTGAGCTTTCAAGAGGTCGAGCAAATATGAATTTATCGGGGCCGACCTCAAACGATTGAAATAAAAATGAAGTGCTTTCGTCGTTCCAGATAAGGTCGTGAATAACCTGTTCTATATCGCCATTCGCGTCTTGTAGATTTAACGCCCGCTCCCACGGCGCCAATATGAGGGGGTTCACAAAGCCAGTATTTCCGGTTTCACAGACATAAAAGAACGAGCCAGATGCATTTGCATCCGGCTCGTTCTCAGTCGATAATTCCCTACTCCTTTGACGAAGAAGGCTCAAGGATAGGCAGTGGTGGCGCTGGTGAGTTTGTTGAGGGTGTTGGTCAGGCTGGCTCCGGTGTAGTCGAGGCCCTGTCGGTTCCACATGTTGATGGAGCCACCGCCGCCCATCGTGGTGGAGATGGTTTGCAACGGCTTCATGGTTTTGACGTGACCATCGGCGAAGAGCACGTTCATGGTATTGAGGTGGCCGACGAACAGGGCGGGCTTGCCGCCCGTGCCGAACGAGGCAGCGGTGCCGTTCCAGTTGCCGCTGTCGATGGCGAAGTCGCTGTTTTCCACGTTGCTGTCGAGGACGGCGATGGTCTGGGCCACATTAGCGAAATCGGCGAGGCTGGGGCCAGCGACGCCACGAGCGCCAAAGGCAGCGCCGGAAGTGCCGCCCGCGTCAATGGGAGCCGTATAGGAAACGACGGTTTTAGAAACGCCGCCGGGGTTGGAATCTTCGCCATCGAGCATGAGGTTGGTGTTGCGCGTGTTGGAAGGGCAAGCGAACAACTGGTAGCTCTTGATGTAGGGTTGCAACATTACCTGCCAGTTGCCTCCCACGTTGTCGGCATTATTGAAGCTCATGCGGCCTGATGGCATCCTCTCATCGTAATCCTGGCTGTACTGCATGATACCGAGGCCAATTTGCTTCAGATTGCTGGCACACGAGGCACGCCGAGCGTTCTCGCGTGCCCTAGCGAAAACCGGGAATAAAATAGCGGCCAGAATCGCAATGATGGCTATAACTACCAGCAACTCGATAAGAGTAAAGGCATTTCTCTCATGCGACGTTTTGATACGATTAGCGAAATACGACATATAAAACAGAATCCTTGGGGTTCAAAACTATTCAGCGACACGGTTGATAACTAGTGCCGAATCGGAACCTTTATTGATTATAATCCTGAAAGAAATTTTAGAACTTGAGATTATTCTGAACGCTAAGATTTATCGGTTTTCAGTCAACCAATTTCCTACTACTAACAACTTTCCTCGACTAATTAAAGCAAGTGCAAAGTAATTTATGTCAAATAAAAATTAACTTACTGGTTCGTAGAGTAGAGCAAATAAAAAAGACGCGCCGGAGCGCGTCTTTTTCAGTGAACGGAAGAAGGTTTATTTGCCTTTGTTGAGGCGAACGTCCATCCACACTGCGAGAGCGAGAACCAAACCGCGAGCGATGAATTTCTCTTCGGGAGCCATCGCCATCAGGGTCATGCCATTAAGAAGGCTGGCCATGATGAGCGAACCGAACAACACCCCGACGACGTTACCGCGTCCGCCCTTCAAACTGGTGCCACCGATAACGCAAGCCGCGATGGCATCGAGTTCGAGAAGCTGTCCAGTTGTGGTGGTCGAGGCGCCCGCATAGGCGGTTTGCATGAAACCGCCCATCGCCGTAATCAGGCCCATGATAGCGAAGGTGCCTATAACCACTTTCGCGACTGGGATACCCGAAACGTGGGCCGCTTCTTCGTTACCGCCAATGGCGTACAAGTAGCGTCCGAAGCGGGTGTGCTGGGTCAGCACCCACACTCCGAATGCCGAAGCCGCCAGAATGAGCGCCGACAGAGGAATGCCCTGATAGCCATTGCAGACCAACACAAACAACGCGATGAGCTGACCAGTGACGAGCAATCGCCCGATAGTGACTTCGTTGCTATCGACGGTAAGGCCGAAGGCGATACGGCGCTGACGCGCGCGCAGCGAACTCACGACAAACAACGCGATGACTGCGGCAGCCAGTACCCAGCCCCAGATGGGAGGCAAGTACCAGGTGGTGAGCATCGACAGCAGGTTGTCGTTACCACCACGAGTGACGGGAATGGTCGCGTTGTGGATGACTTTCCAGTGCAAACCACGAAACGCCAGCTGTCCGGCCAGAGTGATGATGAAGGCCGGAATGCGTTGGGACACGATCAGTGACCCCATAACCAGCCATGTGATGATCGCCACGACAACCGAAACCAACATCGCTAATGGCGCGGGCCAGTTGTATTGGAACAGCAGAACGGCGGAGATGGCGCCGAGCATACCGACGCCGCTTCCGATAGACAAGTCGATGTAACCGCCCAAAATGACGAGGAGCATACCCAGAGACAAAATCGCGGTGATGGAAAGCTCGACGGTCAGGTTGGACAGGTTACGCGCACTGACAAAGTTGGGAGTAACGACGGCGAAAAAGCCCCAGATAAGCATCAGGGCAATCACCATCGAAAAATCACGGAGGGGAACGCGGGCGTCACCTTGCGCCTGCGGAGAAGTTGCTGGAGATGGCAGGCCACTCTTCGCAACTGGAACTGATGAAGTGGCCATTATTTTTGATGAAGCGAATAAATAAACATAAATAGAAGATCAAACCAAAATGGTTTGGTCGGTGGAAGCCGTTTGGCCCATCGCTGCTGCCAGCAACTTCTCTGGTGTGGCTTCCTGACGGGTGAAGACTCCCCCAATTTGTCCCTCGTTGAGCATGATGATGCGGTCGCTCATGCCCATGAGTTCTGGGAGTTCGCTCGAAACCAAAACAACGGCCTGTCCGCTGTCGGTTAGCTCGTTGATGAGGTTATAGACCTCCAACTTGGCGCCGACATCAATGCCGCGCGTTGGTTCATCCAGAAAGACGACCTTGGGTTTGGTCATCAGCGCTTTGCCGAGCACAACCTTTTGTTGGTTGCCACCCGATAGCTTGCCGACGACGCTTTCCAATCCTGGTGCTTTGACACGGAGCGAATCGAAGAAGAAACGGTTTTCTTTCCACTCGCGGCCCGCATCGAGAATACCCGCTGCCGTCATACCGCCGAGCGACGAAAGCGACATGTTGAAGCCGATGTTTTCATCCAGCACCAGACCATAACGCTTGCGATCTTCTGTCACCATGACAAGGCCCGACGCGATAGAGCGCGAGGGCGAAGTGCCATCGAGCGAAGCGCCATCAAGGGTGATGTTGCCTTTGGTGCGTGTGCCCCATGCGCCGAAAATGTGCATGAGAAGTTCGCTACGTCCGGCGCCCATCAATCCGCCAATGCCCAGCACTTCGCCCGCGCGCACCTCGAAGGAGATGTCGCGGAGTTGGGTATTGCTACCTTCGGGCGGCGCAACGCTAACTCCCTTCACATCCAGCAAGGTTTTGCCCGGCTTCGATTCATGGCGTGGGAACAGATCGCCGATTTCGCGACCAACCATGTTGCGAATAACTTCGGCGCGGTCGGTCTTGTCAGCATCGAGCGTGACGATGGTGGCGCCATCGCGAAGCACCGTGATGCGATCGGAGATGGCGAACACTTCGCCCAGCTTGTGCGAGATGTAAACGCAGGTCACGCCGCGCTCACGCAAATCGCGCAAGATGTCGAGCAAAATCTCGACTTCGCTTTCGCTCAGAGCGGCGGTCGGCTCATCCAGAATAAGGATTCGCGAGTCTTTAGCCAACGCTTTGACGATTTCGACCAACTGCTGAAGGCCAACGCCCAAATCGCGCACCTTGGTATCGGGGTCGATATTGATGCCGAAACGTTGCAGCAACTCGCGCGACTTCTCCGACATGGTGATCCAGTCGATGAAAGCACCACGCTTTGGTTCGCGCCCAAGGAAGATGTTCTCGGCCACCGTCATTTCGGGGACAAGAGCCAATTCCTGATAAATGACGGCGATTTTGTTGGCCTCGGCGTCGCCCGTCGAACGCAGTTCGAGCGGTTTGCCATCGAGCAACATTTGGCCCTCGTAAGAGCCAAATGGATGGATGCCCGACAGGGTTTTAATCAGCGTCGATTTGCCCGCGCCGTTTTCGCCGCACAGCGAATGGATTTCGCCCTGACGCAAGTCGAAAGAAACGCCCTTAAGCGCCACCACACCGGGAAAGCGCTTAATAATGTTTTCAGTGCGCAGCAGTACGGGGCGCTCAGCAGCTTTGGTTGTAGGTTGGGGTGCAGCCATATTCAACCTTTAAGGGCGTGGTGGGCGCTGATTCTGAGGCACGTCGCCGTAAACCTCGTCGTAGGTGTGGAAACCGCTCTTGACGATGATTTCGGGCATGTTCTCTTTGGTGACCACATTCACGTCTTTGAGAATCGAGGGCACGTCGATTTTGCCGTTGTTGACAACATCTTTCGCCACGAGAACTTTACCCTGCGCCAATTTGATGGCCGACTCAGCAGCCGTCGAAGCCAGCGATTTCAGCGGTTTGTAGATGGTCATCGACTGCGCGCCACGCGCGATGCGCTGGCAAGCCGCCAATTCCGAGTCCTGTCCGGTGACGAGAACGTTGGGCAATTTAGCTTCGGTCAGAGCCTGGATAGCGCCGCCAGCGGTGCCATCGTTGGAAGCCAATACAGCGTCGAACTTACCGCTGGTGATGGCGGCGTCGGTGATACGCTTGGCGTTTTCGGGTTTCCAATCTTCGGCCCAGTCAGCACGCACGATTTTGATGTCGCCGCGCTTCACGAGCGGGGTCAACACTTTGTCCTGTCCCTTTTTGAACAGCTTGGCGTTGTTGTCGGCGGGCGAACCGTAGATGCACACGATGCTGCCTTTGCCGCCGGGGAGATTATCGACCAGATATTGGGCTTGCAGTTCGCCAACGCGCTCGTTGTCGAACGACAGGTACATGTCCACGTCGCTATCGTAAATCAAACGGTCATAGGCAATGACCGGGATGCCAGCTTTGTTAGCCATACCAACGGCTTTGGCCATCGCTTTTCCATCATGGGCAGCGATGACCAAGACATTGATTCCTGAGGTGAGCAGCGATTCGACGTTGCGCATTTGCTCTGTGTCGTCGCTGTTGGCCGATTGAACTTCGACAGTCGCGCCCAGTTCCTTAGCGCGCTTGACGAACTCATCGCGGTCAACTTGCCAGCGGGCTTCTTTCAGGGTATCCATCGAGAAGCCGATCTTCACTGCACCTCCTTTGGCTGTAGAGACGGCACTTTCTGTCTTGCCGCCACGGGCGATCACTAGTCCGATTAGCACACTCAGGACTAGCGATGCCACCATTAAAACGTTGCGAATACTCATGGTTCTCTCTTCGGTTTCTTTCTAACTAACTACTTTCTCTCTCACTACTGCGCCGAAATTTCGATGCCGCTAATTTTGGCATTCTGGTCGGGGCTACCGGGCGCAGCCATGACGCGAATCACGATGTTTCCTTTATCATCGGGCGCAACGTCAGCGAAATCTTTGACGACCGCTTTGTTCTCTCCACCAGCGGCCACAATCGGATCGAAGTTTTGCAACACGGTCTTGCCGTTGATCTGGATGTTCTGCACGCGCTGACCAGCGACATCACCGAAGATTTCGGCGAAGTGCAAGCGCACGAGATAACGGCCAGTTTTGGGAACGGGGAAGGTGAAAGCGAAATCGGAGCCGTAACGCTCGCTCTTATAGATGTTGGCAGGGCCAGCGCCGGGGGCGCTGGTGTCGATCTGCGCATCCATATTCGCGTTGGTCGAGCCATCCATCATGTTCGGATCAGGGATGAACTGACCGACCGCATCATCGCTACCCGCCACAACGCGAATAGGCAACTGCAATACGGTTCGCGTGTTGGTCGATGGCGCGGGCAATGGTGCGTACTGGAAGTTCGCGGGCATTCCCGAAGGCGGACGGCTGGCAGCATCCTGTCCCCATTTCATGTTGGGCGTCGGCCCCATGACGAGACGCAGTTCGCCACCGTTCAGCATGTCGCTGTGGGTGAACCAGGTCTTGGTCAGAGGACGACCATTCAACTGAGCAGACTGAACGTATTTGTTCTGCGCCGAGTTGTTTTGCGCAACGACGGTGAAGGTTTTACCGTTGTCGAAACGGATTGCAGCACGGTCAACCAATGGGCTACCGATGACATAAACGCCTTCGGTCGGGTTGACGGGATAGAAGCCCATCGAACTGAAGACATACCACGCCGACATCTGGCCGCAGTCGTTGTTACCGGGCGCACCAGCAGGGCCATCGTTGTAGAAGGTGTTCATGATCTGACGAACACGCTCCTGAGTTTTCGACGGCATACCCGCGTAGTTGTACATGTAGGCGACGTGGTGAACGGGTTCGTTACCATGCGCGTACTGTCCGATAAGGCCAGTGATATCGGGGATGTTGGCGATAACGTCCGACTTCTCGTTGAACATCTCTTCCAACTTGGCAACGAACGGTGCGTCGCCGCCCATGATTTTCACGAGGCCGGGAACGTCCTGCATAACAGTCCAGCTGTACTGCCAGGCGTTGGCTTCGGTGTAGTCGGCCCAGACGAGTTGTTTGGGATTGAAGGGGCTACGCCATGTGCCATCGGCTTTGCGTCCACGCATAAAGCCCACATTGGAGTCAAAGAGGTTGCGGTAGTTGGCCGCGCGCGCCATGAACAACTTCGCGTCTTCGGTGTGGCCCAGCTTTTCGGCCATCTTCGCGATGCACCAATCGTCGAAAGCAAATTCGAGGGTGCGCGAAACCGACTGCTTCTGCCCGCCAGGCGTCGAGATAACGTAGCCGTACTTGGCAAGTTCGCCTTGGCCGTTACGTTCGTTGAGAGCGGTAGCCTTCAGCGCCTGAAAAGCGGCTTCGGGGTCGAAGCCCTTGAAACCCTTCAAGTAGGCATCGACAATGACGGGCGCCGAGTGGTAGCCGATCATGGTGCCTGTTTCGTTGCCCCACAAAGGCCAAACCGGCATCTCTTGTTTGCCACGCTCGCGGTCGAGGGCGACCATCGAGTTCACGAAGTCCGACACGCGGTTGGGCTGCACCATCGTCATCAGCGGATGCTGAGCGCGGAAGGTGTCCCACAGCGAGAAGGTGGTGTAGTTCTGGAAGGTGGCGCCAGTGTGGTTCTGCTTGTCGCCGCCACGATAGGCGCCGTCAACATCGTTGAACAGCACAGGCGCGAGGCAGGACTGATAATAGTTGGAGTAGAAGGTGCGGCGGATTTTGGGGTCGGTGGTCTGAACCTGCACCTTATCCAGCAACGTGCTCCACTGGTTGCGAGTCGCTGCTAGAGTGCCGTTAAAATCCCACGCGGGAATTTCGGCGGTCAGGTTTTTGCGCGCGCCTTCGACGCTGGTGCCCGAAATGCCAACTTTGGCGAGGATGGTTTCGCCCGCCGTGGTTTTGTAGTTGAAGTAGGCTTGCAGCGCCTTTCCAGTCGCGTTCTTTTCGCCCTCACCCAACATCTGTCCATCACGCTGAATACCCGATGTCTCGAACGGTTTGGAGAACTGGATTACGTAGTAAACGGCGCGAGGGCCGCCCCAACCGTTCGAGATACGCGAACCACTGATGGTCGTGTTGTTCTCGATGGTAACCGACGAGTCGATAACGCTGTTGCCAACGCCATGCGCAACGTCAAGGACGATGTGGCCGGTATCGGTGGCGGGGAAGGTGTATTTGTGGAAGCCGCAACGCGCGGTGGCGGTCAGTTCGGCCTGAACTTTGGGTTCCTGCAAATAGACGCTGTAGTAGCCGGGGCTGGCGGTTTCCTGCTGATGCGAGAACGACGAAGAATAGCCCTTCTCAGTCAATTGAAGCGCGCCCACAGTGGGCATGAGCAGGATGTCGCCGAGACCGCCGACACCCGTTCCCATCAAGTGAGAGTGGCTAAAACCGATGATGCGATTATCGGAATAGTGGTAGCCAGAACTTCCGTCCCAGCCTTGCAGTGGGGTATCGGGGCTGACCTGCACCATGCCAAAAGGCACGGTCGCACCGGGATAGGTGTGACCGTGTTCGGCAGTACCCACCAGTGGGTTAACACTGCCAATAGGTGAGGTGGGGCTAAGCGCCTTAACCGGAGGAATAACTCCCGCAGGAGCAGCACATCCGGTCGAGGCAACCATCAGGAGTGGCGCGCAAGTCGCCACTCCATAAATGAACGATCTAAGAGTCATGAACGGAATAAAACAGCCTTAGTTAGCCACAGTAACAGCCAAAACTTTCACGTTCGGGTTATTGGGCAAAACCACGCTCGCCACTTCTTTGTTCTTATCCAGAGCAAAGCCATAGGAGTAGGCGTAGAAGGGACGTGGGTCTTTGGTGCCATCGCCCAAAACGCGGTATTCGAATTTCACGGCGCGGCTTTCGCCGGGGAAGCCGCCGGGCGAGTACCAGTCGCTCACATTCTGCGCGAAGCTCTGCTGGCTGCCATCTTTGTAGTTGACGACGAAATCCTGAGCCATCTGATTGCCCTCGACAGCAGCAGCAAGCAACCACAGCGAGCCATATTTGCCTTCTTTCAAAGCAACCTTCTGCCCACGACTGGCAACCACGTTGGCCTGATCGGCTTTGCCGAGGTCAAAACGCACATTTTTCCAGGTGACGCTGGTGCCAAGAGTAGCAGCGGGGAAGGCGGCGCCGCCCTCATCAAAACCGACGTTGCCACCGAATCGGGCGCCATCACGATAGAAACCGGAGGTGGTGAACAAGCCAGCCAAAGACGCTGGAGCGCTGGTGCCAGCCTGGACGGTGGGCAACATGCGCGGACGGTCGGCTGGAGCGATGGGCGGAACCAGAACGCCCTTCGGGTCGGCGTTGTAAGCCGCGATGAACTCGGCCCACAGGGTGTCTCCATCTTTGCCGGTGTACTTCTTCCACAGATCGTCCTTGTAACGACCGAAACGGATGTCATCGTTGAGGTGAGTGACCAAACGATTGTCGTAATGAATCTCGCACCAACCAAGGAAGGCTGCCGAAACACGATAAGGCTGGCGCCATTCGTTCTTGTTGGTGATGCCGTAGGTGAAGTTCTGCGGTTCGTAGCGCACCCAACGGATGTAGTCGGCGATGCCTTCGATGAGCCACACCGGGTTGTAAGCCGACATGGACTGAACGGCGTGAGCCATTTCGTGAACGGTGAGTCCGGTATCTCCGGGATTCTCACGTGCCCACTTGATGTTGACCGTCATAACGCCGCCGCCCGTTGCAGCAACGGGGGTAACATCGGGGCCGCCACGATAGACAACGTTGAGTTTGTTAGGAGTGATGAAGCCGTTGGTGTAAAGCAGAGCAGCGGTGTCGGGCCAGAAATCTTCCATCTGACGCTCGGCTTTTGTAGCCCATGCTGCCAAATCGGGAGCATCGGTGTAATCGTGCCAACCACGTCCGGGACCCATCTGAGCGTGCGAGATTTTGATGGGTGAATTGATGGTGATTTCACGGATGCACAGCGACGAAAGGCCGGTGCGTGGATTCAATTTGATGCGAAGCGCGCGAACGGGCACATTGGCGAGAGTAGCCTCTGAAACGCCCTGTGCGTTGAATGCAGCCGAACGAGTGAACTTTTCGCCATCAGCGGAAAGTTCGACGAAACCTTTGGTCAACAAATCTTCGTTGTCGGTGTTGCCTGTGACAACGCGAAACGAGGTGGCAGGAATGGCGCGCGACAACCAGATGGTGACATCGTCGCCATCGCTCATGTTGTAGTACGACTTGAAGTAGGTGCTTGGATCACCATCCATAGCCATTTGCGGGCTATGAAGGTTCGTCGAAGGCATCGTCGAATAAACCAACGCTTCTGCGGTTTCGGTAGGCTGCGCAACAGCGCAACCTGGAACACACAAACCATAAGAAAGTAGAATAAGACTTGGGATTGCTAGAGCACTAACGCTAGTGCGGGACGCAAAAATACCCTTGGGTGCGCGGGTCTGTTTCATCTGAAAAATCGGCGGATATAAGTGTCTGTTTTCACAGCCAAAATTCGCAATAGATAAGAGCCTCAAAAACCCGATTTGTTGTGTAAATCACGTGGGAACACACCCAGCTGACTCCTGTCAGGACACAAGAATTAACTTATATCATTGTTCGTTGTTGGAATAAATCTTGAAACTTGTTGTTAAAACAACGATGGTAATGGGTATATTATCGTGCCGTAACGTTACGGCACCTTAGCACTGGTATTCCAATAGATTGCAGGTATTTCGACAAATATGAATCTTATTATCAGCACGGGGTTGTTCTGTGTTATTGTAACGGGTTTCTTGCCATTGCACTGCTACAGTGCTGAACCCGCTGCACTCTTGCCAGACATCACTAATGGAAGTTTCGAAAATCAACTCGAAGGCTGGAAATTGGGAGCGCTGTCGGAGCTTTCTAAGCAACAAGCCGCCACAGGTCAATATTCGCTCAAAATAAGCGACGACAGCGACCAGAACGGCAGCGAAGCATTGGCGGCGCGTGTGCCAGTTGGCGCGGGCATTTACACGCTGCGGGGCAAGGTCTTCACCGTTTCGGGTTCGGGACTCGGTGTGTATTTGCGTTTCATGGATAGCGCAGGAAAAGTTGGCCCCGAAGAAACCCATGTTTTTCAGCGTACCGTCCCCTCTACCCCACGGGGCCAATGGGTACCCTTCGAGCTAACCGGCATCGCCCTAAAGAACGCCGCATTCGCCGAGGTGTGGCTTCACTCCTATAACAACGCCAAAGTCGTGGCCTACATCGACGACCTATCGCTTGCCCCCGCACCGAAAAGCGAATTGGCAACGCCGTGGAAAGGCACCTATAAAATCAAACCATCGGAGAAGGCTCGCCTAACCGCCGCCGATGTGGTCGGCCCCGATGGCGTGGTTTATCCCGACTGGAAATACGCGGGCAAACCAGGCGGCATTCCCAGAATAAAGACGGTGGCGAAAATCGAGGAGTTCGCGGGCAAAGCTAACGACGACCTCGACGATAGCGAAGCACTAGAAAAAGGCGCCGAAACTATTGGGAAACGTGGAGGTGGCGCGCTTTTACTGGGAGAAGGCACCTACTATCTCGACCGCCCCATCTGGATTACGCGCGATAATGTGGTGATTCGCGGTTTGGGTGCGAACCGCACCAAACTCGTCTTTCGCTACAACAAAGTGGGCGAAACCCCCAGCTTCGCGTGGCCACGCGCGGGCCAAACCATCGATGCCAACACATGGATAGAAGCCAACGCCGACCCGACCGACTTGAAGGCTCTCGAAATTCAGGTCGATGGACAAACGGTAACACGCCGAGACAAAAACCTGTACGCCAACGCGACCTATTCGGTGACGGCGTTAGGTAGCAATGTGTTGGACAAAGTGGCCGATAAAAACACGGTTCACCAATTGAAAATTATCGCCGAATATAAAGACGGCAAAACACGCGAAAGCAGCGCCTCGTTTCGCACCACTTCGGCAACTCCCACAGAAGGAGCGCGCGCCTTGCGTGACACCGGAGCCATCAACTTCGCGGGAGTCAGCCAGAAAGGGCCACAACACTTGCTGGCCCGCGATGGCAAGCGCGGCGACCAAATATTACTACTGCAAGATGCCAGCGGCCTTCATGCCGGAAGCCGCATCTACCTGACGGCGCCCGCAACACCTCGCTGGAATCAGTTGGTGGGCAACACGGCGCGTTGGGGTGATTATCGGCGCTACGAGTTGCAAGTGACGAGAGTGAGAGGCAACGAGATCACTATCAACCAACCGTTGCGCCTCGACTATCCCACCATCGACGGTGCCTTCGTCGCCGAGATTTTCCCGCTACGCAACTGCGGCGTCGAAAATTTATCGCTCGAACAAACGCACAAATTGTGGACGAGCGGAATCATTTTCTCCAACGCTTGGGAATGCTGGGCGCGCGGCGTCACCGTCAAAAAAGCCGGACGTTTTCCGCTGTATGGCACCTACGCGAAGTGGCTAGAAATACGCGACTGTGTGGTAGACGATGTCTGGCATAAAGGCGACGGCGGAACAGGTTATGTCGGCTGGGACTATTGCTACGACTCGCTGATGGACGGCATCACAACCTATAAAGTACGCCATGCTCCCCTACTCCAATGGTCGGCAGCGGGGAACGTCATTCGTCGGGGCGTCTTCCACGACTCGGACGCGCAGTGGCACGCCGGATGGACGAACGAAAACCTGATCGAACAGTGTGTCATCGAATCGGTGACGGGCAATGGCGGTTATGGCTATGGGATGCTCTCGACCGCGCCGGACGACTCGAATCATGGCCCGAACGGGCCTCGCAACGTAATTTACAACTGTGACGTTTCCAGCCCCAAAAGCGGGGTTTGGATGGGCGGCATGAACGAGAACTGGCTGTTTTTGCACAACCGTTTCGTTGTCGGCAGTGGCCCCGGCGTCTTCGGACAGAAGGGATCGTTCGACCACATTTTCAAAGACAACGTGTTCATCCTCAAAGACATAAATCAACCAGCATTCATGATGCGCTCCCCGAACTGCGTCGGTTGGGAATTGACGGGCAATATTATCGTTGGCGGCAATGGCCAACTCACGGGCGGCTTCGGCGAGGCACTGGTGGCAACAGGCAACACAATGTTGCCAATGGGCGAGGCAACGCGCCCGAAACCCAAAATCCCCTCTCTATTCGAGTGGCAACGGCGCAATAAATGAAGCCACATACCATCCCACAAGGCGCCTTTCCTATCAAGAGGCGCCTTAGACAGCGGCTGAGACATTAAATTTTTCCCAAACGTCGTTTTCAATGTTTAAAAAGTGTCAGCGATGGGTATAATTCTCCCATAACGTTATGCCGTTTTAGTTATTGAAGTTATTCAACACTCAGTCTCTTATTAAGGTGCGACCATGAAACTCAGATCCCGTAATCAAACCCTCACCTATAAAGCTTCTGCTTTTACGCTAATAGAACTTTTAGTAGTCATCGCCATCATCGCTATTTTGGCCTCGATTCTCTTCCCCGTCTTTGCTCGCGCTCGTGAAAATGCACGCCGCTCCAGTTGCATGAGCAACCAGAAACAACTGGGTTTGGGACTTCTGCAATACACACAAGATTACGACGAGAAATACCCTGCTGGCCTTGCCAATGGGAACAATTGGAAGGGCATCGGCTGGGCGGGCATGATTAACCCCTACGTCAAATCAGCTCAAGTATTTTCCTGCCCGAACGACCTCAACGGTAGCGTCCCAGTGGGAGCAACATTTCGCCCCATTTCGTATGCCTTCAACCAACAATTAGGCGCTGCGAATCTGGCTTCAATCGACGAAGTAGCCCGCATGGTCATGCTGACCGAAATTCAAGTTGGCTATAACGTAAACCTCGCTCAAGGGGCGGAAACCGGCGACTATAAATCTCCCGCTGATTTTGGCGACAACCTGATTTGGCTGGACGGCGGCAACAATATGAACTGCTGTGGCACCGTGCTCAATGGCATCACGAGCGGTCAACGAACGGGCAAATTCTTCGATGGTCAGCAGACTAACGCCAGCACGGCGAATGTCCCCCGCCACTTCGATGGCGCCAACTATTTGTTAGCCGACGGTCATGTAAAATGGCTTAAAGGCACCTCCGTCAGCATCCTCAGCGGTAACGCCGCCCAGACAGCGGTCAGCTATTACCGCCCATCTTTCTAATCAGTCCAGTAGGCGGGCAATTCAGTTCGTACTCTTCAATAGAATAGGGCCATTGACCATGATTTGGTCGATGGCCTTTTGCCTTCTTCGTTACAAATACGCCAAATAAATCTTTCCTGATTATTAATTTTTCTTGCAGAGAAATTTCCATGTTTAAAAAGCGCCGTGTCTGGGTATAACTGGAAGCATAACGTTATGGTCTCTTCCCATATCGTTATGTCAACGGATAAAAATGAATTCTCAGCGCCCATTTCCAGCGAAATCATATTCTCATCCAGCTTTTACCCTGATAGAGCTTTTGGTTGTAATTGCTATCATAGCGATCCTGGCCGCCATCCTGTTCCCCGTCTTCGCTCGTGCTCGCGAGAATGCGCGCCGCTCCAGTTGCATGAGCAACCAGAAGCAACTGGGATTGGGCATCATGCAATACACGCAGGATTACGACGAAAGATACCCAGCGGGCCTCCCAGTCGGCACATGGAAAGGAGTTGGCTGGGCCGGTTCAATCAACCCATACGTGAAATCGGCGCAAGTTTTCTCTTGCCCAAACGACCTCAACTCTTCAAGCAATGGAGCGACAGGACGCCCAATCTCCTATGCACTGAACTGGACTCTGGCCGGCAACAGCCTTGCAGCTCAGGATGAGGTAGCCCGCATGGTGATGCTATCCGAGATTCAAGTCGGCTACAACGTCTATCTCAATCGCGATACCGAAGTCGGCGATTATAAATCAGCTATCGACGTTGGAGACAACCTCGTTTTTGCCGATGGCAACCTGAACTTCAACTGCTGCGGCCAAGTCCTCAATGGCATCAAAAGCGGCCAGCGCACGGGGCCATTTCTGGATGCTCCTGGCGGCACCAACAGCGGCCCTGATGGCAACGCCAACATACCCCGCCACTTCGATGGCGCCAACTATTTATTGGCCGATGGTCACGTCAAATGGTACAGAGGCACCGCAGTCACGATGAGAGCGCAAAATGCCGCCAACGGTGCTGTCAGCTATTATCGTACTGCCCCCTAAATCAACCTTAAACAGAATTCTCACACTTTTTGGTCTTCTGGTATGTCTACCGATCTGACAAGGGCGCTCTCCTTACGTAAGGAGAGCGCCCTTGTCATTCGTACCTCTATTTGCCTCAGCGCATTGGCGCGGCGCGTTTGACAAGTTGCAGCGCAAAGCCCCAGGGGTCGCGGAGCATGGTGACGACATCGCCACTCGGCAGAGACGTAATGTCTTCATCTACAGTACACCCTGCATCGAGCAAACGTTGGCGCTCGCCTTCCATATCCTCTACCTCGAAAGCGATGTGCAACAGCAACGCATCCATCGCGGCGTAGTTGGGCACAGCCACGCGCGGGTTGTTATAAATCTCCACGATACCGCCTTCGCTATCGGAAAGGAAAGTGGTGTAAGTCGGTGCCCCGGTTTGACGAACGATGCGAAGGGCCAGATTGGCAACGTACCAGTTGGCAGTGGCGACCGGATCGGCGGCGGGAAACGCCGTGTGTTCGATTTTCATGTGGTTAGCAGCCTAACGCCCCATCCAACCGCCATCGACGACGAGAACATGCCCGTTAACGTAGTTGGAAGCGGCACTCGATAAGAACACGATTGGCCCTTTGAAATCGTCGGGAGTACCCCATCGGCCAGCCGGGATGCGGGCGAGAATCTGGCGCGAGCGGTTGCTGTCCTCGCGCAGCGCCTGTGTGTTATCGGTGGCGATATACCCCGGCGCGATGGCGTTGACGTTGACCCCCTTGGAAGCCCACTCATTGGAAAGCGCCATCGCCAGTTGACCAATGCCGCCTTTGCTGGCGGCATACCCCGGCACATTGATACCGCCCTGAAAAGTGAGCAGCGAAGCCGTGAAAATGATCTTGCCGCTGCCGCGCTCGATCATATCCTTGCCGATTTCGCGGCTCAGGATGAACTGCGAGCTGAGGTTGACTTCAACGACTTCATCCCAATATTCGTCGGGATGTTCGGCAGCGGGACGACGCAAAATGGTTCCGGCGTTGTTGACCAGAATATCAATTTGTGGGTGCGCCGCCTTCACAGCGCCAATGAAGGCATACAGCGACTCGCGCGAAGAGAAGTCGCTTTGATAGGCGGTGAAGTTGCGCCCTAAAGCGCGCACCTCGCCCTCAACTTCGCTGCCTTCAAGTTCGAGCGAGGCGCTGACGCCGATAATGTCGGCCCCGGCTTCGGCGAGCGCCACAGCCATGCCTTTGCCGATGCCACGTTTGCAGCCAGTGACGAGGGCCACTTTGCCATCGAGACGGAATTGATCGAGTGTGATGGTGTGTCCTCCCGCTTTAGCGGATGTCAGCGATGGCGATGCCATCCATGTCGTCGAAGCGCTGGTTTTCGCCGCCCATCGCCCAGATGAAGATGTACGCCTGTGTGCCGCAACCGCAGTGAACCGACCAACTCGGCGATAGCACTACCTGTTCGTTATGCATCAACACATTGCGCGTTTCATCGCCCGGACCCATCATATGGAAAACGGCAGCCTCGGCGGGCACCTCGCAATACAAATACACCTCAGAACGGCGCAAGTGGGTGTGCGGCGGCATGGTGTTCCATACGCTGCCCGGCTTGAGGCGCGTGAACCCCATCACCAATTGGCAACTCTTGATGCCCTTTTCGTGGATGTACTGAAAAATGGTGCGCTCGTTGGCGGTTTCCTGGCTACCCAAATGCAGTTGGTTAGCATCGCTCTGCTTCGCCAGCGTCGTCGGATAGGTGGTGTGTGCCGGATAACTCATCAAGTAGAACTTGGCCGGAGCGCCCGCTTCGGCGCTATGAAAAACGACTTCCTGACTGCCGCGCCCGATGTAAAGGCACTCGAAGGCGCCCACTTCGTAGCGAGTGCCATCAACGATAACGGCGCCAGGGGCACCGATGTTGATAACGCCGACTTCACGCCTTTCACAGAAGTAGGTGGAGGCCAATTCTGTATCGGTTTCCAGTTGAAGCGGCGCGTCGCGGGGCACAATCGAACCGACAACGGCGCGGTCGGTTTCCCAGTACAAAAGCTGAATCTGGCCGGGTGTGAACAGGTTTTCGAGAACGAAATCGGCGCGTAGTTCAGCAGTGGTTAGCCGCTGATATTCGCGGGCAGAAATGGCGTATCGGATTTCCATAAGGATGCGTTAATCGCCTAAGTTTGGGCTTTCGAGCTTAGGCGCGAGTATGTGTATGATGGCGAGAGCGGTCAGATAAGCGAAACCACACACAATAAAAATCGGCGTGTAGTTGCTACCATTGATTTCTAGCAAGTGAGTTGCTACCCATGTAAACGCGATGCTACCGAGCGAGCCAGCCATGCCACCGAAACCAACCACGCTACCAACTGCGCGGCGCGGATACATGTCGGAGGCCATGGTGAAGATATTGGCAGACCAGCCCTGATGAGCCGCAGCAGCCAGTGAAATGAGCGCGACAGCAACCCACAAGTTAGTGGTTATCGTGGCGAATGAAACGGGCACCACACAGAGCGCGCAAAGCAGCATGGCGGTTTTGCGCCCCTTGTTCACAGTCCAGCCGCGCTTGATGAAGAACGACGACAGCCAGCCACCACCAACGCTACCGAAGTCGGCCACAAGATAGATGACCACCAGCGGCAACGAAATCTGCGACAGCTTAATGCCGTAGTTCTTATCCAGAAACTTGCCGAGCCAGTACAAATAAAACCACCACACCGGGTCGGTGAGCATCTTCCCGATGGCAAAAGCCCATAATTGCCGCTGCGGGAGCAAACGCAGCCAGGGAATTTTGGTGGTTTCTTCGGGCGGGTCGCTGCGAATGTAAGCGAGTTCGCTCGCCGACAAACTCGGATGGACTTCGGGCCGACGATAAACAAGTAGCCACAACGCCAGCCATACGAAACCAATAGCCCCCGTAATCAAGAAGGCTTTGTCCCAACCATAGTTGAGGGTTAGCCACGGCACCACAATGGGCGCGACGATAGCACCGACGTTACTGCCACCATTGAAGATGCCCGTCACTAGAGCACGGTCGCGTTTGGGGAACCATTCGGCGACGGTTTTAATCGCGGCAGGGAAGTTTCCCGCCTCACCAAGCCCCAGCACGAAACGCGCGATGCTGAAAGTGCTGACCGAATGGGCCAGCGCATGTCCCATCGCCGCGACGCTCCAGATGCCGATGGCAGCGGCATAACCAAGGCGGGTGCCCACCTTGTCCATCAGTCCACCCGCCACCAGCAACCCCACGGCGTAGGCGGCCTGGAAAGCGATGACGATATTGCCGTACTCGACTTCGCTCCAACCGATTTGCTTTTCCAGAACGGGCGCCAAAATTCCGAGAATCTGGCGGTCGAGGTAGTTAATGGTAGTGGCAAAGAACAGCAGTGCGCAAATTATCCAACGATAATTGCCCTTGGGCGCAGGTATATTGGACGAGTGAGCGTCCTCGGAAGCCGAAGCAGGCGAATTCAGCAGCATGAACTATTGAAAAAACATGAAAATTAAGCGTTTTGGAGGGCGAGGAAAGCTTGCCAATCCTCGGTGGTTTTAATAACGCCCGCTTTTTCCCAACCATATCCGGCGCGGTAGTTGACCTGTCCCGCATCGTCGGTTTTGGTGATTAACACAGCGTGGCTTTCAGATTTTTTAGGACTCTTGATTTCGTACATCTCGACAACTTTTTGCGGCGCAATGGCAACGCCAGTGCCCAATCCAAAACCGTCGATTTTTTCCCAGCACGCCATCCAACCGCCCTTGAGGTTCAGGGTGGTGGCAGCTTTGCCGTCGTGAGTAGTTACACCAATGGCAATATCTAAAGCGACGGGCTTATTGTCCTTGGTGAATGTCGCTTGCACATCAAACAGGCGCTTGCCGAGTTCGATAGTGATGCGCTTGACTTCGTGAATATTGTCGCCATCGACATCATAGTCGTAGGTCAACTCGAACACCGTTTTTTGCGGCGTCGACTCAATGACTTTCGAGGTCTTGTAGGGGCCGGAGAGCAACATCTTGCCGTTCTTCCAGATGGCTAAACCGCCGCAGCCACGCGAGCTTCCCACCGAATAGGCGTCGTAGCCTTCGCCGTTATCTTTGTGGTAGGAAATGCCCTTCGGCTCACCCGCGTACCACTTGTTGATGATGGGATAGGGCACGCGCTTGAGCCAACAGTCGATGCCGCTATTCTCGCCTTCATTGCTCTTAACTTTGATGGCAGGGCCATAAACGCGAAATGCGGTCAGGTCGTTTTCCCATGCGAAATCATCGGCACGTTCTGGGACAAAGCGAGCGAATGTGGAAGGCGTTTGATCCTGTGCTTGAACAGCGACAGAAGAAAAAGCTGGTATACCTGCAAAAGTTAGGGCGAAAAGATATTTTTTCGCGTTGGATGGAATTGTTACTTTCATCTTGATTTCAAGACTAAATTACGAACTTTTTCGACGGAGTGATACAACGTTACACCATCGGCTAAGTCGAAAAAACTACTTCTATGAAAATTTGTTCGACAACTGTTGTCGCGTTTCAACTCGCGTTCGGCGTTTTAGGCATCGCAAATGTGGGATGCGCCCAACAAACCGAGCCTGCACTGCCCCAGTCGGCTTCGCCCAACCTTTCCGCCGTCACCATTTTGAAGCAGGCGCAGGACATCAGCGAGGCGCAGTTAAAAATCCTTGCCGAACAAAAGCGCAACCCAACCGACTGGGTCGGCGGCACCATGTGGGCCGGAATCGCCGAATTTTCTCACGTTTCCAACCGACCTTTCGAATCCGAAGCCATTATCGGCATGGGCGACAAAATCGCTTGGAAACCGATCAACCACACCAAATCGGCATTTCATGCCGACGATGATTGCATCGGACAGGCGTTTCTCGATGCCTACGCCCAGCACCGCGAACCGCGTCTGCTCGCCCCCCTGCAAGAAGACATGAATGCCCTTGTCGAGCATCTGAACGCCCCACTCGACGATAAAAAGAAGCTGACATGGTGGTGGTGCGACGCACTGTTCATGGCTCCTGCGGTACTAACTCGCCTCTCAAACCTGACAGGCGATGCCAAATACATCGACGCTATGAACAAAGAGTGGTGGAGAGTTTCCGACCAGTTGTACGACCCGCAAGAGCACCTATATTTCCGCGATAACCGATTCCTGAAACTGACCAGCAAAAACGGCAAGAAAGTCTTCTGGTCGCGCGGTAACGGCTGGGTGTTCGCGGGACTGGCGCGCGTGTTGACATGGATGCCGAAGGACTACCCCACCCGCGCCAAATACGAGCAGCAGTTCAGTGCGATGGCAGCGACTCTGCTATCGCTGCAAGGCAAAGATGGCGCGTGGCGCACCAGTCTTTTGGACGCCGAAGAGTTCCCCGCTCCCGAAGCCAGCGGCACAGCCTTCTACTGCTACGGCATGGCATGGGGTGTCAATCAAGGACTGTTGCCCCGTGCGACGTATGCCCCGGCAGCAACCAAAGCTTGGACATGGCTCATCGCCAACAAGCGCCCCGATGGCGTGCCCGGTGGAGTGCAAAAAGTCGGCGACCGTCCGGGCGCGACACAACCACAGGACACCCAACTATATGCCACGGGCGGCGTGCTTCTAGCCGCCACCGAACTCATGAAAATCGCGGCCAGCGGACCTCCAATGGTAACTTCGCCCGTCAACTAAGCAAGCGATTCCACAGCGCCCATCTGATGAAACTCGGATGGGCGCTATGTTTTTTACTCTTTAGCCGATATTCCCAACGATTCCCGTGGGATGAGATGGGCCTTCAAGTTCGCCTGTTGGAACGGATGCGCGGGATTGGCGATGCGGCGTTGCAAAAACTGCCATGCCAGAGCGCAGATTTCATCCATCGGCTGCGCGATGGTGCTAATAGGCGTCTCGAAAAATTCCAGATAATGCATCCCATCGCACCCAACCAGCAAAACATCGTCGGGGACTGTGTAACCCAAATCTAATAGCGCACGATAAGCGTAAATGGCGGTTTCGTCGTTCAGGCACAGCAACCCGTCAGGACAACCATGCTCGGCGATGTAGAGCTTCAGCTGTTGGCGAATCAGGCGGGGCGAGGTCAACAGGTTGATGATTTCCGGCTTTTGCCCGGCCTTTTCCATTACCGAAAGATAAGTTCCGGCGCGGACTTCAGTGGCCGAGGCCATCGGCGCGCTATCAACCAAATAAGCGATGCGCTTGCGCCCCTGCGCCAACATGATTCCTAGCGCCTCCTCGACGGCCTCGCTCAAATCGACGGTGACATGATCAACCGAGGACGGGCTGTAAGTGCCAATGAAAACGCACGGCTGAACCTTGTTGTCGGCGCGCAAAAACTCGTCCACGATATGGTACATGTCGATGGCGATAACTCCATCGACAGCAGCCGACCCCGTCGCAGTGATGAGGTCATGCACCTCCTGGCGCGAGTGCAACAGCAGCGTTTTGTGGTTGTGCGCCGCCAACTGTATTTCGAGCAACGAAACCAAATTAGCGTAGTAATAATGGTTGAGCGAACCACTCACCACCGCTACAGTTCCAGTGCGCCCTGTCACAAGGGCACGCGCTGCCATGTTGGGAATATATTTGTGTTCGGCAGCGATGCGCCGCACCTTTTCGCGCGTGGCCTCCGCAACTCGCCCCGTCCCTTTGAGAGCATCGGAAGCTGTAGAGACATTGACTCCCGCTGCCCTCGCCACATCCTGCAAAGTGACTCTTCGATGACTGTCCTGCACAGA
This sequence comes from bacterium, assembly GCA_004172935.1. GTDB lineage: Bacteria > Armatimonadota > Abditibacteriia > Abditibacteriales > Abditibacteriaceae > Abditibacterium. Next base: position 146,622 of record SDZD01000006.1, on the reverse strand, counting down.
TACCTGCTCAGAAAAACTGGCATCGAGTTGTTTGCTAGATGTTCTTGCCATGAGTTGAAATGAATACGCCCCGTGATATTCAGTTTATAGAGCAAAAAGCGAGACGAAGGGGCTTAAAACTCTACCGAACGGAAAGCATCCGTGACATGAAAAGTTGCGTCCTGCTTTGAATCGGCGAATGGCGAGTTCACTTGCCAGATGCGATAAGTACGGTTCAAATTAGCATCTCCAACCTGCCATTTGACGTGCCCATCAGCGTAGGCAAAGTTAGCTCCCATTAAGTGGCGCGTCCATTTGATGCCAGTCCCAGTCGCGTAGCCGCTGAAATTAGCGGTGCCTCCGCCCTTTTGCGAAGCCGCTGCATTGGAAGTGGCTGCTTCAACCAAAGTCAACGTCAGCGTCGGAAATTCGAGCTGCGACAAACTGGCACCAATCCGGTTGGCATCACCGCTGCCTCCATTGCCGCGCGTCAAAGCCAAATTGTAGTTGTAGTCGGTGTATCCCACCTGTGAGGGGTCGAGATTTGGCCCCGTCTCTTCGCTAGGGCACTGAAAGATTTGCGTGCTTTTGATGTACGGCTGGAGCGAATCGGCCCAGCCATACGGATAAACGACGGGGTTAGGAACAGTAGCCCGATGCCCCAGCGGAAAGCGCTCGTCGTAATCTTGCGCGTACTGCATGAAACCCAAACCGATCTGCTTCAAGTTCGACTGACAGGAAGATTTGCGGGCATTCTCGCGGGCACGGGCGAAGACCGGAAAAAGAATAGCCGCCAAAATCGCGATGATGGCGATAACTACTAAAAGCTCTATCAGGGTAAAAGCAAATTTTATTTGTTTCATGGGATGAGTACCTGTGCAAAGAATCCAGAATTTGCCGAAACGTTTCGGCACATTCAATATACCCACACCAACACCGCTTTTAAACATCCTACCATAAAAAAATTTGACTCGACATCGCTGTTTGAGAACACACCTAAGCATGTATATTGAAATTTGCCGAAACGTTCCGGCAAATAGCGAATCAAATACTCGATTTTTACCGAGCCGACTCTAAAACCATGAATTTGAATCCGATGCTGGTCGCCGCTTCAGTCTGTGCCAGCTTGTTCACCAGCGCCCCCCTATCCGCCCGAAGCGCGACCATCTCTGGCTCTGCGTTAACCGTTTCCGTCGATGAAACCAGTGGCGACTACAGCGTGAGCGCAACTAAACCCGGCTGGAAATTCGCCGGAACAGTAGGCGCCAAACTCTCGCGCCTCGCCACACAAAACAAGCGCGACCAATTGGGCGATTATCAGGAAATCAGCTTCTCATGGAAAGACGGCAGCGAGTGGCGCGGCGCCATTCGCGCCTACCAGTCGCGCCCCCTCGTGGCCTTCGACATCACCGCGCCTAAAACCACGCTCGGCCCCTCACCCGACTTCCCGGCCTTCACCTCCTTCCCGCAAGACCTCAACAAACTCAGCTACTCCGATAGCATTTTCAGCCCGCCCACATTCCGGTTAGTTCAAGCCTCCACTCCGTGGCTGCTGTTCGATAATAGCGGCCAAACGGCGGTGCTTTCTCCCGCCTCCGATTTCATCGTGTCGCAGATGCACGGCAACGGCAAAGACCTGCTCGCCAGTGGACTTAACCCCCAGCTGTCGCCACTTCCAGCGGGCTTCACCCACCGTTCGGTTCTGACGATTGGCGATGGCATTACCCAGACATTTCGTGCCTGGGGCAACGCCCTCACCGATTGGGGTGGCAAACCCCGCCCCAACGACGATGTCGATTTGATGGTCAAATATCTCGGCTACTGGACGGATAACGGTGGCAGTTACTACTACAACTACGACAAAGAGAAGGGCTATACCGGGACATTGCTGGCGTTGGGCAAACACTACCGCGACAAGAAAATCCCGCTGCGCTACATGCAACTCGATAGTTGGTGGTATCAAAAATCGCTGCGCCTCTATAACGGCACCTACGACGGCGCCACCAAAAACGCCGAATACCCGCCCAGCACCTGGAACGCCTATGGCGGCACTCTCGACTACAGCGCCTCACCCTTACTCTTCCCTAACGGTTTGAAAGCCTTCAGCGACGAACTAGGAATGCCCTTCGCTGTTCATGCCCGTTGGCTCGACCCAACGGGGCCTTACCGCAACAGCTACAAATTATCGGGCGTCGCCTCCATCGACCCGCGTTGGTGGGACGAGCGCATGGCCTATCTGAAAGCCAATGGAGTCTTCACCTACGAACAGGATTGGCTCAACGAAATCTACAGCCACAGCCCGATGATGGCGCGCGATGTCAAAGTCGGTCCCGCCTTCACCGACAATATGGCACGCGCCGCCAAGGCGAACGGCATCTCGCTTCAATACTGTATGGCAACGCCACGCTTTTTCATGCAAGGCTCCAACTACTCGAATCTGACCACCATCCGCACCAGCGAAGACCGCTTCACACGCGGCAAATGGAACAACTTCCTGTATGCCTCGCTGTTCGCCGATTCGCTGCGCATCCGTCCGTGGACTGATGTCTTCAATAGCTCCGAAGCGGGCAATCTCACCATCGCCGCCCTTTCGAGTGGGCCGGTCGGGGTCGGCGACGAAATCGGCAAAGAGTCGGCGCAGGCGCTGATGAGCACCGCCCGCGCCGATGGCGTTCTCATCAAACCCGCCGCGCCACTCGTCCCCACCGATGCCAGCATTTTGGCCGATGCAACAGGCAAAAAGCTCCCACTCGTCTCCTCGACCTACACCGATAGTGGCACCCGCACCGCCTATGTCTTCGCCTACAGCCGCAACGATGACAGCAATAGCGTCGCCCTCACGTCGTCGAGTTTCGGGTTGAGCGGCCCGGTGTATGCCTACGACATCACCACTAAAACCGCGAAAAAGTTGGATGCCTCAGCCACCAGCACCGAAACCCTGCCCCAGCAAGGCTGGTTCGCTTACGCCCTCGCTCCCGTTGGTCGTTCCGGTATTGCCTTTCTGGGCGACGCCGATAAAATCGTCGGCACAGGCAAACAGCGCATCGCCTCGACGCGCGACGAGGCCGGAAAATTGACGGCGCAAATCGTCCTTGCTGCCAATGAGCCTTCGGTAACTTTGCATGGCTACAGCGCAACAGCACCAAAAGCAACCTCACCCGATGGCGTTATCGCCCCTGTGCAGTACGACGCAACAACCGGACATTTCACCGTCTCAATTGCTCCCGCCGCAAATGCTCGCCCCACTCTATCCAATGGCGACGCAGTGAATATAGTGACTGTGGTATTGGCTCTCAACGGCAATTAACTTAACAGACCTGAACGCCCAACGACTCTCGCACCAAAATCTGACCTTCAACGACATGCTCCTGCACAGGGATGGAAGAATCAGCAATACGTTGCTTCAAAAACTGGCAAGCCATTTCGCTCACTTCTTTCCAGGGGACAGTGATGGTACTCAGGGGAGTATCGAAATAGCTGATGAAATCGATGCCATCGCATCCGGCTACCAAAGTGTCCTTTGGGACTTCATGACCGAGGGAACGAAGCGCACGATAGGCAAAGCCCGCTATTTGATCGTTGTGGCAAAAGATGGCGCCCGGAGCGCCATGCTGCTGGAAGTAATTCTTAAGATGTTCGATACGTTCTTCAGAAGTCAAAATCTCATCCGCGACGATGATTTCGGGTTCGATACCCGCCTCACGCATCAAATCCATATACGCCCGATAACGCACTTCTTGCGCGTCTGGCTCCAAATGCTGCTTATTCACGTAGGCGATGCGTTTGCGCCCGCTCGCCAGCATCGAATGAAGCACCTCTTTCGTCGCGGGGCCAAGGTCAAACGAGATGTGGTCGATGTAATCGGGACGCTGAGAGTCGATAACCACAAAAGGCAAAATGGTTTTGCCGCTGCGCCCCGGCGTAACGCCAGTCAAACCAACTCCTCTATCCACGAAGTGCATTCCGACCACGATCATTCCATCCGAGAACGAACTACGCAGTGTTTGGGCACTGGGCATATAGTCATGGGCTTGAATGATGACCGCTTCATAACCGTTCTGAGTCAGGGCGTGAGACAAATGTTGAACAACAAGCACGTTGTACAGCTCGTTCAGCGAACCGACCAAAACGGAGATTCTTCCGGTCTTTCCCGTGACAAGCGCCCTGGCAACCAGATTGGGTTCATATTGCAGTTCTCTGGCAATACGCCGCACTTTTTCTCGCGTCGCGAGAGCAACGCGACCAGTGCCTTGAAGCGCATCACCTGCTGTCCTGCGATGAACGCCAGCAGCTTTGGCGACATCTTCTAAGGTTACGGACTTGGAGGGCGGATTTGACATTTGAACTTCCCTTCAGTTTGAGATTCGCTATCTGTTCTGTCATGCAACCTCGAAATCTATGCTCAATAACTCCAAATTACGGGATTTTTCTGTTTAAACCGGGAGCGAGATGGGTATAATCATTCAATATGCCCGCACGTGCGGGCAATTAATACAATTGTTTTTGAGAGAGACAGCAAGCCAATGTTTGTCACTGTTGTTCCTGCAAATTATCGCGGCGGCCAGCAGAGGTATTCCGCTCGCGACCATCAATCGCTTGTTGTCAGGAGATGCTAGTAAAGGGGTGCAGAACCAAGCTCCTTTGCTCTTTAAACATTGCATCAAAAACAACTGGAGATTGGAAATGTTCAAAATGAAAACTCGATCAAATCACTTGTGTTCGACACGTCGCTCGAAAATGACTGCAAAAACCAAACTTGCTTTTACTCTCATAGAATTGTTGGTAGTTATCGCTATCATCGCGATTCTGGCAGCCATCCTATTTCCAGTTTTTGCCCGCGCCCGCGAAAACGCGCGCCGTGCCTCTTGCCAGTCCAACCTCAAACAAATTGGCCTCGGCATCATGCAATACACCCAGGACTATGACGAGATGATGCCAGCCCGTATAGTCACTACGTTACCCTCCTCTACCATCTGGAAAGACCTCATTCAGCCGTATGTGAAAAGCACGCAGTTATTCGCTTGCCCTTCTAACCCCATCGCGAAAGAAGTTACCCTCCAATCGAATGCCCTCCAGCCTATAGCTGCTGGTTATAGCCCCAACTCCTCACATAGCCAGGCGGTTTTCGGCAACACAGGTGCTTACTCGATTGCCAGCTTCCAATTCCCATCCACTACGCTCGCTGTATTCGAAACGACTTTCGTCAACTCGGATTTCGATGTCACCGCTGCCTATTTCGCAACCACAAACCAAACATCCAACACCAATAAGGGTGCGAGCATGTTCACTGGCATTTACAATGGGCATCTTTCGGCAGGCAACTACCTTTTCGTAGATGGACACGTCAAAGCGATGAAGCCTCTGCAAACCATCTCGACAACAATGGGCGGCAGTGGAAGCGTCAACATGTGGTCGCGTGATAACACCGACTTCGCGACAACCAACGCCAGAGACATCATGACCAAGGCAACTGCTTACTACAACTAATTGACAACTTCCGTTGGTGGCCCTACCGAGAAAATCTAGCTTCTCGATAGGGCCGCCAACAGCATGAAAATAAGGCAATCGAGAGCACTTCTGAAGTAACAAATCGGGGTCTCACACTGGTAAGCTACCCCAAAGCTAAACGCATCTGGGAGTGGAAATCCTCCATTCCCACCAAAAGCAAGATTATGAATTTGAGTTCGCGAATCTCCTGTCCAAGTGCGGTGCAGGCGTTGATTTTTGGCGTCACGGTGCTCGCGCCAACAGTGCAGTTAAATGCGGCGCCCAAAACCGCCACTGCGACAGAGCGTAATTACGGCGCCTTCCCTGAGCGCGACGAGGTGTTGCTCACCTCACAATCAGCCACAGGTGCTGGGCGCTGGCAAATGCTGCAAAGCGAAAAAGCGGGCGCTGAGGGAGCGCGCATTTCGCAGAGCGGTTTCGCCACCGCGACATGGCAAAACGCCATCGTCCCCGGCACGGTGCTCAACAGCCTTGTCGCCAACGGCGTCTATCCCGAACCCTATTTCGGCCTCAACAACGCACACGAAACCAGCAAGATTCCCGACATATCACAAACCGGTCCGGGCTTTTACACCTACTGGTTCCGCCGCGAATTCGCGGTTCCGGCCTCCTACCGCAACCGCCGCGTCTGGCTCCAACTCGATGGCATCAACTACCGCGCCGAGGTGTGGCTAAACGGTCGTTCGCTCGGCTCGATGGCGGGCATGTTCAATCGCGGCCTCTTCGATGTCACCGACGCCGTGAAAATTGGCGGCCCCAACGCCCTCGCCATTCTGGTCAAGCCCATCGACGTGCCCAATGGCTTTCGCGCCAAAAGCGATAAACCCCGCGCGGCGGGCGAAAACCGCAACGGCGCCGATGGCACCATTGGCCGCTACACCACCATGCTGATGACGGCGGGCTGGGACTTCACCTTCCCCGATGGCATACGCGACCGCAACACCGGCATCTGGCGCGACATCAAGCTCTTCTCGACGGGCGCCGTCACTCTGCGCAACCCCTTCGTCAAAACTCAACTTCCTCTGCCTGCCACCTCAACGGCGCGCGAAACCATCTCAGCCGAAGTCACCAACAGCACCAACATCCCTCAAAGCGGCGTGCTGTTAGCGAACATCGCTCAGGCCAAAATCTCGCTGCAAAAGCCTGTCTCTCTGGCCCCACACGAAACCCGCCTCGTCACTCTGACGCCGCAAGAGTTTGCGGCTCTGACGGTAAAAAACCCGCGCCTGTGGTGGCCGTTCAACAAAGGCGAGCAATACCTCTACAAACTGTCGTTGCAGTTCAAAGTCGGCAACCAAACTTCCGACCAAATCCAATCGCGTTTCGGCATCCGCCAGATCACTAGCGACCGCAACACGCCCGATAAGAGCCGCATCTTCTACGTCAACGGCAAGCGCCTCTTCTTGCACGGTAGCAACTGGATTCCCGAAGCCATGCTACGCAACTCGCCGCAGCGCACCGAGGCCGAACTACGCTACACCCGTCAGTCGGGCGTCAACTTCCTGCGCTTCTGGGCGGGTGGCGTCACCGAATCCGACCAGTTCTTCGACCTATGCGACCAACTCGGTATTCTGGTGTGGACTGAGTTCTGGCAGAGCGGCGACACCGCTCTCCCCACCGATACCGAACTATACCGCGCCAACGTCGCCGACACCGTCAAGCGCATCCGCAACCACGCCAGCCTCGCCTACTACGTCTCGGCCAACGAGCGCGATGCCAAAAGCATCGTCCCCATCAAAGACCTACTCGACAATTTGGACGATACCCACGGTTATCAGGCGGGTTCGGAAATCGAAGGCGTTCACGATGGCAGCCCCTACAAAACCGTCAACCCGATGTGGTATTACGAGGACAGTGCCTCGCCGCGTGGCAGCCGAATCAACGGCCTGTGCCCCGAATACGGCGCACCGATTCTGCCCACCATCGACGCATTGCGCGAGATGATGCCCGCCAAGGATTTGTGGCCCATCAACCAAACCACCTGGGACTACATGGACGGTGGCGGCTTCCACGAGATGTCCACCACCTATAAGAACGCCGTCACGCAATATGGGGCAAGCGACAACATCGAAGATTTTGCGTGGAAATCGCAAATGTTCGGCGCACTCTCCTACCGAGCCATCTGGGAAATGTGGAACGCTAACCGCTTTGAATACGGCGACCGCTTCTCGACGGGCCTCCTGTTCTGGTATCACAACAGCCCACACCCTCAGGTCTGCGGACGCATGTGGGATTGGTCGTTGGAGCCAACAGCAGCGCTCTACTTCAGCCAGAACGCTCACCAACCGCTGCACGCCCAGTACGACTTCATCAAGAACACCGTTTCGGTCAACAACGAATTGGTCAAAGCCTTCCCTGGCGTGCGTGTCACAGCCCGCGTGTTGAACATGGACATGAGCGAGGCGTACCGTAAAACCGTCGCCGTCGATGTGCCATCTGATCGCTTCGTGAAAGATGTCATCTCGGTCGATTTACCGATAAACCTTTCGCCCGTTCACTTCATCCGCCTCGACCTCGCCGACCGCAGCGGCAAATCGCTGGGTAGCACCTTCTACTGGCGCTCCAACCGCGCCTATCAAAAGGGCCGCACCATGACCGGGCCACAATACGAAGGATTCCAAGACCTCAACAAACTGCCCACAGTCGCGCTCAATTCGAAGGTCAAGCAGTCCAGCAAAGGTGGGCGCAGCTACTACGATGTTACCGTCTCCAACCCCTCCAAGAGCCTGGCATTCATGGTGTGGTTGCGCTTGCAGGACACAGCAACGAGCAAACCAATTCGCCCCGCCTTCTACGATGATAACTTCGTCTCGCTGCTCCCCGGCGAATCGCGCTCCATCCGCATCGAATATTCGGGAGACATCAAACCCACCCAAACCAAACTAGTAGTGGACGGCTGGAACGTCGCGCCACGCGAATACCAAAACGGCCAGTGGAAAACCTTGCCCACTCGCGCCCGCACCATCCCCGTCGCCCCGCCCGAAGACACCTCCAATCTGGCCAAAGGCAAAACCGCGACAGCCTCCAGCGTCGAAATCGCCGACCGCCCCGCCAATATGGTGATAGATGGTAGCTCCGACACACGCTGGTCTTCGCTACGCAACGACGACCAGTGGATCAGCATCGACCTCGGCACTCCAAAGCAAATTGGCATGGTGCGCCTCGATTGGGAAGCCGCCTCCGCAACCGAGTACAAAATCCAGACATCAAACGATGCTAAAACATGGGCCGATGCCGTTCACGTCACCGATGGCAAAGGCGGCGTCGATGTCCGCGAATTTCCCCCTGTCACCGCCCGCTATGTGCGTATGCTGGGACTGAAACGCGCCACCGAATACGGCTACTCTCTGTGGGAATTTGGCGTCCATGCGCCCGGAACCAAACTGACGATGACCACGACTCAAACCGAAGAAAAAATGCCCGACTGGGCGATGGTGCCTTTCACGCGCCCTGCGGCAGCGAAGGCTCAGCCCGTTATCTCCCCCAATCCAGCCTCACTGTTCAAAGACCCGGTAACCCAGCAACCCGTCAAATGGGAAGCGCTCCACACCTTCAACCCGGCGGCCATCGTACGCAACGGCAAAATTCACGTGCTCTACCGTGCCGAAGACGACAGTGGTGAAATGACGATTGGACATCACACCTCGCGTTTGGGCCTCGCCGTTAGCGAAGATGGCGTCAACTTCACTCGCCGCCCAACTCCCATCTTTTTCCCCGATAACGACGCGCAAAAAGACAACGAGTGGCCCGGTGGCTGTGAAGACCCACGCATTGTCGAATCGGAAGATGGCACCTATGTACTGACCTACACCCAATGGAACCGCAACCGATTCCGCGTCGGCATCGCCACCTCCAAAGATTTGGAGCATTGGACGAAACATGGGCAGGCCTTCGAGCGCACGCTTGGCGGCAAATACAAAGAGCTGCGCTACAAGTCGGCTGGTATAGTCACCAAGGTACAGGGCGACCGCCTCATCGCCGCCAAAATCGACGGCAAATACTGGATGTACTGGGGCGAAGGCACCCTTCACCTCGCGACTTCCCCCGACCTCATCAACTGGTCACCCGTCGAAGATGCCGATGGCAAATTGGTCAGTCTCATCGGGCCAAGGCGTGGCAAATTCGATAGCACCTTCCCCGAAGTCGGCCCTCCTCCGATAGTCACCGACCGAGGCATTCTGGTGCTATACAACGGCAAAAACGCCAACACCACTGGCGACAAATCCCTAGGCCCCGAAGCCTACGCAGCGGGACAGGCTCTCTTCGACATCAAAGACCCATCGAAGCTAATCGGCCAACTCGACTCCCCGTTCTTCAAACCCGAACTCCCCTTCGAGATGCGCGGCCAATACCGCTCCGGCACCACATTCATCGAAGGTTTGGTTCTCTACAAAAACAAATGGTTCCTCTACTACGGCTGCGCCGACTCACTGGTGGGCGTTACCGTTTATGACCCCGCACAAAAGTAATTCTCTCTAATCCATCAATGAACAACTTCCCGACGAAGGTTTCTTTGCTCCTGCTCGGCCTTGTAGCTCTCACGCTCCAAGCCCATGCAAATGAAGCCGAACCGACAATCGCACTGGCGGCAAAGGCAACTCAGCCAGCGGAATTCACCAATTGGCCCAAAGGCAAATCGCCTATCGAGATCGGGCAACGGGTCACAACCCGCTTTCTAGAAAAGCCCTACCCCACCGTCGCCTCTGGTAAGGCTACTGGAACCATCATCTACCCAAGAGTCTGCGCGTGGTATGGTGCCCTCACATTTACGAAGTTGGGCAAACGCTATGTACAGAACACTCAGCTCAAACACGCCTTTGAACCACTATTCACCGTCGATGCGGCTATGGTGCCACCTTCCAACCACGTCGATAATTCGGTCTTCGGCTCCGTTCCATTAGAACTCTACATCCAAACCGGCGACAAAAAATACTTGGAGATGGGAAAGCGCATCGCCGACCAGCAATGGGAAGCTCCCAAGCCCGACAATGTGAAGGGCAACGAGTATTTCGACAAAGGCCTGACCAAATATACCCGCCTGTGGATCGACGATATGTACATGATCACAGCGGTCCAGACCCAGGCCTACCGTGCCACTGGCGACCGGAAATACATCGACAGAGCTGCAAAAGAGATGGTCTTCTATCTCGACCAACTCCAGAAACCAAACGGTCTCTTTTTCCACGCTCCCGATGTCCCCTTTTACTGGGGCCGTGGCAACGGTTGGATGGCCGCAGGCATGGCCGAGCTGCTCAGTTCGCTCCCCGCCGACAATCCCAACCGCCCTCGCATCATGCAAGGCTACCGAACCATGATGGATTCGCTGCTCAAGTGCCAATCTCCCGACGGCATGTGGCGCCAACTGCTGGACGATCCAAATTCGTGGTCCGAGACCTCATGCACTGGCATGTTCACCTTCGCGATGGTGACAGGAGTAAAAAATGGCTGGTTGGATGCCGCCACTTATGCCCCCGCCGCCCGGCGCGGCTGGTTGGCTCTTGTCTCCTATATCAATGAAAAAGGCGACGTTTCCAACGTCTGCGAAGGCACCAACAAAAAGAATGACCGCCAATTCTACCTCGACCGCAAACGCATAACGGGCGACTTCCACGGACAAGCTCCCATCCTGTGGACTGCGTCGGCACTCCTCCGTTAAGTTTCCCCCTTCAATTGACCTCCAACGCGCCCGAACTCACTGAGTTCGGGCGCGTTGTCGTTGCCTTAAGTCACATTAACCAAACGCCGCTCCAGCTTTTGTGCCCGTGGAGTGAGATGAGTCAGCGACTTATTCTCAATCAGACACAACGCGCGCTGAAAGCTGACATTGGCGCACGCATTCTCCGCGATATTCAAAAAGGCTTCGGCCTCTACCAGTTGGAACTGAGCGATAAGCCCGGTGTTGTGGCTCTGGCAGATCGAAAGCGCCTCCTCTGGTTTCCCTGCCCACACCAGCAATTGCGCGGCATTGAGCAAGCGGTTCGATAGTTCAGAGCGATTTTCGCACATCGACGCCAAATCACAGGCTTGCTGCATCAAATCCAACCCCTTCTCGATTTCTCCATCCAACACCAGATATTCCGCCATCTCGCTCAAAAGCCATGCCTTGTAAGTCGGCCATTTGAAGCCCTCAATCCACTTACCGACATCCTGCCAATGGTACAACATTTCCAGCCCGCGCTTCGGAGCGACGTTCTCCCCACCATAAACAACCGCCCGCGCAGCAGACAGTCCTGCGAGTAACCGCATCTCGTCGGGACGAGAGCGCGGCGAAAGCAAATCGAGGGCGCGGTCCGAATAATAGCGACTCTCCTTCCAGCGCTGATGATACGAAAGATAGGCGGCATGGAAACCATATATCCGCGACAGTGAAGTACGCCCGGCTTCGGAGCGCAGAGCATGAGGCCAAGCCTGATTTTCCAGCAGGAAAAAGCTCAAATCTTTCAGAGATTTCCTTTGTTCGGGCGAGGTATAAAAATAAAGAATGTGGGCCTGAAACCACAAATCCTCCGGCGCTCCAGATAATTCCTTCGCTGGTAGTGCGGGGCCATCAGTCAGCGCTACTCTCTCGGCGGGGCGCGCATCCAACGCGCAGCAAAGCCAGTGTAACTGCTCTGCCGAAGGCCACACTTCGGATTTCTCCCAGCGGCGAAGCGTGCGCTCGGCGACTCCAATCAGCTCGGCCACTTCTCCCTGCGAAAGCCCTCTACGCATTCGCAGCGTCCGCAATAAATCCCCCATCTCAGGGCCAGCGCCAATGCCTTGCTGTTCACCCAAACGCACAATCATATCTCGCGTGCGGGTTCGCGCACTCGGAGTACCGAGCAACGAGAACGCTTGCTGTTGTTCTTGAGGGGTAGCGCACAAGGCGGTGAGTAGCGCTTCCATTGCCGCCGCATATGGTTGAGAAGTGCCATTCTCCCAGCGGTTGAGAGTCACACGCGAAATGGCGGACGCCAATGCCGCCTCTGCCTGAGACAAGCCGCGTAAGCGTCGAAGTTGACGCAAAAAGTCGCCCAGAGATGTCTGCATAATGATTCCGCACTCAAATATCGCTACTCCTCAGTCGCAGATGTCTTAACCACCCTCAACTACAAAATGTATCAACTTCGTGTCCGGTGCCCCATTGCCTGCCCCGACACAGGTATTCTTCGTGGTAGGGTTTGGTGAATTTCCAGTGGATATTTCCCGCCCTAACAGTGTTCCTCGTATCGCCCTGTTCAAATCAGTTAATTTCTTTACACTGATAGAGCTTCTCAATAATACGGCGAGTATATCCACCTACCCAGAGGCCATCTCCCCCAAAGTAGACTCGGCTCACACCTAACACCTATCAGTTACGTTTTTACCACAAAACTCGTTTTATTCTCATAAATCTCCTACTTCATTGATATGTAGATGGTGCTTCGGGCAGGCAATCAAAAGCCCTGCTGAATTTTCGCATTCGGTATGCTTTAGCCGGACAAAGTGCATCGTAATGGAGTCTCAAGAAGGCGGCAGCAAAAAATCTGATTCGCGGCGTTTATCCGACTCAGTCACAGCGAAAGACATCGCGGCGCTCACGGGCGTTTCGACCACAACTGTTTCATCCATTTTGAGCGGTCGCAACGTGGTGCGCGTCGCCGAATCCACGCGCCAACTGGTGCTCTCGACAGCCGAAGAAAAAGGCTACCGCCGCAACCAACTCGCCACGGCTCTTCGCACCGGACGCACCAACACTATCGGCATCGTCTCGCCCCTCACCTGGAGCGGCGTTGAGAACATCCGCCACACCTACCTCACCAAGTTGCTCACTTCGATTAGCGTCGCGGGTTCGCGCGCGGGCATGAACGCCATGACCTTCATCGACCACCCATTCAACGACCTGCGCCCCAGCACTGTCGCCGATGGTCGCGTCGAAGGCGTCGTGCTCTTTGGTCTGCCCCACTACATCGAAGGAGCCAGCGATTGGGTCCACGAGTTGGAAGCCACCGGCCTTCCTCTGGTCGAAATCGGTTCGCGCTACAGCCGCTATCAGGTTCACGCCGATAACGTGGGCGGGGCGAGGCTGGCAGCAAAACATCTGCTCGAACTGGGCCATCGCAACATCGGCTACTTTCAATCCAACGACCAAACCGTTTCCATCAAAACTCGCCGCGAAGGCTTCCTATCCACCATCGAAGAAGCGGGACTCAACGCCGAGAACGTCCCAATCATCTCCATCTACAACGAGGATGGAGAGGCCGAACTGCGCGCCCTGTTGAAGTCGCCCAACCGCCCAACCGCCTTTTTCTGCTCCAGCGACCGTGTCGCCCTGCGCGCCTATGACTTTCTCCGTGAAGCGGGACTCAGCATTCCCGAACAGGTCTCAGTGGTTGGCTTCGATAACAGCGTGGTATCCGAAGTCATGTGGCCCCCTCTTACTTCGGTAGATAACCCACTCACAGCGATGGCTGAAACCGCCGTCTCCCTGCTCGTAGACCAACTCAACGGCAAAACCATCTATAACCCCGAAGCTTACATCGCCACTTACCTCGAAGTGCGCCAATCAACCGCCTCTCCCAACAACAAGTAGCTAAAGAGGAGTTACGCAACATCCCCCCGTAGAGACGTGCCTTGGCGCGTCTTCTAAATACGAGTTCGACACCACTTTCACCCAAATATGTGGCACTAACTTGCGCTATCTGTCGACGATGGTTGGATGCTCGACATCGTCAGGGCAGATTTCGTTGGTTGCGGTTTTATACCGCCTGAACTGAATCCCCTCAAAAATCTATTTTTACGAGAGTGTTAGAAACCCCTCACGAAAGGGTATAATCATTTTGGTTCATCGATAAACCAAGCTTCAATTTTTCGGTATTTCCATAAAAAATGTCCCTGTTCATTCCTAATTCTTCAAAACGCCTTGCCTTTACTCTTATCGAATTATTAGTAGTTATTGCTATTATCGCTATTCTGGCTGCCATCCTGTTTCCAGTTTTCGCGAGGGCGCGCGAAAATGCGCGCCGCGCCTCGTGCCAGTCCAATCTTAAACAAATCGGCCTGGGATTGATGCAATACGCGCAGGACTACGACGAAACCCTCCCCGCATGGTACAACGGCCCCAGCAACGTCTCGAATGCGACCACCTCATGGAAATGGAACGACAGCATCTTCCCCTATGTGAAAAGCGAACAGGTATTCACCTGCCCTAGCGATGGCGCCACCAATAACCAGTACGTCTACTACACCAAATTGACGGCAGCGAGCAACAACTTCCTCGGCAGCTACGCGGTGAACACCATGTACCGTCAGGAGACCTCCTATCCGCGCGCCCCAAGCGGCGACCTCGGCAAAGGCGTCAATTTGGCGGCCATCGAAGATTCGGCGGGCACTGTATGGGCAACGGATGGTCTCAAAACTGATGTCACCCCCATCACCTCCAGCGCGGTTCTGTTCGGCTGGCCCTGCCTGCCCGCAGGAGCCAACCCGCCCAGCAGCTCATGCCCAGGTGCCGCCCAGCCCGCGACCGTCGTCACGCTCAGCAACGGCATTCCCAATATGCAGCGCCTCATCGCACGCCACCTCGATACAACGGTGGTTCTCTATACCGATGGTCATGTCAAGTCGCAAAAACTTGAAAACTTGGCCGCTCGCCGTGCCCCCGACGGTGTCACCCTCGCTGCCTTCACCGTTCAAAACGATGGCTAAGAATATCTGAATGCTCGGTAGCCTCTGCGAACACCCACTGTTCGCAGAGGCTTTTGTCGTACTTAATCCTTCCCCCGATGCTCAGTTCTCAGCGGAACTGCTCCTATAATATGTCTGTCCAAGTTCCAATCTCTAAAGTCATGCTTTCTTTTTGTGCCCTCGCTGTTGCTGGGGTTGCACAAGCACAAAATCAGGAGCCACTTCCCATTCGTATTCCCACATATTACAACCCCGATAAATCCACGCCCGCCGTCAAAAACCTGCAAACGGATGTATGCATTTATGGGGGTAACTCGGCGGGCGTAGCAACCGCGCTTCAGCTCAGCCGCAACGGAAAAACCTCGATTATCATCGAGCCGAGCAACCATCTGGGGGGCCTGAGCGCGGGTGGATTGGGCGAAACCGACATCGGCAATAAAGCCGCGATTGGTGGCATCTCACGCGAGTTTTATGGTCGCATCGGCCAGAAGTACGGCGTCGCCGAAGAGTGGAAATTCGAGCCACACGTCGCCGAAACGGTGTTCAAAGAAATGGTCGCCGAAGCCAAAGCCCCGGTCTACTTCCGCCAATTCCTGAAATCGGTGCAGAAAGAGGGCGGGCGCATCGCCTCTATCACCCTCGAAAGCGGCATTACCGTCAACGCCAAAATGTTCGTCGATTGCTCCTACGAAGGCGATTTGATGGCGAAAGCGGGCGTCAAATACACCATTGGGCGCGAGTCGAACGCCACTTACAACGAAAAAAACAACGGCATACAGGTCCACCCACTACACCAGTTCGATTTGGCTGTTGACCCATATGTTGTCGCTGGTAATCCCGCCAGCGGTTTGCTTCCCGGCATCAATCCCGAACCGATTCCCCCCACCGGAACGGGCGACAAAAAAGTTCAGGCCTACAACTTCCGACTCTGCCTCACCAACGACCCGGCCAACCGTATACCCTTCGAGAAGCCCACCGGATACGATGCCAAACAGTTCGTGTTGCTGGGCCGCTATCTCAAAGCTGGCTGGCCCGCCAGCGAGGTATTTCGCAAGTTCGACCCCATCCGCAACAGCTTCGCTGCGGGCGAAAACGCGACTCCGACCTCGCTTCAGGTCGCCGATGTCAAAGACGCTAAAAATCTGCTCACCAAGCTGAAAAAAGCGGGCGGCCCCTTCACTCTTTATCTGAAGCAGAAGTTTTCGCCCGCACTACAAACGAAGTTGAACGCCTACGACGGTCAAGTCCCCTCGCCCGAACTGCTGCAAGCCGTCATCAGCGAGTTAAACGGCCAGATTGCTGGCCCGCTTTTTTACACCCCCGAACTCTTCGCCAAAGTTCAGATGAGCGCGGCAACACGCCAGCAGATCGCGCAAAACCCGACAGGCGAGGCGCTCCGCCGTCTTCATGTTCGCCTGCTATTGGAGTCTTATCCCAGCGAACTTGGCTTCAAGACCTATCAAAAAGTCGATAAAAACAACCACGGCGCGATTTCGACCGACTTCATCGGCGCCAACTTCGACTACCCCGAAGCCGACTACGCCACCCGCGAACGCATCTTCCAGCAACATGTCACCTATCAAAAGAGCCTGATGTGGTTCATGGGCAACGATCCCAGCGTTCCCGAAGCCATTCGCACCCGTTGGAGCCAGTGGGGCTTGCCCAAAGACGAGTTTCAAGAAACGGGCGGATGGCCTCACCAGTTCTATGTCCGCGAGGCAAGGCGTATGCTCGGCGGCTACGTCATGACCGAGAGCAATTGCCGCGCGCAAGAAGTAGTACCTGACGCGGTAGGACTTGCCGCTTATACAATGGACTCGCACAACGTACAGCGCTTTGTGCGCGATGGTCGTGTGTGGAACGAGGGCGATGTACAGGAAAAAGGCGTGCTGCCCTACCCCATCTCCTACCGCTCCATCACCCCGAAAAAAGCCGAGTGCGAGAACCTGTTGGTTCCGGTCTGCCTATCGGCTTCGCACATCGCCTACGGCTCAATTCGCATGGAGCCGGTGTTTATGATTTTGGGCCAGTCGTCAGCCGACGCCGCCACCATCGCCATTGATAAAGGCATCGCTCTGCAAGATGTGGCCTACAGCGAACTACGGGCAAAACTCGACGCCCAGAAACAGGTTTTGCAGTGGGGCACTCAAGCCCAGCCTGCGCCCATCACCAACCTCGAAACCGACTCGCAAGCGGCGCTACGCGGCTTTTTCGGGCGCCTTCAAAACGGCCAGAAGCAAACCGTCGTGTTCTACGGCACCAGCCTGACGCGCAACGGCGCCTGGACAACCGCCGTGCAGAACTGGCTCAACCAGAAATTCCCCGGTCAGGTGACTTGCTTCAACAGCGGCCTGTCCGGCAAAAATTCAGATGAGGGTGTGGCCCAAATGCAAACCCAGCTTCTCGCCCACAAACCCGATCTCGCTTTCATCGAGTTTTCCATCAACGACTCGCACAAGAAATTCGATATGCCTATCGAGCGCGGTGCCAGCAACCTCGACCAAATCGTGAAAGCCCTACGCGCCCAAAACAGTAGCGCCGCCATCGTGCTTCAAGTCATGGACGTTCCCTGGGATGCCCCCAACGGTAACCGCAGCCTTACGGATAGGCCCCAGCTTCAAGCCTTCAACGACAACTACCGCACCTACGCCCGCCAACACGCCCTGCCACTCATCGACCACAACGCCGACTGGCTCCGCCTCAAGGAAACCGACTCCGACAATTACCACGCCTACCTCGCCGACGGCCTCCATCCCAACAAAGACGGCGACTTAGCCATCACCTGGCCCGCCATCGAAACCCTTCTCTCCACAATTAACACCAAGAAATAAGCAGGAAAATGCCCTCGTAGAGACGTGCCTCGGCGCGTCTTTCACCCGCAATGTCCTCGTACTCTAGTTCGCAAAGCGCACCTGCTGTTCCTCTCCCCTTCCGCCCCTCACACCAGATCATTAAAGGCTTTCAATGAGGGGCGCCCTCTCAACTGCGCCGTCAAAGTAACATGCTGACGAGGAGCATGAGGGTCGTTCATGCGCTGCTGCAAAAATTTCCAGGCCAGCGCGCACATCTGCTCAGCAGGTTGGGCGATGGTGCTGAGCGCCGGATTAAAACACTCCATATAGGCCAGTCCATCGCACCCCACCAACTGCACATCTTCGGGAATACGAAGTTTCAAATCGCACAAAGCCCGGTAAGCCCCCATAGCCATTTCGTCGTTCTGACACAGCAAGCCATCGGGGTGCCCATGCTTCTGGATGTACTCGACTAAACGACTCCGAACCCGTTCATGAGCCGAGGTATTGCTGCCAATGTCGGCATTGATAACTTCGGGCTGAAGCCCTGCCGCTCTTATTGTCGTGTCATACACAAGTGGGCGTACTTCGCTCGCCGTCCCCATCCCCTCATTAGATGCCAGATAAGCCACACGGCGACAGCCAGAATCCAACATCGTCTCAACCGCCTCTCGCACTCCCACACTCAAATCCATGTGGATGGTATCAATCGAATCCAACCAACTAGGGTCAGGAACTCCCGCATACACGCAAGGGGTAGTGAATGCTTTTTGAGATTTCACCAGATCATGAATATTGAAAAATGCGTCGATGGCGATAACCCCATCCACCGAGTTCGCATTCACAAACGAGTACAAATCGTGATTGGTGTCGCGGCTACGCAGAAACAGCATCTTATAGTTGCTGGCCGTCAGTTCGCCTTCCAACAAATAAAGCAACTGGGCGTAATAATGCTCGCTCACTGGCCCGGTGACAACAGCGATAGTTTCAGTACGCCCCATCACCAGCGCCCTGGCCGCGAGGTTGGGCGTGTAATTCAGCTCTTTCGCCGCGCGCAAAATATTCTCGCGTGTCGCTTCGGCCACGGTATCACTGCCCTTGAGCGCCCGCGATACCGTCATGGGATGAACCCCCGCCAGTTTCGCCACCTCATGAAGAGTCGCGGCAGCCCCATTTCTACGGCGACTACTGCTCTTCGGTGGTGTCATGGGGAATCGATCTTTGTGTCTTTATTACATGCACTTGTCCATGCAACAAATCAACAGGGCATTATACCGGAATTTTAAGCCCTCTCTAAAAGGCCACTTTTACTCAGTCAAACCACAAAGTCAACTCCCGCCCAAAAACATTTCCACGATGCACACAAGGTTTCCAAGTCAACCTCCACACCAAACGAATGTCACCTCAAAGCAAAGTCGCAAAAAATTATTCTCCACCGATGTTTAAAGGCCCATCTCAGTGGGCATACTGTTGATGCTAACGTTAGCATTGCGCCATAAGCCATAGAAAATCACTGGCTTTTCAATGCTATCGCCGCCAATGCTAACGTTAGCATTGGCTTCAATGCCATCTCGTTTTCCATTTGATGCTAACGCTCGCATCCGTAGCCACACCATAATTTCCCTCCCGCAAGAGGCCTTAAACCAATCATGAACACTCGCAAGTCTGCTTTTACCCTTATAGAATTGCTGGTAGTGATCGCCATCATCGCGATTCTAGCCGCCATTTTGTTTCCAGTTTTTGCCCGCGCCCGCGAAAATGCCCGTAAAGCCTCTTGCATGAGCAACATGAAGCAGTTGGGATTGGGCCTTATGCAATACACCCAGGATTACGACGAACGCTTCCCCTGCCCCGGCGCAACAAACTACAACGGCGAGTTCCGTAACGACGACGGCTCCGCCGCCAAAGCCTCATGGCGCCAGAAGATTTACCCCTACGTCAAAAGCGTGCAAATCTTCATTTGCCCCTCCAACATCGCGGGTGGTGCCAACTACCCCACCGACATGGGCACTCCCGGCATTGCCAACGCCCCCTACCCCGCCATCGGGCGCTCCTACCTGATTAACGCCAACCTCAACTCGACGGCAGCAGGAGCCGGTGTCTACGGTATGCCCATCGCGCAAATTCAGGAAGTCTCCACACGCATCGCCGTCGTTGATGGCTCCTACAGAGATTGGGACGCCACCCAATTCAATCCGGGCTGGACTCCCGACCTATTGGATCGCGGTTACGCTCCTCACCTCGGCATGATGGCCACCCTGTACTGCGACGGGCACGTCAAAGCGCAACGCCCAACCCGCACAGCAACCCCCGTGAACCAGTGGGGTGCCGGAAGCGGCGATACCAACTGCGCCGCCTTCACCGGAGCCAACTCCATCAACTGCGATGTCCCTCAGGCCAACCCTACCAACATCATGGGCGCCATCGACAGGCGCTTCAACTCCTAATTTTCTCGGCCACTTGATTCCTCTAAATACGAATTCATCGCCATACATCCGTTAAGTAGAAATAGCACGAGCGCCACCCTGACCAGAGAAATTCCTCTGGCCGGGGCGACGCTCGTGTTGCGCGTGGGGGCACCTTAGCCACGCAGCAATTGAGGCATTTTCACTTATCCCAATCTTTTCCCAGAGTTAAGTCGCGGATAACAACTCGCCTCTGCCCGCATGGTCAAACCTCAGTCTTAATCACGTGCCTTCTATATCCCCCTCACGGCTTGCAGTCCCAATTCAGGCGACCAACTAACCTTCGCGTCGCCACACATCGAAGCGCCGCACCTTGCAGCGCCCATCAATCATGATTCTTTCAGCCAAACGACCTTTCAAAATTCTGACTCTGGCCCTCGTCGTCGCCAGTTCAGGCCAACTGGTTTCCAGCGCACTCGCTCAGGAACTTCAGGTATCCAGTCCCAACAACCGCGTCAAAGCGCTCATTACCCCATCGGCATTGGGCGCACTCACCTATAGCGTCTCATTCAATGGCAAAACCGCCATCGAACCATCTTCGCTCGGCATCACAGTGGACGACCAGAATCTGGGACTGAACGCGACTTTGGGCAAAGCCACCACGCGCGACTTCAAAGAAACCTACCCGGTCACAGGCGTCCACACCACGGCGACCAACTCCTACCGCGAAGCCATTTTCCCGGTGACAAGCGGCGCCACCAAATGGCAGTTAGAAGTGCGCGCCTTCGATGATGGCGTCGCCATACGCTACCACGTCCCACTTCAAGGCCAACACAAAATCAACGGCGAAACCACCACGTGGAAATTGCCGATGGGCAGCGTCGTCTGGCATCAGGCCGATACCAGCAACTACGAACGCCCATTTTTGGAGCAGGTCGTCGAACACATGACTCCCGATGCCGTAATCGGCGCTCCCCTCACCGCCAAACTGCCCGGTGGCCTCGGCTACGCCTTCGTCAGCGAGGCCAACACCGTCAAATACAGCGACATGGCCCTGCGCGCCGCAGGCAACCAGACCGTCTCTGCCATCTTCGACAAAGATAGGGACGGCTGGAACAACGACGGCGAAATTCTCTCGCCGTGGCGTGTCACCATGCTCACCCCCGACCTCAACGGCCTCGTCAACAGCGACTTGCTCCGCAATCTGTGCCCTCCGCCAACCCCCGAACTGGCAAGAGCCACATGGATAAAACCCGGTCGCGGCAACTGGCACTGGATGGTCACAGGCCGCCCCCGTCTCGAAGCCCAGAATCAGTGGGTCGATTGGACGCAAAAACTCGGATTCGAATACTACCTCATCGACGACGGCTGGCGTGACTGGAAATCTGGCGCCAAAGGCCAGTGGGAAAACATTAAAGACGTGGTCGATTACGCCACCACCCATAACGTCAAAATTTGGGCATGGGTCAACTCCAACGAAGTGTTCAGACCCGCTGACCGTCTCGCCTACTTCCAGAAGGCCAAAGATGTCGGCTTAGTCGGACTCAAAATCGACTTCCCCCAGCGTCCCAACACGACCTGGGTGCAGTGGTACGACGACACCTTGCGCGACGCCGCCAAATATCAACTGATGATCGACTTCCACGGCGCCGTCAAACCCAGCGGACGCGAGCGCACATGGCCCAACGAAATGACGCGCGAAGCTATTTTCGGGCGCGAAAGCGGCAAACTGCCCGCCACACACGACACCGCTCTCCCCTTCACTCGCTATGTTCAGGGCCACGCCGACTTCACCCCCACCGATTGGCGCTCAGGCCGCTTGAACGGCTCCAGCTGGACGCACGAACTGGCACAGGCCATCGTCTACACTTCGCCGTTCCTCTGCTATGGTGGTAGCCCCGACAACTACCTGCAACATCCCGGCGTAGACATCCTGAAATCCATTCCCTCCACATGGGACGAAACCATCGTGCTTCCCGACAGCGAAGTCAGCCGCATGGCAGCCTTCGCGCGCCGCAAAGGCAACGAGTGGTTCATCGGTGTCATCAACGGCGACGAAGATCGCCCACTACGCATCAAACTCGATTTTCTGGGCAAAGGCTCCTATCGCGCCGATACAATGGCTGACTTGCCTGCCAACAACGCGGGCTGGAACCGCACGCAAAAAACCGTGTCGAGCAAAGACACCCTCACCTTCGATATGCGCGGTAACGGCGGCTACGTCGCCCGCCTGACACCCACCGCTGGCTAAACCCCACATTTCCAATCGACACATGAAATCTCATCTTTTGCCGCTCTTGGCCCTTGGCTTGGTTGCGCCCGCCGTGCCCCTGTTGACTCCAATGTCCGCACACGCCCAGAACGCCACTCAAAGCCAGCCGTTCTTACACCCGCTTTTCACCGACGACGCCGTCTTGCAGCGTGACCGCCCCATCCCCGTTTGGGGTTGGACAACACCCGGCCAGAGCGTCACAGTCAAAATCGCCGATAAAACAGCCACCGCCAAAGCCGACGCGGCGGGTAAATGGATGGCTCGCATCGGCCCCTTCGCGGCAGGTGGCCCTTACACCCTGACAGTAACGGGCGCCGCCGAAACCACCACACGCACCAACGTCATGTTCGGCGATGTGTGGCTCTGCTCCGGCCAATCGAACATGGAAATGGGCATCAGCATGGTCAACGATTCGCAAAAAGAAATCGCTGCCGCCAACTATCCCAATATCCGCCTCTTTACCGTCCCCAAAGGCACCGATACCACTCCACGCACCAACGTCAACAGCAAGTGGTTGGTTTGCACCCCGGCCAACATCACTCAGGGCGCCTGGGGCGGCTTCTCGGCAACCGCCTACTTCTTCGGACGCAAACTGAATCAGGAACTGAATGTTCCCATTGGCCTCATCCACTCATCGTGGGGCGGCACCATCGCCGAAGCATGGGTCAGCGAATCATCACTCGGCGCTCTGCCCGATTTCACAAAGGACATCGCCGATGCCAAAGCCGCGAGCGCCACGTCATCTCTCCCTCTCGAAGAGCGTGTCAACAAATGGCTGACGACTTATGACCCAACCCTCAAAGCCAACTGGAACACCCTTGAGGGCGATGATTCGACGTGGAAAAGCATCACCAACCCCGGCACATGGGAAGGCTCCGGCAATCAGGAATTGAGCGATTTCGACGGTATCGCGCTCTTCCGCCGCACAGTGGATATTCCCGCTGACTGGGCAGGCAAAGACCTGACGGTTTCGTTGGGCAACATCGACGATGCGGATGTCTCCTACTGGAACGGCACTCAGATCGGCACAACCAATGGCTGGGGCGATAAACGCCAGTACAAAGTCCCCGGCGCCCAGGTCAAAGCCGGACGCAACGTGATTGCGGTTCGCGTCACCGACACTGGCGGCAACGGCGGCTTTGCTGGCGACGCCAACGAGATGCGCCTCACCCGCGATGGTGCAGCACCCATCGCCATCAATGGCACTTGGAAATATCGCGTCAGCGTGCCTATAGACAAAGCCGGCTCGATGCCACGCCCCAACGACCCGAACAACCCCAACCGCGTCAACGTGCTGTACAACGCCATGATCGCCCCATTGGAGCCATACGGTGTCAAAGGCGCCATCTGGTATCAGGGCGAAAGCAACGCCGAGCGCCCCGAACAGTACAGCCGCTTGCTGCCCACGCTCATCCGCGACTGGCGCAAGCGCTTCGATTCGCCGCTGCCATTCTACATCGTGCAGTTGGCGGGCTTCATGGCCCCCGACGAAACGCCCAAGAATGACAACTGGCCCAAACTGCGCGCCGCCCAAATGAAGACGGCTCAAACCGTCGAGCGCACAGGCATCGCCATCACCACCGACATCGGCGACGAAAAGGATATTCATCCCAAAGACAAGCAGGACGTTGGCCTTCGCCTCGCCCTCAACGCTTTGGCTAAAGACTATGGCCGCAAAGTCGAATATTCCGGCCCCTCCGTCAAATCGGTGTCGCCACAGGGCGCCAGCGTCGCAGTGACATTCAATAACGCCGAAGGCGGCCTATCGCTCAAAGGCGCAGACACAAGCCGCCTCTTTGCTGTAGCCGGAGCCGACCGCAACTGGTTCTGGGCCACCCCACGCATCGAAGGCAACCGCGTCATCCTCACATCGCCCGTGGTCCCTCGCCCGGTCTACGTGCGCTACGCCTGGTCGAACCTACCCCGCGCCACCCTCTACAACGGCGCCAACCTCCCCGCCGCCCCCTTCCAAACTCTGCCAGAAGCCAAATAACCGGCATATACAAAGAGGGCGCTACTGGAATTTCCAGTAGCGCCCTCTTTGTTTTACCTATGCATGGCAACCATCCATAGGCACAATTCCACGTGGTTGCCATTACGGATGGTTGCTCGTTCGTGAGAATTGGGCGACGGCTCCATTGTAGGGGCGAATCTTGTATTCGCCCTCGAACAGTTCCCTGTCACAAATGGATGAGGCGATCAAAAATTAGCCCCTCAATCCCCATTCACAGCGCACTTGAACCGATAACTCCCCGCCTCAGCCGCATAAACCGCGTACCCCTTTTCCCATCGTAAAAAGCGTAGTCCCGCTGTCTCGGTGATAGGATGTCCGCTTTCCGTCACAGCTGTCCCTTCATTGCACGGCACCATCACTGTCGCCGTTGTATTGGCGGGCACCGTCACATTCCAATTGAATTGGCTGCCCTCGACCTTCCACTCACTGACGATTTTGCCCTGCACGCTGTTGTAACTAGCGCGCGCCGAAGTCAAATTGCCCAGCACATGCGGCTGCAACACGATAGTTTTAAAACCGGGACTTCCCGCTTGGATACCGGCGAGATATTTGTAGAACCAGGCGCTCACATCGCCGAACATGATGTGGTTGCGCGACTGATTGCCATTCCACTCTTCCCACAGCGTGGTGGCGCCGCGTTCTATCCAGTTGCCGTAACTCGGCTCGGTTTTCACCATCAGCATCTGATAAGCGACATCCGCGCGCCCATTCTCGGCGAGCGCATTCAAGATATATTTGGCGCCCAAAATTCCGACATCCATGTGGTAGCCCTGATTTTTGATTTCGTCAACAAGCGCCTCAACTACAGCGGACTTATTCTCGTCGGGCACTAACCCCTGATACAGCGCACAACTCTGCGCCGTCAGGCTCCCATTGGAATAGAGGTGAGTCTGTGCGTTGTAAAACTCCTTGTTGAACGCGACTTTAATGCTCTGCGCTAACTCCGAATAGCGGCGCGCGTCTTCGCTCTTGCCCAAAATCTCGGCGATCTGCGCCACGATGCGAGTGTCGGCGTAATAGTACCCCGTATCAGTCACTTCTACCGGAGTTTTGGTTTTAGGCGCCAGCCAGTCGTTCAAACCAAACCCGACGATGCCATCCTTGGAGCGCGTCGTTACATAATCGACATACAGCTTCAAGCGGTCGTAATGCTTCTCCAAAACGCGCTTGTCATCGCGGTACTGATACAAATACCACACGATGAGCGGATAAGCGCTATCCCATGCCGGGCCATTGCCCCAACTATACCCCCACCCACTGGTCGGTACGATGCCGGGCAACACACCATTCTCTTTCTGCTCGTCATGAATGTCATCCAACCATTTCTCATAGTTGGCAGCGCCATCGAAGTTATACAGCCCCATCTCAGCAGCCAAATGCGCGTCTCCCATCCAGCCATTCTTTTCGCGCTGTGGGCAATCGCTGGGATAGCCGTGAAAATTGCTGATGTACGCCCACAGCGTGTTCTGCTGCGTGCGATTCAGCATCTCATCCGAACATTCGAAACTCCCTACAGCATCAAACGCCGAATGCTGCACCAGTCCGCGCAAATTATCCAGCGTCGGCTTACCGGGAAATCCAGTCACCTCGACATATTGCAAACCGTGGTAGGTAAAACGCGGACTCCACACCTCGCGGCCCTCGCCCTTCAAAATGTAGCTGTCGTTCTGGAACAGCTGCTCGGTATCGCGGCGCTTCACGAAGTTTTCGATGTTGCTGGCGTCGAGCGTACCGTCGTCATGCAGCAGTTCGGCGCAGCGCATCGTCACTTTCGTCCCCGCTGGCCCCGAAACATGCAGTTCCGGCACGCCCGCGAAATTCTGCCCCATGTCGAAGATGAATACCCCCGGCTTCGGCTCGGTTATCTTGATGGGCACGATGGTTTGCGTGTGCTTGATTGGTGGCGCAATCTGAGCCACCAAATTCCCCTTCACAGCCTCTGCTAATTCAACATTTTTCCAGGCGCTGTCGTTGTAATTGGCTGTATCCCAACCCGCCATTTCTAAGCGCGCGTCGTAGCGCTCGCCGCCCGAAATGCTATCGAACAAAATCGGCCCCGTCGAAGCTTTCCACGAATCGTTGCTGCTAATCACCTGTTGGCGCCCGTCCTCGTAATCGACGCGCATTTCCAACATCAATTTCGGATTATCGCGCCATGAGGCTTTCTCAAAATCCCACACCGCCAGCACATGGTCGTCGTAGTGCCCCGTTCCCAGCACCACACCAACCGCGTTACGCCCATTCTTCAAATTCTCCGTCACATCATAAGCGACATACAGCGAGCGGCGGTCATAACGTGTCCACGCGGGGTCAAGCACATGGTCGCCCACTTTGCGCCCGTTCAAGCTCATCTCGTACAAACCAAGTCCGCAAATGTAGGCCGTCGCCCGCTTGATTTTCCCGTCAATAGTGAAGCAGTGCCGCAAATAAGGCGCGGGCGGCGCGGTGATAATCGAGCCACTGGCAATCTCTCCCCACGGGCCTTCGCCAACCGCAACCAAACTCTTCGCTGCCACCCAATCGCCATCGTTGAAAGCGCTCGTCTGCCAACCATCGCCTTGCTCATTGATCGCCTTCCACTGCGCATCCGTCACAATCGAAATCGGCTCTTCCTCGGCGAACTTAATGTCCAACTGCGCCGCTAATCCCGCAGGGCCGGGGGCAGTGCCTTCATTGGCAACCGAAATCGCCACCACATTGTCACCGGGCACAAGCGCATCTTTCAACTCATAGGTTTTACGCGACTTCCACGAATCGCGCGCCCGCCCAATCTCCTTGCCATTGATGTAAATAACCGCCGAGTTGTCGGCGGCAACGCGCAAAGTCGCGTTCTGCACGGCGCGCCCAGCGGGCACCGTTACGTTGCGCCGAAACCAGCGGGTCGCGACGGGAGCATCTTTGGTCGGGTCGCCTTCGGGATACCAAATCCACGATGCCTTCTCTAGCGTAGGAATGTTGTTGGCCTCCGCCTTGGGCGCCACATAGCCAATCCACTGGCCGTGCCAGTCGCTTTTCGCCAGTAAACCCATCTGCCAGAAAGCCAGAGCGCTCTCAGAAACCTTGCCCGCCGCATCCACGACGCGCACTTTCCAGTGATAGCGCTGTCCCGAAAACAGCGGCTTACCCGCATAGATAATTCCCGTCGTCTCTCCCGACTGCACCTGTCCGCTATCCCACAAATCGCCCTCATCATTGGAAAGCAATTCGGGACGCGAGGCCACCAAAACACGATAGGCAACCTGCTTGGCGCCACGCGCCTCAGAATCAAGTTTCCAGGCGAGACGTGGTCTCTGCTCTGCTATTCCCAAAGGGTTGGGCACGTTTTCGCAACGCAGGTTATTGATAGTCATAGATCGGGCCGCAAAAGTGGGCGTACTCCCCAAAGCGCATACGCTCAGGGCCAAGCCGGTCAAATATCGCATATGGGATGTTTGGAAGACAAGAGTTCGAAAGCCGTGTTTTGTGCTGAACCCCCAAATTCTACGGATTCAACGAATAAGCCCGCGTTTTTGCAGAACAGGAAAAGCCCGTCACTACGCGAGTGAAGCATCACCTCAAAACTCAATTTCGCTTTCGATGTAAACATGCCGAAACGCTCCGGCACGATAATATACCCATCACAAGCACTTTCTAAACCCACTTTCCACTGAGATTTGCCAGCAACAAAGGCACTGGAACACTTTTCGCAGGAAGATTCTCACCATGAAAATTCTGCTCACAACTGCCCTCCTCGCCACCTCCGCCCTCACCTGCTTCGCCAGCACTCCCACCTCGCGCGTTCATTTCCGCCCCGGCAGCACCTACACAGTCTTGCGCGGCTACTCGACTCCCGCCCGCTCCAATCACATCTACATAGTGCGCGCCCGCCGAGGCCAAACCCTCAACATGTCCATCAGTTCCACCACTCGTGGCTTCGTCCCCATGATCTTCATCACATCACCATCAGGCCGCAACCTCATCGAAGACAAGCGCTACCAATTCAAAACCCGCCTCACCGAAAGCGGCGACTACCGCATCCGAGTAGCCGTCAACCAGATGGCCACCGACGCCCGCAGCGGCAACTACCGCCTCCCCCTCAGCATCCGCTAAAGAAGCAGGCTAGAAATCCAAGACCTACGAGGGCAAAAATCGAAAACTCGAAGCTCACTCCCGAAAGCCATAAAATGAGGTGGGTGACGCAAAAATCTCACACGGGCGTCACGACGAATTCTCATCATGACACCCATACCTCTCTTCAAAATGGAGTCACGCCTCCCCAAAATTGTTGGCACTCTCCGCTACCACGAAACCACCATTTTCGAGGATGCCCGCATGGGCGTGCAATTCCGCTACGTCTCGCCCAACGGCACCAAAGCCGACATCTATCTCTACGACCTCGGCATCAAGGACATCCCCAACGACATTACCTCGCCGCGCGTCGCTGAGTTCTATCAAGCGGCGTGCGGAGATGTCATGGCAATCGCCGAGCGCGGCGTCCTGCTCGACCTCGAAGTCAAGGCATCGCAGTACCTGCACCTGCCCGACGATGCTCCGCTTCCCATGTACCTGTGGGCCGCTTTCTACTACCGTCAGGCCCCCGGCCCTCAAACCGACTACGAGGGAATGCGCTACTCGCACTTGGCCCTTCGAACCGATGGCGGCTATATCAACAAAGTCCGCTACACCTACCCCGACACCCTCTCCGAAGGCGCCCTTCAAGACCTGATGATTTTCCTCTACGACTGGCACAATCAGGTTCAACAAGCCTAAAAAGTGCCCGAACTGGTGAACTAAAGCCGTGTTTCCTCGTTTCCTCGCCCTGGGTCTGCTTTCCCTGACTGTATTCGGCGTCAGCGGATGCTCGCGCACCAGACCCGCTCCGGTTAATGGCCTCAAGCAAATTGGATTGGGTTTCCAATCCCCCAGTGACGATTTAGGGCGCCCCATCAATCTCACGGCGCCCGCCAAACGGGTCATCGTTATTGGCCCCGGAGCAGTCGAAACCATGTTCGTCCTCGGTGCGCAGTCTCAACTCGTCGGGCGCGACGACTACGCCAACTATCCCGAAGCCGCCAAGAAAGTCGCCATTGGCGGCAACTTCAATGGCCCCAACGTAGAGCAGTGTCTCGCGCTTCGCCCCGACCTCATCGTCGTGCAGGGCGAAACCAGCAACAACGCCCGCTTCAACGACTGGCAAACAAAAATCGGCGTCCCCGTCGCCGCCCTCACCACCACCAACTTCAAATCGCTCGCCGCCGATTTCCGAAAACTCGGCGCCTGGATAGGCAAATCAACCGAAGCCGAAACCCTCGCGAAGAAATTCGACATTGCCCTGCCTAAAGCTCCTCTGACAGCGCTCGTGCAAACAGGCGATTCGGCGGGCTGGATTGCAGGAAAGGGAACTCTGGTTTCCGATACAGTGCGCCATGCAGGATTCACCAACATCGCCGATAAGCTGAAAATTGAGGGCTACAAACAAGTCAACTTCGAGTCGCTGCTGGTCACTCCGCCTGATGTTGTGATCGTTCCGTCAAGCAAACCCAAAGCACAGGTGTTAGCTGCCCTGCGCGCTAATGCGGCTCTTGCCAAACTGCCATGCATCAGGAAAGGGCGAATATTGGTGGCGAACGGCGACTGGCTGCTTCGCCCCGGCCCTCGTCTCTTACTGGGAGTGGAGGAACTCAAAAAACAATCCGGCGCCTGAAAATCGCCGTTTACTCTAAAGCATCATGTGTGGAATTGTCGGATACGTGGGCGCCGGAAGCGCCGCGCCCGTTTTAACGGGCGGTCTGTCTAAGCTCGAATATCGCGGCTACGACTCAGCGGGCGTCGCAGTGGCGCGCAATAATGGCGGCAGCGGCATCGAATTGCGCCGCGCGGTCGGGAAGCTCGAAAACCTGCGCTCGTCGCTGCAAAACGCCCCCCTTGAGGGGCATGTCGGCATCGGTCACACCCGCTGGGCCACGCATGGTCGCCCCAGCGAAACCAACTGCCACCCCCATGCCGATTCAACCAGCACGGTGTTCGTGGTTCACAACGGCATCATCGAGAACTACGCCGAACTGCGCGTCGAACTTGAAGCGCAGGGCATACATTTTCACTCGCAAACCGATACCGAAGTTCTGCCCAACCTCATTAAGCGCGCCTACGACCAAAAGCCCGGCGACCTGGTTGGCGCCATCCGCACTGCCCTTAGCAACGTGCGCGGCGCTTATGCACTCGCCGTCATGCACGCCGATTTCCCCGAAACCGTAGTAGCAGTTCGGCAAACCTCGCCACTCGTGGTCGGCGTCGGCAACGGCGAAAACTTCTGCGCCTCCGACCCGCTCGCCATCTTGAAGTGGACGCGCGACATCATCTTCCTCAACAACGGCGAAATCGCGGTTCTGGGCAAAAACAGCGTCGAACTATTTGGCCTCCACGACGGCGAAAAACGCGAGCGCAAAAGCGAACACCTCGAATGGAATCCCGATTCCACCGAACTTGGCAACTGGCCCCACTTCATGCTCAAGGAAATCCACGAGCAACCCGAAGTTATCGACCGCTTGCTCAGCCGCTACACCGACGAAGCACGCGAAAACATCCTACTCCACGACATTGGCCTCACCGATGAAGAGTTGCGCGGAGTACGCCGCATCTTCATTCAAGCGTGCGGCACCTCATGGCACGCTGGCCTCGTCGGCAAACTGCTCATCGAGCGTCTGGGCCTCATCTCCGTCGATGTCGATACCTCCAGCGAATTTCGCTATCGCAACGTTGCCGCCCACGCCAAGGGCGCCATTCTGGGCGAAGATACCCTAGTCATCGCCATCTCGCAGTCGGGCGAAACCGCCGATACCCTCGCGGGCGTTCAGGAAGCCAAAGAGCGCGGCCTCAAGGTCATCTCGATTGTCAACATGCCCGCGTCCAGCATCGTGCGCGCATCCGATGGTGTCATCTACACCAACGCTGGCCCCGAAATCTCGGTCGCTTCCACGAAAGCCTTCATCGGACAATTGGGCGCGCTTTACCTGCTCAGCCTCCATCTGGGCCGCGTTCACGGTCAGGTCGATGCCGCCCGCATGAAGCGCCGCCTCGAAAAATTCGCCGAATTGCCGCGCGTCATGCGCCAGATTCTCAAGGACACCAGCGAAGTCGAGAAGGTCGCCTCGCGCTTCTGGGCTTGCCAGCACGCCCTCTTCATCGGTCGTAACTTTGGCACCCCGTCAGCCCTCGAAGGCGCCTTGAAACTCAAGGAAATCTCTTACATCCACGCCGAAGGCTACAGCGCGGGCGAACTCAAACACGGCCCCATCGCCCTCATCGACGAGTTAATGCCCGTCGTCGCCATCGCGACACAAGGCCCCACCTACGAGAAAATCCTGTCCAACATGCAGGAAGTCCGTGCCCGCCGAGGCAAACTCATCGCCATCGCCGCACAGGACGACGAACTCATCGCCGATAACGCCGACTACGTGCTGCGTGTGCCCGAACTCACCGAGTCGTTCACCCCGTTCATCGTGGCCCTTCCGCTGCAATTGTTGGCCTATCACATCGCACTGCTTCGGGGCCACGATGTCGATCAACCCCGTAACCTCGCCAAAAGCGTGACGGTAGAATAAAAACTTGAAAGCCCTTCGAGACACAATCTCGAAGGGCTTTTGTTTTGGCTGGGTGTTTGACGGACACTGCATTCATGTCTCCCTTGAATGCAGCGGAACTCAAACGCATCCGCTTTCTACTTGGCTGTAGTGTCGCGAGTGCGATTCTGTTGTGGGGCGCCAGTCGCTATCGCGAGTCCAGGCAAAAACCACCTCTGCCCCTAAAACCATTCAGCTTTCCAACACCGGAACTGGCATCGCTCAACCGCGATTTACAGGCTCGCTTTGCCGTCGTGCCCGATAAGGACTTTGGTATTGTGCGCGCCTATGGCAACCAACATTACCTGTACAATCCACAGACTCCCACCGAAAAGACCACAATTGCCGCTCTGAAGAACAAAAAGACGGATGCCGCGTTCTACCTGATGAGCCGTGCCCTCTGGTTACGTGCATGGGATGGTGCTGGCTACAAACCAATTCAAGGCCCAGTACATCTGACGGGGAAAATTACCCTACCTCTGCCCCGCGCGATCAACTTCTACCCCACAAACAACAAGACAAAGGAAAGGGTTATCGACCAAGAACAAGCGAGGGGCATGGACGGTAAGGACGGCCTCACGACTCATAATCCTGATGGCACGCCCGTCTCATCGCCGACTCCACCTTTAAAAGCCCCTTCAGTCAACGCGCTTCAAGAAATCGGCAATCGCGTCTTCGAATTAGCCGAAGAATATCCCCACAATGCGAAAATAGGAATCTCCCGACGGGTCAACAAGCGTTGGAAAGTTGTGGCGGTGCCCATTCGGGCCAACAAGCCCGCGTGCATCTCCTGCCATATCTACCGCCCGCTAGGCCCCAACCCCAATGCGACCTCACGCACAACAATAGAAGTCGGCGATGCGCTGGGAGTAGCTTTTTATTTATACGCAGTGGCAGAAAAGCAACAAAAGCAACAAAAGCCATCCGCAACGCCACCGGGGGCTAAAGCCGCGCTAAACGGCCCGCATCCACGCTCAAAACTGTTCCAGTGACGAACGCGGCCTGATCTGAGGCGAGGTAGCAGATGGCATCGGCGATGCCCTGCGCAGAAATAACGGTGCCTTCCAATTTTTCGGCGCCCGATTGCAGGTTGGGGTTACTCCACAACAGCGGCGTATCGACCGCACCGGGGGCAACCGCATTAACACGCACGCTCTGTGTCTCCACTTCCAACGCCAAAGCGCGCGTGAAGGCTTCGAGTCCGCCCTTGCTGGCAGCGTAAGCGGCGACGTTGCGCGTTGTGGCACTGGCATGGACGCTAGAAACGTTCACGATGGCTCCACCGCGACGTCCCGAAACCCGCCTCATGTGCGGCACGGCGTACTTGGAAAACAAAAAGGCCGAGCGCAGGTTAACAGCGATAACCGTATCCCAATCATCCTCGCTCAGCTGAACCACAGGAGCAAAGCGCATCGTTCCAGCATTATTGACGAGGATGTCGAGTCGGCTCCACAACTCGATAACGCGATTGACAACACCTTGGACGTCGGCACTCTTGGAGACATCGGCGAACAGGAAAACCCCCTGTCCTCCTTCCTTGTGAAGCAGTTCGAGCGTTTGAGCGCCCGCCTCGCGGTCAACATCCACAATTGCAACGCGAGCGCCCTCGCGCGCGAACTGTAAAGCTGTCGCACGTCCAATGCCCGATCCGGCTCCCGTCACGAGAGCGATTGATCCTTTGAACCGCATGGTTTGCCCTTCTTGCATTTGTAACTCTTCCGCGAACATTTCGCGCCTCCCCTCAGCAATAGAAGCGCCAAAATCAAGGAAATTCCCTTTAATTTGCTTCACTTGCGATAATCAAAGTGTTTCCAATCGCGGTATTAAAAGCAGATGAAATCGCGGTGAACTCGAAGTAACGACATCACTTTTCGTTCGTTTCTTAACTTATGAACCCAATTTGGCAACAAAGAATTGAACGCGCAGGATTGGCAGACATTGCCGCCAAAGTCGAACGCGAAGAGCGTCTTTCGTTTGACGATGGCCTGCAACTTTACCAAACCGCCGACCTCAACGCCGTGGGTTACCTCGCCAACCTCGTACGCGAGCGCAAAAACGGAAACGTCGCCTATTGGGTCAGAAACCAACACGTCAACTACACCAACGTCTGCAACAAGGGCTGCTTGTTCTGCTCGTTCTACGCCCGCCCCAAAGACGACCCGCGCGCCTATACCATGACACCCGAACAGGCCGCGCAGAAAGTCCTCAACTACGGCGACGTGCCCATCTCCGAGGTTCATATCGTGGGCGGCGTCAACCCCAAACTCCCCTACTCGTATTATCTGGAGTTGCTGCGCGCCGTCAAAGCAGCACGCCCCAACGCCCATATCAAAGCTTTCACCATGGTCGAAATCGACCAGATCGTGCGCGCATCCAAGAAATCGCCGCACGAGGTATACGCCGACCTCAAAGCAGCGGGCCTTGATGCCATCCCCGGTGGCGGCGCCGAAGTGATGAGCGACCGTGTTCACGAAGACCTGTTTTTCGCCAAACCCAACGCCGCCCGCTGGCTGGAACTGGCGCGCGCCGCTCACCAGAGCGGCGTCAAATCCAACGCGACACTGCTCTACGGTCACGTCGAACAAACCCCCGAAAAAGTCGAACACTTCGTGCGATTGCGTGAGTTGCAGGACGAAACCGGCGGCTTTCTCACCTTCATCCCATTGTCGTGGCACCCCGAAAAAACGGCGATGGAAGAGTTGCCGCCACCAACGGGTGTCGAGGATTTGCGTGAAATCGCCGTGTCACGGCTCATGCTCGATAACTTCCCCCATATAAAAACCTTCTGGATTATGAACACAGCTCCCGTATCACAAAGTGCGCTGTGGTTTGGCGCCGACGATGTCGATGGCACCATCATGGAGTACGAAATCATCCGCGACCCGACCCGCGACCGCAAACAGGTCCTCACTAGCCGCCAGTTAGTCGAGATGATTGTGGAAGCCGGACGCGAACCCGTCGAACGCGACCCTCTCTACAACGTGCTTTCGCGCGGTCTTGAAAGCGTGACCGATGTCGAGACTCTGCTATCCAATCAGAAAGCCGATCTCATTCAACCCGACGCCAACGTCAACATCCTCACTTCGGGCATCGAGACGGCCAGCCAAAAACTCAAAGAGCGGGCACGCAACGTCATCGAACTGAGTTCCCGCTAAAAAAGGCCGATTTGATTCAATTAGAGGGGTTGTGACCATTTTTGCGCGCCACTCACAGTTCCTGCGCTTCGCGATGGTGGGGAGCGGGTGTTTTTTGCTCAACATGATAGTGCTTTATGTGGGCAAGGAAATCCTGCATCTCCACTACATGCTCGCCTCCACTCTCACACTATTCATTGTCAGCGGAGTTGGTTTTTTTCTGAACAGAAAACTGACATTCCGCGCCCAAGGTGTTCAAATCTGGCACGAACTACGACGCTACTATACGGTGAACATAGGAAGCTTTGCCTTTAGCTTGAGCTTAGTGGCTCTCCTCGTCGAAGGCTTATCAATGCACTATCTGGTTGCGAACGTATTGGTAGGCTTGGCAGTCATGGCAGGGAATTTTTGGCTGCACAAGAACTGGAGCTTTGGCAAAGCATCCTTAACCCGCAAAAAGACTTAATCCCTATCCTCAGTTCAAGTTTTGTCCTGTGATTCGCGGTTCCAATAAGAGCTATGTAAGCTCAGCGCGACTCGCGTGCGATGAGGCAAACGCTCGGCCTGTGTCCCACTAATAAGCGCTGCAAAGCGAACTGCCTCATAAATGGGCAAATAAAGCAGCCAGGCGAATTGCTTTTCGCGCGCCAAAAACCGTACCTCGCGCGTGATGAACATGATGGCCTTGCCCATTTGCTTCCACATCGGGTCGCCGGGAAAAGAGCGCAACGAATACCCGCTATCGAAATTGCGTTTGAAAAGGGCGCGCAAATTATAATGGTGCGAGTGAATCACCTGGGCTTGAGGCGCATAGACGATGTCCAGACCATTCTGCAAAAGATCGCGAGAGAAGACCTGGTCCTCACTCATGATAACCGTCTCATCGAAGGGAAAGCGCAAACACACTTCGCGCCGTGCCACGCTGCACACATTAGAGAAGAACACGTTGCTAACTGAAAGGGCGCGTCCTTTCCGGGAACGAGTGATACTCCCCTTCGCGGGATAGATGGAGTAGTGAAAATAGCGCTCTAACGGAGTCGCATCCTGACGGGGCAACTGGCGGGCAAAGGCGGCACCAACATGCGAATCCTGAACGGGCTTCACCAATTGCTGCAACCAATCGCTGCCCATAGGCGTTGCATCCTGACTCAGGAAAACGATGATTTCACCACTGGCTTCCCGCACACCAAAGTTGCGGGTTTTACCGTGTCCGAACTCGCTCTGCGGGATTTCCCATATCCGCGCCCCCGCCTCTCGCAGTAAATCCACGCTATCATCTCGTGAGCCAGAATCAATAGCAATAATTTCGACTTTGCCATCGTACTGCTGCGCGGCAAGAGCAGGAAGTGTGTCGCGCAAATCGCGAGCGCCGTTCCAGACGGGCAAAACAATCGAAACCGATGGGGCCATCGAGCGCCAGTCTAAAAGACACCACCGATTCAAGGTTGTGTAAGATGAAAAGTAATGAGCGACCAGAACGCGGCCCCAGTAGATGAACGTGCGGGCAAGGTTTACGCACCAATCGAGCGCCTCGACGGCCTGAACGACCCCAATCGTGCAGAGATGTGGATGCACAGATCACGCTACCTCTTAGCGGCCCGACGCCTCAAAGGTCTGACTCCAGGAAATCAATTGCGCGTTATCGACATCGCCTGTGGCCTGGGTTACGGCTCAAAAATTGTGGCTCAAACACGCGGCGCCCATGTGGAGGGAGTCGACATTTCCGAAGAGGCACTCGCCTACGCCCGCAAAAACTACACAACTGCGGACGTTAACTTTAATCTCGGCAGCATTACCAACATCGACTTCGAGGATGCTTCGTTCGACGCCGCCATTTGCTTCGAGACAATCGAGCATCTCTCCCTCTCGGACGCACAGCAAGCGATGAAAGAGTTGTATCGCGTGCTACGCCCCGGCGGAAAATTGCTCATTTCAACGCCGAATCGCTACTTCACGTGGGTTTTGGGCTTAGGTGGCATGAAGAACGAATACCACCTGTACGAATTTCGCCCGCAAGAACTGGGCAAACATCTCCAAGCAACAGGATTCCAGGTGACAGCAACATGGGGCCAAACCCTGGTGAATCCGGTGTCCTATGTATTGGGGCGTATGGGACATTTGCCACCTCGCGTATTCTTCCCGTCGCGCGCCCTGCCAATGGAAGCAGCTATGATTGGCATTCTGGAAGCACGCAAACCAGCCACACCTTCAATCTAAAACAACGTGTCGTCGGGCATTGGAAATTGTCCCATTTTGGATGCGCTGTTCGTCCCGCAGTTGCTCACTTCATGTGGTGAAAAACAGCGACATCGCGGTTCGAATACACCACATTCCACTGGGGCAGACGCCTTAAATCTTGATTCCATATTCGGAGATGCCGGTTCAACTCAGGAAGCGAAGTGGTAGCATGAAGAGGTAGAAAAACCCATTCATAGCGAAGATTGTTAAGCTGGCTCCAATCCTCTACATCGCGCCAAGATGAGCATCTCATAAGTTTGGTCTGTTGGGCTTCACGAGCATTGAACACTCCTGCTCCCAACCATTCTGCCCCCTGAACGGTCGCCAGACTGCGCCTTTGCGTCAGAGTGGGGAACCATTCCGAAACTGTGTCTCTGGCCCAGGCATGAGTTGGCAGCACCAGAAAAGAACTAGTAGCCGACGTGTGTTGTGCAACCCAAGACATGGCATCGCGGTGCCCTGGAGATAACGACTCGATGGTGGGTAACTGAGAGAAGGTATCGAGTACGAAACATAGCAACAAAAGACTGGCTAACGAAAAACGCACACCAATAATTACCCTGGGAGACCACGAGCTAAAAACACAGGTTTCAATGGCGACTCCTAAACTCAAGGAGATCGGAACTGTCAGAAAAATGAAGCTCGAACGCGGTTCGAGAAGCACAATCAAAAGTGCCCAAAGCGGAACGAAAGCAAGCTTTTTCCGCAGGCATAGCAGGGTAACGAGAACGGGAAAAAAATGAAGCAGCGTCAGAGGCTGGTATTGAACTGCCCGCGATGCACTTAAGAACGGCGCCACCCCGAAGCGGGCCACACAAACACCCCACCATGGCAAAGTGAAGCAAGCTGCCAGCAGAAGAATACCTACAAATTGAGCTGCCGTGCGGAAGTTGCGACCATAGCAAAGCCATAATGCGGCAGTACCGATAACCCCCATTTGAAAGCGCTCAAGGTGTGTGGCGACTGCCAAAGCCAGAAACGCGACAACCCACCAAAAACAACGTGTCTCGTCATCACGCCATAACCGCAAAGCCGCGTCCATAGCGACCAAAGCGAAGCACATACCCAAAGCGCGCGGAAGTCCTCCGCCTTGTATGTGCCAAGAGAACCCCAGAAAGGAAGCTGACCAAAGCAAGGCCGTTGCTCCTGCCGCAACCGAGCCTTTAAAGAGTGTGTTAGCAAAATTCCAGACACAAAGAATCAAAAAGAGACTGAACCCAAAAGGCAACCACTTGAAAACAATATCTAACCCGACCCCGAACGAGTAGAAAATCGCGGCAAGATAGAACGCTAATGGTGGATAGCAGAAGGGAATATCTGGGGTGAGCGTTGGATAGGGTATCGTACGCGGCAAAATAAAATGATTGTCGGCGATAGCTTTAGCTGCGTTCCAAAATAGCCCTCCATCCCCAACCACCCAGCGACTCTGCAGCACGGGGATAAGGTGCAATATAAACCCGATGAGAACGGCCAGACCTAAACAAATAGCGTTACCGCGACT
Organism: bacterium; assembly: GCA_004172935.1. GTDB lineage: Bacteria > Armatimonadota > Abditibacteriia > Abditibacteriales > Abditibacteriaceae > Abditibacterium. The sequence continues at coordinate 107,536 of SDZD01000006.1, read as the reverse complement.
CATGCCTTGCCTGTGAGTCGAAGGTTCGGATTCCGGAGGCACGGATGGAAAACGCGAAGGAGTAAAGGGCATAATTCGATGAACTAGAACAGCAAGCAAAGAGAGGAACGTCGGTGCGTTACTCGCCCTCAACAATCAATTCTCCCCATGCACCCTGTTGTGCCACACGAGGTGAGTGCAAAAATTGGCTCGCGAACTTGAGATCGGAAGCGGGACCACGTGCAATCAATTTCCAGGCTTTGTCTCGTAGGAAGGGGTCATTTTGTACAAAATCGCTTGAGTAATATCCGACTCGCGGGTCAATAAAAAGAATGGATTTCCTGTCACTCGGTGGATTTGGAATTTGCCCCAGATACCACGTAATGAAGCGATTGACCTGCCATATTTGCGTCGGCAGTAAGATGCATAATGACAAGCCAATTGCAGCGGCAAAAAATTGGCGACGCGATGCGTGGGGTCTAGTCACGTTCTCTTCGCCCTCACCAACTTGATGATTCAAGGCGAATGCTGCCAACAGAGGCAAGATAAACCACGCAGGATGAATGAAACGGTATCCCCAACCATGTCCTTGTGGGTAGGAGATAAAAAAGTACGCTATGAACAGAGTGGCGAAAGAGGCTTTCAGCAAACGCAACCAAAGCGGGGTTTGGCGTCGGCTCCAAGCTCCAAAAACGAGAACCAACATGCCCGGCACAGCCCAAGCCATAACTTTAAATATGGCTAACAACCGTATAGTCAATAGATCGGAGGATGGCAGCACAAATATCTGTGGCAGACGCGCCAGAATGCTATTTTCCAACTGTGGCATTTGAGCATCCAACGTCTTCAAATGTAAAAACCACCCTACCCCTAAGGGAAGTGCAAAGACTAAATAGCCAACAAAAATGGGAAGTATCCAGTCCCGACGCCTCAGTACAATCCACACCAACCAGGGGGCACAAAATGCCGTATGGGGGATGGGGTTATGCAGAACTAAGGCAAAACCACCGATCACTCCAGCCAGAAATACCAAATGTCTATGGTGTTGCCCGCTTTCGCGCAGCGTATTGGCGCGAAATAAAACCCAGAAGTAGAGGATGTTCGCCAGCATATGCGAGGGCATCGCGTAGTAACTGGCAGCGCTGACCGCAAAGACGGGAGAAGCGATAAGAAACAGAGTTGCCCACGAAGCTACGGTCGGCGAACCAGTCGCTTCTCGTGTCGCCCGATGAAGGCAGTAGACCGTGATGGCCGAAATGAAAGGATTAAGCAGCCATGGAACTCCCAATAGTGTGAAGGGAGTCATCAATAATGATGTTCCGGGCCAGTACACAGCAGTGATCAACCCGCGCGCGCGATCAATACCAAAAAATTCGATAATGAATTGCGGCGCTACGAGCCGATCAATTAAGTTGCTGGAAACTTGACCATCCAACTTTCCAGCTGCAAAGACCTTGCTCTGATAGACAATAGAAAACTCATCCATCGAAAGGGAGTAGCGATGGTAAAAGAGAATAGCTCCCAAGCCAAAGACAACAAAACTGGCGATGGAAATCCCTAAAATTGAGCGATCAATCCATGCCAACAGTGATTCGACAATCTCGATACGGACACGCGAGGCCAGTAGAAGTGCAAACCCCAGAACGGCAACCGACAACCACAATACAAAGCGGTCATCAAAGAATATAAACCTGAAGAAAATGGGGACTTTAGAAAATTCAAATGGCGAGCTTGCCAGTTGCAGTAAGAGTGCGGCAATGAATGTCGTTCCAATACTCCATCCAACAGCCGAGTAATACCCGTTAATTCTCCGTCCTGACGCCGTAACTTTATCCATGTCTGTTTTGCCTGGTAATTCGCATCGCTTTTACGAAATTTTGGCCTTATACCTAAACAGCATAAGCAGAGTTGCAATCAATGAACGATTTTTCGTTTTTTGAAGGTCACCCCAAAAATAAACGAAAGCGCCCGCTGAGTAATCAGCGGGCGCTTTGGAATTTTGAACTTGATTATTCGTTAGAGATGAGGTTTAGGATGAAGGCGGAGAAGGCCAAAGTTAATCCCATCTCAACGCAGGAAGAAGCAACGAAAGCAGCGTGAACAGTCGATTCCATTGGAGCCAGAGGATGGGCCAACCACTTCGCCAGGATAGTACCGTCAACTCCCAGACCCAACAGAACGAGAAGCGAACCTGTGATGAGTTGGCGTTCGAGCGAGAGTTGCGAAACGAACTGTCCGACGCGGGTTTGCGAAAGGCGAGGGTGCTTGCGCATTACGACGCGCTTACCAAGCAACCACAGTGTCAGGACGTTAAAGCCAAGCATGGCCAACATGCAGCCCAGAGCCAAGAAGTGGGCGCCCATGTAGAAGCTACCCAAAGTGATGGGGCCAGCAGCCAGCATAAGCATCAGCAATAAACCGGGCAAGAACAGCGACAAACCGGGAGCCAGCAACAAATGGTCGGGCGCGTAGGACAAAATGAACTTCAGGTGACGCCATCCATCGCGGAAAGAGCGAAGGTGTGGCGGGCGGGAACGCTTGTCCTGATAGAGTTTGGTCGGGATTTCGGCGATGCGAAGACCGTTGCGTGCCGAGGAGATAACCATTTCCGAAGCGAACTCCATGCCCGATGTCTGGAGTTGCATCTGCTCGTAGCCATCCTTGGTAAAAGCGCGCATTCCGCAGTGGAAATCGCCGATAGGAGCACGGCACACGGCGCGGGCTACAAACGAGAGAACCGGGTTGCCGATGTAGCGATGGTGCCAGGGCATGGCTCCATCTTCAATGCCACCGCGAAAACGGTTGCCCATGACGAGGTCGTTACCTTCCTCGATTTTATGCACGAAGTCGCCGAGCGCACCCCAATCGTAGGAATCGTCGGCGTCGCCCATGACAACGACTTTACCGTATGCCCCCTCAATGCCAGCTTTGAGAGCCGCGCCGTAACCTTTTTCGGTTTGGTGTACGACTCGGGCGCCCAGCTCCTGCGCGATTTCAACGCTTTTGTCGGTCGAACCGTTATCGGCGACGACGACCTCCCCATTGATATTGAGCTTCTGAAAAGCGCTTTGAGCCTTGCGAATGCAAAACGCGAGGGTTTCTTCTTCGTTCAAGCAAGGAATCACGGCAGATACGGCGACGGCGGAACTCATGATACCCTCTTATTACTCTGAAGTTGCCATTTCATTTTTCTATCGTTTTTACGGAACATGATCTCTAATTTTGTTTCGAAATATCATGCCCTCTTCGTTCATCAGTCTCGAATCCATCGAGATAGCCAGCCCATGTCGCGCCGACTGGAGCGCCATGCAAAAGGTGCAGGGAAACGATTGCATTCGCTTCTGTCCCGGCTGTGGAAAAAACGTCTACAGCCTCTATGGCATGACACGCGAACAAGCCACCCAACTCATTGAGGCAAAGGAAGGAAATTTATGTTTGCGCCTCCATCGCCGCAGCGATGGGACGGTAATTACGAGCGACTGTCCAGTGGGTCAGGCAACGCATAGAAAGCGAGTCCATATTGGTCAACTCGTCGCTGCAGTTGGAGGCTTAGGGGCAGCAATGCTGGCAGCGTGTGTCTTGAGGTTTAATCGTCTGGGACATGCAAACAGCACAACGGCTCCGCAAATCGCTACCAGTACAATGTTAGCCAAAGGCGTGACTAAAACGACGCGACTCGAAAGACCAGAACCCACAGCGATAATCCCACAGCCAACTCCTGCTGCCAGAGTGGAAAACCCTGGCAGGTTCGAAGGGGAGATCATCACCAATGCACCTTCGGAACTACCACATATAGCGGATCCCAATGATTCGTCTATATCGGTCATAATGGGCGCCCCGCCTCCGCCCCCATCATTTCCCATAGCAACGCAGCCGCCTTCGTCCAACTCGGATGATGTTGTCAGATTGCCAGAGCCGAATTTTACGACATAAATAGGGACAAATTTTGTTTCACATTTTGGGAACATCCTGAGGTATGCACTGGTCAAGGGGCCATGCAGTCCACCTTTATTTCACTGGAATCTCTCGAAATCGCGCAGCCTTGCCGGGCTAACTGGAACGCCATGACGGGCGATGAGCAGGCGCGCTTTTGCCAGTCCTGCGAGAAGAACGTTTATAACCTTTCCGCAATGACGCGCGACGAAGCCATGCGTCTGATTCAGGAAAAGAAAGGTCATATGTGCGTGCGTTTGTACCGCCGCGCTGATGGCACCATCATCACAGGCGATTGTCCCGTCGGGCAGACTATTCCCAAACGTGCCTCCATTGCTCGCGTTTTCGCGGCAGCACTGGGGTTCGTGGCGGCATTTGTCGGCTTTCGGGGTGCATTTGCCTCAAACTCGAATGGTATCGCAGTAGCAGCGGACAATCCTGGCCCCAACGAGCCGGAGATGGGAATAGTAGGCCCCAGGCCAACGCCGAAGCCGACTCCCGTTCCGAAACCCGCGCACGGTGGCAAAAAAGATCATGGAAACGCTTCTCGAACGCAACTCCGCAATCTCCCCCAGTGAAGACTGGGAGAAATCGAACATAGATGACATCGCCGCGAAGGTGTTCGCCGGAGAACGCCTCTCGTTCGAGGATGGCCAGCGGCTGTTCGCTCACCCCAACCTGACCGAACTGGGTATGCTGGCCGATTTTGCGCGCCAACGCGCTGTCCCCTCGCAGGACGTGACTTACATCGCGGGGCGCAACATCAACTACACCAATGTATGTTGGGTCGGCTGCAAGTTCTGCGTCTTCTACGATACCCCCGCCTCGAAAAAGGGCTATACGCTGCCCAAAGAAACCATTTTCCAAAAAATTCAGGAGATGGTCGATTTGGGCGGCATCGAGATTTTGCTGCAAGGCGGACTGAACCCCAAGCTCAAAATCGACTATTACGAAGACCTGTTTTCTTCGATTGGCGAAAAATTCCCGCAAGTATGGATTCACGGCCTGAGCGTGGCGGAAATCCTTTATATCGCGAAAATATCGCGATTGTCTCTGGAGGACACGCTGATTCGGCTACGCAACGCGGGCTTGCGCACCATCCCCGGTGCGGGTGCCGAGATGTTGGTGGACCGCGTTCGCAAGGTGATTGCGCCCTACAAAGACACCACGACTCAGTGGATGGACACCATGAAATTGTGGCATAAGTTGGGCGGTTTTTCGACGGTGACGATGATGTATGGCACCGTTGAGACATATGACGAGCGCCTTGAACATATGCTTGTGACCCGCGAAGCACAGGACGAAAGCCTCGCGAACACGACGGGAGGCTTCACGGCGTTTATCGCGTGGAACTTCCAACCGGATGGCACACCTCTAGGCGCAGAAATACACGCTCAAAACCCCGATTGGCGCAAAGCGACTGGCTACGATTATCTGCGTACAGTCGCGGTGGGACGCCTGATGCTGGATAACATCCCACATCACCAAGCGAGTTGGGTCACACAGGGACCGAAAATCGCGCAAATCGCGCTGGGATTCGGACTGGACGACTTCGGCTCGACGATGATGGAAGAGAACGTGGTGAGCGCGGCGGGCACCGATTTCGTGATGCCCATCTCCGAGATAGAACGCCTGATTCGCGAAGCCGGACACGCCGCGTGCAAGCGCGACACGCTGTATCGCCGGGTTTAGTCTTAATTTTCAAACACAGAGGGCACGGTGGCTAAGCCACCGTGCCCTCTGTGTTTAAGGGTCACTCGCATATTTTCATGATGAGAGGGAAGAACTCCAGAAATTCGGCTTCGTAGAGGGCTTTCTGGGGAGCGAAGGTCTCCCACGCCTGTTCGCCTGTGGGCGCGCGGCGCGAACGGTAGTGGACACGGTCGAGGGCGTAACGCACGCCCCACGACTCGGCGTAGGAAACCAGCCAGTTGTCGGCCTGCATGGAGGGAACGATGGGCTTCATGCGCGCTGGCATGAGGTGTTGGCGCGCGCCCAGCTCGGCATAGACCCAAAAGGCGAAATCCTGAAGTGAGCGGTCGCAGAAACGCTCCCAGTTGATTGCCAACAGGTGGTCGTAGAGAACATCGACCAAAACCGCCGAATAGTGGCGGTAAAAAGGAAACAGGCGCGCGCGGCTTTGGGCTACGAGCGGGTGGGAGTCCATAAAGTGGTCGATTTTGTAGTGGCGTTCGATGCCGCTTTGCACCCGCAAGTCATCGGGAGAGTCGATTCCCGGCCCAAGAAAATCGGCCATCAGATTTCCCAGCAGAACATCGCCATCCTGACCAGATAAAAGCGCGTGTGCGAGGAAATTCATAATTCAAGCATAACCCGCCGAAAACTTCGACTCTTATGACGGCACAAAAGACGCATTCTGCCAATGTATGCCCGAAGGTCCAGAAGTTCGCCGTTATGCCCTGCAATTGCAAGACGCTCTTGAAGGGGAGCCGCTCGTTGCACTTTCGGCGCGAACCAAGGATGCCAAAGCCTATTTGCTGGCACATGGCGACGAGCTTATAGGCCGTCGCATCGAAAGCATTCGTTCGCATGGCAAACACCTGTATGGCACTCTAGAGGGCGAGGTGGGCTTTCATTCGCACCTGATGATGTGGGGGCGCTGGTTCGTTTATGGGGCAAACGAAAACCCCGAAGTAGATCGGCGCGAACGGGCACGCATTGTTTCGCCGCGCTCGTGTGCGGTGCTGTTTTCGGCTCCCATCTTCGAGATATTCGAGGGCAATCCTTATGAACAGGTCGAAAATCTGCGCACACTAGGCCCCGACATTTTGCCTTATGATGGCGAATTTGACTCGAATGAATTCGAGCGACGCCTGAAGTTGCCAGAGAATCTGGAACGGGAAATAGGGGCCGTGTTGCTCGATCAGAGGATATGCGCGGGCATCGGCAACTATTTTCGCGCCGACGTGCTGTGGACATGTCAGATCAATCCGTGGACTCATGTAGCCGAGCTTTCAAGGGGTGAGATCGCGTGCTTGAACGCCAATATTCCACTGCTGGCTCGTCGCTCGTTGGAGCAACCAGGGGTTACGGTTTCGCCAGAGCAACGCGAGCGGCTGTTGCACGATGAGGCGCTGCATTACAACGTGGATAGACCAGAATGGGCGGCGCGTCATGCGGTGTTTCGGCGCACCAATTTGCCGTGTTTGCGCTGCGGTGGCAAGATAAAACAGAAGTTCCAGACTGTGTATAAAACTCCCGATGGCGATGAGGAGAATGACAAGGCGAGGCTGATCTACTTCTGTCCCAACTGTCAGCACGTTGACCTTTCTGAAGTGCCCACCGCCAGAGTGACGCGGCGCAAAAAACCGAAGATTTCGCCCGTCGCTTAATGGAGAACATCTGAGGCACGTATTAAGTCAGATTTCGTTGTGCATCCCTGCTCTACCATGAAAACCGCATTGATTGCCTTGTTGGGCCTCGCCAGTGCCCCTGTTGTGGCCGCCCCCACGCTTACGCCACACCCCGTTCGACTGCAAAGTGGGGCGCGCTTTTCGCTGCGTTTGCCCGCGCGCTACTCCATTACTCCCGTTGTGCAGGGGTTGAAGCGTCCGCGCTTTTTTGCGCTGGCTCCCGATGGACGACTATTCCTGACGCAGATGTACGATAAAACGGACAACTCGAAGGGGAAAGTGACGATTTTGGACGGCTACGATGCCAAATCGCACCGATTCGCGAAAGTGACCGACTACCTGACCGGGCTACGCAATCCGAACTCGGTGGCGTTCTGGCACGATGCTAAAAGCGGGAAGTCGTGGATTTATGTGGCGCTGACAGACAAATTGGTGCGCTACCCGTTTAAGAGCGGCGATGTGAAACCTTCGGGGAGCGCGCAGGTTTTGACGAAATTTCCGGCGTATGGACTGAGCTATAAATACGGCGGCTGGCACCTGACGCGAACAGTGGTGGTTGTTCCCGAAACGGGTCGAGTTTTCGTGGCGGTGGGGTCGAGCGGCAACGCTGTCATCGAGAAAGAGGCGGTACGCGCCGCGATTGTGACGATGAACGCCGATGGGAGCGACCAGCAAATCTATGTGAAGGGTCTACGCAATGCAGTTGGCTTGCGCTGGACGCGCGGGGCGTTGTGGGCCTCGAACCAGGGCGTCGATCACCTGGGCGATGATGCGCCCAACGAGACGTTCTATAAGGTGCAGAGCGGCGCCGACTATGGGTGGCCTTACTGCTACCAGTCGCGCGGTGTGGTGCGGGTTGACCCCAAATTCCATCGTGCTGCAGGGGCGAAAGGGGTTCCAGTGGCGCCAATCGCCTTCCCGGCCCATTCTTCGGCACTGGGCTTCGACTGGTTCGACCAGAGTACCAGCGACTCCAATTTGCGCAATCGGTGGCTGTTCGCGTTGCATGGCTCCGGGTTCATTCGCCAGAAGCGCGGCTACTCGCTGGTGACGGCGACTGGAGGGGGGCAAATCGAGCCGTTTTTGACGGGCTTTTTGCAGAACCGCCATATCTGGGGGCGTCCGTGCGATGTATGGAATCGGGGGGATGGGTCGTTCTGGCTCACAGATGATTACGCGGGCGTGGTTTATTTGGTGGCGCCGAAGTAATTAGGCGGCTTCTCTGGGGAGGGCAGCCAGGATCTCTTCGGTGGAGGCGCGGTCACCGTGGGAGTGGCTGACTTTGGCGAAGAGAACTTTGCGGGTATTATCGAGCACGAATGTCGAGGGGTAGGATGTCTCGTTTTGGGCATCCCAACGGAGGCCGTATTTGTTGGTGACGGCAAAGTCGGGATCGAGGAGCAGGTAGAAGTTAGCTGGCATGTCTTTGCCACGCACAAATTCGCCGGCGCGGTCTTTTAGACCTTCGGCGGGGCCGGGGTAGACCAGAATAACCTGGGCTTTGGCCTTGCTGAACTCCTGCGCCTTGTTGATGAGTTGGCCGACCTGAGCAGTGCAGATGGGGCATTGGTAGCCTGGAAATCCGCGCAACTCGATGAGAACGACTGGGCCTTTGGTGGTTTGTTCGGAGAGTTTGACTTTGGTACCGTCGATGGCTTTCAGCTCAAAATCGGGCGCGATTTCGCCCACTTTGGGGGGCTGAGGTGCTTTGGTTTGTGGAGCGGGGGCATCGGCTTCTTGCGCATAGGCTGGAACGAATGCGGCGCTAGTCGCGCACAGCATTGCTGCCACCACGTTGAGCGTTCGGGGGTGAAAAGAGCGGAATTTAGTTTTCATTGAAAAAGTCAGCCTTGGATTTCCTTGATTATGAGGCATTGATCACGACTTCGTTGCGGAAACGAGAAATGCCAATACTTCGTCTCAAATTAAAAAAGGAACAATCAAATGCCCCTCATTATTGTTGATTGCGAGGCCGATGGGCCAATGCCCGTGCGCTATTCGCTGGTTTGTTTTGGTGCTGTCGTGGTTGAGAGTGCGCTTGACCGCACTTTTTATGGTCGGTGCGCTCCTATTTCGGAGAAATGGGACGCCCAGGCGTTGGCGGTTTCGGGAATTTCGCGCGAGGAACACGAAGTTTTTCCCGACCCGGCACAGACGATGCGCGAATTTGCCGACTGGTTAGGCACGCTCAAAGGCGGGCAACTTGTGTTCGTGTCGGATAACCCCGCCTTTGATTGGCAGTGGATCAACTTTTATTTCCACGAATATATTGGGCGTAACCCGTTCGGGTTTTCGGCGCGGCGTATCGGCGATTTTGCGGCGGGGCTTGAGAACGACTGGTTCATGGCTTCGAAGTGGAAATCGTTGCGGCAAACACGCCACACGCACAACCCAGTAGACGACGCGCGCGGCAATGCCGAAGCGCTGCTGTCGTTGCTAGAGCGTTCGCATCGCCAGAAGGCTAAGTGAACCGATTGGCGTGGGCGCGTTCGAGAAAATCGCGGGCTAAAGGCACGATTTCGTCGAGGTTGGTTTCGAGCGCCCAATGGCCGCCGTCGAGCAGATGGAGTTCGGCTTCGGGGAGATCGCGCAGGTAGGCGCGCGCGGCTCCTGTGGGCATGTAGCCATCCTGTGGCCCCCAAACGATGAGCGTGGGGGGCTGGTGGTCGCGCAAGTAGGTTTGGTAGCGAGGGAACCATTCGAGGTTTTCACGCAAGCCTTCCATAAGGGCGACGGCAATGTGCTGGCGCTGCGGGGACTGCATCTGGAGCCATGATAACTTCCAGAGGTCGGGGCTGATACGCTCGGCGAGGTCGGCGCGCACGTCATTGAGGAACTCCTCTCGAAAACCTTCCTCGCTGACAGCGGCAACAAGTTTTTCGCAGGCCTCGTCGGTGGGGTTGGCCCAGTAGTCTTTGAAGCCCTGATATTTGGGGCCGAGTTCGTCTTCGTAAATGTCGCCGTTTTGGATGATGAGGGCGGTTACTCGCTCAGGGTCTTTGATGGCGAGGCGAAGACCAATTTGGGAGCCATAGTCATGGAGGTAGAGGGCGTAGCGATGGATGCCCAGATTAGCAGTGAAGTGCTGTAGGAAATTGGCGTAACCATCGAAGGTGTATTGGAAGTGCGCCGGGTCGGGAGTTTCGCTGTAGCCAAAACCGGGATAGTCGGGCGCGATGAGGTGCCAGCGGTCGGCCAGTGCGGGCATGAAGTGGCGGTATTGGAAGGAGGAGCATGGGTATCCGTGCGGCAGGAGGATGGTAGGCGCATCGCGTGGGCCAGCTTCACGGTAGAAAATCTTGACGCCATCGAGTAACAACGTCTTGTGGAGGACTGAGGTGTGTGACAATGACATGGGCCTGTTCCTGTTAAGGAAAGTCCCTAGCAAATTGCGTGTTCAACGGTGGGGTACGGGAGAACGCATTTGGATTTGATCGTGAAAACGGAAGAGAAGATTGATGTATTCGATTCACCACAGAGATAGAGGAATCAGGTCCATTCGGAATCGGCGGGCGGGGGTGGAACGACTCCCCCCAGAACAGACTGGATACGGTAGTTGCCTTTTTCTTTGGTAAGCATATAGAGAGCGCGGGTTTGGCTATTGTCCTGCCCCTGCAGAGTGACTTCGAATTGTATGGAGCCATTTACGCTGAGGGCGTTGCCGTAGGTGACTTTTTTGGGTCGCACGAAAGCGGGGTAGGTTTGCTCGATCATTTGCCCGAAGGATTCGGGGGAGGGGAAATTATCTCTTAGGCCAGCGCTTTGGAATTTGACGGCTTCTTTCCAATTTGAGGCGGCGAAAGCTTGGAGTTGGGAGGAGATAGTTTTTTGGGCGGCGGTGCGCTCGGTTTTGGTGGCGGGCTTCGAAACGATGGCAGGGCGATTTCCCATCGGCGGTCGGGCCTGAGGGGCTGCGATAGCGGCACCCTGTGTGGGGGATTTAGGCGCTGACTTTTGAGTTGTCCAGAGGAAAGTGGCTCCTGAGGCCAGCACGAGGAGTCCCAAAATTGTGAAGAGCTGGGGGGCCTGGTAACCGAATTTTTTGTCAGACATTATTAACCTCACGCTTCCTTGCATTTTAGAGGCCCGCGAATAGAGATAGTTGGTCGTCGGGTGCAGTTTTTTTTGATTGCGATAGCGGGGCGGCGTCGAGGCCCAAAGCGCGCAAGTCGGCGGCAAACTCGGCATCGAAGCCGTGTGTCGTCCAGACCTTTTTGGCGCCAGTGAGGCGCACGTATTCCAAGAGGTCGGAGTAGCCCGCGTGGTCGGAGAGGGCGAAACCTCTGGAATGGCCACCATCGAGCGCCCAGCCGGAGACGTTGGCCCATTGCAACCTGTGGGTGCGCTGCAACTCGTGCCACCATTTGGAGCGCATACATTGCTTGGAGCAAAGCAAAACACCTTCGAGTTGTTGGCCTTCCTCGAAAGTATCGTAGGGCGCGAAGGAGACACCGTGTTCGGCGTAGACGGCGCAGATTTTGGCGTGGGCAGAGTGGACAGCGATAGGGAAGCCGCAGCCGTGAAGGGCTGCCAGAAGTTCCTGCCCTTTACCGAGCGAGTAGGAGAATAAAACGGGAGTACGTTTTTGGGCGATGGCATCGCGGCACCACGAACGAATGTCGTCCATGACTTCTTCGTGAGCGGGAAATTCGTAGCGTGGACGGCCAAAAGTGGTTTCCATGACCACGACATCGGCTTGCGGGACTTCGATGGTTTCGCTGGCTCGGCTTTCGCGCATTTTGAAGTCGCCCGAATAGAGCAGCTTTTGACCGTTGCGCCCCTCGACCAGAATTTGAGATGATCCAAGAACGTGTCCGGCAGGATAGAGCGAGACGTAGGCGCCGTTCCATGCGACTTGTTCGCCCCATTCGAGGGTGTGGAATTTAGTGCGTTTGGCCCCGCGCGCCAGCATCATGGCAGCAGTGGCGGGCGAGGCGTAGACATGCCCGTGTTTCTTCATGTGGTCGGCGTGGGCATGGGTTACGAAGGCAGCGGGTCGGGTATGATGGGGGTCGAGCCACAAGTCATATTGCGGCACCAAAATACCGCCGCGATAGAGTACATCCATGAGAATGGGGGGCTTTTCGAGGCCGTATTTCGGACGTGTGAGTGAGGGTAACGTGCCTTTGGATAAAGGTTTTTGGTAGCCCCGACCTTCGCGGGCACAGCAGGGGCGCAGAGCGCGTTGGATAATGTTTTTGATGCCCCATCTATTAGTAACGGGTAGCTGAGGGAGGGCGAACACGAGGTTCGCCCCTACAGGCAGACAAACGAGTTGAAATAGAATGGTTACTTGTAGCTTGGTGTTATGAAAATCTTTGGGATCGAGTCGCGCGTAGCGATGCTGTTGATGCTTGTGGGCCTTGGCTTTTGTTGCGGCGAAGGGCAAGCGGCTCCGGTTACTGACGACACAGGGCAGACGTTGCGGGGAAGCGCCAAGGTTAGGTTATTGATTGGGTGTGCGGCGGCAACGGTCGATTTGAAAGACCCGAAGTTGGCGGCGCTTATTGTGGGGCAGTTCAACTGCTTGACACCGGAATATGAGTTCATGCCGGAGAAATTGGTGGACGACAAAGGAAATTTCACCTTTGAGCAGGGTAATGCGGTTGTTGCGTTCGCCGAGAAGAATCAGATGCCAGTTTTTGGGCATATGTTGGTGTGGCACTTTGTAACGCGCAAGTGGTTTTTCGAGGACGAGGCGGGCAAGCCTCTGCCGCGCGAACAGGCGTTGGCGAACCTGAAAAGGTACATTGATGGGGTGGTTGGGCACTACAAAGGGCGTATCAAGGCGTGGGACGTAGTGAATGAGGCGATCAGCGATAAAGACGGCGAATATTTGAAGGACACGCCCGCGCTACGGGCGATTGGCGAGGATTACATCGCGAAGGCTTTCGAGTTCGCTCATGCGGCGGCCCCCGGCGCGCAGTTGTATTACAACGACTACAACATCGAACAGCCCGGCAAGTTGGAGAAGGCGGTGAAACTGATTCGCTCGTTGAAGGCGCAGAATATCCCAATTGATGCAGTGGGGATACAGGGGCACTGGTTGCTTCAGTGGCCGCCGACGAGCATGATCGACAGTGGAATTGAGGCTTTGGCTGCAACCGGGGTGAAAGTGATGGTGACCGAAATGGATATAGACCCGTTGCCGCGCGACGCGAACGGGGCAGACATGGCAGTAACAGAAGCGGGGGCCAATCCTTACCGCGATGGCTTACCAGCGGATGTGCAAGCGCAACTCGCAAAACGCTATGGCGAAGTTATGGAGGCAGTGCTTCGGCATCCGTCCGTAACGATGGTCGGTTTTTGGGGTACACACGATGGGCGCTCGTGGTTGAATGATTTTCCAGTAAAAGGACGCACGAATTATCCGTTGCTTTTCGACCGGCAATATCAGCCCAAACCGGCTTTCGATGCGGTGCTTGGGGCGCTTCGGGAAGATAAGACAAAGCGGGGGAATTAGCCCCGAATCCGCGAAGTCCTTTGACATATGTAGCAATCTCTCGCGGACATCTCAATTTGGTGAGAATTGGTGAATGAGACGCATACATTGCTCGCGCCCCCAGAGGTATAGAGTGGCTATTCCGCCTAAAACATTGAGCAGTTCAAAGAGCACATAAGTCGTGCAAAACAGCCCCATAACCAGCCATCCAACCGCATAGAGGGGATACGACACCCAAGGGTTTAGATGGGGTAATGACAAAAGCAATTCGTTCGCTAAATACCCCACGAAAATGCCAAAGGGGATGGATAGAGCCACTATCCCTACACAGCGGCCCCAGTTTATTTTTGTTGGTTCTTCATCTTGTTTTGGCTCGATGGGGTTGATTTGGTTCATTGGAAAAGCCTATTGAATTAAGATTGAGGGGTGGTTTTGGTGAGGGGCATTTTGCGGTTTTTGGAGCGCCATGCGCTAAGAGCCATGACGATTAATCCGCCGAACATGCCGATGGCGCAACAGACGATGGCTAAGGGCATGAGCAGAGGGTGGCCGACAATTTCGTGGCCCAACAGGTGGGCGGGTATGCCGAAGCCGAAGGCGCTGAGTGCGGCGCCGATAGCGGAGTAGAAGGTGAATTTGCCAGCAGGGATGTGTGCCATGCCCGCGCCAAGGCCAACCCAACGGCCCACAAAAGGCAGATAACGGCCCATGATAACGGCGATGGCGCCGTTCTTTTGCATATGAGAACGCGATGTATCGAGGGTGTCTTTCCAGGTGGGGCGTTTTCTTTCGAGCCATGACACCAATTTCGTGCCCCATTTGGCACCAATGAAATAGAGCACCAAGTCGCAACCCCACAACGAGGCGAAACCCAGCCACAGCATAACGACGATGTTTTTGCCCGCCTCTTCGGCCAAGAGCATGAGGAATATCCACGCCCACGGGATACCTGCGGGATCGCTGAGGACGGCTGGAACGGCGGCGCCATAGCCGAAACGGGCCAACCATTCGACGATCTGGGGTTCGAGTGACTGCATTTTCACAGAATCGACGCCAAATGCTTGCCGAAAATCCCCTTGCTCTCGCTTTTTGACGCGCCTCGTCACACCATTGCAATGAGGCGTGTTCTATCTTGTTAAATGCCCGTAACCATCGAGTTGCGTAATTGTCTGGTAGCGTTGGAGAGCCATTGGCGATTGGCTTTGTTTTCGGCGCCCATCCATACGACACAGGGTTCATCGCCGTGGGAGCGGAGCCAGCGGTCGATAATCATCATTTCGTCGAGTTCGGTTTTGGCGGTGTAGTGGGCGACATCCTCGTGCGGCTCGAAAACTTCTTTGATGACGGCGCGGCCCAACCTCCACTCTTCGGGCGAGTTACCGATGACCAAGTGGCGGCGTACGGCCCCACCCCGTACCAAAAAGAGCGCGGTGGTCGGGCCGTTTTCGGTGGCGAGGCCCGGTTGGGCGATGACGGCGTTGTTCTGCTGGCGCATCCGTTCGAGGCGACGCAAGCGGGCAGCGACCAGGTCGATGGCTTCGAGTTCGAGCTTAATACGTTGGGCTTCTTCGAACTTCCAGTCTTCGGCGTAGCGATCCATACGGGCCTTGAGTTGCTCGATTTGGGGGGCGCTTCCGGTTTGGAGCAGATGCACCAAATCGTCGCAGATTTTCTGATAGTCTTCGCGGGAGGTTTGACCGATGCAGGGACCACTACAGCGGCCCAATTCACGGTAGAAGCAACCACGCCCGTTGGGATCGACTTCGATTTTGTCTTCACACAGGCGCAGGGGAAACAGCTTAACAACGGCTTCGAGCGCCCAATAGGCGTGGCGCGGTGTGGTGAAGGGGCCGAGATAGCGGCCCGATACTTCACCCGCTCGCGGGGTTTCGAGCGGGCGGCTATCGCGCTTCATGCCTTCGGCGGCTTCGCGCAGGATGGCGCGGGTTTCGGAGTCTTGTTCTCCCTCGACTGGCTCGGCGCGGGTGATGGTGAGGCGCGGGAAGGCTTCATCGGAGAGCAACAAATAGGGGTAAACGTCGAAGCGCTTATGCTGACGGTTGAGAATGGGTTGGCGCTCGGCGATGAGGCGACGTTCGAGCAGAAGGGCTTCGAGTTCGCTGCCGACTTGCTGAACTTCCATACGCTCGATTTCGACGAGGAGGCGCTTGATTTTATTGGGGCGCGGCAGCGAGGTATCGGCGAAATAGGAGCGCACCCGCTCGCGCAGACATTTGGCTTTACCGACATACAGTAGGCGCTCGTTTTGGCCGTAGAAGAAGTAAACGCCGGGGGCTTTGGGTAACTCGCGGGTCTGCAACTTGAAGCGCTTGCGCTTATGCCCGTTGATGCGGCCCTCATAGGGCTTTTTGATGTGCGTCGAACCAAACGCATGAAGGGGAGAGGGCATAAAGAAACGGCATTATCAAGTGCCCTGAGCGGGGGCCAGGTTCCCGCCTTCGCGGGAAGAAACCACACAGAAGAAGAAGAGGATTTTCTAAGGTGTGGTGCTTATGGAGAGATGAGTTTGATGCAAATCAAATCCCCTTCTCTACGCTTTTGAACATCTAGAGTGAGCCATTCAGTAGGATAAAAATCCCCTTGTTCAGCAGCAATGCTCAGGCGTTCGATTGTGATCTCAATCGTCTCCGTATCAATATTTAGTTTGAGCGTCTTGCTTTCCCAATCCCAGTCCATTTTTTCTGGTTCAAAAGGGGAAATATGAAAGATGAAGCAAGGACAACTTTGCGTATCTACGCTCCATCGCTTACCGACTACACGGCCTGATAATTCCACATTTACAAGGGCAGGTTCTCCCTGTGAAGCAACCTCTAAAGCTGCTTTCAGTTGGTAAAGTCCCTCTTTATCCAAGCTTAGAACGACTGAATTTCTGCTCTCCCGACTGAATTTGATCATCGTTTTATTGACCTAAGTGATACGTAACATGCGTGGTTGGTGTCGTTGATTGTGGCTGGCGTCGGTTAACCTTTTGCTGTACCCCGGCTTCCAAGCCTCCAAAGCGCATCCTATGGCATCACAGACTGAATCTGGCCCCAATAATTTACAGGCAGAGATGGCTAAAGCCTTCAAATTGCAGAACCTACGCGACCTATTGGGAGTGTTCATCCTTGCCCTCGTTGTTCGCTGTATTGGGTTCGGTTGGGGGTTGCCCAATGCTGGGCGTTGGGGTTCGTATCACCCCGATGAATCGACGCGCCAGATTGTCGGGGCCGTTGTGTCTGTTTTGCGAGATGGGCTGAACCCGCACTTTTTCAACTATCCGTCGCTGTGTGTGTATGCGACTTCGGTGATTTTCACGGTGATGCAGGTGTTGGGACTGACGGATCAAACGGTTGTCCCCCAATACCCGTGGCCGTTGGTTCACGATATTATCGTGGCGGGACGAGTATTTTCGGTGCTGTGTGGAGCGCTGACGGCGGTTTGCGTGTGGGGCATGGCACGCGAAGTGGGGCTACGACGCGGGGCTATTTTGAGCGGCGTTTTGGTGGCGCTGTGCCCCGGGTTGGTGCAGCACTCGCATTTCGCGACGGTGGATGTGCCCGCGACGTTTTTCGTGGCGGCTTGTTTGTGGGCAACCCTGCGCGCGATGAACTATCCAGCGCAAACCAAGTGGTGGATTTGGAGCGCTATTTTGGCGGGGTTGGCAGCGGGGACAAAGTACAATGCGGGGTTGGTTATCATCGCGCCGTTGGTGGCACTGGTCGTGGCACAGAAAGGGGAAGCAAAGCCAGCGAAGTGGCTGATTCCGGCGAGCATTGGTTTAGCGGCGCTGGCATTTTTCGTTACTACCCCCTACTCGTTACTGTCGTTCTCGGAGTTCTGGGGCGATGCTGACCCGAAAAAGGAAAGCGGGTTCGCATTCGAGTTGCTGGTGCATCCGCGGTTGGGGAGCGGCGATATTTTCGAGGGGACGGGGTTGGGGTGGATTTACCACCTGACGTTCAATTTGCCGTTCGTGCTGACATGGCCGCTGCTAATTGCTGGGTTAGGGGGTATCGTGTGGGCGGCGAAAGACCGTCGCCAGTGGCCACTTTTGGCGTTTGCGCTAATTTATTTTCTGATTATCGGAGGCTCGAACGTGCGGTTTATGCGCTACACGTTTTTGCTGGTGCCGCCGCTGATGGTGTGGGCAGGGATTACAGCTTCGCGATTGCCGAAGCCGATGATTTGGGCAGGTATTCTGGGACTATTTGCTTTGTTGGGGACGGGGAATGTATTGAACCCGATGACCGACACAGACATGAGAGACAGGGCAGTTCGTAGTAGTGGTGTCAGTACAGTAGGTTTGGCTTCGTTACCGTGGTTTGGGACGCCGCCATATCAACCAGAGAACTTCAATGCGATGCCACAATATCCTCATCCGGTGCAGGTGAGCGTGCATAAGATTGGCGAGCCACTTCCAGCGAACCTGCCCGATGTATTCGTGATGAGCGAATTTGATTATCGAGAACAACTAAGGCTCCATCCCGATGGAGATGTAGCGAAGTTCATCAACACGCTCAATCAGCGCTACGCCAAGAGTTTCAAATATCGTCCCCAACATTTGTTGCCGGGGCGCGATTTCGCACCACACGACTACATTTATACCCATCCCGAAGTTTTGTTCTGGCAGTCGCCTAACAAGGCCCCAAACTCGCCCTGATAAAATCGCTTCCTATGGCATCACAGATTCAATTCGGAACTGACGGTTGGCGCGCGCAGATCGCCGACGATTATACCTACGCAAATTTGCGCGAGCTTTCGCTGGCACTGGCGGTTTACCTTTATAAATATCAGCCAGAACGAGTAAAAAATGGTGTTGCCATCGGCTATGACACGCGCTTTCGCTCGGCGGATTTTGCCAAATTAGTGGCGGATACGCTGGCCGGGGCTGGACTTCCGGTGTTTTTGAGCGAACGCGATGCGCCTACCCCGGCGATTGCATGGGCTACCCGCTCGAAGGATTTGGCGACGGGCATCATGATTACGGCGTCGCACAACCCGCCGATCTGGAACGGATTCAAGTTTTTCAATCCGCTGGGTGGGCCTGCCGATAAAGATGCGACCAACGCCGTCGAGTTTGTGCTTGGCAAAAAGCCTCCCACCAGCAAAAAGCCCGCGACGGTGCAGACGTTCGACCCGCGTCCGGCGCTCTTCGAGCAGTTGCGCAAAGTGGTGGACTTCGACCGATTGAAATCGGTGAAGGGCACGGCTGTTTGTGATGCGGTGTATGGAACGGGTCGCGGCTATGTCGATGTTTTGCTGAAAGAGTGCGGCTGGAAAGTCATTCCGTTGCGCGATACACCCGACCCGATGTTCGGCGGCATTTTGCCCGACCCAGCCAACCCGAAGTGCCATCAGTTGTTGTGCGACACGGTGAAGAAGAAGGGCGCGAACATTGGTTTGGCGAACGACCCAGATGCTGACCGCTTTGGCATCGTGGATTCGACGGGCGAATACCTGACTCCAAACCAGATTTTGCCGATTTTGTATTACCACCTGTTGGAAACACGCGGATTGCGTGGGCCAGTAGCGCGCACGTTGCCGACGACGGGAATGTTGGATGCCATCGCTAAGGCCTACGGGCAGGAAGTTATCGAGACGCCAGTGGGCTTCAAATGGGTGGGCGCGGCCATCGAGGAACAGGGCGCGATTTTGGGCGGCGAAGAGTCGGGCGGCCTTTCGATTACCGGGCATTATGGTGGCAAGGACGGCGTGCTGGCCGACCTATTGTTGGCCGAAGTGTGGGCGACTCACCAGAAACCTTTGGGCGAATTGCTGCGCGAGTTGGAAGGCAAGTTCGGCGAGTTCCATTCGACGCGCACTGACTTGCATTTGGATGAGGAACCCAAGCGCGCGTTGATGGATAAGATGAAAAATACGCCGCCATTGGAAATCGCGGGACAGAAAATCGTCAAGGTTGTCTCGACGGATGGCGTGAAATTGACGCTCGCCGATGGCAGCTGGATTTTGCTGCGCGCTTCGGGCACGGAACCATTGGTTCGCGTCTATACCGAGGCCGGAAGTCCTGAAAAAATGCTAATTTTATCGGAGGCAGCAGCAAAATTAGCGGAGTAGCAAGCAGTCTGTCAAACTGCGGGCGTTTTTGATGTCAGCCCCGGCACTTTGCGGGGAGTATGGCGTCTAAAATTCATCTTTCTCGCGATGAAAACCACTTGGCTACCTTTGAGCTTGAGCCTGACGCGCGCTACGCTTCGTCCCGCGCTGTTGACCTTACCGTTGTTGGCTGGTGCGAGTGTCGTACACGCGCAGCAAGGCCCGCGTATCATTTTTCCGCAACCCGGACAGGATGTGCGTGGCGAAATTTCGGCGCGCTTTGATGGCATCCCCGCTGGGGGCTACGCCATTATCAAAATCAACGGCCAGTTCAAAACTGCGACTGCGCAAACGAACTATCCGCTTGATACCATCGCCGACAACACCACGTTCAACGGCGATGGGAAATATACGCTTGAAGTAACCTCACTCAACGCTGGCGGGCGTACCGTTGGCACGACATCGGTTGAGTTCAATGTTGCCAACCAGAAAGTGGCGGGCGATTCGGAAGCGGTGCGCCTGGTTCACTGGACGCCAGAAGACCGCTTGAACGATGGCGTACAGCGCTTCCGCGTTTATGCCGAAAGCATCGCCGACATTCAAGAGCCGAGCGGCGGCGGAGCTGGTGGTGGGGGCGGTGCGGTTGGCGGCGTCGCTCCCGGTGGTGCTGGTGGCGGCGCTGGCGGTGCCAGCGGCAGTTTCATCCCGGCTCCACTGGACTGGCAGGTTTCGGTTCTACTCCGTCGCGAAGTACGCGACGTGTACGGCTTCCAAAACTCGGCCAACATCGCTACTCTGGTTGCTGAAGCCTGGGAACACCAGCGCGAAAGCGAAGCGTCTGGAGCTGGTGGCGAAGAAGGTGGCGCTGGCGGCGCCAGTCTGGGCGGTGGCCGTCCCGGTGGTGGCGGTGGACGCCCAGCAGGCGGCGGCGGCGGTGCAGCCGCTGCTCCGGCAGGCCCTCCCGTGAAGGCTCCCTGGACACCGGACTGGATACAGGGACCGGAGTTCGCCAAATTCTACGTCAAGGCCATTCAACAGACTGGCGACGAGATTAACGCGACACGCAAATCGAACAACGTGGCAATTACCGACCTGTTGCCGACCTTCCTGACCATTCCGGTTCGCCCCGGTTCGACATGGCTGTCGCGCCAGAGCATTTTGAGCGACCTGAGTACCCGCAAGCCAATCAATATCGAAGGCAACGTGACCTTCACGGCTTACGAGAACATCCAGACACCTAACGGCGATAGCCGTCGGTGCGCCAAAATCGAATCGCGCTTTCCTTTGCCCGATGGTGTGGCGAAACGAATCGCTGCCGATCTGGGTAACAAAGTTGGTTCATCGGGCGGAGCAGCGGGTGGTGCTGCTGCTGGTGGCGGCGCCTCTCCTGGTGGAGCAAGCCCCGGCGGACGCGGACCTTCCAGTGCTGGCGGAGGAGCAGCAGGTGGTGGAGCAGATGGAGGCGGCGCTTCTGAGCTGACCGCAGCCGACATCAAAGTAGCGAACTTCAATATGGCCCGCGTGATCTGGTTCGACATGGATAAACACCAGGTCGTTCGCTCGGAAGACACATTGCGCGCCTACTTCGAGATTCCTGGCACCGATGCTGGCGGCGCAGGTGGAGCAATGGGCGGAGCGACCATGGGGGCAGCTCCTGGCCGTGGCGGCATGATGGGCGCGACTCCCGGTATGATGGGCGCTGGCGGTGCCGATGGTGGAGCCGCAGCTCCTGCCGAGCCAACCAAAGTGAACTATTCGATGAATGTCACGACATGGCTCGACGACCGTTTGCCCTCGCCTACCATTCGTTACACGGGTGGAACGCGCACGGCTCACTCGCGTGACAACGCGACCGAACCCGGTATTGCGCGCATTACTGGCCGCTAACTGAAATAGCTTGAGGAAAGTCCCGCTTCGAATGAAGCGGGACTTTTTTTGTGTGTGTCAAAGCGCCAAGGCGGACGAAATTGAAGGCTATACTTGAGAATCTACCCGCATCCACATATTGCCCTTTCGGGCATTGTGAAAACGCGATTTTTGCCATGACGATCCTGTACGCCCTTCTTATTTTTTGCTTCGCGTGGATGCGAAGCAGGGCGCTTCCCAGCGAGGTCGTGTTTGTCGGGTGGAACGCCGTGCATGAGAAATTCCAACATGCATGGAGCAAAGGAATCCGTGAATCAACCGACCCTAATTTGGGCGGCGTTGGCACTATTGTTTGGATTGGGGAGCGCGGGCGTTGTATTCGCCCTACTCGAACGCTCCAAGAAAGAAGCAGCGCAACTAATGGCCCGCGCTGCAAACGACCAACTCGAAGCCAAAGAAGCCGATCTGGCACGCCGCCACAAAGAACTACAACTCGAAGCCCGCGACGAGATGCAGCGCGAATTATCGCGCTTGCGCGAACTCATCGAAGTCGAAGCCGCAGCACGACGTGCCGAACTGAAAGATTCCGAAAACCGTGTCCGCGAACGCGAAACCCATCTGGAGCGTCGTGCCAAAACGCTCGATGGCCGCGAACGGGGCTTGCAAGCCAAGGAATCTGACCTCGATAAAAAACTACTCGACGCGCACAAGCTCGTTGATAACCAAACCACCGAACTGCACCGCATCGCGGGGCTAAACCAGAGCGAAGCGCGCGACATTGTTCTAGCTCGTGTCGAACACGAATCGCGCGCGGCGATGGCGAGCGTCGTAGCTCGCATCGAAGAAAAAACCCGCGAAGAAGCCGAAGAAAAAGCACGCAAAATTCTGGCGTTCGCTATTCATCGCTGTGCCGTTGACCAGACTGCCGAAACAGCGGTTTCGGTGGTGGCACTTCCTTCGGAAGATTTGAAGGGACGCATCATCGGTCGTGAAGGCCGTAACATCCGTACCTTCGAACAGCTGTCGGGCACCGATTTGATTATCGACGACACGCCCGAAGCGGTGATGGTGTCGTGCTTCGACCCGGTACGCCGCGAAATTGCGAAGATTGCGCTGGGCAACCTCGTCAACGATGGGCGCATCCATCCGGCACGCATCGAGGAGATGTTGAACCGTGCTGAGGGCGAAGTGAACGTCAAAATGCGCGAGGCCGCCGAACGCGCCACCGCCGAAGCTAACGTGCGCTTGCCGAAGCCGATTTTAGAGGTGTTCGGCAAGTTGTTGTACCGCACCTCGTACGGGCAGAACATTCTGCACCACTCAGTCGAGATGGCGAAAATCGCCTCCTCGATTGCCGCCGAATTGGGAGCCGATGTTCAGGTTGCCAAACGGGCAGCGCTGCTGCACGACATCGGAAAAGCGCTCGACCACAACCACGAGGGCACGCACGTCGATCTGGGCGTTGAGCTATTGAAGCGCCATCGTGAAAGCGAGGCGGTTATTCGGGCCGCAGGCGAACACCACATGGATGTCGGGCAGATGTCCTCGCTCGAATCGGTCATCGTTCAGGTAGCAGACATGATTTCGAGTTCGCGCCCCGGTGCGCGCCGCGAAAACGTGGAGATTTATATCAAGCGTCTGGAAATGCTGGAGCGTATCGCCGATTCGTTTCCGGGAGTGGAGAAATCGTTTGCCATCCAAGCGGGTCGCGAAGTGCGTATCGTGGTTAAGCCGGAACAGGTGGATGACCTCGCCGCCATGCGCCTTGCTCGCGATGTGGCGCAACGAGTGCAGGACGAGATGACCTATCCCGGCGAAATCCGTGTGACGGTCATTCGCGAGACGCGCGCGATGGATGTCGCGCGTTAGCCCCCTCCCAGAATTCGGTTGACACATATAAAGGCTATTCCTTAGCAGAGAGCGCATTCTTAGTGCTTGAAGCGAATGAATAGCCTTTATTTATGCTCTAAAATGGCAGGTTTTTCTCCTTCTTCTGTGCAGTTGCCCCAAATGCGTTAAACAAAAGTCGAACTAAAGCCTGTTAAGCCCCGCCCATTGCCGCCCAATCATGCAGACCTTGCGCGTTTCCGCCAAATCAAAACCTAATACAGTCGCCGGAGCCATCGCGGGAGTTATCCGCGAGGAAGGCGAAGTCGAAGTCCAAACTGTGGGCGCTGCCGCCCTGAACCAAGCAGTGAAAGCCATCGCCATCGCGCGCGGCTTCCTTATCACTAGTGGCACCGATCTGGTGTGTGTGCCCTCTTTTTCGGACATCGAAATCGACGGCAACGAGCGCACCGCCATCCGCCTTCTTGTTATGCCCAAGAAGAAGTGAGCACTAAACAGGTGGTATAAAACCCCAGCCAACGAGAATGGCCCTGACGTTGTCGGGCGCCCCACCTTAGCCGACAAATAGCGCCAGCTACACCCACAAATGAAGCAATAAATCAATAGGGAGTTAGAAGATAAGACGCGCCAAGGCACGTCTCTACGAGGGTATAAGCAAAGGAGCGCGCGTCTCGCAGACGCGCGCTCCTTTGCATTTTGCGCTGTTAGCGGGCTTTGGAGGCGATTTTTTCGAGGCGTTCGAAGAAGTCGGGGAAGGTTTTGGCGACACAGCCGGGGTCGCGGATTTCGATACCGGGGCTTTTGAGGCCAGTAATGGCGAAGCTCATCGCCATGCGATGGTCGTCGTAGGTTTTGATGGCGGCACGCTTGAGCTTTTTGGCGGGCTGAATGAGAAGGCCATCGGGGCGCTCTTCGACTTTGACACCCAAACGGTTGAGTTCGGTAGTGAGGGCTTTGATGCGGTCGGTTTCTTTGCCGCGAATGTGGGCGACGTTGGTGATTTCGACGGGTTCGGAGGCGAAGGGAGCAATGGCGGCAACCGTCATCACTGTGTCGGAAATGGCGTTCATATCGAAGCTCCCACCGCGCAGGACGCCATTTTCGGGGCCGCGCACTTCGACAAAGTGCTTGCCTTTTTTGACCACGCAGCCCATTTGAGCCAGCACATCGACGAAATCGACATCGCCTTGCAGGGCGTCTTTGCCGAGATTTTTGACGCGGACTTTGCCGCCCGTCACTGCCGCCGCCGCGAAAAAGTAGCTGGCGCCAGAGGCGTCGGGTTCGATGAAATATTTTTCCTGTGCCTGAAAATTTTGGGCGCCGGGGATGTGAAAACTTTCGAGGTTTTCGTTAGAGCTGGTGGCGCCCCACTGCGACAACATGGAAAGCGTCATTTCGACGTAGGGTTTGGAGTAAAGTGGGCCATCAATGGCGATGTTGAGGCCCTCGCGCGTTTTGGGGGCTACCAGTAGCAAAGCCGAAAGGAACTGACTGGATGCATCGCCGCGAATAGTAACATCGCCACCATGTAAACCGCTGGCTTCAATTTCGAGGGGCAAACAATCGTTGGCGCTGAGAATATTGGCGCCCAATGAACGTAAAGCGCCCAGCAGATCACCAATAGGGCGCTGACGCATACGGGGCACACCATCAAGGTTAAAGGTGCCTTCACCGAGGCACAGAGCCGCCGTCAGGAAGCGCACGGCGGTTCCGGCGTTGCCGAGAAAGAGTTCGGCGTCGCCCTTGAAGCGTCCGCCCTGCCCTTCGATCTGGAACCACTCTTTGTTTTTATCGAATGTGACCGGAACACCCAATTGAATGAGGGCTTCGCTCATATAGCGCGTATCGTCCGAAAAGAGGGCGCCTTCCAGGCGTGATGTGCCCTCGCACAAAGCGGCCAACAAAAGGGCACGGTTGGTGATGGATTTAGATCCGGGGACGCGAACTGTCGCGTCAATCGGACGCGCGACAGGGTGAATGAGCAAATTAGGCACGATGAAGTTATGGGCAGTTTAGAAAGCAATCAGGAATCGCGATTCACAAAAACGTCTCGGTGCCAACCGCCCTGAGCAACGAGATAAAACCAAATTTATGCAGCCACGGACATCTGTGAGTCTTGCTCTTTATCTGTTAGCGCAATAGGGAACTGTTTGAGGGCGAACACAAGATTCGCCCCTACAGGGGCCAAGAGCCATTCGACTGAAATAGGCCACCACTCACAGATCAATCCCACGACATTCGTATATCTGACATTAGTCCAACACTGGTCACATACGGCCATCTCTCAAAACTTTTTGCGCTCAATGGCGGCTTCGTCCAACCACTGTTGGAGGGCGGCACCATCTCGCGCGGCGACGAGGGTCTTTAGGCTTTGGAGTTCGCTCACGAACTCGTCCAACGCTTTTTCGACGCTCGCGGCGTTATCCAGGCAGATGTCGCGCCACATCTCGGCGCTTCCTGCCGCGATGCGCGTGGAGCCGCGCCAGCCTCCCGCCACTAAGTCGGCGATTGCGGGCGAGTCCTGCTTCGATTTCAGAAACGAATGCACCAGAGCCGATGCCGTCAGATGTGGTAAATGCGAAGAAACTGCCAGCAATTCGTCGTGGGCATCAGGCGTGAGTTCGACTAGCCGCGCGCCCAATTTCGAGACGATAGCACGCATTTGTTCCAAGGCACGCGCGTTGGTTTGCGGTGTCGGCGTCAAAACCCACACGGCGTTATCAAATAAATCGGCGCGAGCGGCAGCGGGGCCAGTTTGTTCGCTTCCGGCCATAGGGTGGCCTCCGACGAAATGAGCGTTGGAGAAGAGCGGTTCGCAGTCACGCACGACACACCCTTTAGTCGAGCCGCCATCGGTGATGAGGCAACCCGGTGCAACGACGGAGACGATTTGGGCGCACAGCCCCGGCATGGCACGTACAGGCGAAGCGAGAAAGACCAAATCGGCGCCGCGAGCGGCCTCGACAGCCTCGGCACTCACTTCGTCGCAGACACCACTGGCCAGAGCCTCAGAGCGCGTTTCCTCGCGCCGCGCGACACCGACGATGTGGCGAGCCAACCCGTGCTTTTTCAAAGCCAGGGCGAACGAACCGCCAATGAGTCCGATGCCTAAAATCGCGACGCGCTGAAATTCCATGTGGATGCAGAGACGCAAAGGGAGAGAAGAAGGGCTTTGCGTCTCGCAAAAAAATTACAGGGTGCGCCCTACCGCGCCCGCGATCAGGTTCAAATCGCCCATGAGCGAGGCGAACTGATCGGTATCGAGAGTTTGCTGGCCATCGGAGAGGGCATCTTCGGGATGAGGATGCACTTCGATGATGAGACCATCGGCACCCGCAGCGATAGCAGCTTTGGACATGGAGATGACCATATCGCGGCGCCCGGTTCCCTGCGAAGGGTCGATGATGATGGGCAGGTGCGAGGCCTTTTTAATGGCCGGAATGGCGCTTAAATCGAGCGTGAAGCGGGTGGACGGCTCGAAGGTGCGGATGCCGCGTTCGCAGAACATAACACGCGAGTTGCCGCCCGCGAGGATGTACTCCGCCGCTTTGAGCCATTCTTCGATGGTGGACGACAAACCACGCTTGAGCAAGACCGGAGTGCGGGCCTTACCTACTTCGCGCAACAAGTCATAGTTCTGCATGTTGCGGGCGCCAATCTGGAGAACGTCGGCGTATTCGCAGACCTGTTCGACCAGAGCAGGGGTCATTACTTCGGTGATGACGGGCAGCCCCGTCAGGCGGCGGGCTTCGGCCAAAATCTGCAAACCTTCGAGGCCAAGCCCCTGGAAGTCGTAGGGCGAGGTGCGCGGTTTGAAGGCGCCGCCGCGAAGCATGGTCGCTCCCGACTTTTGCACATGTTCGGCGGTGTAGGTGGTGTTTTCGAGGTTCTCGACCGAACAGGGGCCAGCCATGATGACCAGCTTTTTGCCGCCGACTTCAACTTTGGTGGCATCGGGATGGTCGCCCAACTCGAAGACGGAATCTTCGGGGTGGCTTTCGCGCGACACCATTTTGTAGGGTTTGGAGACGAACAAAACGCGGTCGACCCAGTCGATGGCTTGCAATTGGGGCGCGACGAGTTCTTTTTCCTGTGGCGAAGGCACGCCAAGGGCCGCGATGATGGTGTCTTCGACGCCGCGCGTAATATGCGACTGGTAGCCGTGTTCTTGAAGTTTTTCGGTAACCGCTGTAATTTCGGGTTCTGTGACGCCGCGTTTTAAGATGATGATCATGAGTAGAATTAGCGGCAGGGCGCGAAAAAGCAGGAGGGCATTATGGCCCTCTTCGGACTGCCTCTGCGCGCCACTGCCAATTTATTTGTTCAAGACGACGGTTAATGCCTTCAAGAAGCGCTCGTTCATTTCGGAGGTTCCGATTGTGACGCGAATCCAATCGGGCATACCAAAGGGCGTTCCGGTACGGATGATGACGCCTTCTTTGAGAAGGTCGTTGAAGACCTGAGCCGAATCGACACCTATACGCACGAACACGAAGTTCGCCTGTGAGGGGACGTATTTCAGACCCATCTCATCGAAGGCGCTTTCGAGTTCGTTACGGCCTTGCGCGTTGACCGCGATGGAGTGCTGGATATGGGCCTGATCGTCCAGAGCAGCGATGGCGGCGGCCTGAGCCAACGAGTTGACGTTGAACGGGCCACGCACCTGTTGCAATTGGGCGATGATTTCGGGACGCCCTACACCATAGCCGACGCGCGTGCCCGCCAAGCCGTATGCCTTGGAGAAGGTATGCAACGCGATGACGTTGTGGGTGTTGATGTAATCGAGGGCATTGGGGCTATCCTGCGTCGCGTATTCTTTGTACGCCTCATCCATCACCACGAGAACGTGCGGCGGAACTTCATCCAAAAACGCTTCGAATTCGGCGCGCGAAACCACCGAACCGGTTGGGTTGTTCGGGTTAGCGATGAACAACAAGCGGGTGTTTTCGGTGACGGCAGCAGCCATCGCGGGCAAATCGTGGCGCAAATCTTCGGTGAGAGGCACCTCTCGGTACTTGCATCCGGCCATCATGGCGCACGCTTTGTATTGAACAAACGAAGGGGCGCCATAGATAACTTCATCGCCGCGCGCGGAATCGAGGTAGGCCAGCGAGAGAAAATGAATGACTTCGTCGCTACCGTTACCGACCACAAAGTGTTCAGGGGTTAACTCGAAGTGGGCGGCAAGGGCATTTTTAAGGACGAAGCAAGTGTCGTCGGGGTATAGCCAGACATCTTGCGCGGCGCTTTGCATCGCTTCGACGGCGCGCGGCGATGGGCCAAGCACGTTTTCGTTCGACGCCAATTTAAAGAGCGAAAAATCGCTGGGCAAACCGAGTTCGCGTTTGACCTCTTCGATAGGCTTACCGGGGATGTAGGGCTTGAGATGGCGCACTGCATCGCGCACCAGAATAGCGTCGGCTGAGCAGGAAGCGCCCAGAGCCGACGGGTTGCCAGCGGTTTCAAAATCGCCCTGCACGATATCGTCGTCTTGGATAAGTGTGGCCGTGTTCATTATGTTCCTCGCGGGACGAGGAGGGGGAGTGTAGCACGCGAAATTTGGCTTTCAGGCCGCGTTTATTGGATAAAGTCTGGGAGAACCAGCAAATCGGTGACACCGCAGTCGAGTCCAAGCAGTTCCATTGTCGCCGTGATTTGGCCGCGATGATGGGTTTGGTGGTTCCAAACGTGGGACACGACGACATGAACGGGCATGGTGCGAGGGACTGGACTCGTTGCTGGAGTCCAGCTCAAATCGGAACCGAGCTGTTCGAGTGTCAGGGCCGCAGCAAATTCATTCCATTTCGCATCAAGGGCGAAACGGTCTTTTTTGAGTTCTTCCCAATCGGAGTGGAGTTCCATATCCAAGCCGAGAAACTCGAATGGGGGTGGGGTCTTTTCGAAGCGGCACTGCCACAGGTTATCGGCGACGGTGATGTGGTTCCACAGGCCATGCAGCGAACCGAAGGGGACGGAGAGAGGCTTTTTGCGTTCTTCGTCGCTGAGGGCCGAACACGCCGTCAGCAATTTTTCGTTCATCCACGCATTATAGCGGGCGAACATGCGTTGGGTTTCCAATGGGTCGAATGCCATACAAGATGTTTAGCATGACCACACTGTTTTATGGATTGGTTAGGTTCCTTTACCGGTACATGGCCTGACGCCCACGTTTTCGTTCGAGATCAAGGCGCAAATCGCGCGCGGCCATCACTTCGCCGCGCTTTTCGAGGCATATTGCGGCTGCATCCAGCAGCCCAATAAAGGTGCGACTTTGTACTGGGGATGTGGGAAGACCGTCACGGCGCTCCAGGTCGGAAAAGACTTCGGGAGTCATGCCCAGACGCCCGGCGCATTCTTCGGCGGAGAGTTGCAGGGCGACTCGCACACGAGTGAGGAGGGAGCCAGCATTGACGGGCATCTGCATTTCGGCGAGTATGACGCGGCGGTCGAGGTCGTATTGCGCGCGTTTTTGGGGATCACCGAGAATCGCGTAGGCTTCGGTGATGCCTTTCATGCGCGCCTCGGCCTCGACGCGGCGATGGGGGTTGGTGTCGGGGTGGAACTCGCGCACTAAAAGGCGATAGGCCGATTTGATTTGGACGGCATCCGCTGACGACTGAACGCGGAGAACGGCGTACAGATCGTCGGTTAACGGGGTTGACATAGTTGATTGCGATTAAATAAGCACGAAACTTGCCTCTCAATAATACACAGATATTGCCCTCCGCTTATGGAAGACGGGCGGTGACCGCTTTAGACTCGCCGAATGGGATATGCGCCAAGATGCGCCCCTGCGCATCGCAGACGAACGACTCGCCGCCGTTGGCGCTTTGAACAACGGGGGTGCCGTTTTCGACGGCGCGCAGCACGCCCATCTGAGCATGTTGGCGCGGGGCTTCGGTGCCGACGAACCATTCGTCGTTTGTGATGATGGCGAGCAAAGCGGCGCCGCGCGACAGGCGTTTGGCGGGGTCGGGGAAGCACGACTCAAAGCAGATGATGGGAGCGATTTTGCCGCCCTTCCAATTCAAGGCGTTTTCGTTAGTGCCGGGGATGCAATCGGGGGGCGGGGAGAAAATCGCCAAAAAGGGCAAGATTTCGACGAAAGGCGCGCGTTCGCCGAAAGGAACGAGGCGTTCTTTGGCGCGGCCCTGAGGGTCAGTGCCTGATTCGAAGAGCACAGCGTCGTTGCGACGCGCATCGCCAGCTGGCCCTCTGAGGAATTCTTGAGCGCCCAGAAGAAGTGGAACACCTTTGGGGCCATAGAGACGCAACTGCGCCCAATCAAGGCCACTAAGGCGGCGCGTCTGGCTGCCCGCATCGAGCGCAGGACTTTGAAAGTCGGCGGTGGTTTCGGGCCAGACGACAAGATCAAATTTTTGAGTGCGCGTGGCTTCTTTAGTAAGGCGAAAAGCCTGAGCGAAGGGCATCTCGCCAGTGGCGTTGCCCGACTTAACGGAGCTGGACACCGAGGTTTGCACGACTAGGACACGGGCGCCGTTTTGACGAATGGGATTGGCACTGAGAACGATGGCGCCGTAGCCATGCAACAGCCCTAGCAACACAATTGGGGAGATGAAATGGATTTTTGAGCGTGTGCGTAACCCCATAGCGAGGCTGGCAGCGACAAAGGCGCACACGAAGGTAAGACCGTGCTGGCCCAGGACAGCGGCGATTTGAAGCAACGGCAGGTCGCGGGTTTGCGAGAAGGCGAGCGCGCCCCACGAGTGGGCGAGGGGCGACACAGTTCGCATCGCGTCAAGCCCAGTCCACAACAGCGCACACCACAGCGGGGTGAGCAGCGGTTTACGCTCGCTTTGCCACGCGACCAAGCCAACCTGAAAGGCATGAATGGCGGAGATAAGGCCAACGGCAATGAAAGCCAACGGAATACCGACGAAGATGGGGGCGCCGATGGCGGGGGCACCTTTGATGATGGTGGGTAGAATCCACCAGTTGATGAGGAAAAACGAGATGAAGCCGGTTTTCCAGCCGAAGCGGAAACGGCGTTTCAGGTTGGGATTGAAGAGGACGTAGAAAAAAGGAGTGAGAGCAATCCAGGCAAGCGGCGCCAACGAAAATGCGCCCGCAAACCACCATAAAAAGGCCGTCGCAAAAGCGCACCACAGCGCGGGACGGCGCGAATAAGCGGTCTGAACACCGCGCAATAAGGGCATGAACTGCTTAAAGTATGTCTGCCGTTTCGACAGCAGACCTCAAGCGAACGAAAAAAAGAGGCGCAGTCGTTATGAATTGCGCCCCGGTAGCTCGACTTTCCGAATTGTATTTAGCGGGTGGTTTTGCTTTTGGAATCGCTGGGAAATAGCAGGATTCGTTCGCCGGGCTTGATGAAGCCATTTTCGGCAAGGGCGCGTTCGCGTCCGCTGCCACCTTTGAAGGCAGAGAGGCGGCGTTTGCCCTGAGCGAGTTGGTTTTGCAGGGCTTTGAGGGTGGATTGTTTGCTGGCGACGCGGGCGTTGGCGTGTTTGAGTTCGGAGCGGACTCCGGCGGCTGTGCCTACTATCACTGCGGTTGCGGCGGCGAAGCCCAGCCACACCAGCCAGTTTTTGCGGCGGCGCTCGGCTTTTTTCTTGGCGCGACGCTGGACACCGCGTTCGTTGGCCGAGAGTGGAGGAGCGGGGGCTTTCGGTTTGGCTTTAGAGGATTTTGCACCAGAGCGCGGAGCGGCGGCGGCAGGAGCAGAACGAGACGGAGACGGCGATTGTTTCATTCGAAAGCGATTAATCTGGTGGCAAAAGTGCCTGGTGACAAAAGGCTCGAAAAGTGGGGTGGTTGTGCAACCACCCCACTCTCCAAGTTGTTAGCGGAATTAGCCCTTCAGGTTGTAGAAGGCGCTGCGTCCGGCGTAGAGAGCGCTTTCGCCCAACTCTTCCTCGATACGGAGCAACTGGTTGTACTTCGCTACGCGGTCGGTGCGAGCGGGAGCGCCGGTTTTGATTTGTCCGGCGTTGGTCGCGACGACGATGTCGGCAATGGTGGCGTCCTCGGTCTCGCCCGAACGGTGCGAAACGACGGCGGTGTAGCCAGCACGCTTAGCCATTTCGATGGCTTCGAGCGTTTCGGTCAAGGTACCGATCTGGTTGACCTTGATGAGGATCGAGTTACCAGCGCCGGTCTTGATGCCTTCCTGCAAGCGGGAAGTGTTGGTCACGAACAAGTCGTCACCGACCAACTGAACGGTTTTGCCGATGCGCTGGGTGAGAGCGCGGTGTCCGGCCCAGTCATCTTCATCGAAGGCATCTTCAACCGAGATGATGGGGAACTTGGCAGCCAGGTTGGCCCAGAACTCGACGAGTTCTTCGCTGGTCTTTTCGCCGCCCTCGCGCTCGAAGACGTACTTTTTCTTTTTGTCGTCGTACAACTCGGACATGGCCGGGTCCATCGCCAACATGACCTGTTCGCCGGGGGTGTAACCGGCTTTCTCGATGGCTTGCAAGATAACGCCAATCGCGTCTTCGGTACCAGCCACGTTAGGAGCGAAGCCGCCCTCGTCGCCAACGGCGGTCGAGAGGCCGCGACCGTGGAGAACCGATTTGAGCGAGTGATAGATGTCAACGCCCATTTGCAAAGCTTCGGAGAAGGTCTCGGCGCCAACTGGCATGACCATGAACTCTTGCAGGTCGACGCCGGAATCGGCGTGTTTGCCACCGTTGAGGATGTTCATCATCGGCAACGGCAATGTGCGGGCCTGAGGGCCGCCGAGGTAGCGGTAGAGCGGCAAGCCGAGCGACTGAGCGGAGGCTTTGGCCAATGCCATCGAAACGCCGAGGATAGCGTTAGCGCCGAGCTTGGCTTTGTTGGGCGTGCCGTCCAGATCGATCATGGTCTGGTCGAGGAGCGCCTGTTCGGTGGACTCCATGCCCTCAAGTTCGGGAGCGATGGTGTCGTTTACGTTATCAACAGCGGTGAGAACGCCTTTGCCGCCATAGACCGATTTGTCGCCGTCGCGCAATTCGACCGCTTCGTACTCGCCAGTCGAAGCGCCCGATGGCACGGCTGCACGGCCCATCGAGCCGTCTTCCAGGGTCACGTCCACTTCAACAGTGGGATTGCCGCGCGAATCGAGGATTTGCCGCGCGTGGATATCAATAATGGCTGCCATGGTGTTTTTAGGTTTGAGCCGCGAAAAGGGCCGCAAAGAATTTAATGGGCTTGAGAGCTAAGCGCTACTTTTAACGTTCGTAATTGTCGCGTTAAAAGCTCATGCACCGAAGCCAAACAGGGCGATAAGGCCCAAAATCCCCAGTACCGAGACGCCCATTCCCGCGATAACAAGCCATTTATCGCCGGGGTCACCCATTCGCCTGTAGTCATTTAACGCGATAATGCCGTAAATCAAAGTGACTGGCACCAGAATTTGACAACAAATCAGGCTAAAAACGCCGTAAGCGAGAACTGTTCCGCCGCGTTTGGTAGCCAATACAGAGCCATAAATTGGCTGCCCTGTCATGTTAGGCGGCGTATTCGCGGGGCCAAAAGGGTCGGCGATGGGGGCCGATGGCTGAGAAATTTGGGGGCGCTCAGGGAGCGGCGAGGGAGAATAGCCAGTAGAAAGCACACTTTCGAACGAATCGGCTAATTTTTGGGCGCGCTTTTTCGCGCCAAAATCAAATCCGCCCAGAACGGGCTTCGATTCAAAAGAAACGATAGTCCCGTCGCCCTGCGGCTGGAATCGCGCAGTTGTAACGCGCGCCACGGTCAGAATGCCATCGCCCTGTGTGCCCACCACGATGTTTCTTTCGGTGTCGATGATAGGAGTGGGGATGCGTTCGTTAACGAGGGCGTACCAAGCCGCCTCACGCACAGCTTCGACTGGGGCCGAGACGAGAACAGCGTTCGGGGCGGCGCGCTGGAATTGCATTGGGGGCGAGTGTAGGAAGAGCGAAGTGCTACGAAAACGTTAAATCCAACGATGCAGGAATACCCATGTACGAAATCCCCCTAAGAAGAGAAAAAAGCATAAAGAACCCCAGTGCAATTTGACATGGTATTTTTTGCTGCTCCAGACCTCAAAGGCGGCAAGTCCCAAAAAGAGGAAGCCCCATAGATCAAACTTGTTGCATAGCCAGAAGGTTGCAATTCCCACGACACCATAAAGCAACCGGGTCTTCCAAGTCTCTTTTAGGTTTTGCCAACTGGAGCGGAAAGACCACTTGGATGGGCGATGGATGGGGAGGATGAATTGGTTTTGCGCTTCGACAAATCGCACAGCGGCTCCGCCCGCATATGGAGAAGCAATGGGCGGAGCGGAAATAGGCTCTTCGGCGTTGGGGTAGTCAGGAAGGTCAGTTAAAAACCCCTCTATTTCCTGCGTATAGTGCCGTCTGAGTTTGCGCGAACGGCCAGTGAGGTCAATTCCTCCATCGGTGCGTTCGATGCCTATATCAAGGCGCGTCCCATCATTTTCCGGCGATAATTCAACGACAATACGTGAGTTATCGCGAAATAATCCCGAAGCAGTCAAGCCCTCGACGAGATGTTTGTGACCGGGGATTTCGTGCTCGAAGTAAATGGAATTATGGGAGTTGATTTTTCCGCTATTTAACCCTGCTGCTGCCATCGCCCGCCATACCAGAGGGGAAGATTCGACAGAAAGCGGCATTTCAATCCACAGAGATGAGGGGGAGAGCCGGCGAACGTGCATGTCGCTATTTTCTCTGAACTTCGAGAGGATGGCAAAGTGGCTTTAATCGGTGGTGATTTTCACGTTTTCGACTTTGCCTTCGAGGGCGTTGGGAACATCGTAGTCGCCGACGGCGGTGATGGTGTCTTGGCCGACGGTGAAGCCGTCGGAGGGTTGTTCGGCGAAAAGGCCGTTGGCTTTGCCAGTGATAGCAGGGGCGCCGTTGACGCTTAAAGTCATGGTGCCGTCTTTTTCGAGAGTGGCCTTAAGCGAGAAGCGGCCATGTGTAGCTTCAGGAGCGACGACTGTATATAGGCGCCCGTTCTGGCGCACGCTGAAGATGGGGTTGCCGTCTTTGAGGTGGAGGGCATAACCGTTTCTGCGTCCTCCCTGGGCCAGAATAACGCCATTGGTCGCTTCGGTGGTGACATCGCAACTGATGGTGATAGGATGGTTGACGATGTTGGGCGCGGGCGTGGCGGGCGCCAGTTGTGCGGGAGGGCGGGTGCCATTGCCAACCCGTTTGGTCAGCCCATCGCCGAGTTCTTCGCGGGCTTTTTCGGCGTCCGCTTGTAGGCGGGCGACGATGTCAGGGTGGGCGGCGGCAACATCTTTGGTTTCGCTGATGTCGTTTTCTAGGTCGTACAGTTCGGCTGCTTTGACAGACGCGGCTTCATATTTGGCCGGGATACCATCTTTGCCGCCAGGCCAGCCATTGAGAGTGTTGTAACCGTGCGGCAGTTGCAATTTCCACTTGCCGTCGCCAGTAGAAACAGCCTGCAACTCGTTGTTACCATAGTAGAAGTAGTACGCCTCGTGTGGGTTGTGGGCGCCGGTTTGACCAGTGAGCAGGGGCCAGACATCAAGGCCATCAATGGGGTGTTGAGGAAGAGCCGCGTCCAACTGATGGGCGATGGTGGGCAATAAGTCGATGGTCATCACCATGTCGTTCGAGACAGTGTTGGCGGGAATTTTTCCCGGCCAACGCATGATGCAGGGGACGCGGGTGCCGCCTTCCCAGTTGGTGTGCTTGCCCTCGCGCAAAGGCGTTGCATGGCCCGCATGGTCGCCATAACTAAGCCACGGGCCGTTATCGGAAGCGAAGATAACAAGGGTATTTTTATCGAGGTGATTGCGCTCTAACGCTTTATTGATTTCTCCCACTGACCAGTCGATTTCTTCAATGACATCGCCATAGATGCCAAGCTTCGACTTGCCCTTGAATTTGTTGCTGACATAGAGCGGAACATGAGGCATGTTGTGGGCGACATAGAGGAAGAATGGCTTGTTTTTATTCTTGTCGATGAAGCTGACGGCGCGCTCGGTGTAGAGAGTGGTAAGCCCTTCGAGGTCGGAGGGCTGCATGTCGGAGTTGATGACTTTGGTGCCTTCGATGAGCGGGAGTGGCGGATAGGATTTAGGAAATTCGGGGTGACGCGGCCACATGTCGTGGGAATAGGGCAAACCCAAATATTCATCGAAACCACGATTTGTAGGGAGGAATTGGGGAGCATCGCCCATATGCCACTTGCCAACCATACCCGTCGCATACCCCTTGGTTTTGAAAAGTTGGGGCAAAGTCAGTTCACCCTCGCCGATACCAATGTTGCTGTTTGGCCCTAAAGCCCCCTTAAAACCAATGCGGGTGGGATAGCATCCCGTAATAAGCCCAACACGCGACGCAGTGCAAATGGGTTGGGGGACATGAAAATTGGTGAATCGCCGCCCTTCGTGCGCCAGTTGGTCGAGGTTGGGTGTGGTGAATCCCTGCGCCCCGAAACTACCAACATCAGCGTAACCCTGATCGTCGGTAAAAATGATTACGACATTGGGCTTTTGCTGCTGAGCCTGTGCGGGCTGGAGGGCCAATGTGGAAACGAGAGTTGCGCCAGCCAAAGCCGCTTTTTTCAGGCTGAACCTGTGAGATGCCATCGGGAATCGAGTATTTCCCGATGGTGGAGAGGGGCAGAGTTAACTTTCCTGTTGTTGATAGAGTTTGTCTTCTAGCCAGCAATTAGGATTATTAGTGATGTATTGGCGTGCCCGACAAAGTTCAGATTCATCTCGAATAACCCGCTCGAAGTAATTGCGGTGCCATAAACGCTTCTCAAACGGCTCAAATTTTCCGGCGTGGACACCGCGACTATACAGGGTAGTTGTCCACGATTTGAAATCATGGACGACATCATAAAGCGTCCATTTGCAATCGGACGGCAAAACGATAATGCCATGAAGATGATTAGGCATCAATAGCCAGTCATCCAATTCTAAATTGGGGAAACGGTCTTGCAGTTGCTCCCAAGCTTCACTCACAGCTCGACCTGAAGAATTGGGATATAACGCACATTGGCCAGAAATCCCTTCTTTGATTTCTCCGAATAAACACAAGCGTCCCTGCGTGCAGAGAGTCACAAAATAGTGTCTTGCCTCATGGTAATCGTGCCCCTTCCAACGAATTGAGCGCCGATGATGAGCAGCAGGATCGTATCTCATAACGGTGCTGTGCGATACCCCGTAGGGGCAACCCACGTGGTTGCCCATCATAAGAACAGCCCATACATCACACCATTGTGAAACACGAGCAACCGAAATGATGGGCAACCACGTGGGTTGCCCCTACGGGGTATCACACAAGTTCAAAATACCTACACCCGTTTCCAGGTGGTGCCTTCGATGCCGTCTTCGAGGGCGATGCCGAGTTCGGTGAGGCGGACGCGGATTTGGTCGCTGGTTTTGAAGTCGCGGCGTTCGCGGGCGCCTTGACGCACATCGATGAGCAATTCGAGGAGTTGCGGGGTCAGTTCGTCGCCGATTTGTTCGGACTCGAAGGTGAAACCGAGAACTTCCATCGCTTTTCGTGCAGCGACGGCGAGCGCTTCGTCGCCGCTGCGGTTAAATTCGCTGACGGCGTCGAAGATGGCGGCGATGGCTTCGGGCGTGTTCAAGTCGTCGTCGAGAGCGGCGTCGAACTGAGTCTGGAATTTGGTCGCCAACTCGGAGCCTGCTGGGGCTTCGATGGGCGCTTTATCGAGGGCGGTTTTGATGCGAGTCCACGAATTCTGGAACTGCTCCAATTTCGCCTTGGTGTAGTCGAGCGGAGAGCGTGGGTGGGTTTGTAGGAACAGCAAACGCCACACGTTCTTCGGCGCCAATTCGAGTGCAGCTTCAAGAGTGAGGAAGTTATTAAGCGACTTGCTCATTTTGACGCCATCGACGCGCAATTCGCCGCAATGCCACCATGTTTTGGCGAAGGTGCTGCCTTCGCCGAGGAACGACTCGGACTGCGCGATTTCGTTTTCGTGGTGCGGGAACACCAGTTCGCGGGCGCCACCGTGAATATCGAAGCCCTCACCCAGAATTTCGAGCGACATAGCCGAGCACTCGATGTGCCAGCCAGGGCGACCTTTGCCGTAGGGCGATTCCCACGAGGGTTCGCCTTCTTTGGCGCTCTTCCACAGAGCGAAGTCGGCAGGGTCGTCTTTGGTTTCGCCGGGGACGATGCGGGCACCCGCCCGCAAGTCTTCGGGGCGCTGACCGCTGAGCTTGCCGTAGTCCTCGTCTTTGGAAACGTCGAAGAAGACATCGCCTTCGCGGGCGTAGGCGTAGCCGCGCTCTTCGAGTTTCGCGACCATTTTGAGAATGGGATTGATGTGGGTGGTGACGCGCGGGTATTCGTGAGCGGGCAACACATCGAGCAGAGCCAATTCGCGCAGCGATTCCTCGTGGTAATTGGAAGCGAGTTGCAATGGGTCTTGTCCGACTTCGTTGGCGCGGATGATGATTTTGTCGTCAATATCGGTCACATTCTGGATGTGACGCACGCGAAGCCCACGGCTTTCGAGGACACGACGCAAAGCATCATAGGTCAAAAAGGCGCGCGCGTGACCGATGTGGAGCTTGTCGTAGGGCGTGACTCCGCAGACATACAGCGAGACTTCGCCTTCGATGCGAGGGGTCAGTGGCTCTTTCTGGCGCGAGAGCGTGTTATAAAGACTAATTGACAACGATTGAGACATTAGCGGGCAGTATAAAAATCGACCTGTGGCTTTCAGGTTCCCTTTGTTGCGCCCGAAGCGCCCTTAATAGCGAAGATTCCCGCCGCGCACAGGTAAATCACGGCCCCAATCGACAGAACGATGGTGAATCCAAACATCTTGGCGAGAACGGCGGCACTAATAGAGCCAACCACACTAGCGGTGCCATTGAGCGCCCATGCGAGGGCAACGCTGCGCTGGTCGGGAGCCAACAAACGCATTCCCGAAGGGAAGGGTGTTCCGAGCAAAAAGCCGAGGGGCAGCAGGAGCAACGCCACAGCAACACAGCGTGGCACAATGGGCAAACCGAGCAAGGCACGGCTGACGACATCACTGGAAAAACCAAATACAAGGGTGAGTCCAGCAACACCAAGCGCGCACATCAGGGCGTGGCGGCGCAAGCGCTCGTCCTCGAAGCGCTGCGACACGAAGGCGCCACCGCCACCACCCAGCAGCAACGAGAACAGAATGACGCTCAGTGACAGGGTGGGATAGCCGAGCGGCAATACCAGTTTCTGTATGAGAGGCACTTCGATGAGCATGAAGCCAATACCGAGCAAAAGGAACAGCAACGTTCCCTGCGGTGACGTGCGGCTTTCGCCATCGCGACGGCGAGCGAAAGTCAAAAAGGCGATGATGGCTAAAGTCGCCAGAACCGAGCCGCCCAACATGCCGCTCAGCGAGGGCGACGATTGGAAGAGGGCGAGCGGCGAGGTGCCCATATCAAGCACAAAGGGGCGGTCATCGGGACAGGGCGACAGATCGAGGGCGACGGACTGGGTTTTATCGCGTCCCGACGCAATGAAGGCATCAAGGGTAAGAGAACCCGACAACACCGAGCCAAAGGGGTACAATTCGTCGCTGGAGGCGCGGCCCGGAATCCAAAAGGCGAATAGATTTTTGCCAGCGGCATTTTGGGCCATTTCCAGTGTTTCCGCGTCGGTGAAGGGCTTCTTCTTGATGAGCAACGACCACAGATAGGGGCCGCGCTGCTGGGTATCGTAGACGATGGCAATATGTCGTCCGGCGTCGCGCTCTTTTTCGCCCTGCTGCTTGAAGTGGTCAACAGCGGTCGCGGTCAGACGAGCCAACAGTGGAGGAACATCGCCGACGATAGCCATCGAGCCTTCGTCGTCGAGGGCGTTGATGTAGTCGTTGAAGGCCTCGCGGGTGTAGATGAACGATTCGAGCAGAGCGGCGCCCTGCCCTGCAGTCGCGGTTTTGGTGAGCGCCGAGAACACTAAACGATACTTGCCGCGCGATTCGCGCACGGCATCACGGCCTTCGGCAGTGCGGACATGGACGCGCGGGTCTTTGTAGATGCCGCCGTTCCACTCGGCGTATTTCGGCTCGTTCATCATGCCGACAATGGAGGGGTTAATTTCGGCGCCATCGAAGCGCTTAGCACCGTAGCGAAGCGCCAACAGCGCATCGAGTCCACCGCCTGGCCCAATCGAGAACACATCGGCGCCTTTGAGGTTGGCACTCTTGAACGTCCAGTCGGAGATGGGGAACTGCGATACCAGACCGGGAAGTTGCCACTCCTGACCGCTCCAACGCAGCATGTTGGTGGGCACGTTGCCGTTGGTGTAGATGAGGTAGGAGCCGGGGCCAGCATCGGGGTCTTTGACGACATCGGTACGCGCAAAGGCATTCCAGCGCGTGTCGATGATCTGAGTTTTCGATTTTGGGTCGCCGATTTCAGTAAAGAGCGGTTGCGTCACGCCTCGGTCGGCGAGGGTATTGCCGTCCTTGTCGGGCATGGGCGGAATCGGCGGCACAATCCACATATTGAGGCGCATATCCATTGGCAACAGCGCCAACAACATGGCACAGACAATGGCCGGGAATGCACGCTTAGACGAAACCATTACGCCAGCCACAGCCCCCAGCACGCCGAACAACAGCGCGGCGTGAATAGCACTCACGAGTTGCATAAGTGCCACCGACAGCAGAGCAGCCACAGCGGCCCCCGCTAAGTCGAAGGCGTATAAGCGCCCGCCCTGCTCTTGAAAACGCCCGAAGGCCAGCGACAAAAAGGCGCCCGCGAAGCAAAACGGCACCAGCACCAGGAGCGCGGCAATCCAGTAGTTCTGCGGCGTGTGCTGGAAAACCCCGCGCAAAATGAGCGCGAGGGAGACGGGAACGGCGATACCCCAACCGAGGGCAGCGTTTTCGAGCGAGGTTTTGGGGCGGATGTTGGCCCACAAGCCACCTAATCCCATTCCGCACAGAGCGAGGGACACCACCAGAAAAGCGAACTGGTAGCGCAGTACAGTTGCGAACACGCGCGAGAGCGCGATTTCAAATCCTAAAACGGCGGCAGATAGCAGCGCGACGGCCAGAAAGACGGAAAACGGAGCGACACTCTTCGGTTTGGCGAGCAAGTCGGAGGACACAGTGCCCAGTTTGGGAAAAGCGGGGCACCCAGCGACTTATTTATTGGGTTAAGTCGAGACGCCAAGATGCAAGAATAGAAAACCTTCGGGGGTTTGAATCAAAAAATCGTCCCAGGAAGATTCGTAATGGGGTATCAGGTACTCGCCTTCGGGCTTGGAAATGCACACACGCCAACAATGAACAACTCCCATTCGGTTCAAACAATCGAGAACTAAATCGGCCAACGGCGAGTTGCTTTGCACCTGAGAGAAGGTGTGATCCAGATGCCAGAAGGGGGCTTTAAGCCAGCATTGAAGCGCCTCGTTCAGTTCTCGTTCACCGTGCTTCAATATTGTGATCTGCGTTTGCCAGTTGCATCGCTCATTAGCACCGCTGACTTTCTCGACATAATTCGCGACGGCGTGTGAAGCGTTTTCCACCGAGGGCAAAGAAAGTAGCTTGAAGGTGTAGTCGTTGCCAGCAATCCAAAATATGTCGGTGAAACGATTCAATAACTCGTTGGTAACCCACAATAACGTTCTCTTCTCTTCGCTCATAAACCCATCTTCGGAGCGCATTTTATTTCAGCGCCCCTTCAAGAGCCAAGTAAACCATCAGAAGGGTTGCTCCAAATCCCGCAAAAATCGCCCAGAAACGGTTGGAAGCTAAATCGCGCCAGCGCCATGCCGCGCCAGCGAGAGCGCCGATTGCCGCGCCGATATACATCCAGCCACCAGGAGCAAAACTGCGCACGAGCGGCTGCATATAGGGCTTCAGCAACATGTCGCCAGCCATAAGCCAGCTGCTGCCCATGAGACCCGCGTAAATGGAAACCAGCGTACCTGCCAGCACCGAAGACATGAGTACGCCACACGACCTGCGGAAGATGGCGAATACCATCGTCCACAGCAGCCAGCCGCACGCCAACACCATGCCGAATGAGGGCGCCAGGGGCCACCACTCGTGAATCGAGTTGTTTCCCAACCAACGCGGATGATTTTGGGAGGCGACCGCAAACGGCACGACGCGCAGGGCGCCGCCCAGCACCATACCGAAAGCGCCGTTCGCCAACAC
The DNA here is from genome assembly GCA_004172935.1 of bacterium. Lineage (GTDB taxonomy): Bacteria > Armatimonadota > Abditibacteriia > Abditibacteriales > Abditibacteriaceae > Abditibacterium. The sequence continues at coordinate 64,906 of SDZD01000006.1, read as the reverse complement.
CACCATGAATGGCACAAAAGTCGAGGGGCCGCGCACGCGCGCCGTCCAGGGAACTACCATATCGCCCATCGAGCCACTTAAATCAATTTGGCCTTCGTAGCGACCGGGGCGCAAACGGAAAGCATCAAAGGTGAACTCGATGGCGGGCGATTCGCCCTCGAAAGTGCCGGGAGTGGAGAGGGCGCCCGCTCCGGTAGTGGCGCGCCCGAACACCCAACCACGCCCCTCTTTCTTCAACTTCAGCTTGCGTGTCTTCTGCTCTTCCTGCCCCAGAGAACCAAAATCGAGAATCGGAGGGTCAGCCGACACGACGGGGCCAAGAACCAAACTCGTCGATAGCACCCACGATTCCAGCCCGGCGCGTTTGGAGGGGTACTGGCGGGCCGAAGCTGCAGTGCGTGCCAGCATCTCGTTATTTTGTGAGCGAAGCCAACGCTCGAACTCACCATCGTACAGGCGCTTGGCGGCCTCATCGGGGTATTCATCGCACAACCACACGAGGTCGTTCAAATCGCGGGCATAATGACCGGAGCGAAACAACAGCGGCGAGCTGACAGGCGCGGGAGTGGGCACTGGTGATGGGATAGGCATGGAAGCAACGGGCGAAGGGATGAAGGTGTATTCATCGTCGGCGTCCTGCTCGAAAGCGTAAGAAACGAGTTGAGTCGGCTCATCGAAGTCGCCCCCTGCTTCGCGCAAGCGTTCGAGCAGTTCAGCCCCGTTTTGTGGGCGCTTATCAGGCTCGAAGGCGATGCATTCGCAGATAAGCTCATCGAGCCACGGCGGCACCGAGGAGCTAAATTCGCGCGGCGAACAGGCGTGCATCTGCCGTTCGGCGCTGGGTTCGGTGGGGTCGAGTCCGCTCAATAAGTGATAAAACGTCATGCCGAACGCGAACACGTCGCTACGCGCGTCGGGATGAGCGGCTTCGGCAGGGGTTGGTGGCGCATAACCCAGAGTGCCGCCCCCGGTGGTGGCGCGGCGTGGCCGAGTGCCGTACTGACTTCCCCCTGCCCCACCTTCATCTTGCGAAGCGATGCCGAAATCGAGCAACACGGCTTCGAGAGAATCGCCGCGCAAGCGAATGTTTTCCGGCTTGAGGTCGCGGTGAACGAAGCCGCGCGCGTGAACGTGCGCGAGAGCCGAAGCGATTTGCTCCATCCATTCGATGGTTTCATCGACATCAAGGCGCCCGCCTTCGGACTCAGCGCGCGCCAGCAAATCCTGTCCGGCGACGTACTCCATCACCAAATAATGGCGCGAATCGAGCGAGACAAGCTGGCCGCCATGATCGGGGCATTCGCGCAGTTGAGGAAAGTCGAGGCCGCAAATGGGGCAGATACGCCATTGCCCGTTGTCGCGCTGATAGTGCCCGCGCACGATGTGGGGATGATTGAGACGCGACAGGTGAATGGCTTCGGCGCGGAATTGGGCCAGAGCCAAGGCACGTTCCCCGCCTCGGTCGTCGAGGACGTGCATCTCCTTGAGAGCAACAGGCGTTTCCAGTTCGCTATCGATACACCCATACACCGTACCGAAAGCCCCCGAACCAAGGAGCTTTTTTATTTCATAGCGACCTTGCACGAGGTCGCGCGGACGATGGCGCAGTTGAGGCATGGGATAACTAACAATTCGAGTGTGAAACGCACAACGATTTCACGCCAACAAAGGTCTAGGCTCCGCTTGACAATTCGATTCCCAGAGACATTGGCACACAGGAAAAATTGCTCAATGCGTTCGTCAAACTAGACCTGTTCAAATTGAGGAAAAAAAATTGTACGACAACATTATTGACGCTCTTAAAGCAAGCGCAGAATCAGGTGAAGTTGAGTTCTCTCTTTTTACAGGCGACACAATAAACCTTACACTCGACACGGAAAATCTTGAAGGCGACCAGTTACTTATGGCCATCGCTAAAGTAGAGCCAATCTTGATAGCGCTGCAACAGAAGGAACAATTCCTTTTTGATGCAATAGCCGAAGAATATCTGGAGGAATACAACGAAATTTGCCATCCTCAAAATCCTGAAAGCAAGGAGGAGTTCCTTGGCAAGATATATCTAGAGTCCGTAAATATCGGAACGGTAACACCATCGTTATTCCTCTATTATCTTCACGAGAACTTAGAAAATTTCTTTGGAGACCATGCTATCGAAATGCTTCTGAACTTCGATTTAGAAGTTGAATACATAACAATAGTTGGTTGAGACCAAGAGGTAGAAGCTGCGCCTAGCTTTCTACTTCCCTCGCCCAATCACATGACTGGCGGCGGCGGGGTTGAGTCGAAGGGTGTCGAGGAGGCTGGTTAGAGCCAGAGTTGCCAGCAGGATGAAGGCGATGCGGAAGGGTATCACGGGGTCGGGGGAGAAGTTTGGTTGCAGGGATTGGCCGATGCGCCATGCGATGGCGGCAGCGGCGACTCCGCCGCCCATCGCCAGTTGGAAAGCACTAGAGAAGAGGGTGTTGGCGGCGCTGATGCGGTTTTGAGGGACATCGGCGAAGGCGATGGAGTTGAAGGTGGTGAACTGCAACGAACGGTTCATGCCGCCGATGAAGAGGATGACGCACATGATGATTGGCGAGGTCGTAGCCGTAAAGGTAGCGATGGCGGCAATGAAAATGGCGTTCAGAATGCCATTGGCGAGAAGGACGCGGCGAAATCCGAAGCGGCGCATTATCATCGTGGTGAGAGGCTTCATGCTCAAGTTGCCCGCGAAAACGGCCATCAGCATCATGCCAGCATGAAACGAGGTGTAGCCGAAGCCGAGTTGGAACATCAGTGGCAACAGAAATGGCACGGCGCTCACGCCCATGCGGAATATCGAACCTCCGCGCACAGCGACCGAGAAGGTGGGAATGCGGACGACATCCAGACTAATCATTGGGTTGGGCGTGCGCTTGAGGTGAATGGTACCCAAGACAAGTAGAATCACTCCTACAAGAGCGCTGATTACAAGTTCGAGAACAGGGGTTTGGGCTTGCGTCAGCGTTTCGGCTGCGAAAAGCAGAGAAAACAACCCGCCACCGACGAACAGGAATCCCAGCCAGTCGAAGGGACGCTGCTCGCTTTGGTTGTCGCTGGGAATGAGGCGTAGCGCGGTGGCAAATGCCAACAAACCGAGCGGGATATTGATGTAGAAAATCCAGCGCCAATCGGCGTTATCGGAGATGAAGCCGCCCAATGGCGGCCCCAGCACAGGCGCGACGAGGCCGGGCCATGTAAGGGCGGCGATGGCTTTGATGAGCCGCTCTTTCGGCGTCACGCGCAGAACGCTCAGGCGCCCGACAGGCACCATCATGGCACCGCCGATACCCTGAAAAATGCGAGTCTGCAGAAACTGAGTCGAGGTGTGAGCGAAGCCGCACAGCGCCGAAGCCAGCGTGAAAATGAATATGGCGGTGGCGAACACTTTGCGGGCGCCAAAGCGCTCGGCAACCCAACCACTAATGGGAATAAAGATGCCCAACGTGAGCAAATAGGCGCTGACACCACTATGCAAATCGACGGGCTGAACCCCGAAGCTATGAGCGATTTTTGGAATGGCCGGAGTTATCACCGTCGCATCCAAATTCTCCATGAAGAACGTGCCCGCCACCAAAAGAGCGACGGCAAATTCAGAGTTCCTAACAGGAGAATTTTCAGGATGTGCCATGTACTAAATAGTGTTAGTGCATGGCATCACCCGGCCTACGCCTTTATTGATATGGCACTAAAAGTCATGAATTTGAACCTCGCGAGATTCAAATTCATGAAAAGAGGAGAAAGCGGCAACTATCCCGTATTCAGGAGTTCATCAATGGATTGCAGGGCTTCTTTGGCACCAAGGTCGATTGAAATGGTTCCGGCTGGGCCGAAAGATTCGCGCACGTTGATGCGAATTAAAGTCGCGCCCTGGCTCTTCATGCTTTCGCTGAAGTGACGCACCGTGGGAACGGCATTGCCCGCCCCCATTTCGATCACAGCCAATTGGCGCGGCGGGATGTTGCCAGCCCATGCATCGAGTGCGTTGAGTTGCTCGTCGCTGCGTTCGGAGCGCCATTTCGAGTCGCCAAACATGAGGACGTTGGGGCGAGCGAGTCCACCACAGTTAGGGCATTTGGGCAGCTCGCCTCTGGTGCGGAAAGTGGTTTCGTCGATGTCGATTTTCAAATTACCCGCGTCCCAGATGGCATTAGAACAGGGGCGCACGCACTGCAAGTGCAGCAGCGAGCCGTGGACTTCGCAGACCTGCTCTTCCGAGAAGCCGCTGCGTTGGAAGTGACCATCGACATTCGAGGTGAAGACGCGGGCGTCTTTCGCGTCGGCCCAGCGTTTGAGGATGGCGAAACCGGCGTGCGGGGTGGTGGCGCGGTACAAATTGTAGCGGTGACCGTAGAAGCCCCACGCCAGTTGCGGGTCGGAGATGAACCAGCGTGGGTTGGCGACTTCCTGAAACTGGAGGCCGAGGCGTTGGAACGGTGGGTAGGCTCGCCAGAAGCCTTCGGTGCCGCGAAAATCGGGCAGCCCCGAATCGACGCCCATTCCGGCGCCAGCCGTGAACAACAGATATTGCGCGTCGTGTATCGCACGCGCTGCCAATTGGAGGGAGGTTGACATACCGCCTTAGTTTGGCGCGAACTTGTCACAAAAGGCAAAAGGGGCCAACCCCAAAGCATGGGACCGCCCCATTATGCGCTAATTTTTTCGAGGTGAATTAGCCGCGTTTTGTGGCGGTGTAGTGGAAACGGGAAGCACCTTTTTAGGGTCGGTGAAAATGGCCTGAGAACCGCCAATGAGCGCGACATCGGGGTTCAGCACGCCCACAAACGACAGGAACGATTGCAAGCGGGCGTCTTTCGACCAACCGATTTTTGCGTCGAGAGTGGCCAACTCTTTCTCGAAGCGGGTTTTGTCAGTGTCGAGGGCACTCTGATAGGAAGTCCACTTAACTTTGATCTGGTCGGGCGTGCTTTTGCCGTCTTGCAACGAGGTGGCAACTTCGCGGGCAATCTTTAGCACTGGCTCGCGGGCTTTGACCTGAGCGAAAACGAAAGTTACAATCGGGTCTTGCTGCGCCTTGTCGGTAATGCCCACCGAAGTCATCAAGGCACGCATCGCGGTTTCACGCTGGGCATCGGTCATGGTCGCGGTGTCGTTACTCTGGCTGCCATTACGGGTGCCACCATTGCGTGTCCCCGTGGTTCCGGCCCCAGTTGCACCGTTTTGGGTGCCCGTACCAGTGCCATTATTCTGGCGGTTGGCGCGTTGGGCTTCCATGCGCGCCCTTTGTTCGGGAGTGGCTGCATTGAGGCGCTGTTGTCGTTGGTTCTGGGCGAATTGGGCGCGCTGTTCGGGCGTCATGTTCTGCATGGCCTGTTGGCGTTGGGCACGCCGATCAGAGCGTTCGATGGGCGCGCGTTGCGCATGAGCTGTCCCCAGAGTGGCGCCCAATAGCGCGACTCCCAGTGAAAAAGCGATGGTGTGTTTCATGGCGATTAGAAGGTGCAGTAGGTTGTATTCGAGCCGTTGGGTGCGTTGACATCACCATTACATCCGATGTTACCGGGCAAAATCACTTCGGGGCGATACCACTTCACGTGACCATCGGCGAAGGAGTAATTGGCGCCCTCCAGATGGCGGGCCGAGCCAGCGGCGGGTTGACGCTGTGCGTTGAAGTTAGCGTTGCCGCCTGAGCCTTCGGCGTTCATGACGGTGTTCGTCGTGTATTGGAGAACCGCCGAGCTTTGGCCGCCGAGGTTGTAGTTGATGAGATAATCGGAGAAGCCCGCGCTCAAAGCGCGCGTTGGCAAATCGACTCCGACAGGGTTGACTCCCGAATCGCTGGGGCATTGGAAGATCTGTTCGCTCTTCAAATAGGGCTGTGTGGCGAAGGCCCAACCTGGGTTGCCCGCGAAGCCAGTAGCAGCATCGACGACAGGAAAACGCTCGTCGTAATCCTGCGTGTACTGCTGAATGCCAAGGGCGATTTGCTTGAGGTTGGACTGGCAGGAAGCACGGCGCGCGTTCTCGCGTGCCCTGGAAAACGCCGGGAACAGAATCGCCGCCAGAATTGCGATGATAGCGATAACTACCAACAACTCTATCAATGTGAAGCCAAATCTCTTCTTGTTCAGTTCTGGTTGCATAACGTTCTCTCAGACTTCCCTAACGCCCCAACTGTTTGACAAGGACACGGCCGAACGGTGAAGTTGTGGCTTGTTTCTTAAAAAACGCTCAGAGGAAATTTAAGAATTGGAGGAGAAAAACTAGACACGCAGCTGGAAAGGGGAAATCAGCGAAGCCCAATTACCCCCTCACTGTAAGCCAGAAAGGAGATAATCGGGCCGCGCTTTTTAGTCGCCTTCTTTGAGCAGGTAGCGATTGGAAACCGCTTTAAAGCTGAGGCGCCCGCCCAGAATGGGCGAGTAAGTTTCGTTTTCGGGACGTATGACGACGCCTTCACGCTCGTTGCGCGTGTTGGGGTACAAGCCTTCGGCGAGTGAGAGCAACGATTCCTGCGTGTGAGCGAAGGCTTCGCCGCGCTCGACAACATCGACAGGCGTGAGGCCATAGCGCGCGCAGAATTCGCGCATTTCACGGTCGTTCAGATAACGCCTCCCCTCGAAGCTGTAGGCGTTGAAGACGAACAGTTGCTCCTTTTTAAGCCCCAGATGGTTCTTCTGGATGCCGGGGCCGCACAGTTCGCCCTGAATGGTGATGCCTGACTCTTCGGTGACACGCGCCAAATCGAGTTCGCGCGCCAGACGCCAGTAGGCGTTATCGCCATCGAGTAGCGACAGGTTACGCGAGCAGACATGAAACTCGCCGTCGAGAGGACTGCGGGTGAAGGTCGCCGAGGTGCCGTCGTATTTGAGAGTGCAGACGTAGGGCAAACCGCGAATTTCGTCCAGCACTTCGGGCACGCTTTGTATGCGCATCTCATCGGTTTTACGCAGCCACGAGGGAAAGGGGCCGCGCGCGATCTGAGGGCCGCTCCATACGAAAACGGGGATTTCGTACTTCTCGACGCCCAGAGATTCCGTTAGGTCATCGCCTTCCGCCACTTCGCCGAGGGCGAAGAAGGAGAGAGGCATGAGCAAGCCTTGCGACAGAGCGCCGCGCATTTTCATGGTGCGAATCCTGAATTTGGCGGGCCGCACGACGGGTTCGCCGGGGACAGCGTTGCGCGAAGTCCACAGGAAGGCGAACTCAGCAATATCGGGAGGAATGGAGTCGATCTCAAAGAAAACGCCGAGGTCGCCGACCTCGAAATCTGTCTTTTTCACGATGCATTGCCAACCGTTGATGCGGGCCAACACAATGGCATCCGCATTGGGGATGGGTTCGAGCGACAAGACGCGCTGAACCGAAGCTAACTTTCGTAGCACTTGGGGTTATTATCCTTGTCGCATAGATTTTTCGGGGGTCGAGGCGAGATTTCGGATGTGGGGGCCAAAAATTCGAGTCGAAGAAGCGACCGGGAAATGATAGCGCGTTATTCGAGCTATAACAAGTGGGGATAACGCAAATTTAAAAAGTGCGTGGGGAAGGAAACATTCGCATCGTGACTTTGGCCTTGAGAACGGCTCGGTCAACTAACCCAAAAACATGCGAATCGTTCGAGTTGCTGCGGTGGTCGCCCAGCATGAGATATTTACGGGCAGGTAGCACCTCAGATTTGGCTCGCGTAATGGTGGACTGTTGTTTTTCGGGAATGATTTCTCCTCGACGAGTCCAATATCCGGGCAAACCATCTTGGGTGTACTCACGCGAATACACCAGCCCCTTAACCACTTTCATGTCGTAGCTATAGAAACTTTCCCATTTCGTGAATGGTTCTTTTTGAGCTTTGCCGTTCAGCCAGAGAACCCGCTTGACGATTTCTACCCGATCTCCCGGCACGGCGACGACGCGCATCACGAATTCTACCGTCTTTGATTTATCATCCGCCCAGGGCGCGACTTCGGCTGTGCGTAGTTCGGTGATAACCAGTTCGCCATGTTTTGGATTGCCCTTTTGATAGGGCAGAGTTGAGGTTAGAACTCGGTCATTGACATTGAGCGTCGGCTCCATCGAACCAGAGGGGATGTAGTAAGCCTGAATACGCGGCTTTTCCTGAGCAGAGGCCAGTGGAGCCACCAAAACGAGCGCTGCAAAGAGGGAAACGGAAATTTTCATAGGAGTAGAGATTGGACTGGAGAAATCATAGCCCCACTACTCTGTGCGTGGCAAGTCGCGGGCGCTAAGCTATGCCGCGATGAAGTTTTGTCTTTCTTTGGGCGCCCTACTCGCCCTATCGCTTCCCGCACTCGCTCAAGAAACCACGCCTACCCCCGCGCCGCCCATTGATACCCCTAACAAAAGCAGCAATCGCTTTCGTCCCGGTGTGCAGGTCGGCTTCTTTAAATTCAATTCGAGCGCGACGGGCGACACCTTCGGCGGCAACGGCATCTCGATTTCGCCCGCTTTTGGCGCCATTCGCGCCGCCACCAGACACGGCAACTGGCGCCCCGATTTCGGCGTGAACTTTTCGCGCTCGAATGGTAACACACTCATTTTTCTCCCCATCGGCGCAAGCTATGTGTTGGGACTAAGCGAGAAGAAAAACCAGCCTTACATCGGTGCCAGCGTGAATGCGGTGCCCGCTTACACCAAAATCGAAACCGCCAATCTGGGCGGCAAATTCGAGCTGGCCGCCGGAGCCAGCGCCTTCGCAGGCTACAACTTTGGCAACCGCTTCAACGTGGAGGCGCGCTATTTCCAGATTTCGAAAGTGCGTGGCTTCGATTTGTCGCATTTTGAAGTTAGCGCGGGCGTGCGGTTCTAGGAATTCCAATCAAAAGAACGTGAGAGAATACAGTCTTCAATTTTTGCGGGGAAGGTCAGGAGATTTCTCCTTGCCTTTCTCGCAAAAATGCGGATTCTCATGTGTTCAGAAGATTTGAATTTTGGGTACTCCTCCCATCAGAACTCGGCCTTTAAAAACTGAACGAGGGAGCAGACCCAGCCCCACGGAGTCCTGTGAATTGTGGCGATTATCACCCAAAATTAGAAAGTGATTGGGCGGAATAGGTTGTGTCGCCGCCCGAACCACATGTCTTTGTTTCCCCTTTCCCAACAAACCATAACTAAGACTCCACCAACCCAAATCCCCCGTATAAACCTTGCCATCTACAATCTTTAAATCGTAAGCGGGAGTAAAAATCCATTTGGCGAACGGTTCGCTTTGCACGCGCCCGTTGACAGTCAGCACACCACGCTTGAATTCGATGCGGTCACCGGGAACGCCTATGATGCGCCTCACAAGAGTTTTTGTACCTTTCGCGCGCCAGATTCCCAACTGTGAAATTGGCAATTCGACTAGTACAACGTCGCCCCGCTGGGGCGATGCCGAATCGTAGGCGTGCGTCCAGGCCAACACCTGTGAATCGACGGCGTAGGAGGGAGACATGGCATCGTCCGTCACAGAATACGTCGCCAGATTCTTCTCACAGTAGGAGGCCGTTGAAAAACCGAGGACGCACAGCACGAACAATGACAGAAGTCGCAACGGTCTCTTTTTCATGGGGGATTTTGGAAGAGGGGCAACTTACAAAAAAAGCGCAGGCGATAATCTCGCCTGCGCTTTTTCAATTCAATCTCACACCAGGTCTTTGGCTTTGGCGAGAGCTTCGTCGATTTTCGAAGCATCTTTGCCGCCCGCTTGCGCGAAGTCGGGGCGTCCGCCACCATTGCCGCCTGTGATTTGCGCCAACTGCTTGACCAAGTTACCCGAATGCGCCCCCTTCTCGACCGCCGATTTGGTGGCCTTGACGGCCCAGGTGATTTTGCCACCCTCTTCGGAGACGAGGACTGCGACACCATCGAGCTTTTGCGCGAGTTGGTCAACCGATTCGCGAAGAGCATCGCCGCTAACCCCTTGAGCAGCGCGGCCCGCCACAAATTTGAAACCTTTCACTTCAATCGCGGTGCTGAGCAGTTCGTCGCTGGCGCCACTGGAAAGCTGACGCTGAGCCTGAGCCAACTGCTTCTCCAACTCCTTAACGCGGTTGCTGAGTTTGGTAGCCGATTGCAGGGCGTTTTCGGGACGAGCACCCAATTCTTGCGCCACGTCGCGCAAAGCCTGCTGGGTTTTGCGCTCCTGTTCGAGAGCGGCAAAGCCGGTTAGGCCCTCGATACGGCGCACGTTAGCCGCGACGCCGCCTTCGCTGGCAATGCGGAAGACGCCCGCTGCACTGGTGGAGGGCAAGTGGGTGCCGCCGCACAATTCGAGCGAGAAGTCGCCCATTTTGACGGTACGAACCACATCGCCGTATTTCTCGCCGAACAAAGCCATCGCGCCCATAGCGCGCGCTTCGGCGAGGGTTTTCTCGGCGATGTCGATAGGCAACGACTTGAGGATTTCTTCGTTTACCGTCTGCTCGACGTTGGCTTTTTCCTCGTCGGTGAGCGGCGCGAAGTGAACGAAGTCGAAGCGCAAGAAGTCGTCGCGAACCAACGAACCCTTCTGCTGGACATGGGTGCCGAGGTGCTTACGAAGCGCGGCGTGCAGCAAGTGAGTAGTCGAGTGGGCGCGCTCAACAGCGCGGCGACGCTCGCCATTGACGCGGGCCGAAACCGTCTGGCCTTCTTTCAATTCGCCTTCGACGAGTTCGACTGTGTGAACCCATGCCTTGCCGTCTTTTTGCGTGTCGAGAACACGCGCCACGACGCCATCGGCCACCAGTTCACCTGTGTCGCCGACCTGACCGCCGCTTTCGCCGTAGAACGGGGTGCGGTCGAGAACGACCTTATCGCCTTGAACTGCCAGAATGGTGGCGTCGGCTTCGAGCGAATCGTAGCCCAAGAATTCGGTAGCCAAATCGCCGAAGGTTTTCTTGCCGTATTCGCCAACAGCCGCACCGGAAACGCTCTCGTGCTTCTCGCGCGCGTTCACGAACGATTCGTTGTCGTAGCTCAAGCCTTCCTGCTCCAACAAGTCCTGAGTCAGTTCAGGGGGGAAGCCTTTCGACTGATACAGGTCGAACACTTCGCGGCCCGAAATGGTGTTCTGGTTCTTCGACTTGGCATCAGCGATCATGTCTTCGAGGCGACCCATGCCCGAATCGAGCGTGGTCTCGAATTTTTCCTCTTCGCTCTTGATGAAGTTGGTGATGATGTCGCCGCGCTCGATGAGTTCGGGGTAAATGTCGCCGTAGGACTTCTGAACGATGGGCACCAAGCGATACAAGTAAGGGTCGGTGATTCCGAGCGCGCGGCCCGTCAGATAGGCGCGGCGGATGAAGCGGCGCAACATGTAGTCGCGCCCGTTCGAGCCGGGAATGACGCCGTCGCCGATCAGGAAAATAGCCGAGCGCACGTGGTCGGCGATGATACGCACGGGCTTGCTAGTGGGGTCTTGCGGATCGAGCAACGGGGTTGCCAGCGAAAACGGCAACTCGCCGCCCTGTTTGGCCGCGAAAATTGCGTTGATGAGCGGCGCGAACAAGTCGGTGTGGTGGATGGTATCGACGCCCTGCAAAATGGCAGCGGTGCGCTCCAAGCCCATACCGGTGTCGATGCCGGGGGCAGGAAGTGGCAGCAATTCGCCCGATTCCTGTTGGTTGTACTGCTGGAAGACGAGGTTCCAGATTTCGCCGTAACGGTCGCCATCGCCACCGGGACGATCCATTTCGGGGTCGCCGGTGTCGTAGCGCGCGCCACGGTCGAAGAAGATTTCCGAGTCGGGACCGCAAGGGCCGGATTTGCCGACAGGCCCCCACCAGTTGTCTTTTTTACCGAAGCGATAGATACGGTCGTCGGAAAGGCCAACGTCCTTTTTCCAAATTTCGGGTGCTTCGGTGTCCTCGTGGTAAACGCTGACCCACAACACATTAGGGTCGATGCCAAGGTCTTTGGTGAGGAATTCCCAGCCCCACACGATGGCTTCGCGCTTGAAGTAGTCGCCAAACGAGAAGTTGCCGAGCATTTCAAAGAACGAAGCATGGCGCCATGTCACGCCGACCTGTTCGATGTCGTCGGCGCGGCAGCTCTTCTGGCAGGAAGCCAAACGAGTGGAGGGAGGTGTTTCTTCGCCCTTGAAGTAGGGCACGAGCGGCTGCATTCCGGCGCTGGTGAGCAGCGTGGTCGGGTCGGTGGGGATGAGCGAACCCGAAGGAATAACAAGCGAACCTTTGGACTCGAAGAATTGAAGATATTTAGAACGTAAGTCGTTTCCGGTCATGACAATCAGGCTTAAGGCAAAAGAAGCGGGGTAGAAGTTTAGCGAGGCATCGCCCCTACTCCGGCTTCAATCCAAAATCACAGTGGTTTTATGCCCAATTAATCGCCGCGAATAGAGCGAATCGCCGCCCCGATGTTGTTCTCTTCGTCGTCAATGACATCTTGCACGGTGAATTCATTCTCTTCGGCGCATTGCTCCACCCATTGCTCCGCCAGTTCTTGCAACTGCTCAAGCGCCCCAAATTCGGCGGCGACAGGGCCAATGGCAGCCAATGCTTTCAACACGCCCTGGTCAACTGAACCATCTGAGTCGCGCAAACGGGCCAGCAGAGCAGGCGTACCCGAAGCCGCATGAGGGCCAAAAGCTGCGAGGGCATCAGTGACAAAGGTGTGAGCCGAACCGTAGCAGTAATCGGGATCAGGCTCTTCGTAGTCGTCGAAGGCTTCGATGAGGCGAGGCACGACTAAATTGGGACACGCCTTCAAATCGCCCAACGCCCAAATCGTCGCACCCTTTTGCCACACATCGTCGGTGCGCGATAATTCCAACAAACTCCGCGCGATGCGCTCGCCCCACTCGGCGTTGCCAGAACCAATGGCCCCCAGCGCATAGATAGCGGCGTTGCGCGACTCGGAGTGTTCGAGCGCTTCCAAAAGCACAGGAAAGATGGCGGGGACTAATTCGGCGGCGCGCGTTCCCAACTCCCTAAGCACTTGCAATGGATTAGTGGCGCCCGCTCCTTTTGACAGTTGAACTCGTTCGACGAGCGAGCGCACAGTTGGCTCATCATCGCGCGCAACGGAAGCGAGTGCGCCTGTAAAGGTGAAGCGGTGTGCTTCGGCCCGGTCTAAGGCCGCCATTAAATCGAGCAAAAACTCATTGGCAGCAGGCCCCAAGCGTTCGAGCGCTTCGGCGAGGCGACGCTGTTTTTTGCCGTCCTGTCCAATCCATTCGTGCAGCTTGTCGGCGATACACAGCAACTCTTCGCGCAAACAGCTGAAAACGATTCCTGCTTCGACCTGACTGGTGAGCAACTGCGATTGAAGCTGTTCGCTCACATTTTTAGGGTCGTTGGAAGCACAGATTACTTTGCGAAGTCGGTTCCAAACTTTAGCCCGTTCATCTTCGCTCGATTCGGGCGTGAGGCGAGCCAAAATGCGGTCAGAAATGGCGTTCTGACGCGCATGTTCTTCGCGCCAGAGCTTCATTCGGAGTTCTTGCGCCGTATCCATGCAGTCAACAAGTGCGAGCAAAAAGGTGCGTGTTGCAAAATCGGGGGAAGTGATGGTCGCGCGAATCTGGTCGGCGTAATCGCCCCAGGGTTCATCGCGAGTATGTTTGCCGTTGGAAGCCTCATATGAGCGCACCTGAGCCTCTATACGAATAAGCTCCAAATTTTTTGCGGCCTCAGCACTCTCCTCAACTTCGCCGCGTACCAGTTGCCATAAATAAGCAGTCAAATCTTGCATGGGGGTGGATAAATATTCCGTGATAAATATGCGGCTTTTTCTCCCCACTGTGGGTTATAACCTGATAAAAAGTGAGCACCCATGAAATTTAATATCGCCGTTATCGGCTGTGGTGGGGTATCTTCGATGCACTTTGAGGGCTTTGCTCGTCATAGCGACCGTGTGGAAGTTGTCGCTGTGTGCGACCCATTCGAGGGCAACCGCGCTCAGGCGCAGCAGAAGTACGGAGTCGCGCAAGGATTCGCGACTGTTGAAGAACTGATTGCCGGAGCCGACTTCACCGTGGCTGTGGTTTGTACGCCAACCAACGTGCGTGAGGCAGTGGTCGCGCAATTAGCAGCAGCGGGCAAACATATCTTGGTCGAAAAACCGTTCGCCTCTTCGCTCGAAGAAGGAGAGCGTATGGTCGAGGAGTGCGAGAAGAACGGGGTTCTACTCGCTGTTGACCAGAACTTCCGCTACCACTTCCCGTTTCACCTCGCCAAACAGCAAATCGCCGAGGGAACGGTGGGCAATGTGACGGCAATTCATCTTCAGCACATGCATTTCCGCCAGGACACTGGCTGGCGCACACGCGAGAAGCGCCACACCCTCGAAATTATGGGTGTGCATTGGCTTGATGGTTTCCGTTGGATTCTAGGCAGCGAGGGCAAAAGCGTATCGGCGCAGATGCGTCATTCGAGCATCATTGATTGTGTCGGCGAAACGGACTTAAGCGCTCAAGTTGCCTTCGAGAATGGCACCTTCGCGACTTACATCGATAGCTTCTCGTCGCTCATTCCTCGCTGCGAGGCTCTAATCATCGGCGATAAAGGCACGCTGCGCCTCGATTACGGCGGCATGGAGCTTTACGACCACAGCGGCGCCCCACAACCCGCTCAGAAGTGGGTCAACTCATTTGGCGGCGACGGCAAACCCGACTCGGCGTTCGAGTGTTTGGAACAGCTTTTCCTCGCCATCGAAAGCGGAGAACAACCCAGCAACGGCGGGCGCGACAACATCAAAACCCTGACGCTGATGGAAGCAGCCTACCTGTCCTCGGAATCGGGTTACACCATCCCACTCGAAGGAGGGCAGCTATGAGCGCAGCCCGCTACGCCTTCTCGATTCCCACCGATGGCCCCGAAGAACAAACCCAACTGTTCGGAGGCTTCAATGCGGCGGGGTTCGCGGGCTTACAGTTGAAGGGCGGGCAATATGCCCGCTACTTGAACGAACCGCAACAATTTTTAGATGAGTGGGGCAACGACAAAGGAACCGTCGCCGGACTCATTTATGGCGGCGGACTGGAAGCCGAGGGCCAAGCGAATTTGCGCCGCGTGTTCGATTTCGCGGGTGCTGTCGGCTCGGAGATGGTGATTTTCTGCCACGGTCGCTCGCGCGACTCGGTCAGCGACGACGACATTCGCGGCTTTGCTCGCCAACTATCGGCTCTTGGCGCCGAGGCATTGGAGCGCGGCGTGAAGCTATCGCTGCATAACCACTTCGATAACCCCGTCATGCACCGCGCCGATTTCACGACGTTCTTCGAGGCTATTACACCGGGGACGGTTGGCCTCACACTAGACACGGCGCATCTTCAGAAATCGGGCGTTTTCGACATCGCGGGCGTGGTGCGCGATTACGGCTCGTTCATCGACAACATGCACCTGAAGGATTTTGCGGACGGCCAGTTCAAAACACTGGGACGCGGCGAAATCGACTTCAGCGAAATTTTTGCTGCCCTGCACGAAATCAAATTCGAGGGTTGGCTGTGCGCCGATGAGGAAAGCGAAACTGGCGTCGCGGAATCGCTGCGCGCTTCGTTCGATTTTATCGAGCGCAGATGGAATTCACACAACTAATGGTCACTAAAAACAATCAAGGCGAAGTATTAGATTTCGAGTGGGGCCAGATCGTCTGGCTCGTTTCCGGCGCGCAGGGCAGTTCGGAAACCATGACGTTCGGGCGCGTCACCATCAAAGCGGGCCACGCCAACCCGCGCCACATTCACCCGAACTGTGACGAGATTCTGCACCTGCTTTCGGGCCAAATCGAGCATTCGCTCGGCGACGAGAAAGTCGTCATGGATGCGGGCGATACCATCTCGATTCCAACAGGCATCGCCCACAACGCCCGCACCATCAGTAGCGAAGATGCCGTCATGGTGATTTGCTTCTCATCACCCGACCGAAAGACCGAAGCCGAGTAACTTATCAGGGCGCGCTGTTTTGGGCGTCTACAAACCGCTCCAAAACAGCGCGTTGCCCCGGATGAAGCCCAATGCGTGGGCGTTTGGCGCGTATCAGTCCGATGGCTTCATCCGCCGTTTTCGCCTGTCCGCTTTGCAGCAGGTAGGCGGCAACGAACAGGGCGCTACGCCCATGCCCCAGAGCGCAGTGAACATACACCGGGCCAAAGGCGGCGTTTTGAACCAGAAAATCGGCGCCCTCGCGCAGCTGTTCGAGAGTGGGGGCGTGGGTATCGAGAAGGGGAATGGAGCGGTAGTTCAAGCGCCGTAGGAATGGCGCTTCGGCGAACTCGCAGGTCAGGTCGAGAACAGCCCGCACCTGACGAGGCGCTAATTCGGCTTCATCGCGTGCCCTCAGTTGGCAACCGAGCAAAACGTTGTCGTCGATGAGGTCGAAGGCGTTCTCTTTCTTGCTGCGACGAAAAGCTCCCAGCAGGGCATAGTTGAGCAAATGGAATGGCCAAAACGCCGCGCTCCACCAGCGCAAACGGCCCTCGCGGCGTTTGCCGAAGAGGCGCCCGCCAGCACCCGCGTAAGCGAACCCGACACCCAACCAGCACACAGCCAGCGAGGCAAATAGAACGCGAAGCCCCAGCGGACCAACGCTGGCACCATACACAGCACAAACCAGGCCCAACGCCGAGAAGACTATTGCGTATTTCATCTCATCATTTCCCTACGCTGCTGTGGTGTGTCGAGGCCAAACGGGACACAGTTTTGCAGTTTCGCGGGCCTTCGCATGTCTCGTTTTTACTACTCTATCTGGGTATTGCTTGCGTTCTGGGGTGTGAATGGTGCCCACGCACAATCCCAGCAAGACGCACAGCCTACTCCCACCCCGGCTGCCCACGCCCCCACAGAGCCGGAAATCGTGCAACTTCCCTCGGCGGTAACAACCGACTATCCGGCGCTGAACACGATTCATTTCGAGTGGTATGCCCCCCAAAACGTCGGAGTGACTGGCAAGGCGCCCGCCATTATCGCGTTGCACGCATTGGGCGGCGACATCAACGTGCCGCGCGGTTTCGCGCGCTACTTCGCGAAGCGCGGCATCGGCACGGCGGTCATCGAGTTGCCCTACCACTTCCACCGTGCGCTGCCCGGCGTCGGCCCTGCCTCGCGCTACCTGTCTTCCAACGCCGACGAGGCTGCACTGACATGGAAGCAAGCCTATTCGGATGTTTCGACGGTGCTGACATGGCTGGAATCCCGCACCGAAGTCGATACAACTCGCTTCGGCGCCGTCGGCATCAGCCTTGGCGCCGTGACGATTCATGGCGTCATGGGACAAGACCCGCGCCTCAAGGCGGCAGTAACCTTTGTGGGCGGAGGCGACTTCCCTTACATCTACGAACACAGCGTCATTAGCCGCATTGCGCTGCATAGCGATCACCAGATCACGGCGGAGGACAGCGCTATCCTACGTCAAATCGACCCGATTGCGTTCGCTTCGGCCAATCGCCCTCGCCGCGTGCTAATGATTCAATCGGCGCGCGACATCGTCATTCCGCCGCACTCTTCGCAGGAGCTTTGGAAAGCGCTGGGGCGCCCGCCCATTCGCTGGCTCGATTTCGGGCACTTCGGCGTCAATCTGGCTTTGAAACAGGCGCACAGCGCCACGCTTTCGTTTCTGCAAAGCGCGTGGACCGATGCCGAAGAACACGGCAACGATGCCTCCCGATTGCGCGCACCCAAAATCTGGGCGCCCGTCGTCAAAGCCGGGATATTAAGCGGCCTGGACTCGAACCTGACGCCCGCTCTCACCGTGCAAGTCGCCTCCTTCGGCACACGCCCCGATCACCTCGCCTGGGTTCACGCCGACGTTGGCATCACTGGGCGCGGCCCCTATGTCGGCATCGCCGCCAGCATCAACAGCTTCATCGACATCGGATACGGGCGCCGTCTGGGCGGCGACAAATTCCGCCCCTATGTCGGCACTCAAATCGCGTTCTAAACGGGCATAAATCAAAACAACGGGCACCAGAAATTTCTGGTGCCCGTTGTTGGTTGGTCGCACACAATAATCGGGATGGTGGTTAGCTCGCGTTCCACGCCCTCTGGGCGATTGCGCGCAGAACGAGGGCTTGTTGCCACCGATCCGAGAACTCGCGACCATCGGGGGTGGTGATGGCATAGCGGGGCGGCCCCAGTTCAGAGGTGAAGGGCATCACATCGCCCGGCCTTGCGCGCAGTTTCCAACTCGAAAAGCATTCGCGCCACAGCTCGAAGAATAGTCCCGCCGGAGAACCCTCGCTCAAATCGGTGCCATCACCAACATCGACCTGAACCTGTTCGCCGTTCGAAATGCGACCATGCACATGCCCGACGCGCTCGATGATAGGCCTCAGATGCTCGACGGCGCCCTCAGCCGCCCAACCATAGAACTCGCCGACGACTACGAAATGAGAGAAGTCGGCAGTGATGGCGATGTTGGGAATAGCCGTAATCAGTTCCAGTGTTTGGGGGATGGTTTCGGTGAAGTTGTTGCGGTGAGTCTCTACGAAGTACGGCAACTTCACCACAGCCGCTTTTTCGGCTCCAGCAGTAACGATAGAGGCGACTTCTGGCAACGAATGGTAAGCCGTCGCGGGTTGGCACATGACGAACTGCGCCCCGAAATCGGCGGCAGTCTCGACGGCTTGTAGCGTGTCGCTCACGTTCATCGGGCGGTGGCAGAACACCAATTGCAAACCACTTTCCCGCACAAGTGCCGCGATATGCTTTCCTTGCTCGTCGCCTTTAATCCAGCATTCGACATGTTGAAATCCCGCCTCTTTGATGATCTCGATTTTCTCTTGCAGCGTCCATTCCTGAGCGGCGTTCATCGGCAGCTTTTCCATCGCCCACAGCGATTGCCCCAGTTGTAAGCGCGGCGCATTGGTAGTGCCATCATTGAAGAAGGGAAACGTTTGCATGAAAGCTCTATTTTAGCGGGGCCAGCGCCCAAAAAGAAACATCCCGCACTGCGATGCAGTACGGGATGTTATTTCCAACTCACTCTCAAGTAGCTTAACGGTAGGTCGAACCAATCGAGGGAGCGTCTTTAGGAGCAGCGTTGGGCACGCCGCCTTTACGCGAATCCTTGATCTGCTTGACGATGTCTTTGGGCTCGGTGAAGTGATATTTGTCTTCGTACAAGCGCGTGTTACGCAAAGCGTAGAAGTCGAGAGCATCGCGAGAGCGCGAACGATACCAAGTATCGTAAGCCAACTTCGCGAGTTTCTTCTCTTCGGCGGTATCGCCTTTCTTGCCAGCTGCCGCTTCCGCTTGCTCGGCGAGTTTCGCGAGGAAGTGCAAGCCCAAATCTTGAGAACTGGTTTGCTCTCCAGCTTTGAGAGCAGCGATTTTCCCTTGAATCGCGGCGGGCGCATCGCCCTGCAATTCGTAGATTTTCGCCATGGTTGCGAGGCGCTGCAAGTGATATTTTGTGTTGGCGTTCATGACCCCGTTGATGGTGTCGATAGCGCCTTGCAAATCGCCCTTGTCAGCCAAACGCTGCGCGGGCATGTAGCGCGCAGTGATGGAGACGTAAGCGCCCACTGGTTGGTCGCGGCCACGCTGCGAAGCAATGCGGTTACGAGCATCGACAGCTTTCACCAGTTCCTCGACATCGGGAACCAGCTTTTTGACCTGCGCTTTGGTCACGGCGTCGCCTTTGGTGTAAACGTCACCGATGACGGTGTAGTCACTGCCATACAGGCCCCAGAAACGTCCGTTCTCGTCCAACAACTTGCGGTCGGGCGAATCGGCCTTCAAGCCCATCAGGTCGCCCGCGTAGTGGTCGAGGGCCTGGTGGAAGCGTGGGATACGCTCATACAAATGGCCGATGGTACGGCCCAAAATATCGAGGCCGTTGTTCTGCTTGATGGACTGACCATTGGCACCAGTGGTTTCGATAATTCGCGCGTCCGACTGTTTGCGCGCCATGCGATAAAGACGCACAGTTTCGTCGTCGTAGTAGCCCGCTTTTTCAGCGCGCGTCCAGCCATACTCGAACCACAAACGATAGGTGTCGGGGTTCATCGCCGAACCGCGATTGAGGTAATCGAGGCCGGTTTCGACGGCGTTTTCTTGCGCCTTGCGGATAGCGTATTCGCCCTTGTCTTTGTAGTCGGGGTTAGATGGAATATCAGCGTAGATGTTGTAAGCCCAGTGCCAGCCCGCTGTAGACCACGCATCAATGAACTGCGGGTCGAGCGTAACCACCGCTTCCATAAGCGGCACCTGACGGGTGAACAAGCCTTCATGCCAGTATTCATCCGACTTCATCCACAACAAGTTGGCGACCTGCGAGCGGAAGCCCGAAGCAAGGCCAGCAACCATCAAGCTCGAAAGCACTGAAAAGTTGAGCTTGACCTTGGTGGTATCTTCGCCCTTGGCCGAACGGGCCAAGCGGTCGAGCCATTCCAGCGAAGGGCCGTAGCCCTCGCGCTTATTGGTTGAGTTCTGGTTAAAGGGGTCTTTGAGTCGCGTCTCGTTGTTGCGCAACTTCAAAAGCCCCGGCTGACTGAGGTTATAGGAAACGAGCATCAACCCGGCTACACCGAGCGCGCCCCATTTATTGAATTGCATGTTTTTCTCCTGCGGAGAAGCTGTTAGCTGTTGGCTATTAGCTGTTAGGACGAGGGAGCCGCTAAAAGCTAATGGCTAAAAGCTAACAGCTTTTTCTAGAACTCACGGTCGCTAAATGCAAAATAGGCAACAGCCAGCAGGACGGCGGCGTAAACAACGCCCGACGAACTGGCTTTAATGATGTAGTTGGCAGCGATGGGCGCGTCGTTGATGACACGTTCACGCACGTCGAACCTGTCCAAACGTGGCAGGAAGAAGTACACGAAGTTGATAACAGCCGTCAGGCCCGGTCCCAGCGAAGGCTTTGCCGTGTTCGACAGGTCACCGGTTCCGCTCGTCAGGCGCTCCCAGTAGGGCGCTGACTGACCGAGGAAATAGACAACGAAGCACAAGATGGTCGATGTGATGCCCGTGGTGAACTGCGACAACATGATGGCGAACGCGGCCATAATGCTCAAGGTGCCGAAGTCAAGCATCAATGCTTTACCAAGGTTCCAGACATCGAAAAACAGTCCCATGCGCGAAACGCCCGACCCATCGGCGGCCAACGCGTTAGCAAGGCCCTGTTCGCGGGTAATGACGAACACCGAGTAAGCGAAAAGGAACACGATGATCATGAACACAAGGTTCATGGCCAACACGAACAGAAGCCCCAGGTATTTGCCAATAAGGAATTCAAGGCGGGTAACGGGCTTACTGAGAATCGTGAAAATCGTGCGGCGCTCGATTTCGGGTGGAATGAGCGCGGTGCCCAAAAAGATCGCCGTAATCAGCGTCAGGATGAGGGTGAAACCCAAACCGTAGTCGCGCAAGAACTTCTGAACTTCGCCAGTCGCCATGAAGCTGAACAGCGTCGAAACGCCCAACATCACGATAGCGAACCCCAACAACACCGTCACCCAGCGTCGGCGAATGGCTTCTTGAAACGTCGTCACTGCAACTGTCCACGCGGCGGGCGTGGTCAGCCAGATAAGCACACCAAAAAGAATAAATCCTGCGAAGTCGAAGGGCGACAGGTTATCAGCCGACCCCGATTCGGTTGCGGGCGAGCGATAGCCGCCGAGCGCATAATAAATCGCCAACAGCGCAGTCAAGCCGATGAATACGGCCTGTTTGATGCGCCACGAGGCGGGAACCGACACCCATTCGCTGACTTCAGACGAAATGATGGGGCGGTTAGAAAGAGTTGGATTAGCAGCCATGTTTGGAAACCGAAAGTCGGAAACCGGAACATGAAAAAGGAGAATTTGAGATGCGAGAGAATGTCTCTTCCCTATTCTTCTTTTCCGCGTTCCAGCTTCCGATTTCCGCGTTTACTCACCCCCGTCCATCACTTTTTACGCTACGGATGAATACGTCTTCGAGAGTTTCGGAGTAGCCCTTTACGTCGAGGGTACGCCCATTCTGATCGTTGATGAAACGCAACACGGTTTGCAAGCCTTCGCTTGACTGTGCCTCGAATTTGACGTGGCCGTTTTCGCGCTCGAAAGGCAAGTTCAGCGACTGCGCTTTGGAAAGTGCGGCATCGCTAAAGCCTTCCGCAAAGATTTCAAAGTGCTGGCTGGGGCCGACGAGTTCGGGAACGGTGCCAAATTTGACGAGTTTGCCTTCGGACAAAATCGCGACACGGTCGCAAATCGCTTGTACGTCGGCCAGCAAGTGCGAGCACAAAAGCACGGTTTTGCCAGCGTCACGCACGCGCAAAATCGCATCTTTCATCTGGCGCGCACCGATGGGGTCCAAACCAGTGGTAGGCTCGTCGAGGAACAACAGTTCGGGGTCGTTGAGTAGTGCCTGAGCCAGGCCAACACGTTGCATCATACCCTTTGAATAAGTACGAATAACGCGCTTGCGGTCGGCTTTGTTGAGGCCAACCATGTCGAGGATTTCCTCGGACTTCTGGCGGCGCACTTCTTTCGAATAACCAAACAGCTTGCCGTAGAAATCGAGAACTTCATACGAGTTCAAGTGATCGTAAAAATAAGGGCCGTCGGGCAAAAATCCGATGCGCTGTTTGACAGCAACATCGCGGGGGCCGCGTCCGAAAATTTCGACCGTGCCGCCCGTCGGTTTAATTAAACCGAGCAGAGTTTTGAGCGTCGTTGTCTTACCCGAACCGTTGGGACCAACGAGTCCGAAGATTTCGCCGCGTCGCACATCAATGGTGAGGCTGTGAAGCGCGGTTTTACCGGTACGCGAAAATGCGGGGCGGTAGGTTTTGTTGAGGCCGTTAGTCTGAATAATGACTTCACGATCAGCCGTGGGAACGGGATTAGATGATTGATCTTTAGCAAGCACAGTTGCGTCCTGGGTTTGTGGCATAACCACTCCTTAAAAAGAAAGAAAAAAGCGCGTGAACCACCCGAAATTATAGCAATCGGAAGTGTCAAGACGCCCTTATTGAAAACACGGTTGCAAGTGGAGAAGTGAGAATTTGTTGAGATGAGGAGCTTTTAACTTAATCTTCACGCCCCGAACGCAAACGTTTTCGCTCGCCATTGATTCTTTTTTCATCCAGCCTTCGCCTCTGCGAAGCCCGCGTGGGTTTGGTCGCCCGCCTTATTATTGGCCGAATAGAAGCCTTTTGTACCAGTTCAATAAGGCGTGACAACGCCTCTTCACGGTTTTTCTCCTGTGTACGCTGCGTTTGGGCCTTCAAAATGAGCACCCCGCCGCTCGTGGCACGATTCCCAGCAAGGCGCAGCAATCTCTCTTTCACTTCATCACTGAGCGAAGGAGAATTGTTAATATCGAATCGCAACTGAACCGCAGTTGAGACTTTATTAATATTTTGCCCACCAGCCCCCGAAGACCTCACGAACTCTTCGTGGATCTCATCCTCGCGCAGCGAAATTTGGGGAGTAACGTAAATCATGCTTCTTCAGACGAACGGATTTTACAGTTGTCTGAGATTTTTGGAGATTAACAATCTCTCTCATCCGATTCGGGAAAGGGATAGCCGAATCGTTCGGCATGGCGCTGCAAAATCACGCGCATATCTGCGAATCGGAAAGGCCGTGACTCACCCCGTAGGGGTAACCCATGTGGTTACCCATCATAAGAACTATCTATTCATCGCGCTATTCTAAAAAAGGAGCAGTTGTAAGGATGGGTAACCACATGGGTTACCCCTACGGTGCCACATGTCAAACCCAACTATTGAATGGCGGGGAGTATTCGAGAACAGCGAAGTCAATGCCCTCCATGCCGAGTGCTTCGCGCATCGAGTTTTCGAGGATGACTGGTGGACGCAGGTCAATCGCTACAGCCTCGGCTGGGTGTGTCTGCGTGAAACAGAGACTTTAATTGGCTTCGTGAATGTCGCCTGGGATGGTGGCGTTCATGCTTTTTTGCTCGATACGATGGTAGCCAAAGAGTTCCAGCGCCAAGGGCACGCCAAATCTCTGGTTCAAGAAGCAGTCCGACACGCCAAGGAAACTGGCTGCGAATGGCTCCATGTCGATTTCGAGCCTCACCTACGCGGTTTTTATCTGGAGCACTGCGGCTTTCAGCCAACGGATGCGGGGCTGATTCGGCTTCGTTAAAAGCTCAGCCCAACTCGTTGTACAGTTCCAGCATCTTGTTCGCGTGGTCGGCGATATGGAAACGGTTTTCCACGCTGGGCCGAGTGTTGCGAATCAGGTGCTTGCGCAACTCGTTGTCTTGAATCACCCTTTTCATTGCCTCGGCCAAATTTTCGGGTTCGACTAGTAGGCCATCTTCCTCGTGACGGATGATTTCTTTGGGGCCATTGTGGTTCATAGCAATAACAGGTTTGCTCATCGCCATGCCCTCCATAACCACACGCCCAAAAGGCTCGTCCAAAGCAGGATGCACCAAGCAGTCGAGCGCAGCGATGGCATCGCCAGCATCGCTTTGATTGGGCACAAAATTAAAGCGACCAGCGAGTTCGTGCTTTCTTACTTCCTCGCGCAATTCCTTGACGTAAGCCCCCTGTTCACCCCACAGGTCGCCGCCAATGATAACGAAGCGTGCGTTGGCGCATCCCTCATCTTCAGCCAGCTTCGCCGCCGCTTCGATGAACAGGCGATGGTTTTTCCAGGGAACAAGTTGTCCAATGACTCCGAACAAAAAGGCATCATCGGGAATGGCGAGCAATTCGCGCATCACCGAAAATTCGCGAGGTTTCCAATCATCGGGGTCGATGCCGTTCAGAATGACGCGGATTTTATCGCGTGGCACGCCGTCACGTTCGAGCGAATCGGCAACGCACTCCGAAATCGCCACAACCTTGGTCGCTTTGCCCGCCAGTTGCGTAGCGATCTTCGCTAGTGACACCATATCGCGGCAATGCCACAAAGCGGGCTTGCCGGTTTTTTCGCCCGCAAGCCCACCAACGACATGAGCAGTTGTCGAGTTGGAGTGAATGATTTTGGCGTTTGCCCCCTGCACCAGCCGACAGATGTGCGGCGAGGTTTGCAGCACATGCAACAACGCTCCCATCGTGTCAATCAAACCGCGCGGACGGTGCAAACGACGCAGTGGCGCAAGCGTAACACTCCATCCCTCGTCGCGGAGCAACGAGGTAAGCGGGCCTTCGCCCGGCAGGGCGACAAGTGGGTCAATGGGCGCATCGGCCCGGCGCAGTCCCCATAACAGCGAGCGCAGTGAGGCTTCAGCCCCACTCATTTGAGCGGAATGATTGAGATAGAGAACTGTGTCTTTGACCATAGGCTATGCGGAGAGGGTATTCCTTACTTTGTCCCGTTACCCCGCAAGATGAGAACCACACGAAAACTGAACTCAAATCTCTCTGAGCCATTTCTCAGTCACCTCGAAGGTTTCCTGCTCCCATCCTAGACCGTAGAACGAATGGTTGGCATTTTCGACGACGTGAGAACGTGAAATACGCGGCGACTGACGCGCATAAAAATCACGCGCCGATTCCAAGATAGGGTCAGCACCGCCATAAATTTGCCAAATGTCGCCTTTGAAGTCGCGCCACCCCTTCAAACTGTTGGCGCGGAACCCCGGTGGCAACTGTCCGGCTTCGTTCGACTCGCGATTTTTATGCGCGGCTCCTCCCCCGCCCTGCACCGCCGATTTAACTCCTGCCGTGTCGATCTGCCCGCGCAGAATCTTCAAATAGGTCGCCGGATTCAACAGTTTGCGCGCATATTTTTTCAGGTTCGAGGCACGCTTTTGCTTTTGTCCCGACTCTTCGGGCAAAGCCGCGAATACCGGAGCGCTCCACAGAATCGCGCCCTTAATTTGCGGCTCGACTGCCGCTACCGCGATCTCGCACCCCGAACACAGCCCCAAGACCCACATCGGCGCACTGTTTTGTTTTTCGACCCAACGAAAAATATCGCGCGCATCGTCGCGCATGGTGGCTAAAGTTGCCAATACCGTGTCACCATCCGAGTCGCCGCGCCCCGCGAAATCGAAGCGCACACAGTCGTAACCCTGCTCCGCAAAATGACGTGCCCCTCGCGTCAACATCTGATGCGGGCCACTGCGCGTCCCACTCCACCCATGCAACATCACGATAGTCGCACGCGCCTTTTCCCCAGACGCGCGATGATGCACGCCAACAAGCGTCTCTCCCCGCCGATTTTGCAGCGTAAACGGAACTTCCACTGAATTCATGTGCTTCTCAATGTGACCCTCCGAGTGTCTTCGCGTAGCGGAGGGTTTGATTTTTAATCGCCGATGATGGTAGGCGTGATTCAAATTTTCTTTGCGTATAGACGCGACTATCCTTTCAACCGCTCGATGCAGTCACAGGCTACGTAGGCACCGTCTTCTTCGCGGATGCGTTCGCCAATTTCGCGGGCGCGCTCGAAGTGCTGATGCTCGATTACCGAGCGCGTCAGTTTCAAGTTGAGCGACGCCAACTCGCGTGGTCGCATCCAACGCCCGACACCCAGGCGTTGGATGCGGGCGGCATTATCGCTCTGGTCGTGCGCGAAAGGCATAATTATTTGCCGCACTCCCGCACGTAGGGCTTGCGCTGTCGTTCCTACGCCGCCTTGATGGTAGACGTGCCGCGCCAGCGGGAAAATCTCCGAATAGGGCGCGTAGGGCACGCACAGAACGTTTTCTTCGCTGCTCTCAAAGGTGCCAGCCGTTAGCAGCACGACGCGCACATCGTCGCGCTTAGCGGCCTTCACAGCGGCTTCCCACACGGGGGCGCCGTCGTGGACGGCTGCCGATCCCAATCCGAATACCACAGGCGGCTCTCCGTTTTGCATCCATGAGCGCCAGTCGCCTTCTTCGCGCTTTGGTTTCGCTTGCATACCGACTGCATCGTAAAAGCAAAAGCCTGTCGCAGTCGTGTTTTGTGGCCAGTCGGGTTGCGGGGCGCAAAAGTGCCGCGAAAACAAAGCAAGAGTGCCATAGGGCGAGAACTGCCCCCCGAACATGGGGTGCCCAGTCGCTTCAATCTTTTCGTCCTCGCGCAGTTTCTCGATGGGGGCAATCCATTTTTTAGTCGCCGCTTTCCCGGCCTCCACCTGCAAACGCCCCCACAGTGGCCCCAAAACCCGCAGCCAATCGAGATGCGGCAGAGTCGGCGGCACGCTGGGGTCGCGACGGCTCCACAACGAAATCGGTGCGAGAACACTCGATAGCCACTTCTTGCCGGTTTTGCGCGCCACCAGCGGCCCTGCCAAAGCCGCCGGATGCGAAATGAAGACATCGACGCCTTCGCTCGCGGCCAGTAACTCGGCGTATTGGGTTCGGATGGAGGGAACCAAAATCTCTTCAAACAAAAAGCGCGGCCCGTCCTTTCCGTCCATCACCTGTTTGGCAAGCTGCGCGAACTCGTCTTCGGGCGGCAAATCGGGCGTGACGGGGCGGAATTCGATGCCCTGTGCCTCGATTTTTTCGCGGTAGCGAGCCGAAGTCGCGATGATGGGTGTGTGGCCGCGCTTTTTGGCTTCGAGCGCAATCGCCATGTAGGGGTGAATATCGCCCAGTGAGCCAAAGGTAGAAAAGAGGATGTTCAACGTCTTTAAGTAGTGCCATTTGTTGGCGCTTCGTGCGCCGAAACAGCATGAAAGACTTCTCAACGAATCGGGAACAGAACTCGCTTAGAAAAATTCACGATGAGTCGTCCTGAGGGCAAACCCTCCACATCTTACACTCGCCCCATGAACCCAAAGTCACTCGATGCCATCGTACTTCGTTACGTCGGATTTGGAATTCTATTCATTGGCCTCGCAGTGATGTTGTTTTTGGTGCGCGGTGTGTTGCCCGTCTTCGTGGTCGGCGGCATCATCGCCTATGCCTTCGAGCCGCTGTTACAGCGCCTTGAAAAGCGCGGACGCTCGCGCCCCAAAGCAGTCGCGTTTGTGTTTGGACTCTATATCCTCCTCCTTCTGCTGCTCTTTTCGCTGTTGGCCTCGGCAGTGCAACAGGGCCAATCGTTGATACAACCCGAATCGGCAGCCCAACAGTTCGAGCGCGTTACCAAACTCGTGCAAACCAATCAGGAGAAGTTGCAAAAGCTGCCGCTCCTGCCCGCTGTGCGCGACGCCATCAACAACGCCATTAACAACTCGACGCAAACCCTGACCGAATACGTGCCAGTGTGGGCGCGAGACACCAGCATCAAATTGGTGACGGGAACGGGCGTTTTCCTTATCTCGGTCTTCCTCGTCACGCTGATTTCTTTCGGCCTCATGCTCGAAGCGCAGCGCATCAAGGGACGCTGCCTGATGCTAATTCCGCCGCAGTACCGCCGCGACATCACCCAACTCTCCACCTCCATCAACGAACTTCTGGGCCGCTATGTGCGCGGCCAACTCATCGTGTGCGGCACATTTGGCGCGCTTTGCACAGTGACCTTCGAGGTGCTGAGCCGCACCTACGGGATGCAATACCCTCTGGTGTTGGGAGCGCTCGCAGCCTGTATCTACATCCTGCCCTACATCGGCATGGCGGCAGTCACGATTTCGGCGGGCCTCACTGCCTACCTCACAGCCAACCCCAACCAAAACATGCAGTGCGCCGCCATTGCGGTGGGCTGCTGCATCGGATTCAACCTGCTCGTCGATTACGGCGTGGCGCCGCGTGTACTGGGGCGCGGCGTGGGCTTGCACCCACTCATGGTCATCTTCGCGCTGCTGTGCGGCTTCGAACTGGGCGGGCCACTGGGCACAGTCGTCGCAGTGCCGATATTCGCCTCACTGCGCGTCATCTTCATCTACCTGTTCCCCCAACTCGCCGCGCCATTGCCCGATGAGTCGCCCGAAGCCACCATCACCGACAAAATGCACGGCGAAACTTCGGAGATGGGAGAACGGGTAGCAAACGCCGAAGCCAGCGCCGCCGAAGGTGTGCTTATTGCACGCACAGAGAAAACCTAAATTGATGATGTCACCGCCCCAAAGGCGCGGCACACTGCATCCCAACCGCCATGAAAATCGCTACTATCGCTATCACCGGAGGAACGGGCTTTGTGGGACGCCATTTGGCCCGCGCACTTGTCGAAGCCGGGCACCAGGTAGTGCTACTATCGCGTGGAAATGATACCCGCGATCTTTCGGTGCGCTCTCTCGACGGCGTGCAATTTCGCCAGGTGGGTTTAGATTCGGTCGATGAACTCGCGACCGCTATCGAAGGTTGCGATGCCATCGCCCACTGTGCGGGCATCAACCGTGAAATCGGCGAACAAACCTACGAGCGCGT
Source organism: bacterium (assembly GCA_004172935.1). Lineage (GTDB taxonomy): Bacteria > Armatimonadota > Abditibacteriia > Abditibacteriales > Abditibacteriaceae > Abditibacterium. The sequence continues at coordinate 35,778 of SDZD01000006.1, read as the reverse complement.
CCATGTGCAGGGCACACGCAACGTGGTCGAAGCCGCCAAACGCGCGGGCATCCCCAAAATCGCTCTGCTGTCGTTCATTCGCGCCCGCCCCAACTGCGGCTCCGCGTATCACGAGTCGAAGTGGCAGGCCGAACAAATCGTGCGCTCCAGCGGCCTCGATTATACGGTGCTCAAAGAAGGCATGACCTACGGAGTGGGCGACCACATGCTCGACCATCTCTCGCACACCATCCACTCGATGCCCCTGTTCGCCACGGTTGGACTGAGTGAAAAGGCCATCCGCCCCGTCGCAATCGAAGATGTTGTGCGCATCCTCATCGCCTGCCTCACCGAAGGCCGCTTAAAAAACCAGACAGTCCCCGTTCTAGGGCCGCAACGAATGCGACTCAGCGATGCGGTCTTCAAAGTGGCTCGCCTCAGCCATCGCCCGGTGTTGGTGTTCCCGTTCCCAGTCATCGGCCACAAAATACTGGCTTCCATCTTCGAGCGCCTGATGCCCATTCCCCTCATCTCATCGGCGCAGGTATTCATGCTTTCGGAGAATATGGAGCAAGCGCTCCCCAAAGGCTCGACAACTCCGCTCCCCGACGACCTCAAGCCGCGCCAACGCTTCACAGACGCTCAGGTGTCCCAGCATCTACCCACCCCCAAATCCTTCGGGCTACACGATTTCGGCATCAAACTCTCTCCGCCAAGCCACTAAACGCGATTAATGGCCTCCCTCACTCCCATTAAACACGACCCGCTGTGGAAACGCGAAGTTCGCGGGCGCTGGCGGCGTCCGTGGACATTCCTGCTTCTGGGCATCTACGCCGCCATTCTGGCAATTCTGGCGCGCGTCTTCTACGGAACCCTCGTGCCACAGGGCGAAGTTGCCTTCTCGAAACAAGGTTTAGGTTTGGGCGCCCCGCTCTTCTGGCGATTCGTCACGTGCCAAATCGTGGGATGGTTTCCGTTGGGAATGTTGCTGGGCGCTCCTGCCCTGGCATTGGAACGCGAACGCCAAACCTTGTCTGAATACGCCTTAGCGGGCATCACCAGTCATCAGCTCGTCCGCGCCAAATGGTGGTCGTTGGCCTCATTTAGCATGGTATTGGTTGTGGCGCCCTTGCCCGTCGTGGCACTGTGTTTCCCTCTGGGAGGACTATCGCCGTCGGACTTTTGGTTGGCGAATGCATTGTGCATCTCGGTCGCTCTGGGTTCATGCGCCGAAGGTCTGGCGATTTCAGCGATACACCGCACCGTCTCATCGGCGCTACTCGATGCCTTCAAAGTCTTTGCCGCCATCAGCTTTTCGATACCTCCCCTCGCCTTCCTTTCCGACTCCCTCACTTCGCCGATATTTTTGCTCATAATAAGCCTTCTCATCGCGACACTCCCGTTCTATTTGCTGCCCAAGATCGAGAATGAAGTGGCTTCTGCCATGCGTTATCTCGAAGTGGATGCTCATCAAATACCCGACTATCCCCACTCCGATGGCCAACGACACATTTATATAAAGCCAACTGAAGTGGCGAACGATAATAACACCGCCGAAGTCGATGGGAGCGTTCTCGATCCCCCACCCTCAAACCTCGATACAGCGCTCGAAGCTCTCTTATCCCACAATCCTCTGGCTCAACGCGATGTTCGCACTCAGTTGCGCGCATGGCGTCGACAACGGCTTATCCGCAAGCCCTCGCCGATCTTCTCATTCAAAGCCAGCTTTGCAACAGGCTTCCTAATACTCGCGATGATTGTTGGCCTCAGTGAGGTATTAAACATATCGCCATTGGCATACACCATGTGGCGTATCAGCATCACCTTGGTTCTCCTGCAAATCGTGCTTTTGTCATCCAGTGCTTTCACACGCGAACGGGCGGGCAACATGATGGTGCAAATACGCCTGTCGGCTCTCTCAACCACCGAAATCCTCACTGCCAAACTCATTACCCCTTTCTTCATCGGCGTGCGTCTATGGGGCTTTCCGCTGCTGATATTGACCATCGCCACACTCAGTTACGATGCCCCGCGCATTGGCATTGAAGCCATTCTGTTTGCCCAACTAGCCGTCTTCATTTCGCTTCTGGGCACGCTCTGCTCGCTGCTGTTTCGCGCCATTTCGCTGTCGATGAGCGCGACGTTACTAGTATTGGCGGTCCTATTTCTGGCATTGCCTGTCATCTTCTCGCCGATGCTGTTTCACCCTCCCGGCCTCCTGCGCATCTGGTGGCTGGAACCATCTCAGGCGTTGCTGTGGTTCAGCGGTCAAAAAGCGACGATGGCCTGTCTCATTCCTTCTCTCACTGTCATGATAGGCGGACTATGGCTGCTTTGTTCGCGTGTGTGGCAAAAAACCTCCGCCTAACATGGTTATCCCCTACCGTTCTAACGATTGAATACCAGCGCGCGTTGTCCGACACTCGAACGCAAGGTTGAGTTTTTCATGGTATCCCCCTTTCGACGAAGCGAGCGCGACCCATTATGGCGCCGCGAGATGCGCGAACGCTGGCGCCGCCCCATCACCCTGTTCTTCGTCTCCCTCTATGTCGTCGGGTTGTGTTGGTTCGCCTACTCGTTGTACTCCGCTCTGGTTCCGGCAGGTAGCATCGAGATGGGCACGCAATCGCGCGGCATTGGCCATCAAATTTTTGTCTCCTTGATGGGCCTCCAAATCGGTATCTGGATTCCAGTAGCGCTGATGCTGGCGGCTCCAACCATTGCCGCCGAACGCGAACGACGCGCCTTCATCGAATATATGTTGGCGGGCCTGTTACCGCGTCAAATCGTGCGCGCCAAGTTCGCATCTATCGCAACTTTCATTACCGTGATGTGCGCGGTGCCCTTACCCGTTCTTTCGCTGTGCTTTCCTCTGGGCGGCGTCGAACCGATGGAGTTGATAGCAGGAGTCATTTTCGAAATCGCCGTGGCGATTACCTGTGCGTCGGTAGGGCTATTCATCTCGGTGAATAACAGGCGCGTCGCCTCCGCGATGCAGTTCGCCATATTCGTGTCACTGGTTTTTCTATTCCTGGCAGCTATGATTGTCCCCGGAATGTTGGAAGCAACATTCTGGATATGGCTGGTGTTTGCGGGCCTTCTGGCACTGGCAACAGGCGTCGTTATAGTGGGTTGCGAGGACTGCCTGAATAGCATCTCACGCCATCTCGAACAAGAAGAAAGAGGCGGTGAACTGCCACCGCCCGTTTACTGGACACCGTCCCCCGCACAACCGATTCGGCCTGTTCAGCCACTCCCTGCAGCGCCAACACCGCCACCAACGCCTACTCCCTCTTCCAGAATACTCAACGAAGAGCTGCTGGAAAATTCTTCGTGGGATATTTGGATCGAGAAGATAGCGGTTTTCAACCCCATCGCCCTGCGCGAAGTGAGGGTTGGGTTGCGGGCATCACGGATTCGCATGGCCCTTTCGCCCGATACACCGAGCTACCAAATGTCGCCCATTATTTGGGCGGCTATCGGCGTTGTGGGCGCCCTATTCATCAGCCTGACTCAGATGCCCGTGTGGTGGAGTATCGGTTTGATATTCACCAGCATCGGTGCCGCTATCAGCGTCACTTCGGGAGCAAGTGCTGCCTTCACCCATGAGCGCGAACAAAAAATGCTCTCCCAATTGCAAATGTGCCCGCTGTCGTCCTTCGAAATTGTCGTGGGTAAAATCGGCGCCATGATGCTTCTACTGGCGCGTAGTTGGGGCGGCCCTTTGCTGGCACTGTTCATAGTCGGATTATCGCAGGGATTGCCAGTGGCTTTGGAAACCGCAGTGGTCGTTTCACTCAGCCTGCTCTTCGCGGTGACGATAGCCATCCTACTTTCCCTCTTGTGCCACCACACACCCATCGCCACAGGCGGCACACTGGGCGCCCTTCTGGTGGCCTTCGTGCTGTTACCAATCTCGCCCGATTCACTGTCCTATTACGTCCCCACGGTTCGCACACTCACCGAGTCATTTTTGCTCGGCAATATGTGGGTTGAACCATTACGTGTGCTTTTGCTACCGACATCGAGTTATTTGGCGGGTGGTATGGAAAGCGCCGAAGCGTTGCTTCGCGTTGGCATATCGCTAATTGTTCTCAACACCCTCCTCATCGGGGCAATCACAATTGTTTGGTCAAAAACCAGCCCCGACGATGGCGATGCAAAAACCCGTTTCTGGGAGCGCGACATCTCACGTTCATGGCGCTAATCCCTCAAAAACCTGTTGATTTTGGGCGAACTTCGCTAGAATGCGCCCTTGTATACCACAAAAAACCAGTTATACCCCCGCTTCGAGAAGTGCTTTTTTCGTTGGAATTGTGTTTCCCTTTTTTCCAACTCGCGAAACAGAAAGGCAAACCGGGCACCCTACACTTCCCCTTAGTACATTTCCCAGTATTTAGCCAATAAACCTGACAATGAACATTCCTTTTCCGTCGCAAGTGACACAGAACGAGGCCCTTTTCGACTGGGTTGCGGGCAAAGTCGCCCTCTGCCAACCCGATGCAGTCCATTGGTGCGATGGCAGCGACGAAGAATATCAGATGCTGGCGAACCTGATGGTCGAAAGCGGCACTCTGGAACAGCTCAACCCCGAACTGCGCCCCAACTCCTTCCTCGCCCACAGCGATCCGCGCGACGTGGCCCGCGTCGAAGAGCAAACCTTTATCTGCTCCAAACGTCCTGTCGATGCTGGCCCAACCAATAACTGGCGCGACCCCAAAGCCACCAAAGCCCACCTTCTGGGCTTGTTCGAAGGCTGCATGAAGGGCCGCACCATGTACGTCGTGCCCTTCTGTCTGGGGCCGCTCGACTCGCGCATCGCCCGCATCGGCGTCGAAGTCACCGATTCCCCTTATGTCGCGCTTTCCATGCGCCTCACCACTCGTTGCGGCCACGACGTTTTGCGCCCATTGGGCCAAAGCGAAGATTTCGTGCGCTGCGTTCACTCGCTGGGAATGCCACTCGAAGAAGGGCAGGAAGATGTGCCCTGGCCCTGCAACCCCGACGCCCGCATCATCACCCACTTCCCCGAAGCGCGCCAGATTTGGAGCTTCGGCTCCGGCTACGGCGGCAACGCCCTGCTCGCCAAAAAATGCTTCGCCCTGCGCCTTGCCTCGGTGATGGCACGCGACGAAGGCTGGATGGCCGAGCACATGCTCATCCTGGGTATCACCAACCCACAGGGCAAAAAGAAATACTTCGCCGCTGCCTTCCCTTCGGCGTGCGGCAAAACCAACCTCGCCATGATGACGCCCAGCCTGCCCGGTTGGAAAGTCGAGTGCGTCGGCGACGACATCGCATGGTTGCGCGTCAAAGCCGATGGGCGCCTGTACGCTGTGAACCCCGAATTTGGCTTCTTCGGCGTTGCCCCCGGCACCAGCAGCCACACCAACCCCGCTGCCATCGGCACCCTGAAGCGCGACGTGGTTTTCACCAACGTCGCCCGCACTCCCGAAGGCGACGTGTGGTGGGAAGGCATGACCGACGAAAAGCCCGCCCACCTCACCGACTGGCGCGGACAGGATTGGACGCCCGCAAGCGGCACACCCGCCGCCCACCCCAACGCCCGCTTCACAGCGCGCGCCTCGCAGTGCCCCGTCATCGACCCAGCCTACGACGACCCGCGCGGCGTGCCCATCTCGGCCATCCTCTTCGGTGGACGCCGCCCTTCCACAGTGCCGCTCGTCTATCAGGCGCGCTCGTGGGCGCATGGCACCTTCATCGGCTCAACCATCGCCTCGGAAACCACCGCCGCCGCCAGCGGACAAGTTGGCCAAATCCGCCGCGACCCGATGGCCATGCTGCCGTTCTGCGGCTACCACATGGGCGACTACTTCGCCCACTGGCTCGACATCCCTTCGACCACCACGCCCGATAAAATGCCGCAAATGTTCGGCGTCAACTGGTTCCGCCGCGCCGAAGACGGCTCGTTCCTGTGGCCCGGCTTCGGCGACAACGCCCGCGTGCTAAAATGGATTTTCGAGCGCACCGACGGCGAAGCCGACGGCATCGAAACCCCCATCGGCTGGGTACCCGACGAACTCGACCTCAGTAACCTCGACGTTTCGCCCGAAGCGATGGAGCAACTGTTGACCGTAGACCCCGCCGAATGGCAGCGCGAAGCCGCCTTAATCCGCGACTTCTACACCCGCTTCGGCGAACACCTGCCCTTCGAACTCAAAGCCGAACTCGACGCCCTCGACGCCCGCTTAGCGGCAAGCTAAACGGACGCAAATAGCAAAATGCTGTACTCCCCAACAGGGAGTACAGCATTTTTTTGCTCTCTATCTGCATCAAAGCCGCGCCCTTTTCATGAAGGCGCTATAAAATCTTTCCTTTCCGATGCCGATTTCCGTTCACGACCAGACATTCCATTTGCGCACCAGTGCTTGCTCTTACGTCTTTGCGGCGTTGCCTTCGGGTTATCTGGCGCATCTGTATTTCGGAGCGCCCCTGCGCGATGCTCATGTCGCGCACTTGCAAGACCCCACTAATCGCGCTTTTTCGCCTTATCTGCCATCGGGCATTATGCCCGACACACTGCCACAGGAAATTCCGGCTTACGGCACAGGCGACTTTCGTGAGCCTCTGGTCGAAATCGCGGGCGCGAACGGCACAACCGCCAGCGAATTTGTCTTCGTCTCCTATAAAATTAGCAACGGCAAACCATCCCTCGAAGGCTTACCCTCCTTCTATGTTGAAGACGATTCCGAAGCCCAAACCCTCGAAATCGAGTTGCACGACCCCATTTCCGGCGCAGTCGTCGTTCTACTCTACACCGTGTTCGAGGAGTACGGCGCCATTACGCGCAGCGTGCGCGTCGAGAATCGCGCGCAAACCCCATTGCACCTGCGCCGCGTGATGTCGGCGAGCCTCGACTTCCCCACTGCCGACCTCGACTGGATTCACCTCAGCGGCGCGTGGGCACGCGAACGCGATCTCGTGCGCGCCCCACTTCAGCGCGGCTCGCAAAGCATCGAATCGCGGCGTGGCTCCAGTTCGCACCAACAAAACCCCTTTTTCGCGCTCTGCTCGCCACACACCACCGAAACGACGGGCGAAGCGTGGGGCTTGAACCTCGTCTATTCGGGCAGTTTTTATTCGGGCATCGACGTTGACCAGTACGGCACCCCACGCGCCCAAATCGGCATCAACCCCTTCGACTTCGGCTGGGAGTTGCAGCCGGGAGCCAGTTTCCAGGCTCCCGAAGCCGTGCTGATGTATTCTGGCGCGGGTCTGGGCGCCCTGTCACGTGGCTTCCATCGCCTCATCCGCCAACGCCTGTGCAAAGGTACTTGGCGCGATAAAGTGCGCCCCGTGCTCGTCAACTCGTGGGAAGCCTCCTACTTCAAAATCGACGAAGACAACATCGTCCGCCTCGGCGAAGCCGCGCGCGATGCGGGCATCGAACTTCTGGTCATGGACGACGGTTGGTTCGGCACCCGCGATAACGACACCACCTCACTCGGCGACTGGACGCCTCACAAAACCAAGTTCCCGCACGGTCTCGGTTCGCTCGGCAATCGTCTCAACGACTTGGGCCTCACCTTTGGCCTGTGGGTCGAGCCGGAAATGATTTCGCCCGATTCCGACCTGTACCGCGCTCACCCCGATTGGTGTCTCCATGTGCCCAATCGCCGCCGTACTGAGGCCCGTCAACAGCTCATACTCGACCTATCGCGCGAGGATGTGTGCGACTACCTCATCGAAACCATGTCGGGCGTTTTGAACGGGGCTAACATCGGTTACATCAAGTGGGATATGAACCGCAACATGACCGAAGTCGGCTCGGCATTGCTGCCCGCCAACCAGCAACGCGAAACCGCGCACCGCTACATGTTGGGGTTGTATAGCATCCTCACCGCACTCACCAATCGCTTCCCCGAAGTGCTGTTCGAAAGCTGCTCTGGTGGCGGCGGACGCTTCGATCTGGGCCTGTTGCCCTTTATGCCACAGGCATGGGCAAGCGACAACACCGACGCCATCTCGCGTCTTCGTATTCAAGAAGGCACCTCGCTGGCTTACCCGGCGATTTCGATGGGCGCCCACGTCTCCGATTGCCCCAACCATCAGGTTCACCGCACCACGCCCTTCGCCACGCGAGGCGCCGTCGCTATGGCAGGCACCTTCGGCTACGAACTCGACCTCAACAAGCTCTCCGACGCCCAGAAAGAAGCCGTCAAACGCCAGGTCGCCTTCGTCAAAGAAACCCGCGAACTCGCCCAGTTCGGCGATTTCTACCGCCTCAAATCGGTGTTTACCACGCAGCGTAACGACGGTAACGAAGCGGCGTGGATGTTCGTATCGCCCGACCAACGCGAGGCAGTAGTCAGCTGGATTCAGGTATTGGCTCTGCCCAATGCCCCTCATTCGCTGCTCCATATGGCGGGCCTCAACCCATCCCTCGACTACGAACTTATCCCCATCGAATTGGGCGAAAACCCGAAACCCAACTCGAAAGCCCCATTGGTGCTGGGCGGTGATGTGCTGATTAACGCGGGCATCCGCATCGCCAATCATCAAGGCGACTTCCACGCCAAGGTCTGGCACCTCAAAGCTCGCTAGAAACAAAAAGGCCGACTCCTATTCGGGAATCGGCCCTTTTCTCTACGCCTTTGCCCGCAATAGCGACACAGCTTTTTTCATCAGTCCCGCGAACTGGCCTTCATTCACCGCAGCCTGATCGTTGTTCCATCCGCCCGAAACGACGTACCAATCGCCCTTCTTCGATTGCAACAGATAGGTCATGTTCATCACGCCCGTTTCGGAACCACCTTTATAACCGACATACCCCCACTGGTCGGCCTCATCATCGGCTAACGCTTTATTGATGGTCAGCACACCGCGCGCCTTGTCATCCGGCGCCGCACTGTGCAGTCGCAGCCAGTTCATCACGCGCGCCAAATCGTTCGGCGAAGCGAACCACTCGATTTTGTCGATGTTGTTGGGTTTAGCGAGAAAGCCGAGGCTAATCTTCTCTTTCGGAAAAGCCGCCACTTCGCCCTCCAAAATCTTGCGGCGCTCGGCAGGCGATTTCGCGGCATAGTTCGCAGCGAAGTTCGGCGCTGTCTCGCCCTTGATTTTAAACATCTCCACCGTCTTCAAGAACGGCAAACTGCGCTGTGGGTCGGCGTTGCCCGCCGTCGTCATCATCTTCTCGATGGTCCCACGCCCCAGAGTCGAAATCAGTTGGTCGGTCGCCGTGTTGTCGCTAATAGAAATCATCAGCGACGCGAGGCTGTGTAGCGTAATCGGCGAGCCTTGCGGCCAGTTCTGCAACTGTCCCGAAGGCAGCGACGACTCGCGTAGCTCCACCACATCGCTCCACTTGCGCTCGTTCGCCGCGATGCTCCGCACCAATTCCGACAGCACATACAGCTTGAAACTCGACCCAATCGCCAACGAACTATCGGGGTTGTGAGCCACGATGGGAACCAATTTCTCGCCGTCCAGTTTCACCACCGAAAGCGCGGTTTTGCCGGGCAACGCCTTCAACTCGCTCACCAACGAATCCAACGAGTCTGTAGTACTCTCGACGGCAGTAATAAGTAGGCCAATAACGAGGTTAGGAGCCTTGCTATCGACATCAAGGTTCATCTTCGCCACCGTGTTCTTCTCGAACTCGATGACAATTTGCCCCCCATTCGGAGTACGAGGCGTCACCTTCTGCACCCGCACAGCGCGCCCGTACTGCGTGGTCAGACTCTGGAAAATCTCGGTCAGCTTCTCTGCCGGGACAGCCGCCATAAATTCGCTCGAAAATACTTTGTCGAACTCTTTAGGCGCGTTGATGCTCGCCACCACATCATTAGCGCGCTGTTCGAGGGGCGAATTAGCTTTGGGCGCAGTCATAACAGGAGGTGTAGTCTGGTTCTGGGCGCAACTTGCCCCCGCAAGCGTCCCAATCACCACAAGGTTCAAACAAAGTGCACGAAACATTACCCCGTATTTTTACACTTTCCCATTACAGCGGGAATCCAAACCCACCCCCGCCTAAAAAATACGGAAATCACCTCATTCCAAATCGTAGCGTTCCTTGATTGCCCCAATCCACTTCTGAGGCACGAACAGTTGATAATAGCCGCACGTACTGCAGATATAAACATCGAAATCGGGCCTATCAAAAAACGAGACTTTGGCTTGAGGCAATAAATCGAATCGGTCAACACCGCTCTCGGTGCCTGTGTTCAAAGTCTGCGTAACGATAATATCCGTTCCCCCACATTCCGGGCATATCTTCCTAATCTTCATGCTGAATCTGACCGTATTTCTCCCTCACGGTCTTTGACAGCCTCCTTGCAATTATCAGCCCTTCTGTTGTCCCAACGGGAGCGATAAGGCGCTAATCTTTCCCCATAATGTTCTTCCTTCTCGACCTTGCTTTCGGCTCTATCAATATGATTGCAGGGGCTATCAGCCATTTGAACATCCCCCTCGACCAGAGACAGGAAGGCTATTCATCCTTTGCCACCTGGGCGATGCTTTTCATCGGTATCGGGCTATTCTCGCTCTGCGTGTTTGGGGGCATTGTTGCCTACAATGAAGAGACGCCCAAAACTCCTCGCTCCAGCATCAATGGCATTCCCCTCACCGAAGAAGATGAAGCTTTATGCTCTGGCCCCAAAGGCTGCCCTCAAGGCGTCTACGTGAAATACATGAGCCGTTCTCGCTAAAGCAAAAGGCCGCAGACACTGTCTGCGGCCTTTTGAAATTAGATAACGCTCTGAAGCTTTTCGGCTTCTTCGGTGTGTTCCCAGGTGAACTCTGGCTCGGTGCGGCCAAAGTGGCCGTAAGCTGCTGTTTTGCGGTAGATGGGGCGCAACAAGTCGAGATGTTCGATGATGGCCTTGGGGCGCAGGTCGAACACTTGCTCAACGGCTTTGGCGATGCGCTCATCGTCGTATTTGCCGGTGCCGAAGGTATCGACATACACCGACAAAGGACGAGCTTTGCCAATGGCATAAGCAACCTGTGTTTCGCAGCGCTTGGCCAAACCAGCGGCCACGATATTCTTCGCCACGTGACGCATCATGTAGCAAGCCGAACGGTCGACTTTGGTGGGATCTTTGCCCGAAAACGCGCCGCCGCCGTGGCGGCCCATGCCGCCGTAGGTGTCGACGATGATTTTGCGGCCAGTCAAGCCCGCGTCGCCCTGAGGACCACCGATAACAAAGCGGCCAGTTGGGTTGACGAAAATCTCGATGTCGTCGCGCCAATAGGTGTCGCCCAAAACGGGTTTGATAACGTGTTCGATGACCTGAGCGCGAATCTCTTCGGCGCTGGTTTCGGGATGGTGCTGAGTCGAAATCAACACTTTGTCGACCGAAACGGGCACATCGTTCTCGTATTTAACCGTCACTTGCGATTTGCCGTCGGGACGCAACCATTTCAGCGTGCCATTCTTGCGAACCTCAGCGAGTTGCTTGCACAGCGCGTGCGCAAGAGTGATGGGGAGCGGCATCAGCACGTCGGTTTCATCCGAAGCATAGCCGAACATCAAACCCTGATCGCCCGCACCGACTTCGTCGTACTTGTCGGTTCCGGCTTTACCTTCGCGAGTTTCCAGGCTCTTGGTAACGCCCTGCGCGATGTCGGGGCTTTGCTGGCCGATGGCGTTCAAAACGCCCGCCGTCAGGTAATCGAAACCGAACTTGGCGCGGATATAGCCGATTTCCTTCACGACTTTACGCACGACCGTCGGGATTTCGACATAGGTTTTGGTCGAAATTTCGCCACCAACAACGACGATACCAGTCGTCAAAAACGTTTCGCACGCCACACGTGCGGTCGGGTCGTCTTTGAGGATGGCATCGAGAACGGCGTCCGAAATCTGGTCGGCCATCTTATCGGGATGGCCTTCAGTCACGGACTCAGATGAGAAATAGCGGATGCTCATAATGTCTCTAGTCCCAACTGGTGCCCTTGACTCGCGCGGCCATACATTTTCGCGCTTCATTTCGGACGGGGACATTTCTATTCTAGCCAACTAAGTCATCTTTGCCCTCCCCTTAGCCCACCTTTGTTAAGGAGAGTTCATATTCTATTTTCATCACGCAAAGTTGTATTTCCTCCTCAATCCCCCTACTTCTCATCCCGTTTGGCTTCGTCTCGCTTCTCCCGCAAAAACTGCCGCGCCGTCTCCGCGAATCGGTCGCGGCCTTCCTCTAAGCCAATGATTGGTTCTGTTGGGTAGCCTTTGGGCTTGTCGCGCATCTTCCAGGGTTCGTAGATGCTTTTGGCGGGCACATCCTTCAGTTCGGGAATCCAGCGCCGCACGTAATCGCCATTGGAATCGAATTTCTTGCCCTGACTGGTCGGATTGAAAATACGAAAATAGGGCGAAGGGTCAACACCACACCCCGCCACCCACTGCCAGTTGCCGACGTTCTGGTTTCGGTCGCCACAAAGCAGCAAACCGCGAAAAATCTCCTCGCCCACTCGCCAGTCAATGAGTAGGTGCTTGCATAAAAACGAGGCGCACACCATGCGAACGCGGTTCTGCATGAATCCGGTCTGGTTCAATTCGCGCATTCCAGCATCGACCAATGGATAGCCCGTTTCGGCATTTTTCCACTTCTCTAAATCGGCTTTCGAGGCTTTATCGTGACCATCGCGCCACGGGAAACCGAGCCACTTGGCGCGAAACTCCTGTGTCGCCGATTCGGGGCAACGCTCCATCACATCGGCGTAAAAATCCCACCAAGTCAATTCCGCCCTCCACTTTTCGTTTTTCGACTGATAGTAAGCCAAGCGCGGGCTAAGCGCACCGATATTGAAGTAGTAACTCAGCCGCGAAGTCGAATCTTCGCGCCCCGGCTCATCGCGCGTTTTTTCATACGTCTTCTCGCCGTTTTTCAAGAACCACTCCAACCGGCCCAAAGCCGCATCTTCGCCCGCTTCGGGAAGCACAATGTCGGACTCAACGCGCGGAATATCACCGACGTTGATTTTGGTAGGTAATGGCGCCATTTTCTCCGGCGCTTCCACGATGTCGGGCTTATCGAGCGTCACCCATTTCTTCCGATAGGCGCCAAACACCCCATAGCGCTTGCCCTCATTGGTCAGCACTTCCCCCGGCTCATGCGTGTACTGCCCACCGTGCGCGTGCCACTCGACTTTATGCTCAGCCAACATCTTACGCGCCTTCTCATCGCGCTTTTTGGCATACGGCGTATACGTCGAAACCACATGAGCCGACGCGACATGGCCGACTTCCCGAACCAGCATCTCTAACTCCTTCACTACATCACCGCGCCGCACCACCAAATTCGCCCCCAACGAGCGATAGCTTTCACGTAGCGCCCGCACATTCTCTAAGAAGTGAGCCTGACGGCGCGGCGTCAAATCGGAGCGCGAAAAAATAGCGTCGTCGATGATAACAACAGGCACAACAACGCCCCCATCAGCCTTCGCCAATTCAAGGGCATGGTTCAAAGCCGGATGGTCGTGAGTGCGGAGTTCGGCGCGATGCCAGACGATGTGAACAGGTTTGGCTTGAGCCATACCCCCCTATGCACGCAAAGGCGACGCCAGAACCAACCAAAGCGCATTTCCCCTCGTAGAGACGCGCCTCGGCGCGTCTTCCACTCTGAATATCTATCACTTTCACTCAAAGTGCGGTACTCTCTGGCGCTATCTGTCGGCGAAGGCCGACTGCTCCGTTGGCTGCGGTATTACACCACCTAAAAAATTCTTTCCCGCCACCGAACTTTTGCCCCCTCGCTTTTCATCCAATGAATATAGATGGAACTCGTTCTGCCCCTCACCCCCGCAGTCGCCGACACCAGCCCTCAAATCAGTGATGATGAGACGCTGTGGTTGGCACGCGCGAGAAGGGGCGACATCGCGGCGCTCGATGCCCTGATGAACGTCCATCGCGGGCGCATTTTGAACTTGGCCTTTCAAATTCTGCGCAACGAAAGCGAAGCCGAAGACGCCGCTCAGGAAGCCTTCGTGCGCGCCTTCAATAAATTGAGTTCCTTCCGCGAAAAATCGGGCTTTGGCACGTGGCTCTACCGAGTCGCTCTCAACGTCTGCCTCGAACGCAAACGCGCCCAACGCGAAACCGAAGCCCTCTGTCCTGAGTTGCCTGCTCCCTCCACCACCTTCGACGAACGCCTCGCCCTCGAATGGGCGCTCGACCATCTCAGCGAACCGCTGCGCCTCGTCCTTATCCTGCGCGAATGGCACGGCCTCAGCTATGATGAGATGGCGAGTGCCCTCAATATCCCCGTTGGCACAGTGCGCTCACGCCTAAGCGCCGCCCGCGACGAATTCCGCCGCCTCTGGACGCAAATGGAGGCCGAATGAAACGCGAAAACGACCTGCCCGAAAGCGCCAGAAACGCTTTCAACGACTATCCCCATCTCCAACCATCACCCGCTTTCAACCGCGCGGTACTGGAATCACTCGCCAGCGCACAGTCGCAGCGCCGCCAAAGCCTCATCGGGAAAACCGAAGAATTTCTGGGCCTCGGACTCTGGCAATTCCTCGCTTCAGGCGCCCTCGGCGCACTCTGTCCGGTAATAGTTCTGGGGGGGCTGTTATGGTCCAGTACGCCCCCACCAGACACCGAACCACTCCCCGATTCCCCAATCACCATGCCGGGACTCTCGCCTTTCAACGAGGTATATCGGCGCGAATACGAACTGGTTTAAAGCTCACAACCGCCATGAAAATAAAATTCCATTGGGGCGCGATCATATTCGCGCTAATATGGGCGTTCGCCGTCCTGACGCCTCCAGTCCGCGACACAAAACGTCTTATTCTCTCTTCATCACTCACGTTTCAACAACGTTCCGACCTGCCCCCAGAAACACTCTCCTCGACTCCGAATGATCCAATAATCACCGTTTGGCATCTCGCAGAAAATACCTCAGACGATAGTAGGTTCAAGAAATGGGATTCTCTCATAGCACTCTATCCCAAGCAAACATGGATTGCAGCGGCACGTTTACGCTCTACCTTTTTCTTTGGCGACAAGCCTTCTTATCGACAACTACCTTGGAAGCAACAAACAGCGGTTCTTGCAGAAAGAAATCGGGGGGGGCTTCGCATCGCACAACAGCAGGCCAAACATGAACCCAACAATGCATTTTGGCCGTGGATGGAAGCCACCTTCCTCTTCGCCTTAAAACAGCCCAAACAGGCAGTGACTGCAATTGAGCGGGCAAGCCAATTAGCAGTCTTTCAAGACTATGTACGAAGCACCCTTCTTGCTCGTCTCGATTGGGCGACTCAGCATGACAATCTGACATGGGAAGAGCGCTCCCGCATTTATATGGGGTCCAGCTACAACTACAGACTCTATGAGGTCAATTACCGGGCGGTACAAGAGGCAGTACAAGCCCGTTCCCGTGGCGATAATCAAACGGCAATTCGTATTGCAGCAGCCCTTTTACGCGCGAATAAGGTCATGCGACGTGCCGCAGAAACCTATTACACCGAGGGAAGTGCGCGAGGCCGAGGCGAAATAGTTCTTTCCACGCTATTCAATCGTCCATTCAGCGTGCGCACCTACAGAGTTCTCGCCTCCCAAAGCTCTGAAGCTGCATTGAAAAAATATAAAAGTGACCTCCTCCAAGACTGGGTTAACTTTGTACGCGCCAATGGACGGCGCGATGTCGAAAATCGGGCGGACTGGCTACAAACCCCACCCCTTTCTCAACAAACTCCCTATTCCCAGATAAACCCAGATTTTAAATTCGATGCTTCCGTCATTCGAGAATCGATTGCCGCAGGCTCTCCCTTTTTTCTCTTTGGCGCATTCCTCGTCTGTTTTTCCTTCGCGCTTGTGTGGTTAACAGGCAAAATGCTCTTATTTCATCGCAGCGATGACGCCGCCCCAACGCGCGGCGAAGTCACCACCTGTGCTAATTTCTCATTCTGGTCACTTGTTGCCTGTGGGGTGCTGGTGGGAGCTTTATTTATCGCCATACAACTCCCTTTTTATAATCAGGCAATTTACCCATTCTTCCTCTATAACACTCTGTATTATATTCCTCCAGTTCAACTATTTGGCATTGCGACTGTTGGGTTAGGCTGCTGGCTACTCCCCATTGCGTTTGCGAGTTGGAAGCGCCAGAACCGCGTTTATTTAGTTCGCCCCGAAACCGAGGCACGCGCCCTCAGCCGCAACTTTGGCCGAGTTCGTATTGTGGTGTGGCTGCTGTTCTTCGTCTTCGTGACGCTCGTCGCCTCCAATGGAAGAGGCATATGGGATAACACCCCGCTCCAAGTTCCCGTCACAGGCACTGTAGCCTTCATCTGCCTTGCGATAGCCGTCACAATGGAAGCGGTGCGCTTTCGTCGCACCGGGCAAATGCTCCCTCGCTTCACAATCGAGCGCACCTTTCCCGAACCGACACAAAGGCGAGCATGGCGCTGGGCGCGCAATGGCGCGTGGATAATCGTAGTAGCGGGCTTCTATGCTGCCCTCCCCAGAACGCTCTGGTATCAGCCGCTACGCTTTTCTATAACGGGTCTCAGCATCGGCGCTATCGCGATTCTAATCGCCATCGCGCTCAGCTTTAAAACCCTCCATCGCGATAGCTTTTTCCTGCGCCTCGCCACCCAAAGCGCGGGAGTCCTCAGCATCGTTTGCAGCTTTACTTTCCTGCTGTTGGCTCTGGGCGTGTGGCCGCTTCGCATTGAACTTAACCGCCAACTCGACCGTCAATTATCCATGAACGAGATCGACTGGATGAAGGAGCAAATCGCTAAAAATTCGCGACCTTCACCCTGACAGGCCAAAACCGTTATAATTTTGGCAACTCTCTAGGCGAACGTTGGCAACTTTAATTGCTTTTGTCACGTCGGGACATCATGGCTTTGCCCGCCAATTCTGTTTTGGAACCACAATTTGAATCACGTCACCCCCTGGATACTCCACTTCAACTGCCCCTGAGCGAAGATTCGGGGGCAACCGACGCAGCTCAGGCGCTCGAAAGCGCCCCGCCCGCAAAAGGTCAGCTCGACCCACGACAGGCAGTACACGAACTCGTCGCCAAAACACTGCAAGCGCGTCCTCAATCCGATGCCCAGTTGCTGGAGCGCGCCTACGAGTTCGCCTCTGAAAAGCACGAAGGGCAAATGCGCAAGACGGGCGAACCCTACATCAACCACCCCATCGCCGTCGCGGGCATTCTGGCCGAACTGGGCATGGACGATGTCACCATCGCTGCGGGCTTCCTCCACGATGTCGTCGAAGATTGCGGCGTCACCTACGAAGAAATGCAGCAGCGCTTCGGCGCCGATGTCGCCCACCTTGTCGAGGGCGTCACCAAACTTAAGCGCATCCAGTTCTCGACCAAAGCCGACAAGCAAGCCGAGAACCTGCGCAAACTGTTCCTCGCCATGGCGGGCGATGTCCGCGTCATCATCGTCAAGCTCGCCGACCGTCTGCACAACATGCGGACCATTGAGGGGCACGACAACAAAACCAAGCAACGCGAAACCGCCGAAGAAACCCTCTACATCTTCGCCCCCATCGCCCACCGTCTCGGCATCTGGCGCATCAAATGGGAACTGGAAGATTTGTCCTTCAAGCAAATCGACCCCGACCACTACAAGCAGATTTACAAACTGGTGCAGGAAACCCGCGCGCAGCGTAATCGCCGTGTCGAGGAAGCCACCAAAACGCTTCAGGAAAAACTGCACGAAGAGGACATCAAGGCCGAAGTGAATGGGCGCCCCAAACACTTCTACTCCATCGCGCAAAAGATGATCAAGCAGGGGCTTAAGTTCGAGGCCATCCACGACCTCATCGCCCTACGCATCATCACCGACTCCAACCGCGACTGTTACTTCGCTCTGGGCGTCGTACATGGCCTGTGGATGCCAATTCCCGAAATGTTCTTCGACTACATTTCGCAACCCAAACCCAACAACTACCGCTCCCTGCACACCAAAGTATTGGACCACAACGGCGACCTGCTCGAAGTCCAAATCCGCACTCGCGAAATGCACCGCGAGGCCGAGTTCGGTATCGCCGCCCACTGGCGCTATAAAGGCGAAGGCGCCAACGAGAAAGCCTTCGGCGACCGCTTGCGCTGGCTTCGCCCAGTGCTCGAACTCAACCAGGACACCATCGGCGACGGCAAATCCTACATGGATTCGCTCAAGATGGACTTGTCGGCAGAACAGGTCTTCGTCTTCACACCCGACGCCGACGTTGTGTATCTGCCCATCGGCTCCACTCCGGTCGATTTCGCCTACCGCGTTCACTCCGAAATCGGCGCCCGATGTACTGGCGCCAAAGTGAATGGGCGCATCGTGCCGCTCAATTACAAGTTGCACAACGGCGACATCTGCACCATCGTCACCAGCCCCAGCTCCAAAGGGCCAAAGCGCGGCTGGCTCGATTTCGTCGTCACTCCGCACGCCAAAAGCCGCATCAAGGCATTCCTGCGCCGCGAGAGCTTTGACGATAACTTCCGCTACGGCATCCAGAAACTGGAAAAAGCAGCCAAAGCCGACCGTCTTCGCGTCGCCAATATCGCCGAAACGCCCGCTCTCAAAGCTCTCGCCAAACAGATGGGCCAAAAGAGTGCCGCCGATCTCGTCGCGGCCATCGGCTACGGCGAACACTCGGCAGAAAGCATCTTGAACAAGGTGCGCGATTCATTGGCTCAGCAACCAGCACCGATACCCGACGAAGACCTCGAAGCCTTGTCGGGCCAGGCCGCCAACCTGCTGCAAAAGCGCTCGCAAACTCTGGAAGAAGCCGCCGAAGGCAGCGAGATGATGTTCGGTTCGCCGGGCACGCGCCAAACCATCGAAATCGACCCGAACGCCACGGGCGATGTCAGCTATCACCTGTCGCGATGTTGTGCGCCGATTGCTGGCGACAAAGTCAGCGGCTACATCACACGCGGACGTGGCATCTCGGTTCACCGCGCCGACTGCTCCAACCTGCGCTTTTACGAACGCCGCGAACCAGCTCGCATCGTGCCCGCCAAATGGGGCGGCGAATCCGAAAAGGGCTTCCCGGCCCTCATCGCCATCGAAGCCTCCGACCGCAAAGGTCTGTTGGCCGATGTTACCGTCAAAATCGCCGAAAAGAGCATCTCGATTTCGGCGGTTAATACCTACCCGCTCAAACGCAACCGTGCCCGACTCAATATCGCCATCTCAGTGGCCTCGGTCGACCAGTTGCAAACCATCATGAACACCCTGCGCGACATCGGCGGCGTCACCAAAGTCCATCGCGTCTAATTTCCCCTCCTCTCCCCCTAATACAACTCCAACCCCTCGCGCATAACATCCAACCTGTCTCGCCAACCTAATGTGCGACTCTTTTTCGGTTTGTCATTCAAATTTGTCGAAGTCATGGACTTTCAGCGTCGTCATCCTGAGCCTGCGAAGGATCTATCGTTGCAACTCGGAAGCACTCTGAGGAGGCCGAGATCCTTCGCAGGCTCAGGATGACGCAACTCTTGCTTTGTGCTGCCGATTCGCGGCTAAAAAGCGCTCTTACCTACCAAAAAGAGTCGCACATTAGGTGGCTTGCCATTGTCAGCAATGCGCCCATTTACCTGCCAGGGCACGGCACAACATCAACACTCTTTCGTAACAAAACAACCCATTTTGTTCGAAATGCCTCCTCATTCGCGTCGGAAATGCAAGCTAAATGATTTCTTAGCGTAACAAGCCTGAAATTTCTCAAAGGACCATTCTGGTATACTAGATTTGTTCAAATCCTCATGGCAGTGGAATTTTTCCATGAGCGAATCTGGCTTCACAAGGCCATAAACCAACGCCAAACACATTTCCAACATGAAAAATCCTTTAGCAAAATCGCGCAGTGCCTTCACACTTATTGAGTTGCTTGTAGTAATAGCTATTATCGCGATTTTGGCGGCTATTTTGTTTCCAGTATTTGCCCGCGCACGTGAAAATGCCCGTCGTTCCTCCTGCCAGTCCAACCTCAAACAGTTAGGCTTGGGCTTCATGCAGTACAACCAGGACTACGACGAAAAAATGCCCCCGATGCCAGTCGACACAGGCAATATCTGTAACCCAAGCTGGGACATGCAGATTTTCCCCTACACCAAAAGCGCGCAGATTCTGGCCTGCCCCAGCGATAGCGGAGTGGGTGTCGATATGACGAACGCAGGTATCAGCGGCTATAGCGGCTTCCTGCGTCGTTCTTATCGTATGGCCGAATACCTGGGAGAACCCGGCGGCTTGTCGATAGCAGCCATTCCCGTCGTAGCCAAAACCTTTATGGCCGTCGAAGGCTATTCTCCCACAGGTACAGCAGGCTTAGTTTCATGGACTGCAGGTGGAAGCTATGCCGCTTGGAACTCGACCATGATCGCCCTCAATGGCACCGAATGGCGCCACTTGGATACCACCAACTTCCTCTTCGCCGATGGTCACGTCAAATCGCAAAAGCGCATTGGCGGAGCCAGCCTCATCTACCACGAAGCAACAGGCAACTTCTACGACGGCAGCCAAATGCCCCAAAACTAGACCCCATCCATATCGAATAAAGTCAAGGGCACGCTGCAATGCAGCGTGCCCTTGACTTTATAAACCTTCGAACCCCATTTCATTCTCATCCAAAGAATTTAATTGGTGCCTAAAAAAGAAAACTAAAGGTTTGCTTAATGTAACAATCCCGAAATTTTTCCAGAATCACAAGTGGTATACTAGATTCGTCACAAAAATTCGCGCTCTGAAACTTTTCAAGGCGGACTCTGGCTCCAAAATATCAGAGGCAATGACACAGCCCATCACCCAATCATCATAATGAAACAGACAATCTCAGCAGCCCGCGCTGCTTTCACATTGATAGAACTTCTGGTTGTTATCGCCATCATCGCGATTTTGGCGGCTATTTTGTTTCCAGTTTTTGCCAGGGCACGCGAAAACGCCCGCCGCTCCTCTTGCCAGTCCAACCTCAAACAAATCGGTCTGGGCTTCATGCAATATACCCAGGACTACGACGAGAAAATGCCTCGTATGCCTGCCAACACAGGCGAAGCCGCTACTCCTTCGTGGGATGTTCAGATTTATCCCTACCTGAAAAGCACACAGATTTTCGCCTGCCCCAGCGACACGGCCTCAATCACCGTCGATATGACGGGACAAGGCTATGCGGGCTATAGCGGCCCCCTGCGGCGTTCCTACGCAATGGCTGAGTATTTGGGCGAACCCGATGGCCTCTCGCTGGCTGCGATTCCCGTTGTCTCCAAAACATTCATGGCTCTGGAAATGAATATGGGCAACTACGGCGCGACCAACGCCGACAAATGGAACAACTATTACGCCATTTGGAACGGTCAGACAGTCGCAACCAATGGTGGCGAATGGCGCCACCTCGACACCACCAACTTCCTCTTCGCTGACGGCCATGTTAAATCGCAGAAGCGCCCCGGAGGCACAGGTCCGCAATCGCTCGTCTACCACGATCAAGCCTACAATCTGAGCGCGGGCAACAGCCTGTTCTACTGGACGGGCAACTTCCCACAAAGCTAATTTCTCCAGCGGTTTGTCCCAAAAAGCACAAAACACACCACATCCCGTGGTGTGTTTTGCTTTTCCATGAGCCACATCATCCCCAGATAGCGATAGTCGCGATGCCGCTAAAAATTAGCATCGCGCCGATAACGCGCGTCGCTCCCAGCCCTTCGCCCAGCCAGCGCCAGCCCACGAAAGCGCCAAACACGATGCTGATTTCGCGCCCCGCCGACGCATAAGACACCGTCCCACGCGAATAAACCACCAGCACCAACGCATAAGCCAGCATCGACAAACAGGCGATGAAAACGATGTCGAAGCGGTTCTTCATCCACCCATCGCGCAGTTCCGGCCAGGGCCGACGCGCCAGCAGCGGCGTCACCGCCAATGCCGTCAATGCGAACTCGCAGGCCGTATAAGCCAGCGGTTGGCACTGTTTCACAGCGGCACCATCCAGCGTCGAATACCCCGAAACAAACAGCGCGACCTGAAAAGCCGCCGCCAGACTCGCTGTGTTCAGAGCGGGCCGAGAGGCCCCACCTTGCAGCAGTTGCCATAGTCCCCCGGTCACAGCCACCCCGACGACAATCAAGCCAATGCCAACCAGCCCAGTTGGCTGTGGGCGCTCGTGCAAAAACAAGGTCGCCCACAACAACACCAGCACTGGGGCTGTGCCACGCGATACCGGATAGACCAGCGAAAAATCGCCGTGTTGGTAAGCCTTCGCCAGCGAGTAGTAGTAACACGCCTGACAGGCCACGCTCGCCGCCAAAAGCGGCCATACCGCCAGCGGTATCCCACCGCTCAACAGCGCCGGAATGGCGAGAGGCACCAAAATGATGAGTCCCCACCACACCACCAGATTTTTGTCGTTACAGCACTTGAGCCGCAAATTCCACAGCGCGTGGCAACACGCCGCCGCCAGCAAAAGCCCAACCAAAATCCAATCCATTCAAAGCCGCGTTCACTTTACCAGTGAGCGACCTTCCCAGGTTTCGGGAGCAGTGATGCCGCACAACGCCGCGATAGTAGGCGCAATATCCAGCAAATCGGGGTCAGAAATCTCAGCCGCTTCCCGCCCCGGCGCATAAACGTACAGCGGAATAGTCATGGTTTCCGGCGAATCAAAGCCATGCGAACGCCCCAACCCACCATGATCGGCCATGATAATTGCGCTGCCACCTTCAGGTAGCGCCTCCAAAACGCGAGCAATTCCAGCATCAGCCCCAGCCGCCGCTTCCAAATACTCCGGCGACATCCAACCGTGCTTATGCCCAACCTCATCGGTCACACCCAAATAGCAGAATATGAAATCCGCCCCCTCACGCAAAAAATTGGCGGTATTATCGGCCACCATCATGTCAGTGTTCGATGAATCATCGGCCCTATACATGCTCACAAAAAACGACTGCCACAGGCTACCGGGACGCCCCAAATCGCGTAGTTCTTCCCAGTTGTAAGCGAACCCCGCCTTCTTGCCACTTTGGCTAAGCACATCGAAAATACCAAGAATGGGTCGCACCTGAGGAGTCCAGTTGTTGGTGTTAATGCCATGCCGCTCCGGCACAACACTATGGAAAATCGAGAAGTGACACGGCAGAGTACAGTTGGGCATAAGGCTCTGCGCTGTGCCCGCATAAAGGCACTCTTTCGCCAACGACAATACCGTCGGCATCGGCGCGGGTTCTATCGCATCGGGACGCAACCCATCAACCAGAATTAAAACGCATGGATTCGATTTCATATCACGATTTACTATGGCCACAAGGCCGTTCGCCCCTAGTAAATCACACCAAACAATAACAGCTGTTACTACTATTATTCTGCCCCGAAAAACAAAACCCAAACACCAAATAATGGACCGCCAGTTGCGGCCCAATAAATATATAAATTACCCCTCAAACTTTTTCGAGTCCTCGCTGTCAAAACTAGCTAACACGAGTATGCAGTCACTCCAACCACGTTCTAACCCGCGAAAAGCCCTATTATGCGCTCTCCCCGTCATGGGAGCTACCCTGCTCACGTCCTCCGCTCATCGGGTTTGGGCACAGGATGCCCCCGAAGCCCCGGTGCTTTCCACCTATCCCAACGAAACGCCCGCCCAGCACGCAGCACGCATGAAATGGTTCCACGAGGCGCGCTTCGGCATGTTCATCCACTGGGGCGCCTACTCAGTTCCAGCGGGCGTCTACAAAGATAAGCGCTACTCCTTTGGCGCCGAGTGGATTAAAGAGTTCGCCAAAATCCCCGGCTCCGAATATCGCGCCTACGGTCCTCTCTTCACCGCTGGCGAATACGATCCCGAAGCATGGGTCAAGCTCGCCAAAGACGCGGGTATGAAATACATCGTCATCACCACCAAACACCACGAGGGCTTCGCGCTCTTCGATTCTAAAGTGACTACCTGGGATGCCGTCGATGAAGGCGGCGCCCACCGCGACTTATTGCGCCCCCTCGTCGAAGCCGCGCGCCGAGAAGGTATCAAAATTGGTTTCTACTATTCGCAAGCTCAGGACTGGATGCACCCCGGCGGCTCCGGGGCTAGTTTCGACCCTGACCACAAAGGCGATATGGACGCCTACCTCAAAGACATCGCCCTACCGCAAGTCAAAGAGTTGCTCACCAACTACGGCCCGATTGATGTCTTCTGGTGGGACACCGCTTACGGCATGAACCGCGAACGCGCCCGCCCTTTCGCCGACTTACTTGCAACCCAACCCGCCATCATTTCCAACAACCGCCTCGGCGGCGACTACAGAGGCGACACCGAAACCCCCGAAGGCTTCATCCCTGGCAAGCAGCCCGACCGCGATTTCGAGGTCTGCATGAACATCAACAATACCTGGGGCTATTCAGCAGTCGGCAAGGATTTCAAGAGCAGCCAAACACTCATCCGCAACCTCGTTGACATCGCCTCCAAAGGCGGCAACTACCTGCTCAACGTCGGCCCCACCAAAGAGGGCAATATTCCTCAAGCCGAAATCGACCGCCTCAAAACCGTCGGCGCCTGGATGAAAACCAACGGCGATTCCATTTATGCCACCAACGCCTCGCCGTTGGGCCGCCTCAGCTGGGGTCGCGCCACCCAGAAACAGGCCAACGGCCAAACCACCCTTTACTTGCACGTCTTCAACTGGCCCGCCAGCGGCAAACTCCGCGTCCCCGGACTCCTCGACCTCCCCACCAGCGCACGAGTCTTACTTGGCAACGCCAAAATCAAAAGCGTCTCCGCCACCAACGGAATCATCCTCACCCTTCCCAAAACCGCGCCCGACCCCGATTCCTCGACGCTCGTACTCCAATTCAAAGGCACGCCGCGCGCCATCATCCTGCCCGCTTCTCCCGACGCGGACGGCATCTTGCGCCTCCCCGTGTCCGATGCCGAAATCTCTGGTAGCAACCTAAAAGCGGGCGAAAACCTCGGTTGGTGGACCAACCCCGACGACTACGCCACATGGAAAGCCAACCTCGATAAACCCGGCACCTACGAAATCAGCGCCGACCTTTCTGCCACCGAAGATACCAACATCGAATTTAAAGTCGGCAATCAAACTCTCCGCTTCGCAGTCGCCCCCACAGGCAACTACGACAAATACAAACCAACCATCCTTGGCCGCATGACGCTCCCCGCTGGCCCCCAATCCTTCGAACTGCACGCCGTCAAAGAAAACTGGCACCCCGCCAACCTCAAAAACCTCCAAATCAAGGCCATCTCCCCCTAAAGATCGCCCAACAAACCTCGAACATCTCCCCCTTGCGAGAGAATTCAACCCGTAGGAACATGGCCTGCCATGTCCGCGAGAGACTGCTGCGCAAAGGTCGCGTAAGCGCGAGGGACTTCTGCGCCCGCATTCCTTCTCCCGCGAGGGGGGAGAGGGTGGCGCGAAGCGCCGGGTGAGGGCCGCGTAGCGGAAAACTAACCACTAATTACTAACGACTAACAACTCAAACCCATGTTCACCCGCCGCGACTTCCTAGCGCTCAGTAGCGCTTCCGCCCTGGCCTTGTTGTCCCGTGCGACTCCGCCACTCATGGCCGATGAAGCCCAGACGCCCGAAATCTTCGCCACCATGCGCGCCCGCTGGCGCGCGCTCCTCATCGGCGAAATCATCCCCAAAGACCCAAAAGAACCCACCTACATCACCAGAAATGCCATCAAATGGCGCGACTCGATGAAAACAGACGCGGCCCGAACAGCCCTGTGGGAAGGTAACTCTTCAGCAGCAATGACGAGCGCATTCTCTCACCTCTACGACATGGCTCTCGCCTATGCCACCCCCAATCAGCCGCTTTACGGCGACGAGAAGTTAGCAGCTCAAACCCTCGACGGCCTCGATTGGATGACCTCACACACCTACACCCCGGCCAGCAAAGAAACGGGCAACTGGTGGGACTGGGAAATCGGCACTCCCCAACTCCTTACTAACGCAGCAGTCCTGCTTCACGATAAGCTCTCGCCAGCCCAACGCGCCGCTTACACGGCCTCAGTCACAGCCTTTATCCCCGACCCCACCAAGCGCACCAACTACAAAGCCCTCAGGGAAACCGGCGCCAACCGCTCCGACAAATGCCAGGCAATCGCCATTGCCGCCCTACTCACCGATGATACCGCGCGCCTTACCGAAGCCCGCGACGGTCTCAGCCAAATCTTCCAGTACGTCACGGGCGGCGACGGCTACTACACCGACGGCTCGTTCATCCAGCACAACGACATCCCCTACACCGGAACTTACGGCGTGGTTCTGCTCGGTGGTCTGGCGCGCCTGTTCGCCCTCTTCAAAGCCACCCCCTGGGAAGTGGTCGACCCGAACCGCAAAATCATTTTCGAAGCCATCGAAAAAACCTACGCCCCCTTCATCTTCAATGGCCTGATGATGGATGGCGTCTGTGGGCGCGCCGTCACACGCAGCGGCGCCCGCGATTCCGGCCACGGACGCGGCGCCATGAACGCAATATTGCAATTGGCCGCAGGCGCCCCGGCCGAATACGCCGCCGATTATCGTGCCCTCGTCAAAGGCTGGCTCCTGCGCAGCGACCAACGCGATTTCCCGGCAGCCCGAAAAATTCTGCGCGACGCCTCCATTGCCACCAAACCCGAACCCATCAATCACCAGCTGTTCGCCGACATGGATAGAGCCGTCCATCGCCGCCCCGGTTGGGCGTTGCAAATTTCGATGTGCTCTACCCGCATCGCACGCTACGAAGGCAGCATCAACAGCGAGAACACGCGCGGCTGGCACCAGAGCGACGGCATGACCTGCCTGTATCTGGATAATGACCTCGCTCAATTCAACGCCGACTTCTGGCCAACAGTCAATCCCTACCGCCTACCGGGAACCACCGTCGATACCCGACAGCGCGCCGATAGCTCCGGCGGCAATCGTCCAAAAACCGCGCGCTTCGTCGGTGGCGCCGTCCTCAACAACCTTTACGGCGCCGTTGCTCAAGAACTTGAAGGCTTCGACTCGACTCTGCGCGCCCATAAATCGTGGTTCTGCCTCGACGACTCTATCGTGTGTCTGGGCGCGGGAATCTCCAGCATCGACAACCGTACCATCGAAACCATCGTCGAAAACCGCAACCTCGCCAAAGACGACGCGAAGTGGCTCATCAATAATAAAGAACTGAATTTGAACGCCGGAACTACGCTCGAAAAGGTCGCTTACGCTCACCTCGAAGGCGTCGGAGGCTACCTCTTCCCCGACTCGCCCAATCTGAAAGCCATCCGCGAAAAGCGCGAAGGCGCATGGCCTGGCGCGCCCAAAGGCACCACCGTCTCAAGGAATTATCTGACTTTGTGGTTCGATCACGGCCCCAATCCAACAAACGCAACTTACGCCTACGCTCTGCTTCCCAAGGCATCCGCCTCGGCCACGAAGCAACGCGCCCAAAAACCGGGATTCGAGATTCTCAGCAACACCGAATCGGTCCAGGCCATCCGCTCTGGAAACCTGACAATGCTGCACTTCTGGACGCCCGCCAAGTTCGACGGCATCGAAGTCTCCGCGCCCTGCAGCCTCATCATCGAGCGCAAAGCGGGCCTACTAACAATCGCCATAGCCCACCCAAGCCGCACTTCAAGCACCGTCAAAATCGAACTAGCTTACCCAGTCAAAAACAAACGAAGAGGCGCCGAAACTATAACCCTAGTTCAAAACACCCCAACTACCATATTGGAACTCAACAACGCCAACTCCAGAGGCCACACCCACACCGCCCAATTCGAACTGTAGGCAGTCAGAAACTACGAAACACAAATGTAGGGCCATGACTTGTCATGGCCGCGAGAGGGTCTCACTGGCAAATGTAGGGACATGGCCTGCCGTGTCCGCGAGAGGCAATATGATATGTTGGTTATTCGTAGAGCATAATGGCCTGCCGCGTCCACGAGAGGATGCTGAAAGTCAGCCCTTCTCCCGCACAGCGAGAGAAGGTGGCCGAAGGCCGCGCAGCGGTTACCAACCCCCAAATAACGAGAGACTCCCCCAATTCAATGAGTGGTCCCTCTCCATTCATGGGGAGGTTAGGAGGGGCAAAAACGCCAGACAATCCGAACTCGGAAAACTAACAACTAGTAACTAACCACTAAAAACTAGTCATTCAAAGGCTCTGTAATAACCAGCCCTTTCTCATGCTGAATCTCGAAAGCGTACTCGCGCAATTCCACTGGAGTCGCGCGCATCTTGCGAACGAACATAGCGCGCTTGTAGCGCCCTTCAGCCGCCTTCACCAAGCGCAACTGAATCACGCCCGACACCAAAAACTCCTCGACGCTATGCTCCGCTGACCCCATCGCCCCCGGCCAGATGTGGCTGGTCATTAGCGTGGTGCAACCCAGATTATCGTCAATCGAGAAAATCAAATCGCGGATGAACTCCTGCACATCATGGACGCGCTCGCGGTGTAAAACGAGGGGAACAATCGAGTCGAATACCAACCGCTTCGCCGAAATACGTCGAATCTGCTTCGACAAATCGGAGATCACTTCCGCCGAATCAATCGAGTTATTCTTGCCCTGTCGAACCCAGTTGAAATAAGGCGACACGTCCAGCAAAATCAGCTTGCCCTGCTCGACGGGTGTTCGTAAATCCCAGCCCAGACTCTCGGCATCTTCCACCACATGCGAGGGCTTTTCATCTACCGAAATGTAGATGCCGTTTTCGCCGCGCTTCAATCCCTCAAGGATGAACTGCGCTGAAAAAGTGGTCTTACCGGTTCCCGGTTCACCCGAAAGAAGGTACGATTTGCCCTGCGGAAGTCCGCCTTGCAACATGTTGTCGAGTTCGGTGATACCCGTAGCTACGCGAGGTCTGGCCATGTATATCTGAGCGGCAGTGTAGCAGTGAGATTGCCAAAACCTCAAAACGACGAAAGGGGCCGCATCGCAGCCCCTTTCAAACCCTCTTCGCTTAGCTCGCCTTTTCCAATCCGGCGAAAGCGACAATCAGCTTCTTCTTGCCGACGCCGCCCTGCAAAAACGCGACTTCGACCCATTCGCCCGACCCGCCTTGCGCGCTGGCGGCCACCACCAATCCTTCGCCATAAGTCTTGTGTCGTACACGGTCGCTCACCCTGAACATCGGTGGTTTGCCCCCGGTGTCGCGCGCTGCACTCGAACTACTACTACTCGAAGACGCCGGAGTAAAAGCCGGACGCGGCAACGACTCGATGCGGTCGCGATACGAGCCGCGCCCAGAACTGCCCCAGTCGCTCGAACGGGTGTGGAATGTACCGCGCCCCATCTTCGCCAACCCTTCGCGATCCACCAAATGTGCCGGGATTTCATCCAAGAACTGAGATTGCTGCGTCGTCTCGGTGCGCCCATGCATGGTGCGTTGCTGCGCATAGGTCAGATAGGCCCGCTTCTCCGCGCGAGTCAACCCCACATACATCAGTCGCCTTTCCTCTTCTAACTCCTCCGCCGAAGCGTTCTCCGAGAAGACCGCGCGTGCGTGCGGCAAAAGCCCCTGCTCGACTCCGGCCAAAAACACCACCGGGAACTCTAGTCCCTTCGCCGAGTGCAGAGTCATGAACGTCACGGCATCGTCCGTCTGGTTCTTCTGGTTGTCCTTATCGCCCGAACCATCCAGCACAACTTCACCCAAGAACATCCCCAACCGCAATGGGTCGCCCTCGTTCCAAACTTCGCTGGTTTCGCCGTTCTCGTCCACTTCTTCGGCCAATCGCATATCGAACGATTCGATGGCGCGCACCAACTCCTCGACGTTCGCCTCACGGTCAACCGAGTCGCCATCGCGCTCGCCGCGCAGCCATTCCAGCATCCGTGTGCGCTCCAAAATCTTATCCATCAAATCGGCGAGGTTCAGCGACTTCTGCGCATCTTCCATCAGGAGCCGAAGCAAACGTTGCAGCGGCTCGATCTTGCGCGCCACAGCGGGCGATAGCAGCTTGCCCGTCGTGCCATTATCCAACAGCACGGCGCCCATCGAGCGCCCCTGTTCGCGCGCAATCGCATCAATCTTATCCACCGTCACCCCACCAATCCCACGCGGCGGCACGTTAATCAATCGAGAAATCGCCGCATTGTCGTCCGGGTTGTAAATCCACCGCAAATAAGCCATCACATCGCGAATTTCGCGGCGTTCATAAAATCGCTGTGTTCCTACCAGTTTCAACGGCACCCGCGACCGCAAAAACGCCTCTTCAAATGGCCGAGACTGCGCGTTCACACGGCACAAAATCGCGAAATCTTTATAATCCAACCGCTCTTCGCGCCGTATAATCTCGATTTGACGCACTATATAAGCCGCCTCTTCCTGAGCATTCAGCGCCCCATGCAAAGTCAGCTGCGCGCCACCTTCCTCTTCCGTCCACAACCGCTTCGAAGCCCGCCCATTGTTCTGCGAAATGACCCCATACGCCGCATCCAAAATCTTCTGAGTCGAGCGATAATTCTGCTCCAACCGCACAACGGTAGCATCCTTGTAAACCTGCTCGAACTCCAAAATAATCTTGACATTGGCACCTCTCCAAGCGTAAATCGAGTTGTGAACTAACACACCGTTAGCCGCGAAGTTACGTGCATGTTGAACATCAAGGTCATACACAAAACCCTCATAAGGCTCTTCTTCGATACTATTAATCCGCGCCGAAAACACATTGTTTCCCTCAACGGCAGGAACCCCGTTATTAATTTGGAGGGCCGAGGCAGGAAGAAAATTAAACGGCTCACTGTCGGGGTAATCCATACCGCAAAACATCGCCACACGCTCGATTTCGGCCCCACCTTCTGAACGTGCAATATTACGAGCGTTCTCTTCTGCCACATCCAAATTACGCTCCTGCCCCCCAGCTCGCGACTTCGAGAAAACCGAGTGGACAGGCTGGGTATCCTCACCAACGCATTCAAATGCGGAAAGCAATACCGTCTCAGGACGCCCAATCGCTTGAGTGCGGTCACGAGCAATGGCACCAAAGCAAATGTGATTGGGAGTTACACGTAGTTCATGCCGAAAATCGGTGCTAATTTTCAGGATAGGGCCGCTGTACTCTCTGGATTTGACAGCTTGCACTTCATAAAATCGAGCGATGCCCTCACCAACTCCCGACAATACCTTATCGCCCTCAACGATTTCCTCAATTGGCTTCTTACCGTCAGGCGTTTCCACCAAAGTTCCAGCAACCAAACACTGGTCATCGTCGCCAACGACGCAAATATTTTTATGCTTACTCGCCAGAAGTTGTGCCCAGCGGAACTGCGCCTCGTTCACATCCTGAAACTCGTCGATAAGCACATGCTGAAAGCGCTCCGACCAGTGCGCCAACGATTCGGGGCTTTCCTGCAAAAGCCGCACGGCTTCGCCCAACAGGTCGTCGAAGTCGAGCGCCGACGCGATGCGCAATTTCTCCTGATAGCGCGCATACAAGTTGGCGTAAACCCGCTCGTGCGGCTTGCTGGCCCGCTCAATCACCTTTTCGGGCGTCAGCAAAGCGTTCTTGGCATCCGAAACTTTGGAAAGCGCAACGGCGGGCTTGAAGCGGTCGGAATCGAGGTTAGCGTCCTTGACGACCTCTTTCATTAGCCTCAACTGGTCGTCGGCATCGAGAATCGAGAAGCGAGGGTTAAGCCCGATGCGGTCACCGTGAATGCGCAACATCTGCGCGCACAGCGCGTGAAAAGTCCCCATCCACATCCGTTTCGCAACCGGACCGACAAGGTTTTCCAGGCGTTCGCGCATCTCCTTCGCGGCCTTGTTGGTGAAGGTAACGGCCAAAATACGATTGGGGGAGATACCGTTCTCAATCAGATAAGCGATACGATGAGTGAGGGTGCGAGTCTTTCCGCTACCAGCGCCCGCGAAAATCAATAGCGGCCCATCCATGTGTGTGACCGCCTGTTGTTGGGGCGTGTTCAAGCCTTCGAGCAAATTCATGTGCATTCAGTTTGGAAGCGCAGCGCGCAAAGCTGCACACAAAAAAGATGCACTCAGGGGAGAAGTGCTTTCAAACTCCTCGTGTGAAAATCGCCCTCGACGCTACGCCCCTCTACGGACGTTTGGGCGGCATAGAGCGTGCCCTCTGGCAAACGCTTTTGGCGCTGCACGAACTCGATTTGCCGCACTCCTTCGAGGTCTTCGTGCCCCACGATGCCCCCACTTCGCCACTCTCTAAACCGAACTGGCACTGGCGCCGCCTCCCCTTCGAGGGCGAAGCCAAAGCCCGCCGCATCCTCTGGCAACAAACCGAACTTCCCTTGCTCCTCAAAGCCGAACAGTTCGACTGCCTGCACGCCACTAACTACGTCATGCCCCTACTGTCACCATGCGCGACAGTGGTTTCCATCCCCGACCTCATCGCACTCGATTTCCCGCGCTTTGCCACTCGCGTCAATCGCCTCCACTACCGCACCATCATGCCCGCCACCCTGCGCCGCGCCGATGTCCTTCTAGCCTCCACCCCCAAAGGCCGCGACGCCATCCTGCGCCGCGCTCCCGGCGCCAACGTGGTCGTTGCCCCTTTAGGAGTCGAAAACGACTTCTTCGAGCCAGTCACGCAAGCCCAACGTCACGCTGCCCACCAAAAGTTCGCTCTTCCCCCGCGCTTCCTGCTCTTCGCGGGCAATCTGGAGCCGAAAAAGAATTTGCCCCGCCTACTTCGCGCCGTCCAGTCATTGGGCAGCAACGCCCCCGAACTCATCTTTGTGGGGGGCCTCAAACCGTGGCCCGAACTGCAACAGCTCAAACTCAAAGCCCGCTTCCTCGGCTACGTCGACCGAACCGAATTGCGCGTCCTCATGAGCGACTGCGCCGCCTTCTGCTTCCCCTCGCTCGCCGAAGGCTTCGGCCTTCCCATCGTCGAAGCCCTCGCGTGCGGCGCCCCGGTCGTCGCCTCCAACCGAGTCCCCATCCCCGACTTGCGAACAGTGGCATGGACACCCGACCCACATTCGCTCGATTCCATCGCTAAATCCATAAAAGCCGCCCTCAACACCACCGACTCCGTCGCCGCTCAGGGCCAACACTTCGCCCGCTATTTCTCGTGGCAGCGCACCGCACGCATCATCGCCGGGGTCTATTCAGCACTATGAAAATCGCCTACCTGCTCGATACCTACCCATCGAACAGCGAAACCTTCATCGCCCGCGAAATCGAGGCACTACGGCGACACGGCTTCGAAATCGAGGTGTTCGCCTTCAACGCGGGCGAAGGCGCCACCCCCATCCACCAGAGTTGGCGCGAAAAGCTCTCCCCGCGCCGCTGGCAAAACGTCGGGGCTAATCTCGACTTACGCGCCTTCGCCCACGTCCACGCGGGTTGGGCCAATCACCTCGCCCTCGTCGCCCAAAGCGCCGCCAAACGCGCGGGCATTCCGTGGAGTTTTTCCGCCCACGCCCGCGACCTGTGGGTCGAAGGCGGCGACCTGAAAGCCAAACTCGCCTCCGCCAAATTCGCCACTAGTTGCACCCTCGCTGGTACCCGCGAACTGCAAAAATATGGCACTAACGTCATATACGCGCCGCACGGCCTCGAACTCAAGCGCTACAAATTCCGCCGCTTCCAACCGCGCCCCAATAAACCAGTCCGTATCGTGGGTGTCGGGCGCCTTGTAGAAAAGAAAGGCTGGTTCGAGGCCATACACTCCGTCGATGTCCTCAACTCACAGTTCCAACGCGCCCATCTCAGGCTCATCGGCGAAGGGCCACTCGCCGCTGAACTGCACAAGCGCGGCTTTCATCGCCTAGATTGGTACAAACAAAAGGGCTGCATTCGTCCCGAAGGTTTGCACTGGTATGGCGCCCTCCCCCATCTTCAAGCAATCAAGGTAATGCGCCGCTGCGACTGCCTCGTTCTCCCTTCGCGCCAAACCCGCGAAGGCGACCGCGACGGACTCGCCAACGTCCTGCTCGAAGCTGCCGCCCTCGGCCTCCCCATCGTCACCACCAACGCCGGAAGCGCCTCCGACTTCGTCGATGACACAACGGGCCTTATAGTCGATGCGGGCGATACAACAGCCCTGACCTATGCCTTAGCCCGCGTATTCCAAACCCCCGAACAAACCAAACTGCGCTGCGAAAACGCCCGCCGCCGTATAGAAGAACGCTTCGATGTCGAACGCAATATCGAAGTTCTAGCCAGAGCCTTTCGTTCCTAACTCCCTTCATCATCCAGCCGCGCAAAGCGCACCTTATTCGCCCCCCTTATCTCACCGTCGCTCTTCGGGATGCCGCACGCTGCGCGTGTGTTCGAATATGTATTCAACGACCTCATTTGGGTCGTCCGTCAGATAAATCAAATCAAGATCCGAGGCTAAAATCGTTCCATTGGCGACCAGAGTCGCGCGCATCCAATCAATCAGTCCCTTCCAATAATCAGAGCCGAATACAACCACCGGGAAGTCCTGAATTTTGTGCGTCTGCACCAGCGTCAACGCCTCGAAAAACTCATCCAGCGTGCCAAAGCCGCCGGGAAAAATCACGAACGCCGAGGCATATTTGACGAAGTTCACCTTGCGGCAAAAGAAGTAGCGGAAGTTGATGCCAATATCGCAGTAGGGGTTCATGCTCTGCTCGAACGGCAACTCGATATTGAGGCCGATGCTCATCTTCTCGTGCTTCTCGCGCGCATCGCGGGCGCCCCGGTTGGCCGCTTCCATGATGCCGGGGCCTCCCCCGGTAATAATGGCCCAGCCACTCTTCGCCAACCGCCGCGCCACCTCGCGAGCTGTGATGTAATAGGGCGAGGTTTCGGGCAAACGAGCCGACCCGAAGATCGCCACACTCGGCCCCACTTTGCTCATCAGCTCGAAAGAATGCACGAACTCCGACTGAATCCGCAGCACACGCCACGTATCCGACTCGGTGAAATGCTCCTGAAGCGCGGTAGGTCTGCCGGGATTAAGCAGCGCGAAATCATCCGTGTGCTTGGCCGCTTCCTTGACTTCCGCTTTAGACGCGACGATATCCGAGTTAGGCATCGCCTGTAAATCCTCGCCAGAGTCAATATTTTGTTCTTGGGACATGGCGGTCTAGTTTGAGGAAACAGCCACAACTTAGCGCATAACAAAGTAAAAATGCGATAAGCAACACAACTGCGAGATTATCCAAATCTTGCTGAGTTTTAGTGCGATATAGCGACTAAGAGATTGATAAATCATCGTTTTCCCTTAGTACAAATTGGGACAGGCATGGTAAAGTCTTTGCGTAACAGCCGTTCTCGAATTGTAGCCGTCTATGTCACCGCAGCCACGCATTCTCATTATCGACGACTCTTTGGATAACATCGGAATACTCACTGTAATCCTTCAAAGAGCGGGCTACACCCAAATCCTGCCACAAAATGATCCCGAATCCGCACTCGATTCGATTCGCGAATGCAAGCCCGATCTCATCATCCTCGACTTGATGATGGCACATGTCAGCGGCTTCGACATCTTGCGCGCCTTGCCCGCTGTTACCCCCGACCCTTTTTTGCCGGTATTAGTCATCACCGCCGCCCCCGATGATACGACGCGCCAGGCCGCTCTTTCTCTAGGCGCCACCGATTTCTTATCGCGTCCCCACGAACCATTCGATGTGACGTTGCGCGCCCGCAATCTGCTGAAAATACGCTCACTCCAACTCGAACTTCAAGAGCGCAACCGCCTTCTCGAACTTGAGGTCGCCGAGCGCATCAAGGGCTTACAGGAAATCCAAAGCGAACTGAAAGCCGCTCAACTCGATGTCATCGAGCGTCTGGCGCGCGCGGGCGAACACCATGACGACGATACAGGCGCCCACACCCGCCGCGTTGCCCATACCTGCCAGCGCATCGCCCAAAAACTCGGTTTATCCGACGACCATATCGAATTGGTATTTCGTGCTGCTCCCCTGCACGA
>SDZD01000047.1 GCA_004172935.1 bacterium | reverse complement strand
GAGTGGGGGTTGGTGTCGGGGCGGGAACTGCCTTGAAGTTGATGTTTTTGGCGTTGCCTCCCAATTGCACTGGATTGGTGAATCCCTGAGGTTGGGCAATATAGCCTGTGATTGGCACTGTGGCTGTCACGTTATAGGAGCCAAGAGGAAGTCCTGAAAAGAAATAGAAACCATCGAAACCCGTTGTGAAACTCTGGGTGCCAGCGCGTACAACTGCTCCCATGATGGGTAGTTGGCTTCCGTTGTAGACCTGACCTGAAATTGAGCGTGTAGCAGTGCCACCAGTTGACCAACTGAGTGCAAATGTGCCTTGGGTTTTGGTTTTGTCTATGAAGGGGTATATCCCCCATACCTGTATGTAGTAAGTCGTATTAGCTACCACGTTAGGAGTTACGATTAGGACATCCTTTGACCCATCCCAACTTTGTTTTACGGGAGTGAGAGCCGTTGATTGTGCGTAGATGACGTAACGTGGAGTGAACGTGCTACCTGTGAAATCAAATGTCGCTTTGCCAGTGAAAGGTGATTTCCATTTGTACCATACGGTTGCACTGCTAGAGGTAAGAGTGAGGGCATGTGCTTCGTTCGTTTCGATAGTTGCTTCGACATTCGAACCGAGAATTGAGCCGCTGCTTCCTGATATAACTGCCGCTTGCGCGAAATCGTCGTTTTGTGGAGCGACAGTTAAATCCCAACTCAATTTATATGCAGTGGATGGAGTTTTAGTGGTGGTTTCGCGATTTACACGGACATAGATAACCTCGCTTTGCTTTACGGCGAGAAACGTTTCCCAATCGTTGGTATTGGTTACGCGGCGCACTGTGCCAACAAAATCAAGTGCCCCTATGGAAGTACCTTTATAAAAACGGACTACGCCATCGGTCGGGCTATCGAGAGTCGTAAAGTGCAGATAGCCTCGGTATGGGGCTGTCCATTTGTACCAAACGGTCTTTTTCTCGCCGAAGACGCCAGGTTCGTTGGCTTCGACTGTGGCTTGGGCTACATCGCCCGTGGTGGCCCCAGATATTCCTGAGATGGCTTGAGCCTTCGAGAAGTTATCGTTTGCAGGTGCTGCGGCTTGCGCGGTTTGAGTGCCCAAATTTAATGAGAGGAGTAAAGTGGGCAGGAGAATGGATAGGGCTTTCAGATTATAAAAGCGATTTGGGATAGATATTTTTTTCATGGTGAGGTGACCATGAAGTGCTAGAGAGCGCACTCTAGCAAAAAGAATATCTTTTTTACATTAACGTATCAATAATATTATGGATAAATAATGGATATTGATACGATTTTATGTAGATGTCAGGATTAGGTCAGGGGGGAGCTAGTTCACAATTAAGACTTTTTGAGCCATTCATCGAAGGTGATGGTGCCGAGGCGGGCGCCTTCGTCGGGTGTCAGGGATTTGTCGTCTAGTTCTGCGCCGGAGTAAAGGGCTTTGGGGTCGGTTACTATTTGGCGAGTATCGCCTTGAGAGGTGAGGAACTGGGCGACGATTTCGTTGAGGGGAACGGCTTCGGGGCCTGCTATTTCGATGGTGCCGTTGATGGGGGAGGCGAGCGTCACGTCAAGCAGGGTTGCGGCTACATCGTCTGCTGCGATGGGTTGAACCAGGGCGGGCGAGAGGTGAACTGTGTCGCCGACTGTGCTGATGTAAGCGATGCCTGCCAAAAACTCGAAGAATTGCGTGGCCTGTACGATGGTATAGGGGATGGGAGAGGCTTTGATCAGTGCTTCCTGAACCTGTTTCGCGCGGAAATAGCCGCTATCGGAGAGCCGCTGGGTGCCGACAATAGAAAGCGCGATGTGGTGTTTTACTCCGGCCTCTGCTTCGGCGGCGACGAGGTTGCGGGTGGAAGTCTCAAAGAAATCCAGAACGGCTTTGTCCTCGAATGAAGGGGAATTGGACACGTCTACGACGGTGTGGGAGCCGACAAGCGCTTCGGCCAAGCCTTCGCCTGTAACTGCGTTGATTCCCATTCTGGGCGAGGCCGCAACGACCTCATGGCCGAGTTGGCGGAGCTTGCCGACGAGTTTCGAGCCAATGAGTCCGGTGCCGCCGATTACTACGATTTTGAGTTGCTGATTCATGTTGATTGGGATGCATGAATTCCTTCCTTCATGCAAATCATAGATAAAATATATCCATGATTATTGGCGCTTGCAACCCCTCAAATCTCGTAATTTAGTTGGGTTCAATATAGGCGAAAAAGAGGGAGCGCAAGTGTGTACTTGCGCTCCCTGATGGCTGGTTAGTTGGCGACGCTGGCCGCTGCTGCTTTTGCTGATAATGCTTGCCCGCGCGTGCTGCATTCATTGCCGACTTCGCGAACGTCGAGTGTTTGGAACTTTCCGTCGCGGAGCAGGAATTTGCCACCTACGAGGGTGGAATGAACGTCGGCGGAGTTGGCGGCATAGACGAGGTGCGAGGTGATGTTGTGGCGCGGGTAGAGGTGTGGTTTGTCGAAGTCGATGAGCAGAAGGTCGGCGCGTTTGCCTGCTTCGAGTGTGCCGATTTCCGAATCCAGGCCAAGGCAACGGGCGCCGTCGATGGTCGCCATTTTGAGGGCTTGCTGGGCTGTGACTATGGTGGCGTCGCCAGTGGTGGCTTTGTGCAGGGTGGCGGCGAGGCGCATCTCTTCCCACATATCGAGGTTGTTGTTGCTGGCTGTGCCATCTGGTCCCAAGCCGACGCCGATGCCGCGCGATAGATAATCCTCAATGGGCGCGATGCCAGACGCCAGTTTCAGGTTCGATTGTGGGTTATGAGCGACATAAAATGGGGTGCTTGCCATGATGTCGCGGTCGGTGCTATCGGTGTGGACGCAGTGGGCGGCTAGGAGATGACCGTCGAGAGCGCCCAATTTGTGCAGGGTTTGGACGGGGGACTGGCCCCATTTCGCGGTGACATCGGCGACTTCGAACTTTGTTTCCGAGACGTGGGTGGTGATGATGGCGTTTTCTTCGCGCGCTACTTCGATAATTTGCTGCCACTGAGACTCGTCGCAGGTGTAGAGCGAATGAGGGGCAAGGAAGGGCGTGATGAGGTCGTGGCCGCGCCAGTCGCGCACAAATTCGCGTGCCCTCGCGATTTTCTCGTTGGCGCCGGGGAGGAAGCCGAGTAGAACGGCGCCGGGGCACATACGCATTCCGGCCTTAAGGGCCGCCTCGACGCCTCGATTCTCGTGGAAATACATGTCGCAGAACGTGGTGGTGCCGCCGCGAATCATTTCGGCACAGGCGAGTAGGGTGCCCCAGTACACATCGTCGCTGTGCAGGTTGGCCTCGAATGGCCATATTTTGGTTTGCAGCCACACTTCCAGCGGCAGATCGTCGGCGTAACCGCGCAGCAGCGTCATGCCCGCGTGAGTGTGAGTGTTGACCATGCCTGGCATCGCGACGAGGTGTTCGCCTTCGATGGTTTCGTCCGCATCAAAGCGCGGCGCAGTGGAACGGGGGCCAACATAGGTGAAGCGTCCATCTTCGATGTGAATGGCAGGTTTTTCGAGGGTTTGAAATTGGAATCCACAACCGACGGCGGCGGATGGAAATAGTGCGGTCTTCATGTATAGGGGAAGTTTGGCATGTCCCGAATGGAGCG
The DNA here is from genome assembly GCA_004172935.1 of bacterium. Taxonomy (GTDB): domain Bacteria; phylum Armatimonadota; class Abditibacteriia; order Abditibacteriales; family Abditibacteriaceae; genus Abditibacterium. The sequence goes on along the minus strand of SDZD01000047.1, from coordinate 47,621 downwards.
AGGATGCTGAGCGATGAGAAGAGCCAACAGCGGGAATAGAATGGCTGTTTGTTGGGGCCTCCTTCTCCTGATGTGAGTAAAAGACGCAAACTGAGTTTTCCTGCGATGAATTTTTCCGATTTGGCGAGCAAAGCCCTGCGCGATGAAGCGTTGTCGCGTGATGAAGCCTACGCTGTTTTGTGTGCTTCCTCGAACGATTTTGAAGCTGTCATGGATGCGGCTTTAACTGTGCGTGAAGCGCACTTTGGGCGCCGCGTGAAACTATGTATGTTGCTGAACGCACAAAGCGGTATCTGCCCCGAAGATTGCTCGTATTGTTCGCAGTCGAAGATTTCTACGGCACCAGTTGAAAAATACCGTTTGCTGGCGCCCGAAAAGATCGTAGAGCGGGCACAGGAAGCCGTCGAGGCGGGCGCTACACGCTTTTGTATGGCTATCGCGGCCCGTGGAGCTACAGAACGCGATATTCAGCATATCGGGCAAGCCGTTGGGCAGATTAAGAGCGACCCGAAAACCGCGCATCTCGAAATTTGTACCAGCCTTGGGTTGCTCAACGAGCAAAAGTGCCAGCAGTTAAAGGATGTGGGCGTGGATTATGTGAACCACAACCTGAACACTGGGCCGAAGTTTTATCCGAAGATTTGCTCGACACACACTTTCGAAGACCGCTTGGACACGCTGCGTAATGTGCAGACTGCGGGGCTTTCGACTTGTGCGGGTGGTATTGTGGGGTTGGGCGAGTCGGTGGACGACTTGCTCGATATGGCGTTTGCGCTTCGCGAGTTGGGAGTGACTTCGATTCCTATCAATGTGTTGCTGCGCATCAAGGGCGTTTCGCTCGTGAATAACGCGCCTGTGCCCGGTCTACATGCCCTACAAGCGATGTGCTTGATGCGTTTGACCAATCCTCGCGCTGAGGTACGTGCGGCGGCGGGGCGCGAGAAATTGGGCGATCTTCAACCGCGCGTGCTGTGGCCCGCGAACTCGTTGTTCGTGGATGGCTACTTGACTACGCCGGGCGAAAGCGCGGCGATTGTGAAGGGATGGGTCGAAGCGGCGGGCTTTGAAATCGAGACGCCAGTCGCGGTTTAAGCGATTTATTGAGCTTGAAATAGCAAATGGCGCGAGGAGAATTTTCTCCTCGCGCCATTTATTCTTATGCCATCAATTATTAATGGTTGCGGCGTGTGGGATCGTCGTCTTCATCCAAAAGGGCTGTGTTGATTTGACGGGAAACCTCGTTGCGTACACGATTGACCTGACGGATTAATTTGCCCGCCTGTCGCGCCAACTCAGGCAGTTTGTCTGGGCCAAACAGCACCAGCACGAGGAGCATAATAACGAGAAGTTCACCGGATCCAGGCATCTTTAAAAACCGCCAATTTCGGGGCCACCCAGTAGTTTGGCCCGAATGCGCGTCCCCGAAGGTAAAAAAGTAACATCAGCAGCAATTTCGAGCAGGGCATTGGCGCGTGCCATGGTCGAAAGTCGCCCCGAATTTTGATCGCCCGACACAATTGCCAGAAAGCCATCGGCACTTTGCTCAAGACGGGCACGCACGAATTCGGTACGTCCACTGGGCGAGTTGAGGTCGTTTTGGAGCATGGCCTCGACTTCAACTCGCTTCCAGGCTGTGCGTCCGGCCATTTTGAGTAGGGCTGGACGCACAAACTCTTCGAATCCGACCATGACCGACACCGGGTTGCCAGGGAGGGCGAAGACCGGAGTCTCATGTAGCGTCGCGAAAAGCAGCGGTTTTCCCGGTTTCATCGCCACTTTCCAGAAATGAACCTCGGCCTGTGAAAGTAATACGTCGCGAACAGGGTCGAAATCGCCCGCCGATACACCGCCACTGGTGATGATTACGTCGGCTTCCGTAGCTGATAGGCGCAAGGCTTCTTCTACTTCTGATTGTGTATCGCCGGTTCGCAGCACAGAAACGACATCGGCACCGCAACTCTGGACTAAGCCGCGCAGTGCCCACGAGTTGGAATCGCGAATTTGGCCGGGGTGCAACTGGGCATCGACATCGACAAGTTCCTTGCCCGTGACGACAATAGCGACTCGCGGGCGTACAGTGACTTCGACGGTGGCTTGCCCTAGTGAGGCCAACATGGCATGGACAGCAGCGTTGATGAGTGTGCCGCTTTGAAATACGGTTTCGCCTTCGCGGACATCGTCGCCTTTGGGGCGTATGTGCTGGCCGGGTTGGGCGATTTCCTCAAATGTGACTTCGCCGTTTTGTTCGCGGGTTTCTTCGCGCATTACGACGCAGTCGGCTCCTGCGGGGACGGGGGCGCCCGTCATGATTTTAATGCAGGTGCCGCTTTCGACTGTGCGAGTGGCGACATCTCCCGCTCCAATGGTTTCGATGAGACGCAAGATTTGGGGCGCGCTTTGCAAGTCGGTGGCGCGTAGAGCATAACCGTCCATCGCAGAGTTCGGAAATGGGGGCAAATCAAGCGACGAAATGACATCCTGAGCCAACACACGGCCCAGGGCTTTGCTGTGGTCGATGGGGTGAGAGTTATGGCGGGTGATGTGTTGTAGGACGATAGCGCGCGCTTCAGCGGGCACCAGTGGGGCGGTATTCATTGAGGGCCAGTTTAGGAGGGGAGGGAATGGTCTATTAGTCGAACAAACAAAAACGGCCAGAACCTGAGTTCTGGCCGTTTTTGTTGATTGTTTGGTGTGTTTACTGTCCGCCAATACCGACTGGAATATCGGAGGTGCCGACTGCATCGTCGTCTCCAACGCGGCGGATGATGCGCGCGGTGAGGAAGATGATGAGTTCGGATTCCACGGCAGAACTGCCACGTGAACGGAACAGTTTGCCGATCAACGGAATGTCGCCGATCAAGGGAACCTTGGTTTTGTCAATGGTGATGTTGGTCGAACGCAAACCGCCCAGGGCAATCGTCTCACCATCGCGAACGTTGGCGATGGTTTGGACAGTTTGTTGGGTGAAGGTTTGGTCGCCGTCTGAGTTGGGCGTGCCAGCAGTAGTTAATGTTGGCTGCATCAACACAGTGACGGTGTCATCATTGTTGATTGTCGGAGTAACCTGCAAGCCAATCGTCGTCGAAATGAAGAACAGCGATTCGCTGTTCTGGTTTGCGATTCCGTTGTTGGCGATAGTTGTGTTGGTATTCAGACGAATCGGGATCTGGGTCACCTGCGTCAAGCTGGCCGTCAAGTTATTGATGGCAGTTACACGTGGTGCTGTGAGCACTTTGGCTTTGCCAGAAGCAACCGAAGCCGCGATTCTGGCATCGAAGTTACCACGGAAGAACCCTAGCTGAAGACCACCCGATGATGCTGCATTGCCCGTAGAACTGGCGCTGAAGTTACCACGCGATGTCGAGAAGTCGAAACCGTAGTTGCTTGCATCGCTGGTGCTGATGGAAAGGAACTGTGCCTCGATTTCTACTTGACGCAAGGGGCGGTCCAAAAAGCGGATGGTGTTCGCCAATTTCGCTGCGCCTTCGGGAGTGCCGAACACGAGCAAAGCGTTTTGTGGGTCGACCGCTACGATACGGGTGACGCCTTCTGGCAACTGGAACGTTCCGCCGCCTTGACCGCCACGACCACCGACGCCGCCGCCGTTCTGGCCGCCACGGCCCTGGCCGCCCTGACCGCCGCGCCCGAACTGTGCGTTAGAGCGCGTCGTGATCATTTCGGCGCTCGAACTGATGTAGGGATTGCTGGCGTTTGGATTGGGAACAACACCCTCGGTATTAAAGGGTTGGCTGAAAGCATCGCCCTGACCAGTTTGGTTGTCGCCACCAATGATTTTTCCGCCCGAAATTCCCGATGTAACAAGCTGGCGATTGTTGTACTGCTTATCTAGTTCTTTCGCAATGCGAAGATCGACAGGCAGGTCATGGTTTGCTGGATCGATCCAGTAAGCCATCATGCTCGCTTTTACGTTGCGAATCGGAACTGTGAAGGTGCGTTCTTGAGAGTCGACACCTTTTCCTGTTGGAACCAATGCAAGTTCTTCTGGACCAGTCGAAAACATTGCATTGGGACTGGCACCGAAGGCACCAAGCACGCCATTGTTGTTGGATGGCAAGTTGCCACCGAACCCGTTAGCCGGGGCAATGGTAGGAACACCGACCGAAATCGCAGGCTCTGCGGAAGGAGCAGGAGCTTGAGGCGCTTTCGAGATGATGTAAGTGCCATCTGCCGTCTTCTGTGCGGACAGTTGAGCGGCTTGGATAACGGTGTTGATCGCTTGTTCAGCCGTTCTTCCCTTGATGTTGATGGAACGCAGTTTCCCGGTCACGTCGCCAGCGATGGCGATGGGAACGTCGAACGTCGTGGAAATCATCGACAGCAATTCGGTGACATCGACATCGGTGAATGTCATCGAGTCGATTATCGGCTGTGAGTTGGTTGGAACTGTCGCAGGTGAAACAACAGGAGCAGGTACTGGAGCCGTAGGATTGTCCGTTGGGACAATGGATGGTGTGCCCTCTTGGGCGAAAACAGCAGACGGGACCAGCAGGGCGCCGGCCAACAAGAGGGTGGCCGGACGCAGACGAAAGGAAATTGACATAGTCGAAGTACGTGATTGGGATAAAGATATGGGAAAAGACACAATTCTAGAAGCCGAAACCGAAGCCGCCGCCGCCGAAGCCGCCGCTCATACCACCCATGCCCATGCCGCCCATGCCGCCCATCATGCCGCCGCCCATGCCACCCATGCCCATGCCACCCATGCCCATGCCGCCCATGCCCATGCCACCCATGCCCATAGAGGAGGAGGCTGGTGAGACGAATGGTTGAGTACCGATGGTGCTAGAGTTCTGGAACAGCTGTGCGATACCGCCGACATAGATGTGGCGAACGTACAAAGGAATGACCTGTTGATCGGCTGTGCTGGTGCCATTAGTGCCGCCTGCACCACCGATACGTGGGTTGGTTTGGGCGTTAGCCTGAGTCGAAACCGATGGGGTCATTTGGAAGTTCACGCGATCTTGAGCGGTGGGAGCTGCGCCGCCACCCATCGTGCCACGCCCACGGCCTCCGCCGCCCATGCGACCACCGCCACCGATGGCGCCGCCACCGCCACCGAATGGATTGAATGGATTGCCGCCGGGAGTGCCCATGCTCATGCCGCCACGGCCACCCATACCTCCCTCCATACCCATGCCGCCCATGCCATCTTGGAGGACGGGTTCGCGGGGTTCAACGAGGTAGGAACCATCGGCGCCACGCGAAACTTTGAAATTGTTCTGGTTTGCGAGCGTGCGCAGAGCTGCATCCCACTGGATGTTTTGCAGTGTGATGCCGCCAATGGGCACGAGGCTGGCGCTGGGGTCAATTGTGTGAGCCGGGTTGTTTGCGGCCTGGAAAACCATTTCAAGAGCGTCATTCAAGGTTGTGTCTTTGAATTCGACTGTTGAAAAGCGGGCTGCAGTCTGGGCCTGCGCCGTGTGTGCGACACCCAGTGACAGGCCCGCGAGGGTTGAAAGGAACAATGCGGTAGAAATCTTTTTCATGTGACTTTACGGGTACGCCTACAGGCGCAAGGTTTTTGTTTCAGTTGAAACGTATTTCCAGACGCTCAGACCGGAGTCTGAGAGCCAAAGTTTAACGAAGTGTTGCGGGGCCGCCGAGACCACCTTCACCACCTGCACCAGCAGCTTGCGCTGTTGCTGATTCTTTGAGTTCGACATACTTTTGCGTTCCATCGGTATCGCGTACTAACATTCGTGTGATAGTACGGTCGCCCTGACGAAAACGCTCGATATTGAGTACGCGGATGCCTTCGACTTCGTCACCCGGTTGCACAACTCGTTGTTCGCCCGAAGGCAATTCCAAAAGGGCACGTACACCATCGCCGATGATGACACCTGCCAGTCGCTTGTCGTACGATTGCTGCGGTGTGCCACCCACGTTGCCTTCGCCGGTATTGCGGGGCAGTGGGAAGGCATCGCGTGGCGATGTCGTGCTTTCCAAGCGAGGAATGGATGGGACACCAATGTTCAACGGGGCAGCAACTGCCGCGCGTGTAGCCGGGTCCTGAATAGAAGGCAGGTTAATGCCGTTCTCAAATCCCGGTGGAGACGGGACTGTGATGTCGGGATCAGGTGGCGGCGGCGGTAGAGGCGTCGGTGCTGGTGGCGGAATCAGGTAGACGGGCTGAAATGGATCAGTGCGCGAACGCGCAATGAAGACAACGGGTTGAACCGCGCCGCCCGCTCCTGGTGTGCCTGGAGTCGTCCCTGTCAATGCGCCCGCTCCGGCACCAGGGGTGCCTGCACCGGAACCACCGACAGGCACAGGGCCTCCTGCACCGGGTACTTCTGCTGCCGTATTAGCACCTGCTGTTGCAGGTGGTGTGGTCGGAACCGTACTACTTCCACCGGACAGGAGGCCAGGCAGATACATAACACCCACAATGAGTGCCAGTACGCCTGCTACGCCGAGTCCAGCGAACGTGCGTTTTTGTTCGGGAGTAAATTCCCGTTTGGGATTAGGTGATGCGCCGGTTGGCGGCGCTCCTCCTGCGGTTGCCATCGTTTGGAATAGAGAAGGCGGCGATTAGCCGCATGTCGTGTCAAGGAAGACGCTCAATTGGAGTGTCACGTCACCCTAAAGTTGCATGTTCATATTGCAAGGGAACAGCCCTTGCGATATGAACGAGTTATATTATCGTTTAGCCTACAGCAGTATTGTTAACGGCGCTATTGCCAGCGGGGCCAGGTGTTAGGCCTGATCCCGGACCACCAGCACCGGGTGCTGGTGCCGTAGTCGTAGAAGCTGCGGGCAACAAGGCGTTTGGACCTGAGGCTACCAGATAGGGAGTCATGTTAAACGTTGCGCGGGCACCTAAGGCTCCCGACTCGATTCGTACTCCAGTGGCCCCGGTACTACCCGTTGTCATCAGGATTTCCGATTGGTTGAGACGCTCGAAAAAGCGAAGGATATTGGGTAGGGTGCCGCTCACTTGCATACTGGCCGAAGCATCGGACAACGGCTTCAAAAAACCGCCGGCTGGTGATACCACTTCTTCAGGGTTCTGGGGAGGAGCTTGAATTTTGACAGAGGTCGCGAGAATGACTCCGCTTTCGTCTGCCGCCTGAATCAACACACGTCGCAAGTCCACACCGTAGTCGGAGTAGTACTCGTTGAGATAACGGCGCCATGTTGCTTCACGGGGGCCATTGCCTGTCGTTGTGTCCAAGTTGAAGGACAAAGAGCGAAAGCGCTGGCGAAAGACGTTGGTTTGTTCTTTTGCGAAGATGAGGTTGTTCTCGGCGATCCGCTGATTTTTGAGATTTTTTTCGAGATTCCCCCCCTCTGTTTTGTTGGCCTCGTAGGCGGCGGTGGCCGCTGTGAGGTCTGCGTTTACGGTGTCAAAGAAACGCAGTTTCATGATGAGCGTAATCAATCCGGCCAGAACGACCGAAACGATTGCAATGATGGTAATGTTACGGCGAAGTAGGGCTTCACGCATGATGGCAGATAAAAGAAATCCAGGGCGTATTAAGCGCCAGGAGCGACTCCCAATGCGCCGGGTCCAGCCCCACCAGGAGCACCTGCAGCAGCCCCACCCGTTGGGTCGGCTGGCACAGTAAGTGGGTTAAGCAAGTTGCCCTCAGCCTGTAGCGTAATGGGGTAGTTAAATACCACTGCTGGGCTGCCGGGTTCTGGTTGTGGTACGACGAGTGGCTGAGCTCCGTTGCCAAAACCTCCCACACCTGTTGTTGTCAGGCGTGGCTGATCTGCAAACACAACTCCAGTCGCGTTACGTAGGCGCAACAGGAAGCGGGAGTATTCCATCGGTGTTGCAACTGTTGCTACGATAACTACTCTTCTGCCATCGGAAATGTCGATGGACTTGACTACAGAGTTGATGTCAATGTAGTTGGTGATGAGGTTGAGAAGCGTAGCGCGTGTGCTGCCCGATTTGCAAGCGTCAATGAAGAACGCATTGGCGGTGTTGTAGCCACCCGCATCGCTGATAGCTTTGTCCTCAGCTGCTTTAGCCGTCGTGGATGCATCCGCGACAATTTTAGCTGCATCGCGATTTTGTTGTGCGGTTTGCAATTCCAGTTGTTTGGAGTGATAGACAAGTATCAAACCGCCCGTCCATAGACCCAAGCCCACAATGGCGCCCGCGATGGTGTAGTGGAACCGTTTGGTCCACTTAACATACCCAGGCAGCAAATCAATTTTAGTCGCCATATCCTCAAAAACTCGCCAAATACCCCGTTTGTGTCGCTTACCCCTGTTAGGAGGTAGCGGCGCTTTCTCTGTTCGGGGACGGGAAAAGCGCCTCTATTTTAAGTCAATGCGTTACCCATAGGCAACGCATTATTTTATTCAGTCCACGAAGTCGCGAAGGGCTAGTCCAAGCGCGACGGTGTAGAGTGGCCCATTGGCCATCTCCGACTGTGCTGTAACTGGAAGAAGTTGCAGTGGATTGAGTACCGATGTAGGGGCGCCGAGGCGTCCCGTCATGTAGACATCGAGGTTCTTGAGCAAGGCGCCGCCACCCGTCAGATAGATGCGCGAAAGAGCCGCATCAGGCACGCGCTCCAAATAGAACGACAGCGAACGCGAGATTTCGCTGGTCAGCTCTTCGATGGACTGGGATAGCGCTTCATAGACCGCTGCATCACCTGTATCGGGGCCTGCCGACAGTCCGGCGCCAAAGCCACCGAAGTCGTTGAGTCCGAAGTCTTCCTCGCCTCCTATGCCGCCAAAATTCAACGAGTCGTCTTGAGAGACATTGGTCAAATCCAAATCGTCGAAGCTGACGTTCTCGTTCGTGTTGGCTGGTGTTTCAGGGACGGGAGTACCGAATACATCGCCGAGGCCCATGACCTCTGCTGTCGGGGGCGTTACTTCCCGTGTTTCTGGTTCTTCCGTTTTGTCGAGAGACATGCTAGGAGCGGGTTCTGCAACATCGCCAAAGCTGAAGCCTGTTGTTTTGGTTTCGCTTGCAGCAGGAGGTGTTGGCACTGGTGCAGGTTCGGGGATGTCACCAAACGAGAATCCGCTGCTCTGGACGGGTTCAGGTGACGCAGGAGGAGTAGGGGCGGCTATTGGCTCTGTCTGGGCCGCAAGAGAGCTTGCAGGGCCAATAGGGGCGCTTGTGTCGATTGCGCCTGTCGTTGGCAAATCGAAATCGGAGAAATCGAATGCCGAAGGCATTGGTGCTGGTGCCGCTACGCCAGAAGCGGGCGAAGTTGGCTCTGAATCGACTGATGGCAAAAATTCGTTGGAGAGCGTTTCGCTGCCTCCGAAATCGAATGGGGATGTGGCGGGGGCAGGAGGGGCCGGAGTTGATGCCGCAGTCGTTGGCAAATCGCTCGATGGCATATCGAAGTCGAAGTTGAAGGATGTACCTCCTGCCTCGGCTGCTTTAGGCGTTTCAGGAGCTTCTGGGGCGGGCGTATCGGACGACGGGAAATTGAAATTATCGAACGAGAAGCTATCGCCTTGTGAGTTGGGTTGGCCTTCTTTCTGGCTATGCCCTGCGCCCGGTTCGTTTTTCTGCCCCTGATTGAAGACATCGAAGTCGAACGGATCTGCTGAGGTCGCGGGCTGGTTGGGCTTATCCAGAATCGTGGTGCGATTGCTGGCTGGTGGCTGCGAAGATGTATCGCCAAGGCCAAAGTCGTCGAAGTCGCCGCCAAAGCCAGCGTTCGGGTCGCCAAAGCCGAAGTCATCGCCACCCATGCCTGTCTGATAGCCTTCGGGCGGCAGGGCGTCGCCCTGCTCGATTTTAATGCGTTCGCCTTCGGCCAGAGGTACTCCCAGCGCATCTGCGATGCCTTGCGAGATGGTGTTGCCTCCCGTCGAGACGGTACGAGTGAAGACCAGAATGTCGCCGCGCAACAGTGAAATCTCGGTACCGAAGGCGCCTATATTGGCGACCGCCGTGATTTCGTTGTAGTCCACCATCAGACCATTGAAGTCGCCGCGCTTTTGCAGCGCGAGAGCGCGACCTGCCGCGATGGGTTCCACATCGACTGCGCGCGGTGCCAATTTGGCCGCTTGCAGGGTTTTGATGTGCAAATCAATGATTTCGCTTTGGGCCGCTGCCAGCAAAACGTCCATCGTGCCCGAATCGGGGTCGGTGGGAAGTTCGCGCAGAGCCTTGAAGTCCATTTGTACTTCGGTGGGCGGAAACGGGATATACAACTGAGCGTCGGCGCGCATGGCGTCGGCGAGTTGAGCATCCGTCATCAGCGGCACTTCGATGACGCGGACCACGAGAGAGCCTGTGCCCGCCACCGATGAAATGACAGCCTTACCTTTGAATCCTCCAACTTTCCACAACGCTTTGATGGCGTTGGCGAGAGAACTCACCGATAGGACGTTGCCATTTTGATAGGCGTCGGGGGGTGTTGGTATCGAAGCGGCGCGGGTCACAGAGACTTCGCCGTTTTTGGCCGTGACCTCGACCGCTTTGATCTGGGCGTTGCCAATATTCAGCCCCACGATGGTACCGTTTTTGACGGCACCTTTAGCGGGACGCGCCTTTTTTTCTTTGACAACGGGAGCAGGGGCCGCCGAGGGCACGACGGGAACACCAGAAGCGGGTGCGGTCGAGCCAGGGGCCGACGCAGGAGTGGCGGAAGCATCCGCTTTTTTCTTGGAGCCAAAAAGAGCCATAGCCGGGAAGTCGCACTCGCTTGTCCTTACAAACACGGTGAAGTGCGGAAACCTTGCTCCTAATTATAGCAACGCCACAGCCTAAGAAATCGACCTTCGCTAGACTCTTGGCTCGCTTTTTCATGTCTCAAACGCTTCAAGACGCGCCGAATCCTCGCCGCGTCCGCTTAGGTTTGCCCAAAGGGTCTCTTCAAGAGGCCACGCTGCGCATGATGCGCCGCGCGGGCTGGAACATCTCGGTTTCCGAGCGCTCGTATTTTCCTGCCGTCAATGATGACGAGTTGGAGATCGTGCTACTTCGTGCTCAGGAGATTCCGCGCTACGTCGCTGACGGCGTTCTCGACGCTGGAATCACCGGGTTTGACAACGTTCTTGAAAACGAAGTCGACGTACAGGAGGTCTGCGAATTAATTTATTCAAAGGCGACCTCCAAACCCTATCGCTGGGTTTTGGCCGTGCCGCGTGGCTCCGAAATCAAGTCGCCTCAGGACTTGGAAGGCAAGCGCATCGCCACCGAACTGGTCACTGTGACGCGCCGTTACCTTGAAAAACACGGTGTTAAAGCCGAAGTCGAGTTTTCGTGGGGCGCCACGGAAGTCAAAGTTCCCGCGCTTGTGGATGCCATTGTCGAGGGCACTGAAACTGGTACGACACTTCGCGCTCACGGACTCGAAATAATTGATGAGTTGTTGGCCTCCACAACGCGACTCATCGCTAACCATGCTTCGTGGGGCGACGAGTGGAAGCAAAAAAAGCTGAATGGCATGGCGACGCTACTTCAGGGCGCTATGCGGGCCGACGGCAAAGTCGGGCTGAAGATGAACGCGCCGCGCGCCAATCTCGAAGCTATTGCCGCTTTGTTGCCGTCGATGAAATCGCCAACAATCACGCCGCTTTCTGATGAAGAGTGGTTTGCTCTCGAAGTAGTTGCCGATGAAGTTCAGGTGCGTAACTTGATTCCACAGTTGATGGCTCACGGTGCGACCGCGATCATCGAATACCCGTTGAACAAAGTCATTCCCTGAATAAGTCGCAAAACTATTGAGAAAGAGCAGTGATTGAAATGAGGAAGGATGCGGCCAGCAAAAGGATTCTTGACTTTTGAGGCGCCGATTCTTCCTCAAGATTTCCTTTCGCCCAACTAAAAACCATGAAATTTGGAATCTGCACGGCGCCTGGTGCCCTTGGCGACCCCGCCCGTTTTCTTGATGTTCTCGCTGAAGCGGGGGCCGATTATGTCGAATGGACGGTCGGTTCGCTGATGGCCAGCGAGGGGGAATTTGAAAAACTGTGTGCTATCGCCGAGAAATCTCCGATTAAACCCGAAGCCTTTTGCGTCTTTTTGCCACCACATCATCGCATCACAGGCCCAAACGTTAATCTCGCTTCGGTGTTGAATTATGCGGGCGAAGCCGTGCGACGCATCGAGCAAATCGGTGGTGAGATCGTTGTTCTGGGGTCGGGCAGTGCCCGCAAAGTGCCCGATGGCTTCCCGATGGACGAAGCGTTGCGCCAATTCAAGGAGTTTGCTCGCGAGTTGGCTCCCCTTGCCGCCCAGCGCAATGTGACGGTCGTTATCGAGCCTTTGAATACGAAGGAAGACAACCTGATTACCTCCGTCAGCAAGGGCGCCGAAATCACGCGCGACGTTGACCGCGACGCCATTCGTTTGCTCGCCGATTTCTATCACATGAATGAGGAAGGCGAAGGCGTGCAATCGGTCGTGGACGCGAACGGTTTGCTTCACCATACCCATGTCGCCGATTTGGGCCGTGTCGCTCCGGGGTGCGCCAAAGAGGGCGAGGCCGATTTCGTGGCGTTCTTCGGGGCGCTCAAGGCTGTGGGGTACGATGCTCGTTGTTCGTTCGAGGGGAAAACCGATGATTTGTCCCGTCAGGCCAAGCCACTTTTAAACCATTTGCGCGAACGATTCCAACAAGCATAAAGTAGGTATTTCCCATTTGATAAGGGAACACTCTTTGCATGTAACTTTGTTGATATGGGTTACTTCAAAGGACTTGTCACTGGCGCTGTTATTGGTGCCGTTGGTGCGTTACTCCTCACGCCAAAGCGTGGTGACGAGTGGCGTGCCACTCTCAAAGATCGCACGGACAAAGTGAAAGACCGTGCTTCTCACGTTGGAGCGGCTGTTTCCGATGCTGCTAATGACGTGAAAGAGCAGGGCACCGACCTCGCTCACACCGTCGCTGAAAAAGGCGCGGTCATCAGCGAAAGCGTTACCAAGGTCGCCGACACGGTGAAAACCGAAGTCGCGGGCGCCACCGATGACGCTAAAAGCGATGCCGCCAAAGCCAGCGACCTCGCCAAAGACGCGGCTGCAACGGTAACTGAGGCGGCGACTGCCGTCAAAGAAACCGTGCAGGAAAAAGCCGATGAAGCCAAATTACAGGCGCATCTGGCGGCGATGGAACTACAAGAAAGATCGTCCGAAGAGGTTTAAAAGCCGCTTCAATCAATATAAAACGCCCGTTTCTCGATGAGAAACGGGCGTTTTTGTGTTATTTTGCCGAAATTATCGCTTAATTGAAGTCGAATTGAGTTGAAAATTCGCGTTTTTGGCCTGTGAACGCTGGGCCGTAGAAACAAGCGATGACTTCGATGGGGCGGATGATGTGCTTGTTGAACTCATCCAATTCCTCGGCGGCGACCCATAGTTCGTCGTGAAGGCCGCGCGTACCGACCGTCTGAACCTCGAAATAGGTTGCGTAGGAGTTGTCGATTTCAAAGCGTGTAACGAAGCCCGCAAACCCCGAAACAGGGTCTTTGGTGTTCCATTCACGCGCGATTTGAGCCGCATAATCGAAGTTCAACACAGGGTAGAAAATGGGTTGAATGGGAAGGCGTGGAGGAAAGGCACACCAGTTCAAATCCTCGATAAGTTGAAGTTCGGTAACGCCAACTGGGCGATAGAGGAGCATTAAGGGGGAGTGTGACGGCTTTTATTAGCAAAAAGAATACATTGTAATAGTAAAAAAATTAACATTTGCCTATTCTATTTTGAAATTCAGAATGAAGTACAACTTGTTGGTTAATAGCAGTTCACGAAGAGATACAGTGCCGTTTTTGGATGTATTTCATTTGGGTTACATTTTGTCTTGCGGTAGATTGAGAGAAGTCTAAGCACCGATTCGCACCAAATAATTCCGTAAACCGCGATTTACGTCGAATGAAAGCATTCCGTTACGCTTGCGCTCGGCATATTCTTTTTGGACTTTGCCCTTCAGCGCTGTCGTCGCATAGCGCCCTATGAGTAGGGCGGCGATGTCATGATCGGGGCCATTGGAGTTGAGGTGTGTCCACCACAAGTTTTGAAGTTGGGGCAGAACTTTGTCGTCCAATAGCGCCAGTACCTCGAACGAGACGCGCGGCTGTGGCGCCGCCATCTCCCGCAAAATGAGCGGGCGAGTTATTGTGGGATTCAACTCGTAGAGGCGCCGCAAGATTAAGTTGCCCCGCTCCATTGCCCACCCCTGGGCATGTGGCACTGTTTTCCACTCCTGCAAAAGCGGTTCGACAAAGCGAGGGCTTTTAACCTGCTTCCAGTTGTCTTTATCCAGCAGGTATTGCTGGGGTAGGTTTGGCAAGTCGTTGAAAATATCGGGCACTAGCGCCACCAGGCGCGGTAGTTGTTGTTTGGGTTGAGGTGCCTTCGACAAATTGGAGAACCATACGCTTTCGAGCAGCGAATGGACTGTCATGGCGCGCGCGCGCCCTTTTTTCTGCGGAAGTGAGGCGAGAGTCAGTTGCCAGTTGGCGGCATCGGAGTTTTCGTTCACCTGCCAGAATTGGTTTGTGGGCGTTTCTTTTCCTGTATGTGAGACGTGATACAGCGCTTGAAGCGTCGCCAGATTATCCAATAAGCCCTGCGTGACCGGATAATCGGGTCTTTTTATGGCGTCTTTCATGGCGGCAATGAGCCATAGCCGGTTGGGGAAACCGATAAGGCCGGGACGCCAATAATAGGCTTCGCTGCCCGAACTGCGCGGGAACTCGTCTTGGCCGAGGCGTTCGATGAGGGCTTCCACCGCTGCGTAGGTGTTCAAAAAGCGGATGTCGTTCTGGGGGCGCTGCACTCCCACGGGAGTTATCCATTCCATGTCGCCCGGTTTTTGTTTGGACCAGTAGGTTTGCCATGCCGCGACTTGTTGCTGTTGCCACTCTGGAGTGGCGGGCACTATTTCGATGGAAAGAGGCTTTGAGGTGACGGTTTGGGTGCCGCCAAAAAAAGAGCCTTGTTCGGGAAGTGGTTGCCCATCGGGGATGGCGAAGACGCGGTTTGTCGTGGCCCGAATTTTATATTCGCCGGGGTTGTTGAAGCGAATGTATGCGTTTAGGGCCAGCGTAACGCCAAAGGGGTTTTCGGTCAGCAATTGGGGGCGAGCAGGACCTGGCCCACTGTAGTTAAAACTCTTTTCGGGTGGTAGATCGCCGAGGGGATTGCTGGTTTCTTCTTTGGGAGAGGCCTCGAATGAGCCAAATACGGCCCAATTGGGCGGCGGGAAGTGAAAGGTGTTGAGGCACAAGGTCTGCGTCCCATGATTGGAAAACAGTAGATTGACTCGAATCGTCTCGCCCTTTTGGAAGGTAGTTTTCGCCGTGTGTAGCTCAAAATCCAATCCGGCGGGGTCAACTGGAATGGGAGCGGAAGGCGTAAGTGGTTTAGCGGCTGGCTCCGCTTGTGCCACTGGCACCAAACCGACGAGCAAACCAGCGGTTACAGCGGCAGAAAACTTTTTCATCGGAGGTTTAGTTCCGATTTTACACCACCTTGTTCACTGTGCGACTGAAGGAGGATTATTTACCAGAACCAAGCCCTGCGAAGGCGTTTGAGGCTTTCGGGCGATAAATCAATGCCCTGCGAATCGCCAAGCACCGAGTCGATATTGCAACGAGGGCATAGCGCGGTCTGACCAACACCATTGTTGTCTTCGCCCACCCATTTGGTGATTTCGGAAGGGGAGAATGTTTCCTCGCAATAGTAACAACCGCAAAGCCCACTGTTTTCGAGGGCTTCGCGGTTGTCACGAGATTTATTCGCCGCTCCTTTGATGGAAGGCTTGCGAGGATGCATTACACCACGATGTTGACCATGCGGCCCGGCACGATGATGACTTTTTTGGGCTTCTTGCCTTCCAGATGAGGGCTAACCTCTTCGGAAGCCAATGCCAGCGTTTCCAGAGCCTCTGGCGTCATTTCGGCGGCAACCGACAGGCGCGCGCGTAATTTGCCGTTGACCTGAACCGGAATGGTGATTTCCTCTTCTTTGGCGATTTCTGCGCTGAAAGAGGGCCACGTCATTTCGTAGAACGACTTGGTGAAGCCCAGATATTCGCCCAACTCGTCGCACAGGTGCGGCGCGAAGGGACTCAAGATCAGCAACAACGACTCGATGGCTTCGCTGCCCACATTTGGGTCGCTGTTCGGCTTGTTCTGCCAGTCCTGAATGGTGTTCAGGTGCTGCATCAGCGATGAAATCGCCGTGTTCATCTGGAAGCGCTCGATGTCGGTGCCGACTTTCTCGATGGTCTGGTGGGTACGGCGACGCAACGCGCGGTCAGCGTCGGTTGCGCCTGCGCCGATTTGTTCGCGCCAATTCGGGTTGAACTTTACCGACGTAGCAGTACGCCACACGCGCTCCAGGAAGCGGAACTGACCCGCGAAGGTGTCTTCGCTTTGCGCTGTCCATTCGGCGTCTTGAGCGGCTGGCCCCATGAACAAGGTCATCATGCGCGTGGCGTCGGCGCCGAAGCGCTCGACGGCATCGTCCAATGCCACGACGTTGCCCTTCGACTTGCTCATTTTCATGACCTTGTCCTCGCCATTTTCTCCGACGCCTTTGGCCAACATGGTTACCATGCCCTGAGTGAACAGGCGTGGGAACGGCTCTTCGATGCCAACCAAGCCCAAATCGAACAATACCTTGGTGAAGAAGCGGGCGTAAATCAAGTGCATGGTGGCGTGTTCGACGCCGCCAACGTACTGATCTAATGGCATCCAACGATCCACGTCTTCTCGACGGAACGGGCCATCGGCGTAGTCGGGCGAGCAGAAGCGCAGGAAGTACCAACTCGAATCGACGAAGGTATCCATCGTGTCGGTTTCGCGGCGCGCTGGGCGACCTTCTGAATCGACCGTGTTGATGAAGCTTTCCGACTGCGCCAGTGGGTTGCCGCCTTTTCCGGTGAACTCGATGTCGGTGGGGTGCATCACTGGCAACTGGTCTTCGGGCACGGTTTCGATGCTGCCATCTTCGCGATAGACGATGGGAATCGGGCAACCCCAGTAGCGCTGACGCGACAAGCACCAGTCGCGCAGTTTGAAATTAACCGCGCGTTCACCAATGCCATTGGCTTCCATGTATTCGGCGATTTTCAGGCGACCATCGACGGGATTCAAACCATCGAACTCGCCAGAGTTGACCAGAGCGCCCTCGTATTTGTCGGTGTATGCCTCGGCAGCGGTGCCGGGCGAGACAACGACATTAATGGGCAACTGGTATTTTTGGGCGAACTCGAAGTCGCGCTCATCGTGGGCGGGCACGGCCATGACAGCGCCGCTACCGTAGTCGGACAGCACGTAGTTGCCCAACCAGATGGGCACTTCGGCGCCGTTCATCGGGTTGATGCAGTAGGCGCCGGTAAAGATGCCTTCTTTGGGAATATCGGTGCTGCGGTCGCGCTGCTCGTCCTTCTGGCGTGCGACATGGTCACGAAATTCGCGCGCGGGCAACTCCCATTCGGTGCCATCAGTCAGTTTGGTCGCCAATTCATGGTCGGGAGCGATGACCATATAGGTGACGCCGAACACAGTGTCCACGCGGGTTGTGAACACTTCGATGTCTTCGCCTGAACCCTTAACTTTGAAGCGGAAGTTGACGCCCTCTGAGCGGCCAATCCACTCGCGCTGCATCTTCACGACGCGATCAGGCCAGTCAGTCAGGGTGTCCAAATCGTCCAACAGGCGTTGGGCATAGGCCGTTGTTTTGAAGAACCACTGTGTCAACGGCTTTTGCTCGACCAGAGTGCCGCAACGGTCGCAGCGTCCGTCTTTGACTTGCTCATTCGCCAACACAGTCAGGTCTTTCGGGCACCAGTTGACGTTGGCGGTGCGGCGCTCGGCTAATCCCGCGTTGAAGAACTTGATGAACAGCCACTGTGTCCATTTGTAGTAATCGGGGCGGCAAGTGGTAACTTCGCGCGACCAGTCGAAAGCGATACCCAATTTGTCGAACTGCTCGTGCATTTGCACGATGCAGCGCTCCGTCCATTCGGCTGGGTGAACCTGATTTTTAATCGCCGCGTTTTCGGCGGGCAAGCCAAAGGCGTCCCAACCCATCGGGTGCAGGACGTTGTAGCCATTCATCACGCGATAGCGTGCGATGGCGTCTCCGATGGCGTAGTTGCGAACATGCCCGACATGCAGAGCGCCCGATGGGTAGGGGAACATGTCGAGGTAGTAGAATTTGGGTTTGTCGGGGTTATTTTGAGTCGCGAACAAATTGGCGTCACGCCATTTGGCTTGCCACTTCGATTCAACAGATTTCGGATTATAGCGGTCGTTCATATCAGTAGGGACATAGCGTGCCATGTCCATTGGTACATCGGTTTGAAGCGGACATGGCTTACCATGTCTCTACGGCTGTTTCGGAAGCATGGAAGTGAAACCGAAATACAACCCAATTGTTAACAGGCCGACGAAAATTCCAGCGTACAGCAGGGCGAACTTTTCCTCGCGGGTGAACTGAAAGTATTTCAAATTAGGCAAGACTGCCCCCGCACCGAGAAATAGCAAGCCCGGTAGCGCCGGAATGAAGGGCAGTAGCACGATGGCGAGTAGGGCTGCTGAGACTCCAGCCCACATCCAAATCGCCGATGCGCGCCAGTTCATGCCAAAATGCACGATGGCTCCCAAAAACAGCGCGAGAAAGAGGTAGTCGCCAATGCCAATATCGGGGAGCGCGAGGTGGAATTTGGATGTGGCCGCGCCGAGTTTCGGGCCAGAACCCATCGCTGTGGTGGCGATACTTTTGGTGGCTTTGTTGGTGAGCAACTGCGCAACGATACCTCCAAACAAGACGCCCCAGATGTCGATGAGTGCCACCATCACACCGATTGGCCCAATCATGTTGGCGTGCTTAATCATCTTCGAGATAAGCAGGCCAAAGAAGGTTCCCAGCCCCAGTAGCGCGAAGTTTTGAAGGGCATAGCCGAAGGGAATGCCACGTCCGAACATTTGAAACGCGCCCCACGCCGAGCCGCAACCAACGAAGCCCGCGATGAGGATGGGCAACGACCACTGCTGACGAGCTACGCCCAGAGAGAAACCAACGACGCTACCCACATAGAGCAACGTCAGAATGGTGATGCCTACGAGCGCAACGACGATATTGGGAATGGGGAGGAAAGGCGCGCCAAATTGCAGGACGACGAGCAACAGCAACGGGGCCAACACGCTTTTGATGTTGGCCGGGGCGTCGCGCGTTGGAACTACTGGCGCCGGAGCATCGGGGGCGCCAAGGGGTTGGGGCGCTGCGGCGGGTGGAATCGGCGGATTTTGAGAACTCGTATTCACTGGTTTGGGCCTTGCCTCCCCTGGAGTATTCCACTCACGGGAATGTGGTGGTTAAAGCGAGGCTAACAGTGATGCCGAATCGGAGTAGTCGAGCAAGTTCCAGAAGGGCGGCATAACGACCGCTTCGGCTGAAGCGCCCAATTTTTCGCTCAGTGCGCGCAGTGGCGGGGTGACTTCGGCTTTTGGCCCTATTTGAAAAATGCGGGTGCGCGACTTCAATTCAAACGACTGCTTCATCACGTCGAGGGCTTGCAAATCGGCTTTCATGGTGGGACCAAGTGCCCAACCATCGAGGTCGTCATATTCGGTGCTCTTGACCTGTTCTGCTGCTGCGCCTGTTTCGCCCGTCATCTGAGCGCGAATTTTCTGGCGCATCATCTGTTGACTCAAAAACGAGCGCCCCGAAAGCAGCGGTTCCAGCAGAGCCAACTCGGCTATGTCGTCGCGCCCTGCGGCGACCTGTAAGCACAGGCTGGCGCCCAGTCGCGCACCGAGTAGTCCGATTTGGGCTTTGGGAGCGCGCTGTTTGGCCTCGCTGAGGGCATTGGCGAGGTCATCGCGCCAGTCGCCCAGACCCATGCGCGCGAAATCGCCTTTCGAGTCGCCGCAACCGCGAAACGAAAACAATAGGCTCGATTCGCCTCGCGCCTCAAATTCGCGCGCGATGTCGGTCAGGGTGCGGCGAGCCGACTTCTCTTCTTCGCCGAACGGGGGCGCCAGCACCCATACGCGCTGGGCACCCACCGCTTCGCGCCACACGCCGAACAAGTCGTCGGCGAAGAAAAAGGCGTCTACGCTCACGATTTCGCTTCGACGACTTTGGCGATGGTGTTCACGCTACGGAACACGTCCACCGAAAAATCGCGATCTTCCATCGACACGCCGAATTCATCTTCAAGGCCAACGGCCAACTCGAACAGCGCGACCGAATCGACACCGTAGGTTTCCATCAACGGTTCATCGTCGCCGATGTCCGAAGGCTCGACTTGCAAAAACAGGCGTTCCACAATCATTTGCTTGATGCGATGTTTCAATTCTTCCATTGTTGTTCCTAAAAGCCGCGCACTAGCGCGGGCACTAACACGACGACACAAACGAGCGTCCAGATTATTCCCATCAGGAAACCACCGAGAATATCGGTGGGAAAATGCACACCCATGTATACGCGACTAAAGCCAGTAAAACCGATTGTAATAGCGGCCATGACCCCCATTAATACAACTTCGATTGTTGGCAAACCCGCCAATGCCATTGTGATGGCAAGGGCGACCCAGAAGCAAAAACTGGTGAGCGAGTGACCTGATGGAAACGAGCCATCCTTCATTTTAAAGCCAAATGCCCCATGTTCGCGGCGTGGACGCATACGTTTGATGACGCGCTTGGAAACATAAGACTGCGACATCGAGCCGAGGTAGCACAGGCCAGGAAAATACCACAGAGTCGGGTGGACGACATGAGCCGCGTGCGCCCATATTGCTACCGCTAACGACAGCACGATGAGCGAAGGGGCCGAGGCAAAGTTAGTCCAGAAACGCATGAACCATGTGCGGAGGTGGCGCTCTGAGTTGGGGTTGCCGCGCTCTTTGTAGCGTTTCGATAGCGCCCATGTTCGCAGGTGCTGGTCGACCCGCAAAATGTGCGGGCGCAAGTGACCTTGAACTCGCTTGCCAATAAGCAGTTCCACACCCAACACAATGGCCCAGGACAACAGAAAAGGCAGTCCAAAGATGGGCAGTTGGTGGGCGAACTCTCTCAAAAATTCGGGAATAGCGGCGATCATGACAAGGAATCTTCGTTTCGCGGCAAAAGCGACGCCGCATTCACTTGTTCAATCGTTTTGCGCTCGATGTCCCGCCATTTGCAATCGGCGTCGCTGGGGCCATCTTCTACTGTGAACATCTTCGCCCAGCGCTTTTTAAATTCCACGCTGTTCTTCGCTGTCACATAGCGGAAGTTGATGTCGTTCGACCCTGCCGTCGTGGTGTGTTCGAAGTGGAACACCTCGACGCTCGGATCAGCCCACAGCGAAAAGCCTGCTTCGCGCGCCCGGAAGCACCAATCGAGGTCTTCGTATTGAACCGGGGAAAACACTTCGTCCAAGTCGCCGATTTGGTCGAAGACGGTGCGCCGCGCCAGCCACGCCGCCGAAATGGCGCATTGGATGGTGAACGGCTCTTTGAAGCTATCGCGCTCGTCGCCGCGCCCAATGTATTGGATGCGCCCGGTTCGTGAGGTGCCCGCGCCCAAACACTCGATTTGGAACGGTTCCCACGGGAACACCAGTTTCGGGCACACCAACGCGCAATCGGGCTTCGAGTCGAGAAAATCGCTCAGGCGTTCGAGCCAGTCGGCTTGCCCACACACGGTATCGTTGTCCAGAAAAGCGATGTAGTCGCCGTGGCACTGTTTCAGCGCCTCGTTGCGCCCACGGATGGCGCCGATGTTTTCTTCAAAACGCAGTCGCGCCGTATCAATGCCCGCTTGTTGGGCTTTGGCTTCCCACTCATCCAGAATGCGCGGCGTCTCGTCGTTCGAGCCATTATCGACGTTGACGATTTGAAGCGGGCGTCCTGTCGAGGTGAGCAGGGAATCGAGACACGCACGCGAGTAGTGCGCTTTATTATGGTGCAATACGACGACGGAAACTGACGGCATGAAGGGCGCCCAGTTTAGGCGCTACTGGCTTTGACCATGCACAGGCCATTGAGATGCAATCTTTTTCGCTCGTTTTCAGTTCGGAGTGATGCCCAAAAAGCGCTTTATGTCGTCCAATTCCTTCGAAACCGTTCTGCGCGGCGTATGAGTGCGCAGATACGCCTCTTTGGTGCGGTCTGTTGCCGTGAAGCGCCCTGCCTTGTTTTCAATCAGGCCCTCCGCGCTCAAGCGGGTAAAAGCCTCGTCCAACTCTTCGTCAGTGGGAATAGAGTGGTCGATGCCATCGGCAATGCTGCTGATGGTCGCGCGCTCGGCTTTATCGCCCGCATACAACAGGGCCAACAATATCCAGGCGTCCGACCAGACGAATTTATCGCTCATAAATTTTGCTCTGTTGTAGTGGCACTAATCAATGATGGGCATGAACCACGAAAAAGAAAACCCGCGATGGGAAATCGCGGGTTGGGGGAAGCGGGGAGTGGAAGTTATGCCTTGACTTTACAGTTGTCGCCCTCGACTTTAGGGTCGATTGCTGGAACAGGATTTTCACCGGCCATCATCATGACTGCTTGCGAGTGAACTGGTTCGCTGATGGACGCCCGTGAACCATCAACGCCAGCTGCTTGAAGAGCGGCGGCCCATGAACCAAAGTTCTCTTTACGACGCGCGGCACGGTAGATGCCGGGTTCGTGTTCCTCGATATAAGCCCAGCCCAGAGGTTTGCCCTGTGTGGCCAAATCTTGGATGGTGCGCAGGATGCGGCCCTGAGTCCACACGCGGCTTTCGCGCATACGCTCGTGGTCGAGTCCCGCTGCTTCGACGGCGCGACGCCATGAGCCGAAATAGCGATGAGCGCAGGCAGCCAGATACAACGAACGGTTGCGAGTTTTGAAGCGTGGGTCGAGGAGGTCGTGACCCTGTGCATTCATTTCGCGGATGCGTTCAAGGATCTCTTCACGAGTCCATCTTTGTTTAACGCGCTTGAAGTTATCGTAGTCAAAGCCCGCTGCTTCCATGGCTGAGCGCCATGAACCGAAGTGCGAACTCGAACGAGCCGACGAGAACAGCGCCGAATGGGTGCGCTGAATCGAGGTGGGCGAGAGGTCTACACCCTCGCGGTGCAATTTTTTGATCTCTGCGATCAATTTGTCTTTAGTCCAAACACGTCCCGGCATGAATTTAGGTCTCCTGAAAAATGGGATAGAGTCACACCCGTGACGAGGAAAACCGGGCGATGTTCCACGTAGGTGCTTCACCTATGTTACAACATGGCGCGCGCTTTGTCATAGAAAATTGGCTGTTTCCCTCTTTTTGTTAAAAACAAAAGAAGAACACTTTTTTGTGCAAAAGACCCCAATCAGTTTCCTGAGAAAATATCAAAAAAGGGACAAGGTGAGGAATAAAAGAAGCGCGAAATTCGCCTTCTCCAATTCCTTACCTTGCCCCTCGTGTTAGGTCGTTAGATTAATGTTTTAATCTGCGACGGGGTCAATGAGACCGTAGCCTCCACCTGACCGTTTATACACTACGCCGACGCTTCCGTCCTTCGCATGACGGAACACGAAAAAGTTGTGGCCCAACAAATCCATTTGAAGCGCCGCCTCATCGGGCGACATGGGTTTGAGCGCGAACTTCTTCACGCGCACGAGTGAGTCGCTGCCTACGTTGCCGTTCAAAAAGTCGCCATCCGCATCTTCTTCATAAGCGGACTTCGTATCTTCGGGAGCCGATTTGGGGGCTGACAGCGCTGACAAAGTCGCGGTTTCTGGCATTTCGCCATCATGCGCGGTTTTGGGATGCAAAACCACTCCGTTGACATCATCGCGATTATTCTGACGTCGCGAACGATGCTGCACTTTGTCCTTATAACGGCTCAACTGGGTTTGTAGCTTGGCACACGCTGCGTCAAATGCGGTACGGCAGTCATGGGCGCGTTCTTCGGCCCTCGTGACTAAACCGGCAGCAAACAGCGTGATCTCGGCGACATGTTGGCCACGCTCTAAACGCAGGCGAACCTGCGCGTCGTCTACGCGCGACCAGATTTTATCCAAGGCTTGCAACTTTGTCTCGAAATGAGCGCGCAGTGCGGCATCTACCTCACAGCCGCGCGCTTGCACGTGTACAGAAGACAACATTCGATACTCCTCCTGCCGATCCCGTTTTTAATTTGGCCTGAAAAAATCAAGCGAACGGGAATCGTCTCACCGCTATTTCTTTCCATGAAAAAAACAGCAAAACACGTTCAAAACCCTCATTCATTCTTTTGCAATAACGCGACGGCGTGAGACACCATACCCAGTCCCGCACCGACATCGTCGAGGCCTTCGCCAGTTTTGCCACGAAGGTTGACGCGATTTTCCTCGATTGAGAGCAAGCGCGCAACATTGGTTTTCATTTGTGAGATGAACGGGGCAATTTGGGGCTTCTGGGCCACCAGAACGCAGTCCACATTGATGATTTCCCAGCCTTCATCGCGCATTTTTGCCGCGACCCGCGAAATCAAAACGCCAGAGTCGGCGTCCTTCCACTGCGCGTCGGTGTCGGGGAATAGCCGTCCTATATCGGGAAGTCCTGCCGCGCCACAGAGCGCGTCTGTGAGCGCGTGCAAAACCACATCGGCATCCGAATGACCCTGTAATCCCTTGTCGAACGGAACCTCGATGCCCGCCAACACAAGTCGGCGGCCTTCAACCAAACGGTGAGAATCGTACCCCAAACCTACACGAAATTGCATAAAAAACGAAGAGGGTGCGCCGAAACGACTTGGCGCACCCCCTCTTAGCTCAATCCGCGCGCCAAAACTGCCTCGGCGCGCCCTAAATCGTCGGGAAACGTAACTTTAAAATTTGTTCGCTCCCCTTCCACGAGCGCAACACGCCCTCCCGCGTTCTCAACCAGCGATGAACAGTCCGTTCCTTTGAACCCTGTCTCGTGGGCTTTCTTGAATGCCTTGAGCAAAGTACCTCGCCAAAACACCTGTGGCGTCTGTGCCAGATGGATGCGTTCGCGGGGCAAAGTGGATTTGATTTCGTCCGCTCGCTTTTCCTGCGCCCACTTCACGGTATCTGAAGCGGGGAGGGCCGCGATGGCTGCTCCCGCACGGATGCCACGTGTTACGCAGCGCAGAATGAGGTCGCCGCTGAGGCAGGGTCTCGCCGCATCGTGAACCAAGACATAGGCACCAATCGATGCATTGAGTCCCGCTTCGACTGAGTCCTGTCGTGTATCGCCGCCCTCGATAACGGTGAATTCGACGCCTTCGGGTATTACCGGGGCTGCCAGGCGTATGAGTTCAAATTCCTCGGCGCGCGCCACGACAATGAGTTGAACCAACTCGGCGTTCGCCTCGCTCCAGGGCGCTTTTAATAGCGCTTCAAGTGTCCATGTTAGAATGGGTCGTTCCAGAACGGGCGCCAAGATTTTATTGCCGTTAAGTCCGGCTCTTGCGCCGCATCCCGCCGCCGGAACGATTGCCGTAATCGTCACCATAACGTCCTCCTCGTTCTCCACGGTTATTATTATTAGAACCGCCGGAGTCACCAAATAAGTCATCGCCCGAACCGCGCATCGAGGGTTTAGTGACCTCTTTGTCTTTGAGTTCCGCAAATATCATTTTACCCGCAACTGTCTGATATACAGTTGAGATAATAACAGCGCACGTTTCGCCGATGTGTTGGGCGGCGTCGGTGACGACAACCATCGTGCCATCATCGAGATACCCCACGCCCTGAGTTGGTTCTTTGCCCTCTTTCACCAGAGAAATTTGCATCTCTTCGCCCGGCAAAACAACAGGTTTTATCGCCTGCGCCAGTTCGTTGAGGTTGAGTACACGCACTCCCTGCAACTCCGCGACTTTGTTGAGGTTGAAGTCGTTGGTGATGATGACGCCCTCCCGTTCGCGCGCCAAAGCGACGAGTTTGGAGTCAACGGCATGAATTTTATTGACGGAATTGGGGAAATCGCCCAAAACGTGGACGACTGGCACCAAAACTGGCTGACCATTGACCATCTGTGGTTCGGTCAACTCTTTCATGGCGTTGAGTACATCCAGCCCACGACGACCACGTGCGCGTCGAATCGCGTCCGACGAATCGGCGATATGTTGTACCTCTTCGAGTACGAAGGTGGGCACATAAATCGGGCCTTCGATGAAGCCGGTTTTGCACAAATCGGCCAAACGACCATCAATGATGATGTTGGTATCGAGGAATTTGGGGCGCGCGCCATGCGATTGCGCGATCTTCTCTTCTTCTAATTGAGGGAAAACCCGCAGCATTTCCGAGCGCATTCCACCCAACATCGCCATGCCAACCGCCGAAGCGATGAGCAAAACGCAGAATTTCACGCCAATCATTCCGGGGGTGTTGAGGGCGGCTGTGTTGAGGGGAACGGTGATAAGCACACCGAACAACAGGCCGAGTAGGGCACCCGCGATACCAAGCACACGGTCGGCGGCGCTCAGTTGGCTCATGCGGCGCAGTCCGCCCAGAATCACGCGGTCGGCGAAGAACAAACCGAAGCGTGCTCCAACAACGCATAAGCCAAGTGCAAGCACGAAAGGTACTCCTGTGCCAATGGCTCCCGGTGCTGGCCCGACTACACGTGGCAGCACAACGTCCACGTAGTAGCGACCCAACAGGAAGCCTCCTAACGCGCCTACGACGCCAAACAACAGCGTCATCACGACCCATACGAAACGTTGAATATTCATAACGGTGGGCACCAACTTGCTTCGAGTTGATGCGGGGATAATTGCAAGTCCTATTAGTGTGGGCGATGAATGAGCGACGCGGGCAAAAGAATTCTCTCTCCTTTGCCAAAGCGCACATTAAGTTTGCCGAGCCATATCCAAAGCCTTTAGAGGCGCTTTAGACGCCGCGCCACTCGCCGAAATTAATACCGTTCAGTAGATTTTTGTGGTCTGGCGAAGGGCACTGCATCTCGACTTCAAATTTGTTACTGTCTGTTCCCACGCTATCTTTCTGCCATATTTGGCACTTGATGGAGCCGTTGCTTTCGCCGCGCCGCGTCACATAATCCGAAAAGCTTGACTACTGCGCCCAAGTTTTCATACCACATCAGGCTAAGTTTTTTGGTTGTTGCGTGAGTCATCATTGAAATCGAAGGCACGTAACTCCAATTTCTTGACCGGAGTCGCCACGCGCGGCCCCAGTGCCTTATGAGTTTTGGCATCGCTTAATGCGGCTTCGATTTCGAGGTCTAGTGCCGAATTGTTGGCAGGTGCATCACACATTACCCACAGCGCGACAGCGCGCATATTGGGGGCGGTCGGCGAGGGAAGCCCGGCAATTCCCATGACATTCGCATGGGGTAGGGATATTTTTAATGGCTCGATAGTGTTTGCCAAAAGGCTTGCCTGCCTGGTTTTGCCCGTGGATATTTGCGCCGACTTCGCCCGAAGCAACCATATTTTGCGTGGCGAGAGTTGCCATGAGGGATCAATTTCGCCCTCTATGCTGGCATCTATGCGTAATAAAAAGTTATAGCCGCGAGCGCTGTGTGGCATCGACCGAATATTCTTCACCGCGAGACGAAGTGGCCCACTTTCCAGTCGATGTTGTTCGGCCAGTCGTTCCTTTTGGCGATTCGACAAAAACGCACCTACCAGAGCAATCACTAAAAGCGGCGCTCCCAGCAGAACATAATCACGTAGGGGAAGAGAACGAGACTTCATGGAATAATTCTACATCTCTGCCTCAAAGTCGTCGCGTTCCTGATCGCGCTCTACCTGTCGCGTTGGGCGGTTGCGTCCGCCGCCATACTGCCCGCGACTTTGCCCCTCGCGTCGGTTATATCCGCGTTCGCTGTCTCCATCAATAGAACCATTCTTTTCACCGCGCGATAGCAGCGCGTCGGGCAGATAGCGCTCGATGGCTTCGCGGAGGTTGGCAACGCCGCGTGCCACGAATTCGCCGCGCTTGGCGCGCTCCTCAATGGAGGCGCGTGGCGCCACACAGTCAGAGAAGCCCAAGCGCGATGCCTCGTTTTCGCGGCGTGCAGCATGACCGACGGAGCGCACTTCGCCCGCCAGACCGATTTCGCCCCATGCGCATAAGTCCTTTGGCAGTGGGCAATCTTTCATGCTCGATACCACGGCGAGTGCGATGGCGAGATCGAGTGCTGGTTCCTGTACCTTCACGCCGCCCGCGACGTTGACATAGACATCCATATCGCCGAGGCGAAGCCCCAGGCGCTTTTCGATGACAGCTAATACGACGAGAACACGGTTATAGTCGGCGCCCGTCACCACGCGGCGGGGGGCGGCGAAATAAGACGGCGCGCATAGCGCCTGCACTTCAACCAATAGCGGCCTTGCTCCCTCGACGACAGCGGCGACGGCGCTACCAGGGGCGCTTTCGGCGCGTTGTGACAGAAACAGTTGCGAGGGGTTTTCGACCGATTCCATGCCCGCTTCGCTCATCTCGAAGACGCCGAGTTCGTTGGTCGAACCAAAGCGGTTTTTCAATGCGCGTAGTAGACGGAATTGGTTGTGCTCGTCGCCTTCAAATTGTAGTACGCAATCAACTATGTGTTCGAGTGCGCGTGGCCCAGCCAGATTGCCTTCCTTGGTGACATGGCCGACCAGAAAGATTGGCACGCTCAACTCTTTCGCCAGCCGTTGCAGAGTTGTTGCGGCTTCGCGTACCTGAGTCAGCGTTCCTGGCGCCGAGTCGAGCGCGGGGTGCTGCACGGTTTGAATCGAGTCGATGACCGCAATGGCTGGCTTGAGTTCGCGAATGTGCGCCGTGATTTGCGTGAGGTCGGTTTCGGCGGCCAACAGCAATTCGTCGGCATCCAATCCCAAGCGTTGCGCGCGCAAACCGACCTGTGAAACCGATTCCTCACCCGAAATATACAGCCCCGAACCCTGTGCCTTCGCCACGCGAACCGCTGCCTCAATAAGTAGCGTCGATTTACCAATGCCCGGATCGCCGCCGATGAGCACAAGCGAACCGGGCACGATGCCGCCGCCCAACACACGGTCGAGTTCGGGCATTTGCGAGGAGTAGCGCTCTTTGCGTTCGCCCTCGACCTGCGACAGTTTTTGCGGCTTGGTCGAGTTCAAATTCGAGGGGGCATGAGAAAGCGAACTGCGCGAGGACGATTTAGAGGGAGCAACAACGTTTTCTTCGGAAAAGGTGGAGAAGGCGCTACAGTCAGGGCAACGGCCCATCCACTTCGCGCTTTGATAGCCGCACGCCTGACAGGTGTATCGGGTAGAGATTTTCGCCATGAACAGCGTGTGGACGAATGAAAAGAGCGTGGGAAACCCTAAAATAACGACTTCACTAAGAAGAATGAAAATTGGTAGAATGAGGCCATGCCGAAAATCCAACTGCTGGACGAAACCATCGCAGGGCAAAAGGGCACTGCTCTCGAACTGGAATGGGGAGCCAACACCATTTCAGCGCGTGACCTCATCGCCTCGCGAGTTGAGGAAGAAGTGCGGCGCCACAACGCTCGCAACAGCGAAATTTTCCACGGCCTGGTGCAGCCCACCGACTCCGAGCGTGTGCTGAATGGTTTCCGGCTTCGTTCCCCTCGCCCCATCGACGCCACTGCTCAAATCGAACTCGCGCTCAGGGCGTTCGAGTCCAACGGATTTTTCTTGCTGGTAAACGACCGTCAAATCGAATCGCTCGATGAACTCATCGCCATCGAACTCGAAACGCAGGTTTCCTTCGTCAAACTCGTGCCGCTCAAAGGAGGCTAAAGATGCGAACCATCCCGGACTCATACAACGAGAAAATCAGCGAGATGCTGACTCTCCCCATTGCTTATCGCAACAGTTCCTACGTGTGGGGAAATCCCATCGCCACCCAAATAGTTCGCTTGCCGGCAGAAGAACAGGCGAATTACCTCTTCGCTATTTTTGAAAGAGGTTTTGAATTAGAAGCACAAGACCAGAGGCCAATGTATTTGTTAGGGGCTTTGGTTGGCGAAATTCTCAAAACCCAACTGCCACTCAGCGAAGAGGATTTTACGAATCTTCTTCAGGCCATTTCGAACATGAAATTGGAGGGGTTTGGGTATTCCCTTGGAAATTTGTTGGTCGATAATCAGATCGGGCAATTCGATTTGAAGCCGCCATTAACCCCGGTTTGGCGGCAGCGAATTGGTGAACTGCGTCAACTTTTATCGCCAAATTATAGTCCCAGCTACAGTGGAGCGGACTGGTCTGTGGCTCCTCGGATGCAGAAATTGGCTGAGCTATTGGGCGGTTTGGAAGAGGGGGTTGGTGAGCGCGGCGATGATTGGGTGGATGCGGCCAGCACTGATTTGAAGGCTATGAACGCAGAGCAGCGTGCTCTATGGGTTGAGTTATTGTCACATGCGCGCAATTCAAAAGACAGCAAGCCCAAAGAAAAATGGTTGAATCGTGCCGATGAATTGATTACTCCCATCGGTCACGATGAACTTCTGGCTCATCTACAAAAGTGGCTGCCGCTTTTTGGTAAAGACGACGGTTGGTGGTTCGCCGACCGCGAAGATAGCAACGATGCCCCCTTCAAAGGGCTGGTGTGGATGGCATCGCGTATTCAAGACCCAGCTATCATTCGCGCTTTAGGGGCTGCGCTTCGTGGTAGTGTCAAGTCGCGCGGACGTGCCGGAGTCCGTTCGCAGAAGGTGTGCAACGCCATTTTGTGGGTGCTTTCTTCTCGCGATGAAGTGGAAGCCGTGGCCGCGATTGCCGCTGCGAAACGTGTTGTCAAACATGGCGCCATCCTGAAAACCATTGAAAAGGCGCTTACCGAAATCGCGACCCGCCTTCAGGTGGCGCCCGATGAACTCGAAGAGCTTTCTATTCCTGACTTCGGACTCGAAAACGGCGGCTGGAAGCGCGATTTCGATGGCAATAATCTCGAAGTGTCTTTTTCGACTGGAAAGGCGATTTGGAATTGGACGAGCAAAGATGGAAAGGCCTTGAAGAGTGCCCCTGCTAGTGTGAAGACGGCGTTTGGCGATGAACTCAAGGAGCTAAAAACTCAAGCGAGCGAAGTCGAAAAGGTACTCATCACCATCAAAGATCGTCTCGATTTGGCTGTGCGCGACGAAAAGGTTTGGCCTCTTGAAGCATGGCAGGAGCGCTACCTATTGCATTCACTCGCTTCGTTGGTGGCAACGCGCGTCATTTGGGAGTGGAGTGCCGATGGTAATAACTGGTCGGGGTTCGTTCCTCAACTCGATTCGCCTACTATTCCCAATGGCGCACAAATCCGCCTTTGGCATCCCATCTTTCACTCCGTTGAAATCGTTCTACAATGGCGCCAGCGCTTGGAAGACAATGCCATCCAACAACCTTGGAAACAGGCGCACCGCGAAATCTATCGCCTCACCGACGCCGAGCGCACGACGGAAACCTATTCGAACAGGTTTGCTGCCCACATCCTTAAGCAGCATCAATTCAACGCGCTCTGCACGGCGCGCGGCTGGAAGAACCAACTGCGTTTGATGGTGGACGACTCATACAAGCCAGCCACCAAATATTGGCCGCGCTATGGGATGCGTGTTGAGTTCTGGATTGAGGGCAGCGGCGATAACTACGGCGAAGACACCAACGAAACTGGCACTTACTGGCGTCTCGTCACCGATCAGGTGCGCTTTTATCCACAGGATGCCCCTGAGAACCATGCTCATGCCAGCGGAGGCGGCTATGCGGCCAACTACCGCAATCAACCCGTGACAGCTTTGAGATTGGAAGAAATTCCGCCTCTTATTTTCTCGGAGACCATGCGTGATGTCGATCTGTTCGTGGGCGTTTCGAGCATCGGTAACGACCCGACATGGCAGGATGGTGGACCACAGGGGCATTTCCGCGACTATTGGGAGCGCTATGGTTTTGGCGAACTTGAAGAAAGTGCCAAATCGCGCGCCGACACTCTCTCTCGTCTTATTCCGCGTTTGAAAATTCGCGACAAAGCACGTATCGAAGGCCGCTTTTTACACGTTAAAGGACAGGTGCGCGACTACAAGATTCACCTCGGAAGCGGTAACATCTTGATGGAGCCGAACGACCAGTACTTGTGCATCGTGCCGAAATCGGGAGGAGATTCCGAACTGCTTCTGCCCTTTGAAGGTGACCGCACACTGACCCTCATTATCTCGAAGGCGTTTTTGCTGGCGGAGGACGACAAAATCAAAGATCAAACCATCCTCTCGCAAATTCGCCGCGAATAACATTGTTGGTGCGACTCCTCAAACTGAATAACCCTCATGCAGCTTCAATCCCGAATCGAAGGCGCTTTTCTCGGCTTGGCCGTTGGGGACGCCCTTGGTGCTCCCCTCGAATTTCTCCCACCTGTGGTGGCGCAGCAGCGTTTTGGCACCCTGACCGAAATGGTCGGCAACTCGATATGGGACCCCGGCGAGTGGACCGACGACACCGCTATGACGCTTGGCGTAGCGCGCGGCATTCTGGCTGGCGCCAATGGGGGCGACGAAATCGAGGTGACGGGCGCCGAGTTCTTGAAGTGGTCGACCACCGCCAAAGATGTTGGCTCCACTATTACGGCCACCTTTCGCAATCTCGATAGCTATGACGATTGGTTCGATGCCGCCCGCAACACTCCGCAAGCTATGCGCGGCGAGGCGGGCGGCAATGGTTCGCTGATGCGGATTTTGCCCGTCGCTTTGGCCTTTCCGAATCGGGATGAGATGCTGCACCATAGCGCGCTACATTCGGCTATGACTCACCACGACTCACAGGCCGAGGTTTGCTGCGCGCTTTATTGCTTGTGGGTGTCGCGTCTGCTGAATGGCGAAGGCAAGCGCGAAGCATGGCGGGCCGCTTTGAACGAGGCGAAAAATTTGAAGCGCTATGATGAACGTACAGCGGGGCCAGAGCCACTGCCGGACGAGTTTTGGCCGCGCCTCGAAGACATCGAGAATCTGAAGTTCGAGCAACTGCAACCCAGTGGTTATGCGGGCTATGTGGTCGAATGCCTCGAAGCAGCCGTGTGGTGTGTGCTGAACTTCGACTCCTACGAGGAAACCATCGTCAAAATCGTTAACCTCGCGGGCGAAGCCGACACTCTAGGCGCTGTTGCGGGGGGCGCAGCGGGGACCATCTATGGTCTTGAAGCCATTCCGAAGCGCTGGCTGGATGCCCTGTACGAACGAGAGGAATTGGCGAAGGTTGGATATTCGCTGTTCGCCTTGCGCGAACATAAGCGCGCCTATAGCAAGCCGGGACTTCCGCCATTTTTATTTGATTGGCTCGATTCGCAGATGGCAGCTGGACGCAATCCTCTTACTACCTACGATGCTCTGCAACTTCAGGCGGCTGGCATTACCCATGTTCTCGATTTACGCGAAAGCCATGAGTGGAGTCCGCCTCACTACGGTAGCGAGGCGGTGGAAACTTTCGAGAAATTAGGCATTACGCGACTGCATCAACCCATTGTCGATACCTATGAGCCGACGAATGGAGATTTTGATGCGATTGCGCTATGGCTGGAAAAAGCATTAAGCGACCCAAAAAATAAGGTATATGTCCATTGTCGCGCTGGAATGGAACGTACGGCATCAATTTTGTGCGCGATATTTGCACGGCAGCATGGCACCTCATTCGAGGAAGCCCTCACGATTTTGCGACGCAAACGTCCGATATTTGCGCCACTCCCTGGCCAGATACGCGCAGCGAAAGCATGGCTCGCGATAACTTAAGAGAAATGGCAAAAAGATTGGGCTAAAATAAGCGTAATAATTACTCATGTCTACGACTGAATCTTCGGCTCCCCTCGCGGCGAGCGTGCTTGTCATTGATGACGAAAAAAAGCTGGCCGGTCTGTTCGCTGACATCCTCGAAGGCGAGGGCTTAACCGTTCACCTCGCCCATAAGGGCGCCGACGGTCTGGCCAAACTTGATGACCTGATCGACGAGATCGGCATGGTCTTCACCGACATGAAGTTGCCCGATATGACCGGGAACGACGTGTTGCGCGAAGTCAAACGCCGCCGCCAGGATTTGCCCGTCGTGGTTGTGACTGGTTTCGCTACCAAAGACGGCGCCGTTGAAGCGATGCGACTGGGCGCTTACGACTACCTCTCCAAACCCTTCAAAATCGAGGAAGTGACTCTGGTTGCCCGCCGCGCTTTAGAGCGTTCGCGTCTCATCGACGAGAACCGCTATTTGCAAAACGAGCTGCTGAACCGCTATAAGTTCGAGACGGTGATCGGCGATAACGAGAAGATGCAGGGCGCCTATGTCACGGCGGCGAAAGTCGCCAAGTCGAATGCGACGGTTCTCATCACCGGCGAATCGGGAACGGGCAAAGAAGTTCTGGCTCGCGCCATCCACTTCCAATCGACTCGCGCCGACAAGCCCTTCGTCAAGGTCAACTGCGCCGCTCTTCCCGAACACTTGCTCGAAGACGAACTGTTTGGTCATGAGAAAGGCGCCTTCACCGACGCTTCCGCCCAGCGCATCGGGCGTTTCGAGTGGGCGCACGGTGGCACACTATTCCTTGATGAAATCGGCGAAGTCGCTCCCGGCGTTCAGGTGAAGCTGTTGCGCGTGTTGCAAGAGCGCGAGTTCGAGCGCATTGGCTCCAGCAAAACCATCAAAGTGGACGTGCGTATCGTCGCCGCGACCAACCGCGATTTGCAGCGCGCCATCTCCGATGGCACTTTCCGTGAGGACTTGTTCTACCGCCTCAACGTCGTGCCTATCGAACTACCACCACTGCGCGAACGCCCATCCGATATGCCGTTTTTGGTCAACCACTTCCTCAAGAAGTACGGCGAAGAAACCGGGCGCCCAGACATGAAAGTGACGGATGAAGCGATGGAAGCGCTCAAACAGCACAACTGGAAGGGCAACATCCGCGAACTCGAAAACTCCATCGAGCGCGCCATGATTCTGGCCGAACGCGACGAAATCGAGCCGCGTCATCTGCTCATCGGGGCCTCGCTCAATTCGGGCAACTCCTATATGCCCAACTCCGCTGTTTCCAACGCCTTGCCCACCATCGCCGAACTCATTACCAAGGCTCTGGAGCGCTCCAACGGCGACGAAAAAGCCGCCGCCCAACTCCTCGGCTGTGACGTGAAAACCCTGCGCGCCTGGCGGGATTGAGCTGTGGGGGTGAGTCAGAAACCCCATCGAAATTATGGTTTTGAACCGTTAGTGCGAAACTCACATAATTTCGCTTGCTAGTTCATGTAGGGGCGAACCTTGTGTTCGCCCTCAGATTGGTAGATGAGAGTATTTCAAAAGGCATGACTAGAGGTGGAGCACCCGAAATTGAAATCGCGCGTGCAGATGGCCGAATTATTCGTATTTCACACGGACGTTGAATAGAGGCTGATATGAACCAACCAAAATCTCCCAAGACTGTCGTGTTGGAGTGGTTGGCGGCTTATAATACCCGCGACCCTCACGCGCTTGTTCAACTGTATCACGATGATGCCGAGAATCATCAGGTTGCTTTCGGCGCTCCGCTGTTTGGGCGCGACGATTTGCTCGAAAGCTTCATCGGGTTCTTCAATGCTTTTCCCGATAACTACACGCTTCCATTGAACATTTTGGAGGAGGGGGAATGGGCTACCGTCGAGTGGGAAGGTGGCGGGACTTTTTCAGGGCCGCTGGGCGAACATGCTCCCAATGGGCGCACTTACACCTTGCAGGGCTGTGGCTTTTTTCATGTCGTTGACGGCAAAATTCTCTTTCAGCGCGGCTATATCGACAGGTACACATGGTTTGCGCAGCTCGGTTTGCCACTCGAATGAGTTGTGGGGTGGCCGGATAAAAACAGTCACTTGTGTCTTAAAATCGTGAAGGGCCTTCACTTTTTTCTTAAACGGTGCTCATACTTTGACCGTCTTCGTGGTTGGCGCTGCATTGCGGAGCACAATTTACTGCTATGGCTTCTCACGTTCCTTTCACCGATAACGTCCAAGACCTTTCGACCGACAAAGGTTTCCAATTTAAATTCTGCTGCGAGCGTTGTGGAAACGGCTACATGTCGTCCTTCCAGGCCAACATGGTTGGTATGGCTGGCGGAGCTTTGCAAGCCGCTGGTAGCTTGTTCGGCGGAGTTTTCGGACGCGCCGCGAACTCGGCCTACGATGTTCAGCGCATGGTCGGTGGCCCCGCGCACGATGCCGCTATGCGTCAGGCCGTCACCGAAGTCTCGCCTGAGTTCAATCAGTGCCCTCGCTGCGGCCAGTGGGTGTGTCGCACCATTTGTTGGAATGGTGTTCGCCACCAGTGCGTGTCCTGCTCGCCCAAAATGGATCAGGAAATCGCCGCGCTCGAAAGCGAAGGCACCATCCACCAACTGCGTCAGCAAGCCAACAGCGGTCAGGTCGATCTGACAGGCGGCGTCCGCCTCGGCTCGGCAGTAGGAGGCCAGCAGTCTTCTGCGACTCCTTCGATTACCTGCTCCTGTGGCACTCAGGTCGCCAGTGGCGCGCGCTTCTGTCCCGATTGCGGCCAACGAGTCAACGCCAAACCAACGTGTCCGAACTGTGGCGTCGAAGGCGCCATTGGCGCGCGCTTCTGCGGCGATTGCGGACACCGCTTCGTCGCTTCCTAAAACCACGATTTCACCGAACCGAGAAAGCCGCAAGGACAAACATGTCTTCTGCGGCTTTCTCTTTGGAGCAATGTCCCATGTTCAAGGCACTCAACGGCGGTAAACCCATGCTGTGACTTTGCTGGCTATTTCCGGTTCGCTACGTGCCGCTTCCTCCAATTCCGTTTTGTTGCGTGCTGCTCAGGCGCTTGCGCCTCATGGAGTCGAAGTTCGGCTTTATGATGGTATGGGGCAACTGCCGCATTTCAGCCCCGATGTAGAGGGGGGAGAAGCAGTCGCGCAGTTGAAGCGAGCTGTCATTGAGGCCAATGGCGTGCTGTTTTGCACCCCCGAATATGTCCACGGTTTGCCCGGTTCATTCAAAAATTTGCTCGATTGGCTGGTCTCCGATGGCGAACTGTGGAATAAGCCCGTCGCCGTGCTATCGGCGCGCAAGTCGGAGTTTGCCGAGCCTCAACTTCGTGAAATTTTGCGAACCCTGATGGCGCCGATTTGTGAACAGGCCAGCATCGTAGTTCCTTTTCCCACTAACAAAATTAGCGAGGAAGAAGTGTTGAAGAACGCTGAACTAACTCATGCGGTGCATACAGCGATGCTGGCATTCGTTCACTATGTCGGTCATGGTGGGGGAAGTCAGGGAGAGGGATTTAATTGAAGGCTTGCTAAGATTTATTTCGTGGTAAATTCATCCCTCCTGATTCTGATTGCTGGCCCTTACCGTTCGGGAACTGGCGATGACCCCGAAAAAATGGCGGCTAATGTGCGCGCGATGGAAGACATGGCTCTCCCATTGTTTCGCGCTGGGCATATTCCCGTGTTGGGCGAATGGTTCGCTTTGCCTCTGCTGCATTTGGCTGGCTCAAAGAGTGTCGGTGACGATGCTTTTCAGGAAATCTTCCATCCCATCTCCGAGCGCATCGTGTCGCGCTGCGATGCAGTGCTTCGCATTGGTGGCCCCTCGCAAGGAGCCGACGAAATGGTGCGCCTGGCGCAGCAACACGGCGCGCAAATTTATACCCGCTTAGAAGACGTGCCTGGCTGTAAAAAGTCGAGATAAGCCTTGGTTATTTCTAGCTTTTTCGCTTCACTCTTCGGGCTATGGCGCGGACGATTCTAAGGGGGAAGCGAATCGGTGCAGATTTGGTGAGAGTATTGAGTGTCGACCAACGAGCGGTTTTCATTGTTGCGCCAAGGGTCTCCTTTTTGAGGGTAGGGTAATGCTCTGCATTTTTTCGAGCTAATTTTAAGCAGTTCCAGGCAAGCTGCGAATTTTGTTGTCGTCGTGCTTCTTCGGCGAAGCCCAGTTGTGCCCGCGTGAGCAACTGAGCCGTTAACAGTTTTTCCTTCTCTTCCGTTATGGGTGACTCTGTTAGGGGCGGAGTGTTTTTGGGGCGCGCGTCAAGGTCTTCAAAGACACGTAGCCAGTCGGTGACTATGCTATCGAGCGAAAATTTTTGGCGTACTTCCTTATAAGCGTTGGTACTTAGCTCACGGCGCTTGTTAGAATCGCGCAAGATACGCAATGCGTCTCGCCATTCTTCGGGGGTATCCGCGAACAAACCAGTTTCACCATGCCTCATTGTTTCTTCGTATGAGGGAATGCGGCCTGCTATGACTGGTAGCCCTATGGCCATGCACTGTACGATACGGTTCGACGATTTGACCGCCTGCTTGAACCCGCCAACTGTTGGAACAACGCCAATGTCGCATTCATCGAGCACCTGTCGCACAGTTTCCAAACTCCACACTACATCGGCATCTGGATGGTTGGAAACTGTAACTAGTTGGAAGTCAGCGAATTCTGGTTCGCGCAGCAATGCTTGTAGTGGTTCCAGCGTTAACCAGTTCGTTTTGTTGCCTACCCAACACAGCTTCAATTTGTCTTGGGATGAATTGTTTGTATAACGTTTGGAAATCTCTTCCGGTTCGCTCCAGAACTCCGCCGGATCGCACACACACATGACTTCGCTTGCCCCATTTTCTCGATAAAAATTAGCCAGCGTCTCGGATGGACATACTACGACATCACATTCAAACGCGACTTTATTTTCTGGCCTATAGTCACAATCGATGTAGACCGTGATGCTTCCACTCTTACGTAACGCGCGTGCCAATGATTGTGCTGCTTCGCCTCGCAGTTTTTGTAGCACCACGATGTCGGTGCCACATAGCTCCGTGAGAGCGATCTCTTCACTTGATTTCCAAGGGAGTTCCTTGAGCCAAAATGGAGGGGCGAGCAACAAACGCGAATCTACTCCTCGTTCTAGCAAATGCTGATGTATGAGATAGCCTTGAATTCGGCTGCTGGCGATAGTTTCGTCACCACTTAGCAGCCAAAATACACGCGGTCTACGGCGCGCAGAGGAAGCGTTACTTTGCGAATTTTGCGAAGAAGGAGATGCATTCATTTCTTTAGGTAATTTTGGGAGTGTTGAGCGTGGCATACACGTATAATATTTTCTTCTACGGGAAGGGCTATATGTGCTTGGATTCGCTATAGCTCCTTTTGGTTTATAGAATTCGAACAAAATTCTATCCCCATCTACTCTATTTGCTACGTATATCATTAGCTAAGAACTTTTGCACTGTAGCAACTTAGCAAGTCGCCGAACTTCTAATGGAGTATTCAACTCCAATGACAATCCGAATCGGCCTAGTCCCGATGCGTCTGGCGTCTTTTTTCGTCGGTTCCATCGGGATGCTTCCTGCCCTCTCCGCGTGTACCCAAACCGCTCCTCCTGTTGCTGCGCCCGTCCCCGACCCTGCAACGCCCGTCAAAGAGGCCGCTCCTGCGGCGGATACCTACACCAACCCCGTTCTTGATGCCGACCGCCCCGACCCCGGCCTGTTGCGCGTTGGCAACACCTTCTACATGTTGCACACCATGGGCGGCGTTCCGGCGTGGCCTCTATATACCTCGTCCGACCTCACGCACTGGCAGTTCACCAAACACCTGCTCACTCCCGAAAACCGTCCGGCGTGGATTAAAGATGCGCTGTGGGCGCCCGAAATTCACCGTGTCGGTTCCAAATTCGTCCTCACCTTCACAGCGGGCAGCAACACCAACAAGAAGTTGTGCATCGGCATGGCGTTCGCCGATAAAGTCGATGGCCCCTACAAGGTTCAGGATAAGCCACTCATCGCTGACTCGGTTGCGGTTCTCGACTCTCACGTTTTTCAGGATGACGACGGCAAAAATTACCTCCTCTGGAAGCGCGATGGCCCCAAAGGTGGCGTCAGCGGTTCGATTCGATTGCGTCAGCTGAATGACGATGCCACCGCCTTTGCCCTCGATTCAAAAGAGGTTGTACTCCTTGAATCGGATGAGGGCAAAGGCCAGCCGTGGGAAAAGGGCCTGGTGGAGGCGCCGTGGATGCTCAAGCGCGACGGCACCTATTACCTCATCTACTCCGGCGCCTTCATTGGCACCGACTTCTCTTACGCTATCGGTGTCGCGAAATCGAAGACGCTGACGGGCCTCTTCGAGCGTAATCCGGCGAACCCTATTCTGCATTCCAATGACCGTTATGGCGGCCCCGGTCATGGCGCCTTCGTAGATGATAGCACGGGCACGCTGTTTCACCTCTACCACGCCCGCGACAAGCAAAGCCCGAACGACCCGTGGGCAAAACCATCGGGCAAGGGCCGAGTCCAGTTGTTAGATCGCGTCGAGTGGAAAAACGGCTGGCCCACGTTCGCGGGCGATTCACCTTCGACTACACCCCAACCTGCCCCCAAATTAGGCGACTTCCCCGCCTATGTCTACATGACGAGCGTGGGCGGTGCCGTAACCGGAGCTGCCAACCTGAGCGCGGGCGCCGAGGATGATTTGGGTGTGAAGGCGGTTGAGTTCTTCGATTCGCAAAATGGTCAGGAGCGTTCGTTAGGCGCGGCCAAGCTCGCCAATGGCAAATGGGTTTTGCCACTCGACTCCAAAAAACTGAAGAACGGTGGCTATCATATCTACGCGAAAGCGACTGATACGGGCGGCCATGTTTCGACCAGCCATTTCGTTGAAATGGACGTAAAAAACTAACAGCCTTTCCAAAAAGAGCGCGACGCCCCCTGAGCATCGCGCTCTTTCATTTATGCCCCGCTTAGTTCTCATTGGTGGTTCAGGTTATCTGGGCCGCGCCCTCATCTCATTTTTCACCCAACAGGGTTGGCAAGTGACTCTTATCTCGCGCCACGACCCGCAAACCGAAGCCCGTTTTGTGGCGTGGGATGCCCAGACTCTCGGCGATTGGGTTAACGAAGTCGATGGTGCCGATGCGGTTATCAACCTCGCGGGCCGCAGCGTCAACTGTCGCTACAACGAAGAGAACAAGCGCATCATCCGCGAGTCGCGCACCCAGACAACGGATTTGGTCGCCCGTGCTATTGCCCTGTCCAAGCAGCCGACCCCGGTTTGGCTCAATGCCAGCTCTGCAACCTTTTATCGCCATGCCCTCGACCGTCCGATGGATGAAAGCGACGGCGATGCGGGGCACGGTTTTTCGGTCGATGTCGTCGAAGCGTGGGAAAAC
This sequence comes from bacterium, assembly GCA_004172935.1. Taxonomy (GTDB): domain Bacteria; phylum Armatimonadota; class Abditibacteriia; order Abditibacteriales; family Abditibacteriaceae; genus Abditibacterium. The sequence goes on along the minus strand of SDZD01000047.1, from coordinate 6,649 downwards.
GCCTTCTTCACTCCCGACCTTCCAAACACCCGCCGCGTGGCTTTGCGGTTGGCGATGGCCTTTGGCCCTGGTACGGGCGGCGTCTACGATGCTTTCGCCTCATTGGTAAAAGTGGGCTTTGGTGGCCCTATGGCGGGAGGGCAGCAGTTCGTGAGTTGGATTCACCTGCACGACTTCACCCGCGCGTGTCTCTTTCTTATCGACCATCCAGAGCTGAGCGGCCCAGTTAATATCACTGCTCCCAATCCACGCACCAACGCCCAGTTCCTCAGCGACTTGCGGCGGAGTTTGCGTATTCCCATCGCTATTCCTACCATGCGCTGGCAACTCGAACTTGGCGCTTTCGTTATGGGGACTGAAACTGAACTTCTGCTCAAAAGCCGTCGTGTTGTGCCTAAAAAACTACTGGAAGCTGGCTTTCAATTCCACTTCGAACGCTGGATAGATGCCGCCCGCGACATCGCTAACGGGGTGTGAGACCATTTCAAACCCAGAGGGGTAAAACGTGCCTCTAGTGGTCATTTCTATGAATAGGGTGGGGCGTGAAGATTCTCGGCACGTTTTATGGTTTTGAGCAAAAGCTGGGGGCCAGTGGCTATTTCAAATTCTATGTGTCGAAGGATGAACTGCACGCTGCGTGGTTGTCTGAGCGCGATGTGAACAGTGAGCCTGAACATGCCTTGCAAACGATGGGGGCACAGGGGAGTGCTGGACAAAAGGCGCGTCAGTTGGAAATGCAGTACGACCAGGATGTGGCTTTGGGGGCTAATTGGCAAACGCGCCACAAGCAGAATTTTTCGATGCGGCGCGAAGAGATTAGCCGAATGATGCTGTTGCCATTCTCGGACTCGGAGGATTTTCCGACTGTTTACGCGAAATTCTATCTTCAGTCGGGGAAGAAGGCGCGCAGTTTTTATGTTGTTGGTGAAGAGAATCGGCAGGCCGTTAGGGCGTTGCTTGAAACGCTGGCTCCGGTTGAAACAACTATCGCTCTGCCATTCATCGGTTCAATCGGTGGTGATGTAGTTTCTGCTGTCCCTGCCGAGCCGACGCGCAACTCGAACAGTCGGAGTTGGTTGTGGGCTGTGCTTTTAGGTGTCGTCAGTTGCGCGGTTTTGTACGCCACATTTCGCTCGCCGCTGGCGTTGATTGGGTTATTAGGTGTTTTCAGGTTCCGCGCGATGTTCGACAGAATGGGCCGCGAATTAAATGCGGCTCAAGGCGAATATCGCGCGGGAACTGAATCGCTACAAAGCGGGCGCCGTGACGCTCGCTTTTAGATTATTTCGTCGTGCCCGGTTTGCGGCCCGGCCCGAAGCGCTCTTCCAGCCATGCTGGAACTTCTTCGGGTGCCCAGCTTTGAACCTGCATTTCTAGCAACGATTCGATGCGGGGTGAGTCGATTTGCAGTTGACCGTTCGAGCGGTCGACCAGTAGGCCAACGCCCACTACTTCGCCGCCGTTGGCGCGCACTAATTCCACGACCTTTTGAGCCGAACCGCCTGTCGTCACGATGTCTTCTACCACGAGGCAACGTTCGCCTTCGCGCAGTTGAAAGCCGCGACGCAGGGCGAAGTTCTTGCCGTCTTCGGCGCGCTCGGCGTAAACCGCGCGAACGCCTAGTTGGCGTGCGACCTCGAACGCCAGAATAATGCCGCCTGTGACAGGGCCAACGACGCATTCGATGTTGTCGTCTTTAAAGCGGCGGGCTAACTCGGCGCACAGTTGCGACGTGACTGCGGGCTGTTCGAGCAATCGGAATTTTTCGACGTAGAACTGGGAGTGGCGGCCCGACGCCAGCAGGAAATGGCCTTCCAGTAGTGCGCCCGATTCGCGGAGGGCGGCTTCGACTTCTTCGGATTTCATCGCGCGCGAGTTTACGGGGCGCGAAAAAGAGGAGAAGCATTAATGGTGCTTCTCCTCGATTGCATTTGCCTCACTCTGAAATTAGGCGTTTGATTCGGCGGTCATGAAATCCTTCACTTTGCCCGCTGTTTTTTCTTCGAATGGCTTCATCACCACTTTGATGCATCCGTCTTGCTTGTGCTTGAAAGTTTCGTAGGCCTCAGGGGCTGAGTCGAGTGGGAGCGAGTGAGTAATCAGGAATGACGGATCGATGTCACCTTTCTCGATATGGTCAAGCAACGGGCGCATGTAGCGTTGCGTGTGCGTTTGGCCCATCTTGAAAGTCAGGCCCTTGCCGAAGGCGGCGCCAAACGGGAACTTGTCTAAGAATCCGGCATACACACCGGGCACCGATACCGTGCCACCTTTGCGGCAGGCTTGAATGGCTTGCCGGAGCACGTTGGGGCGGTCCGTTGACAGACGAAGTCCCATCTTAATCCAGTCGTAAATTTCGCCGGGTGAGGTGCCGTGCGCTTCCATGCCTACCGCGTCGATACAAGAATCGGGGCCGCGTCCGTTAGTCTTCTCCTTCAGTTGGTCAAACAGATTCTCATCGTTGTCAGCCTCGAAGTTAATGACCTCGCAGCCGATTTGCTGAGCTAGATTGATGCGTTCGGGGATGTTCTCGATAATGATGACTTTTTCGGCGCCCATCAGCATCGCCGATTTGGCCGCGAACAACCCGACTGGACCCGCGCCCCAGATGGCGACGGTATCGCCCGGTTTCACCTGGGCGTTCTCGGCGGCCATGTAGCCGGTTGGAAAGATGTCGGAGAGAAACAATACCATCTCGTCGGGTAGATGGGCGGGGACTTGGATGGGACCGGTGTTGGCGTAAGGCACGCGCACGTACTGCGCTTGACCTCCCGCAAAGCCGCCGAACATGTGTGAGTAGCCGAACATGCCTGCGGCAGGCTGTCCATACAATTTCTCGCTGATTTCGCCGTTCGGGTTTGACTCATCGCACGCCGAGAACAGGTTCTTTTTACAGAACCAACAGTGCCCGCAAGCGATGTTGAACGGCACCACGACGCGATCTCCGACTTTGAGATTGGAAACGCTCTTGCCCGCAGCCACGACTTCTCCCATGAACTCGTGGCCCATAATGTCGCCCGATTCCATCGTTTGAATTAGGCCATCGTAGAGATGCAGATCGGAGCCGCAAATAGCCGTCGTGGTGATTTTTAGAACAACATCTTCGGGCTGTTCGATAGTTGGGTCGGGAACATTATCTACCGAAACATGGTGCTTACCGTGCCAAACGAGAGCTTTCATAATTAAACCTCATCGGTACGCAACGCCTGTGCCCACCCCTGTCAGGGTTAACCCATTACATGCGGGTATTCTCTAATTAGACATCATTCTGGATTAATCATTTCGTTGTCTTGAACAATGAAAGCGTCGTCGAGGGTTTCGGGGAGCAGTTTCTTGATGCTGGTGTGAAAGTCCACTTCACCCGGCATATGGCAAATGGTTTTGAGCTTGCCATCCTGGCCGAAGATGAAGGTTTGCGACCAACCGACGACGCCAAACTTCTGGGCGAGTTGGTTGCGCATGGCGCCTTCATCGAAGTAAATCGGCATGGTCAATTTGAACTTTTCTGCGAACTTTTCGAGCCGACCTTGCAGGGCATCGCCGGAAACGGCCACGACTTGCAACTTGTCGCTCCCGACTGTCTTCTGCAGTTTTTGGAGCGTCTGCATGTCGTAGCTGCCCATACCCATCAGGAAGAAGTGAACGACGGTAACTTTGCCGCTTTTGGAGTTCAGTTCCAGTGGCTCCCCCTTCAAATCATCGCCGGAGAAAGTGGGTAACGCATCGCCGATTTTAAGGGCCGGATCGAGGTGGTGCGGGTCGGGATTGGGAAAATACTCGACGGATTTCGCGCCCGCCGGAGGCTGAAAAACCCAGGTCGAGTCGGGCAGTTTCGAGTCTGCCTGTATCTGAGAGTGATTTTCGACCAGCTTTGAGTCCGCTCCCATCCCCTCATAACTCACTTCCATGCGGCGCAACATGTTGTCCTCGCGAGCTATCCACAAATGAATGAGCGACTTGCCCCCCTGGTCGTTTTGGGATTGCACGTTGATGACGCGACACTTCTGCCCATCGACTTCGGCGTCGGGTTCGAGCGCCATCACGGTGACATCTTTCATTGTGCGCGGCCAAAAACTAGTGTCAGTCATGAAAGCTAACCCTAATGACATCGCGCCCGATTCGAAGACCGGGGCATCGAGTCGAACAGCCCTATCAGTCGTGGGATAAGTCGTTTTGGTGCCATCGGGGTTGGTGACAACCACGGGCGGGTGTTGTGCGCGCTCGACCCATAGAGCGGGATGGCTTGGATTAATGGCCCGCAGGGTGTCGTCACCCGAAAGCGCCAGAAAGTTTTTCTTGCCCATGCTGCCCTCGAAACGGAGTTCGGCGGGGCGTTGCCACGATAGGGTAGCGTTGAGAGGGAAGGAATCGCGCATATCGGCGGGAAACTTGTCGCCTCCTTCCAGAGTAACTTGCGTTTTGTCCGAATATGACTTAAGCGCGGCGTACTTCGCCAACATGGCATCGACGGCACTTTTGGCTTCGGGATTGATGATAGGTGCCGCTTCCGGCGCGCGCGGTTGCATCGCGCGGGGTAGGGTCGGTTGAGCGCTGGCGGGCGTGATAATCAGAGTCGAGAAAATGGCGGCAAGCGCAAGGCGGGAGAACTGCATGATGAGGCTATTTCAACACAAGAATATTGCTGACGGAAGAGCATTTAGGCTTCGAGACGGGATGAACGTTGCAATTTGGCTCTCAATACTTGTGGTGTGATTATGTCTCGTTGGGTGATGCTGCGGATAGAGGCCCACAATATGGCGCTTAGGTTGAGGAGGGCGGCTGCGAGGAGGGGAAGCAGAATTAGTGAACGTGAGTTCGGGGCCAGGCCGATAAGAACCGGGATGAATTTAATGATGGTTAAAGCGAGTAGGGTGTTGAGTGCATGGATAGTGGTAATGTAGAGGCCGCACCAGAACAGATTAGATAGCAGGCTAGAGATAGTTTGCGAGGCGGGGCGAGGGTGGAAGCGGGTATGGAACCAGTCGAAGAGGGCGAGGCCTATTCCTAGAGCAACGCCGATTATTATATGGTAGGGTGAGGCTAAGCTCCATATATCGCCTAAGTCGGAGCCAAGTGTCCATATGTTGGGGACGTGGCCGTCTAATAGTACCATCGGGCCGAGTGCCTCCAAGAACGTGAGTTGTGGGAAGGGGACTGCGACTATGGCTAAGGTGAGAGGGAAAATCCAGAAGCGGTGCATGTCGGTCAGGGAATGGGACCCATCAGGGCATCAATGATGGTTTGTTCGGGGATGTCGGGGAATTGTTGGTGGAGGGCTTGAACGAAATCTGGCTCACCGGGACGCTGGGAGATGGCTCGTAGTTTCGCCTCACGGTCGAATAGCAAGACCAGTGGCCAGCCTCCGACTGTCATCGTTGTCGCTAGTTGATTCTGGTACGCCTTGGGATCGAAGTAGATAGGGAAAGACAGCTTGTTTTTGGTGATAAGGGCTTGAACTCGTTCAGGCTTGGAATCTCCGGCGGTGCCGAAGACATGCAATCCATGCGGCTTGAGTAGCATCTGGAGGCGTTGCAACGAGGCGCTATCGGCGGAGGCGAGGTTGACGAAGAAGAAGTAGAGTATCGTGACGCCTTCGGCTTTAGGGTTGAGTTCTAACGGTTCGCCGTTGATGTCGTCCTGCGAAAAAACGGGTAGGGAGGCACCTATTTTCATTCTCAAGCTGTCGGTCGCGGGAAAGAGATCGGGGATGCGGACACTCGGTTTGACGTTGGCGGGAGCCGCGAAATTCCAGGTTTCGGGAGGAATTGCGGTATCGGCGTGAATTTGCGAATGGTTTTCAACCATTACCAGTCCCTGACCACCTTCTCCAAAATCGCGCTCCAGACGGCGCACAAGTTCATCTGATTTTGCAATGTACAGGCGCGACTTAATGACGTTGGCTGCGCCGTAGTCGGTGGATATTTTGACCACGCGGCACTCCTGGCCATCGATTGTCCCGTCAGCGTCAAAAGAAGCCTCGACTATCTGGTCGCGCTCGCCCAGCAATGTCTGGGGGCGGAACATGAAATCTTCGACCATGGGAGCCACGCCGACTTCTTGCCAGCCCGCATCAATGGGCATGGGAGCGCCAGCGGGCAAGGCGACATTCGAGCGTGTAAAATCGGGCCACAAGCTGATGGGCGAGCTTTGCGGGCGTTGCGCCCATAGATCGGTGTAGTTGGGATTGAGAATGCGCGTCGTTTTGCCGTCGTTGACGAGCAAAAAGGCGCCTTTGGGAGTTTTGCCCTCCAAGCGCAACTTGTCGGGGCGCTCGAAAGCCAGAGTGCCCGCGAACGTCATGTTGTCGCGTTCCTGCTGCTTCCACTTGTCGGCATTTTCGAGTCTGACATCGAACTTGTCCGAATAAGAATCCAGCGCCTTATAACGCGCCATGACCGCATCCAACGCCGCTATCGCTTCGGGATTGACGCGACTCTTCGCAGGCAAAGGTGTTTGAGCCTTCGCGGGTGTTTGGGCTTGTGCGTGAGCAACCGTGAGAGTGGAACAGACGAGAGCGACGAGGACACCGATTCTCATAATTGCGCGCAGTTTGCCATCAAGTTGTCCGCCGAATAATGGGGGCGATGAGGTGACGAGTTTTAGAGTGGGCAAAAGCAATCGTAAAGATTTCATGATAGGGAGGGGGGGG
>SDZD01000142.1 GCA_004172935.1 bacterium | reverse complement strand
GGCCGGGACTGGGGCAAACGTCGGGGGCGAGTTGCCAGTCGCCTGTGCCGACGACTACGCGCAGGGCCGACCATTCGCCGTCTTTGATGCGGGCGAGGCCGTGTCCGGTTTGGAACGGGTCGCCCGCGAAGGTACGCGCCCACAGCATGTAAGAGCCATCGGGGACGGGGCCGAGGTTGCCACCGAACCCGGCGGTTGCCGCGGGGGCGCCTGTGGCGCAGTTGTAGAGACGATGCTCGGTGGCGCCATTGGGCACGCCGAGGTCGTAGAAGTTGTAGCGGTAGAGGATTTCGCCTCTGGCTATCAAGGTCGTGCCGGAAGGGAGGCGGTCGAGGGCGTCGGGGTCGGGGCCGAACTGTTGGCGGGTGGCGCCATCGAGGCGCAGGTTGCCGACTGTCTCGCGGGCGGGCATCGGGAGTACGCCGCCCCATGAGCCTTTGCGCTCGCTCCAGTAGTATTCGTCGTAGGGCCAGAGGCCATTCTGCACTCCGGCGTAGACCCATTCGCCGAGGGTGAAGGATTCCAAGACGCGGATTTGGGGCAGGGCGCGGAAGTCGAAGTGAGCGGTGAAGGGGACGCGGAGGGGGGCGGGCATGGTTATCGTAGATTTTTAAACACAGAGGGCACGGAGGAGCTTGAGAAGCACAGAGGGTTTTAGAGAAAGAATTAACCGCAGAGGCGCAGAGTCGCAGAGAGTTTTAGGAGAGGGATTATGGGAATTTTTGATTCACCACAGAGGCACGGAGACACAGAGGTTTTTTGAGAGAGGGTGATGTGATTTCGTAGGGGCAAACCCATGTGGTTGCCCATCATTTCAGTTGCTCGTTTCTGGCACGAATCTGATGTATGGGCAGTTCCTAGGATGGGCAACCTGCCCCTACGGGTCTGTGTTACGGAAAGGGAATGGTTAGCTTGTGGGTTTGAGGTGGCTGGCTATGCCGCCTTCGGGGGGGACCTGAATGGGGAAGCTGGTGACTCCGGTCATTTTCAGGTCGTAGATGGGTTTGAGGCCAGCGGCCAGCAGGGTTTCGTCGCTCCAGACTTCGAGGTCGACTTCGCCCTGTTCGTTGGTTTGGCCTTTGATGGTGCGGGTGCTGATGAACTTGTCGCCGATGGCGATGGGGCGCTGGTCGTCGAGTGTTAAAGTGACGGTTTCGTTTTGCAGGGGGACGCCCGCGAAGTCGGCGGTGCGGACGCGGACGATGGCTTTTTGCGGGTCGGGCGAAATGGGGAACGGAGGTGTTGTCACTAACGAGTAAGTTGGAGAGGCATCGGTGGCGAGGGTGACGCTGATGGGGGCGTGGGATTGATAGCCCTGAGCGTAGACGCGCACCGAGTAGGACGTGTTTTTGAGCAGGATGAAGCCTTCGCCCGCTGCGAACTCGACGCGGCCACTGGCGTTGGTGGTGCCTGTGCCGATGCGAGTGTTAGCTTGATAGATTTCGACGAGGGCCAGAGGGATGCCTTGGTTGCTGGCGCTTTGGAAGCGCGGATTGAAGAGGACGCTTGAGCCGGGGAGTAGGACGGGAGTGCCACCGTTGCCGCCGCCGATTTCGGTGGGGATGGCGGCTAGAATTTCATTCTTATCGGTGGTGGCTTCGAGGCGGGTTGGCGGGTCGTAGGCAGTGAGGGCTGCCAGTGCGGCGGCCTGGGCTTGCGACGGGCTGAGGTTGTTGAGGTTGCTGATTGCATTACCCAACTGGGTGCCGAGCGTGGTGATGCTGGTGGCGGTAGCGTAGTCGCCTGTGCGGCGCGCGTAGTCGGCGGCGATGGTGGCGAGAGTGCCGCCGCCGCGCTCGATGTCGGAGCGAATGGCGGCGACCAAGGCTGTTTGGTTGATGTTGGTGTTGCCGATGGCGCCGACGATGGCGTTGATGAGCATTTGCGAGTCGCCTTCATCAAGGAGGTGGGATTCGACTCGGACAGCGATGTCTTCTTTGTCGGCTGACGAGAGGCTGCGCGTGGCGTAGTTCCAGATGTCGGTGATGAGGGTGCCCCAACTGGTGATGGTGCGCGTTGTGTTGTTCCAGACGGCGGTGGCGATGGTGCTTGCGCTGGGAATATCGCTGGTGGCGGCGGGCTGGGTGGGGAGCGCGTCGGTTTTAGTTTTTATGGCGCTTTCAACGCTGTTGGCGTTGGTATTAACGGTGAAACCAAAAGCCGACAACGTGCGAGTCGCCGAGGCCCACACCGCCGAGGTGATGGCGGTGGTGGTGGGGATGTCGGTGGTCGAGGCCGGGGCGGCAGGGAGTAAGTCGGTTTTGGCCTTGATGGCACTTTCAACGCTGTTGGCGTTGGTGTTGACGGTGAAGCCGAAGGCCGACAGGGTGCGGGTGCTGTTGTTCCAGATGTCGGCGGCCAGAGTGCCGAAGGTTGTGAGGGAGCGGGTGGTGGACGACCAGACAGCGGTTGCGGTGGTGGTCGTCCAGAGTGAGGCGATTTCGCGCGGGTCGATTGTTGTTACCGCGAGGCGCTTGCTATCGGAAGCGCGAACGAGGTAGAGAGTGGTGGCGGCTGAATCGGAGACGGTGAGGGTGACTTCGCCGCGACCGTTGGTGTCGGAGGTGAAGGTGGTGAGGGGAGTTACCAGGTCGGTGGAGGCGTAGACATTGATGGTTTGTCCTTGAGTTCCGTCGAGGCTGTAGGGTTGTTTGTAGGTATAGGGCATTATTCCCACGCTCCTTGCGTGGTGTTGAATTTGAGGAGGCGACCGGGGGAGCCATCGGCGCCGTTTTGTCCGGTGGTTCCGGTGCCAGTGCCAACGCCACCCGCACCACCGACTCCGCCGGAGACATCGAGGGTGCCAGTGCCGCTGTAGCTACTGTAGGCGAGAAAGATGACTCCTCCTCCGCCGCCA
>SDZD01000104.1 GCA_004172935.1 bacterium | reverse complement strand
TTGTCGCGCAACTGGAGTTGCAAGTTGGATGGAACTGCGGTGAAGTTGGGCCAGTAGAGGGTCACTCGTTCACCTTTGGTGGCTCCATCGACAGCGAAACGCCATTCGTTGGTGGCTTTGAGTTGCTTAAGGAAGCCTTGAGCGGTTCCACCGCCAACGCTGGCGGCTGCGTCGGATGGTGGGAAGTAAACGCTCAATTGGCGACTGGCGATTGGTGGTTTGGCAGCGGGCTTGGCAGTCGAGACGCCAAACGAAGCGCTGGTATCGCGCGACAGCGAACTGGAAGCAGCGATGCCAACGCTCCAGCTTCCGCTGGGAGCGGCCAGAGCGCGCACCGATTGGGTGGAAGTGGGCGGGTCGAAGACCATGCTCACGCCCGTTTGCGGCGAGGCGAACACCCAGTAGCCTTCCCACGGAGTGAGAGTACCACCGGAAATATCGACACGCTCGTAGCCACCGCGACCGTTGTAGCGCCAGATACCAGCGGCCAGCCAGCCGCGCGTTTGGGCATCTTGCAAAGTGACTGCACTGTAGCCACCATAGCGAACCTTGACGCTCAAGGCCGAAATGGCAGTGGCGCGTGGCACACCGATTTGATTCCAGCCGCCTTTGAGTTCGAGTTCGGCGGCAAGGTTAGTGGCTGGATAAGTGCCCGCTACCTGGGTATTGAGGCCAGTGGTGGGAAGGTTCAGCCAGTAACCAAAGCCAGCTTCGGGGCCTTGGGAGATGTTAGGCGAAGTCTCGTAGCGGGCAGGCGACAGGTCGGGGCGATAGCGCGCCATAATGTTGCTGCCAGCGGGGAGGTTAAGCGCCAATATCTCGTCCCGTTGCGTGGGACGCAACGGGAAGGCGATCATCTTGAGTCGGCCATTGGCGGTGTTGAGACTGAGCGCTGAACTTGAAACGGCAGCCCCGGATCCCGGCAGTAGGAATTCCAGCGGAGTTACAGCTGCGTTCGGGCGTAGCCAAGCCGTATTGCGCAGGAAAGTTTTGCTGCCATCGGACAGGGTAGTTTTCACGCGCGGTCCGCTCACGGGATCAATGATGGCCGAGAACGTACCACGGGCAATAGGCACGTTTTGGTTTAGATTGCCACTAGTGACAGCGACAGTGCCAGTTGTACCTCCTGGCGTCGCGCCGTAGATCTTGGCAGGTGAGGTGGATGTGCCAGCCGCTCCAAAAGGAAAGACGGCTGTTGCCTCGGCGGTGCCGAGACGAGCACGCAAAGTAACGCGGGCGGCAGCTGGTGTACTCCAGGGCACAAAACCTGGCTGCATTCTCGCTTCACCCGGTGCCACCCTGTCATTGAAGACCAGAACGTTAGTTGCTTTGAGTTCGCTCGAGTACGAGTTGATATTGCGGCCCGTCTCGTCGTAGGCGTCGATGGCAGCATAAGCGGGGAGCAAAGTCCCGTTACTCGCTTTGGGAGCGCCTGTAAACAGCGCAACATCATCCCCTTTTGCATCGGTGGCGAAGGCTTCGGCAAAAATAACAGCCGAAGAGCGATTACCAGTCAAGGCGGAGGCAACTGCTGGCAGTGCGACCATGTAGAGCTTGTTGCCCGTTTGGATGCGCGCGTTGAGCGCTCCCTGCTCGCGCACCCAAACCCGAAAAGGCTGTCCTTCAATGGTGGGGCACACACCTGCCCCAATCGCTTCCAGCTCATCGGCATTCACTGATCTACGGGCTGCTCCACTCGCATAAAGAGCAGTGTTGAAGTCGCGAAAGAAGGTTTCTTTTTCGGCGTATAGTTTAAGGAAGGCTGCTTGGGCCATCGCCAAACGGAAGTCGGCAATCGTCACGTCTTCCGAAGCCGAAACGATTTTGATGTTGCCAAGAGTTGACGAGTTGAAAGCGTCGTAAAACGGTAAATAGTAATCGGCGTACAGTCCTGGATCAAAGTTCGATGGCGAGCCGAAGACTTTGTAGAGGATTTGGAGGGCAGCCGCTTCACTGGCACCGAGCAGATAGGGTTCCACATAGTGACCTTCTCCAAAATTAACGGCGGGTACACGCGGCCCCTGGAACGCGCTCAATACCAATTTCAATAGGCGGAACGAGTTATCACTTGGTATCCCCGTGTTAATGTAGTCGAAGTCGATGTAGCCACCAGTTGTTGGGCCAGCGGGCGGATCGTAAACCGCTGCATTTTCCACATTGGTGACTGTGACCGTTTTACCGCGTTGTTCGGGAGCAGGTTCTCCCCACACCTGAACGATGGTCTTGTAGTTGGCGCTAATAAAGCCTTCGAGTTCGGCTTTTTGGTTGGAGGGAAAGCCAACGAACTCAAAGCTAAGCGTGGTCGCACTGGGCACCGGAACAGCAGTGGTTCGACGCACGGCAGAGGTCACGATATTCTTGGGAATGCCCACGCGTGTGAGTCCCCGGTCGGGGCGTATGCCCAACTGCGGAAACCGACGAGCTAGGTTTTGACGACGTGCAAGACGTGTTGACGAGGTTTGGGCGGATACAGGCGACGCAAGAGGTAGGGCGACGCCGAGTCCCAGCGCTAAGGCAAATACAATTCTCATGGGGTCGGCCAAAGTTTGGCATTATCTCAAGAGAGACGGCCCGACGCGAATTATGATCGTAGTCATAGGAAAGCAACCGGATAAAACCAGCATTTTCTGCGCTCTGGGTGCGCCTCCATGTCTGATGAAAAGTGGGGTTTTCAAACACAAAAAGAGCAACTGCTCACACACAATAACAAAAACAGAGTCCTCATCGAACGACAACAGCGCTGAGTCTTGGACTCAGCGCTGTTTCAGAAGCGAACTTTCAACTAACCAATTTATTGAGTGTTAAAGCACTTAGGAAGCGTTGCCGCTGGGGGCTGTAGCTGGGGCAATAGCAGCGATTGTGTCTCCAATATAGCGGACAAGGTAGGTGCTCGCTCCGCCAACGATTTTTCCATCGCTTTGGATGGCGACACTATTCGCATAACCGTAGGAGAGAGAAGTGTTAAGTGCCGTTCTCGCTAGGCCATCACCGGAAAAGCTGGTGTCGAGGCTACCGTTGGTGTTGTAGCGAGCCACGGCAGAGTAGGTTGAACCTGCATCCTGATTATAGCCCACAACGACGATTTTCCCATTGCTTTGAATGGCAACATCGGATGCCTGCGACTGCCCAGAGGGAAAAACTGTTTCAACGAGTCCGTCACTGGAGAACGAGGTGTCGAGAGCACCGCTGGTTGTGTAGCGTGCGATGGCAATGCTTTGCACTGTAGAGCCGGCAACAGTAGTTCCTGGCTTCGTAAAACCTGCCGCGACGATTTTGCCATCGCTCTGGATGGCAATGCCATTCAGTCCATCTTTGATGGGGTTACCTGAAACGCCCGGTCCAAAATTGGTGGTTTGAATCCCATCTCCAGAAAAGCCGGTGTCGAGCGTACCGTTGGTATTGTAGCGCATCAACACAAAGCGCTGGGTATAGGTGCTTCCACTGAAGAGAGCATCATCGCCTCCCACCACAATCTTGCCATCACTTTGGATAGCTACACCTTTGGCTATATCCTGTCCATTGCGCCCAGCATCTCGGACATCAATCCCATCCCCAGAAAAACTGGTATCAAGGGTGCCGTTGCTGTTGTAGCGCAGGATCGCAAAATTGTTGTTGGATGTTCCGACAACGACAATCTTTCCATCACTTTGAAGAGCAAGATCATAGGCGATGCTGGAAGTGGTTCCAATCTGGGTCGTCGCTAAACCATCGCCAGAAAAGGTGGTATCGAGTGTTCCATTGCTGTTGTAACGAGCCACAGCGAAAGAAGTGACACCAGGAGCGTTAGAGTAGCCAGCGACTAAGATTTTCCCGTTGCTTTGGATGACCACACCGAAAGCTTTGTCACTGCTTCCGCCTCCAAAGTCTGTAAGCACGGTGCCACCAGAACCAAAGCTGGTGTCGAGTGTGCCGTTGGTGTTGTAGCGGGACACAGAAAAGTTACCGCTCACACCGCCAGCAGAAACAATCTTGCCATCACTTTGAAGCGCGATATCTGTAACGTCAGTAGGGGCATCCGTAGCAACGATGCCACCAGTGCCAAAGGTTGTATCAAGGTCGCCGGGAGCTGCTTGAACGGCTAGAGGGAATGTGGATAGGGTTGCGCAGAGGAAAGCGAAACCTAGGGGTAATTTTGGAATTTTCATGGAGTGTGGAGGTTTTGGAAAGGGCGCTTCTGTTCATACCCCCCTACTCTTCTTCTTTGCTGATTGCAAAAAGGGTTACGAAAGAAAAGTTGTGACGGAGGGCGACAACAATGTTATTCCATATACCTAAGCAAATGCAACAAGTTTTTATCTGATTTTTTTGTTGTAGCGATTTCTACCCGTCTTGAATGGAGAAGCAAAAAGCGCCCGACAGTCGAAGCCATCGGACGCTCTGATTTGGTTGCGATCTACACGCTTTCTTCTAAGTCGGCTTCCTCTTCAAAGCGCTTCCGAGGTAGTGGCAAGGAGGGGTGAGTTTTGGTTGAACTCGGTTTGATGTTAACGAAGGTGATAAGGTGCGTGCATTGTGGTGGTGACGATGTGATTCGTCACGGCAAGGCGCGCAATGGCAAGCAGCGGTTGAAGTGCAAAGGGTGCGGTCGGGCTTCGCGCGAAGATCGCCAAGGGCCACGCCACAGCGAAGAAGAGAAAGAGACTATCATCCGTGCCTATTTGGAGAGGCCTTCGATGCGCGGTATCCAGCGCATATTCGGTGTCTCACGCCCGACTTTGAGTGACTGGCTCAAAAAAAAACACGCGAAGTTGAACAACAAGCAGCATCCGCAACGGGCACTGGCGGCGACTCTGTTGTCAGCTCAAGCACACGATGTGCTGGAATTGGATGAGTTGTGGAGTTAAGTCGGCTCGAAAAAGTATCGCGTTTGGATTTGGGTGGTATTATGCCGCCGCACTCGGCAAGTGGTGGCTTGGATGTGGGGTGATAGAAGCGCCGATACCTGCGCGATGCTGTGGTCCAAAGTCCCACAAAGTTACAAACACGCCTTCTGCTACAGTGATTTGCTGAAGGCTTACCAGAAGGTGCTGGACAAAGAGCAGCATCGAGCCTGCACCAAACAGGAAGGCCAGACCAATCACATTGAACGATTCAACCTCACTCTGCGCCAGCGATCAGGACGCTTCGTGCGCAAAAGCCTCGCCTTCTCCAAGAACCTCTTCATGCATATCGTGGTGCTCAGGATCTTCCTCAATGCCTATAATCACGATCAAGCTCGCAAATACACCGTGACTCACCCCAGTTGACCACTAACCTATGCGAATTTGTAAATCTCCTCAGTTATTAGAAATAACTTGCAATTATCAAACTTATGAGGGAAAATAATCTGTTGTTATCTGATACCCATCATCACACGGGGCAGATCGCAAATTTTACAATTACAGATTACCCACAGTTTTTTCTCCAACGGGGATCTGCTATTTTCCTTACCTCCGCCTATTATTGCTTTTGACCCAAACAAAAGCATCCACCACTTCACCCAACTCTTTCGAGACAGATCATGATTTTTTCAACCAAACGCGGCAAAATGCTGTTTGGTGCCGGAGCGTTGGCTGTCGCCGCGCTCGCAGTGGGCACCACGCGCTTTGCCATCGGCTCGGACCACGCTGGTACCGTTGTCACAGCTCAAACCCGCCCCGGCACCGACCTCTCCGACCTGCACATTTTTCCTGGCTCCGACCCGAATAACGTTGTGCTCTCCATGAGCGTCCACCCACTCATTCCCGCCGGGACAGCCCCCAGTGCTGTCTCTTTCGATCAGGACGTGTTGTACCAATTCAAAATCGATAATACCGGCGATAACATCGAAGACCTCGTCATTCAGGCACGCTTTCAGGGCACTGGAGCCAACCAGAAAGTTTTCATTTCTGGCCCCACCAAACCCACCCGCATTGGCACAGTTACTCAATTCCAAACCCCTTATGCCATCACTGGTACTCTGAATCAGACCTTCAGCCCCAAAGCTGGCATCAAGGTTTTTGCCGGACTGCGCTCTGACCCGTTCTTTATCGACCTCGACCAATTGTTCACCATCCTACCTGACCGTAAAGATCCCTTGCTACCTACTCCCGCGACTCCGGCAGGTCAGGCCAACACCCCCAAAGCCACTTCATGGCGTCCCCCAGGCGAAGCTAAAGACTTTTTAGCTAACTACAACGTTCTTGGTTTGGTCATCGAACTCCCCAAGTCCGCGCTGGCGATACGAGCAGGTGGCAGTAAAATCCGCGTCTGGGAAACGACAAGCATCGCCCGCTAAGCCAACCCCCTAGTGCATATCATGAAAAACGTTTATTATTTCAGCGCCGCTTGCGGATTTTTGGCTTTGGTTACTGCTGTTGGTTGCGGTGGTGGCAACGGCGGAGTCGCCAATCCCACGGCTACCCCCGTCGCGACCTTCTCGCCGACCCAGACTTTCACGCAAACCGACCGTCTCGCGCGTCCCGTTGTTAACGAAGTTTTCGCCACATTCGCCAACAACCGTCACCTCGTCAACGATACGGACAACCCCACCGACGATCCCAACCAGCTTGCCAACGACATCGAAAGCTTCATGACCTCGCCCGCTGGTCGCTCGACGCAGATAAAAACCGTCGTCAAATCGGTTCTGGTGCCCGATGTCATGATCGCCGATTTGTCGCAGTCCGGCCCCGCCGCCTATCTGGGCGTCGAAACCGGCGGCGCAACCGGGGGCAAATTCGGTGGCCGCAAACTCCAGGATGACGTAACCGACACTTCCCTGGGTGTCATCTTCGGCAACACCATTCCCTCGTTGGGCCTGGCTCCCGACGATGGCAAGGAAATCCCGACTCTCACCAGCGATAACGTCGGCGCTGGCGCCAAAAACTACAGCTCAACCTTCCCTTATCTGGGTACACCCAAATAAGCAAAGGCTCCTCTAACAGTTCGAGTTGCGCTTAAGCAACGGGCGTCAGAGGTGAAGGGTGCTTCATCTCTGACGCCCGTTTTTGTCTTTTATCCTGTGCTCACCTCTTTAAGGTCCAATCGTTTTTTGCCTCTGGCTACCATCGCTGTGGCGTTTGGTGGAGCTTTGTTGTGGGCAAATAGGTTGGGGGCGCCATTTCTGGTTAGTTCGGGTCTTCCCGCCACACCCGTCCCGGTAGTTGTGGCGCGTCCCGCATACGACCCTGCTGCGGTTCAAAAGACGCTCGAATTCTACGCCGCGCAAACCCGCTATGATGCAGGCAACGCCACTTTCAAAGCGCTGTTAGCGGCCCAGTATCTGGAAAGCTACCGCGAAACCGGCGACTCCGCCGATGCCACGCGCGCCGAACAGGCGGCACGGGCCTCCCTCGCCATTCGCACACACGCCAATAGCGCGGCCTACTTCCAGTTGTCGCGGGCACTGCTCACCCAACACCGTTTCCCCGAAGCCCTCACTATCGCCCGCCGCGCTGCCGCGCTCGACCCGGTGGGATTGCGCGAGTGCGCCGACATAGAAATCGAAGTCGGCGACTACAGCAGCGCCCAGCGCGACATCACAGCATCGCGAAAGGAAGTCGCTGCTTCCGCCCACGCTATCGCCCTGGCACGGGGTAACGCCATTCCCGCAACGGCGGATGACGACCCCGCTTTTCTGGCGCTCGTTTCGCGTTTGAACGAACTGCGCGGCGACTCCAAAGGCCAACTGGCGCTCTTGGCACGCGCTGTGAAACTGGCCGATGCTAACCCCGACATGCCCGCCCAGAGCGTGGCGTGGTTCCACGAACGCTTAGGGCGTTGCCTCGCCATGATGGGGCGTTTGGACGAGGCTGAAAAAACCTACCTCGAAGGACTGAGCGTTTTTCCGCGCGACTACCGTACTATGGCAGCCCTCGCCCATTTGAGCGCGGCGCGCGGCGACTGGAAGAAAACCCTCGAATGGGGTCAAAAAGCCGCCAACATCGTGCCCGCCCCCGAAACGCTGGCCCTGTTGGGTGATGCCTACCAAGCCCTCGGCGAAACCCAAAAAGCGACTGTGCAGTTCCGACTCGTCGAACAAATCGGCGCACTCTCTAAGGCGCAGGGCGTCATCTACGACCGCCAACACGCGCTCTTCTACGCCGACCATGGCCGCAATCTCACCGAAGCCGTGCAGCTGGCGCGCGGCGAACTGCGCGTTCGCCACGACATCTACACCTACGATACCCTCGCCTGGACTCTATTCAAAGCTGGGCGCCTTTCGGAAGCATCGGCCAACGCCAAACGCGCCCTGGCTTTTGGAACCCGTGACGCCTCGCTCTACTTCCACGCCGGAATGATCGCGGCGGCGCAAGGCCAAAACTCGTTGGCCCAAACCTATCTGCAACGCGCTTTGGAAATCAACCCGTTCTTCCACCCAACCCAGCCCGCGATGGCGCGCGCAACTCTGGCCCGCCTGGGCGTCTCCCCGACTCCTGCCGCCGATGTTCAATGATAGCCCCGAAAAATTTATGAAATTGCTGAGATTGTGGTCCTTCGTTTTGTTCACTTTCGCCGTAACCGCGAGTTTCGTGGCGCGTCCGGCCAGCGCCCACCCGATGGGTAACTTCTCCATCAACCACTACGCCCGCTTCGAGGCGCAACAGGGCGGACTCGCGCTACGCTACATTCTCGACTTCGCCGAAATCCCCGCCGCTGAGCGTATGACCGCGCTCGACCAAAACAACGACGGCAAAGTGAGCGCGACCGAAAAAAGTGCCTACTTAAAAACCGAAACTTCCCAGTTTTTAAGCGGCCTCTCGCTGCAAATCGATGGACGCAAAGTTGCCTTGACGACTCGAAAATCCGATCTCGAAGTGCGCGCGGGCGCGGGCGGTTTGCCAACACTGCGCGTTTGGATGGACTGTTTTATGCCCCTCACTAGCAACGTGAAGGCGCGCGTCGTTTACACCGATTCCAATTTCCAGGGGCGCACCGGATGGATGGAAATCCTTGCCGTCCCCGCAAAAGGCACAGGCCGCTCCATCGGCGAATCCAACGCCTCGACCACCGATCAGAGTCGAGGTCTCACCATCTTCCCCACCGACGCTGGAGTTGTACCGCCCCGCCAGAGTAGCGCCACTTTCACCATCTCCGCCCCTGCTGCAGGAACTGCGCTCGCTTCCAACGCTTCCGATGCGGTCCCCACTTCCGCACAACCGGACACCACCGCGAACAACGAGCAGACCCCGCAAAACCGCTTTACACAGAGCATCGCCGAGCGCAACCTGACCCCGGCTCTCATTCTCTGGGGCGTTTTCTTCGCTCTGGCTTTCGGCGCCGTTCACGCTTTGTCGCCCGGTCACGGTAAAACCATGGTCGCGGCCTACCTGGTCGGTTCGCGCGGCACCCCGCGCCACGCGGTGTTGCTGGGCTTCGTCGTCACCATCACCCACACGCTGGGCGTCTTCGCTCTGGGAATCGCTCTACTGTTCGCCTCGCGCTACATCCTCCCCGAAAAGCTCTTTCCGGTTCTCAGCGCCGCGAGTGGATTGCTCATCTTCGGCATCGGCCTATGGCTGTTCATGTCGCGCTGGCAGGGAATGTCCACCGGACATACCCACTCTCATGAACATGATGGTCATTCTAACCATCATGACCACGACCACACTCACTCCCAAGACGGCCACTCCCATGATGATGGTCACGACCACGACCATGACCACGAAAGCGACGACTCCGATGATCATTCGCATGGCGTTCATACTCATTCTCATGGTGGGCGCGTCCATTCACACGCCATACCCGAAGGCCCGGTCACCACGAAAACGTTGGTAGCTCTAGGCATTTCGGGCGGCATCGTGCCCTGCCCCGAAGCGCTCGTGGTTTTGCTGGCTGCCGTCAAATTGCACCGCATCGGCTATGGCATGTTGCTCATCACCGCTTTTAGCATCGGCTTGGCGGTGGCGCTCATTGCCATTGGGCTATTGGTGGTATCTGCCAGACAACGGCTTAGCCGCTTCGATAAATTGGGAGAGAGCAGTCCCCTCATTCGCTACTTGCCGCTCGGAAGCGCCGCTATAATCACGATAATTGGTGCCGTGCTGACACTGCGCGCGGCGGCTGGCGGGATATGATAGGAACTTGATGAACTGGACTTTTATTTTGCTGCTGCTCGGAGCGCTCGGATTTGGCATCGCCCATGCCTTCGAACCCGACCACATGGCGGCGGTTTCCACTTTTGTCGCTGGGCGTCCCAAACCGCGCGAAGCCGCGCTGTTCGGCGTGCGCTGGGCCATCGGTCATGGTCTGTCGCTGTTCCTCATCGGCTCACTGCTGTTTTTCCTCAAGCGCGCGGCAGAAAAAAGCCAGCCCGAACTGTTCGCATCAGGCGTTCTTGATCGCTTCGTCGGCCTCATTTTGGTTGGTTTGGGCGTATGGACGCTGTTTCAGGTCGTATCGAGCCGCGCTTCCAAAACGCACGCGCACGGTCATTTTCACGATGGCCACTTCCATACGCACAACGCCAAAGAAAGCGAATTGGGCCACACCCACATGGGCGGCCTAGCCTCGCTCGGCATGGGTGTGTTGCACGGCGCGGCGGGCACAGGCGCTTTCATCGGTCAAAGCGTGGTTTCGCTGTCCAGCTCTTACGCATTTGTCTTCCTTTATACGCTGCTGTTTTCTATCGGGGTTTTATTCTCGATGGGAATTTACGCGGGCGCTCTTGGCGGCCTCATAACCACTTTCGAAAAGCGTGGCACGCAAGCCCTCAACGGCGCCCGTATCGTGACCGCAGTCCTCACCTGCGCCATCGGCGCCTGCCTAATTTACGGTATCGAGTTGCCGGGCCTTTTCGACCACTTCGTCCACTAGCACCAATCAAAATATGGTCTTCCCCCACTAATATGGACACGGAGATAAGAGAGACTGCCCAGAAGGAGAATAACGGCAGCGAAACGCAAACAATACACGAGCGAGTTCGATCATCAAGCGGTACGTCTGGTGACGGAAGAGAGTCTGAGTATCGCCCCGGCCGCCCGCGATTTGGACATCAACGACAACCTGCTCAGCCGATGGAAAAAGGAACTGGAAGCGCAAGGTCAACAGGCGTTTCCGGGACACGGTCATTCCCTAGAAGATGAGTTGGTGCGCTTGCGGCTGGTCTGTAAAAGTAGCAAACGAGGGTTGCTTCGCGCCTTTTGCCTCCTCGCTCATGTAGGAGAAACGAAGAAATCAAGCACCTATAATCACAAACAACAGCTTGTTCAAGGTGTTTGCAAGTTTTGTTTGAATATAGGACACTATGTTCTAGAACGCAATACCATTGCGATAATTCTAATGTCAGTCACATCACTGCACATAGCTCAATGCGCCAAAGTAAGCCACCGTTCAGTGCAGCTTCACTTAGCAAAGACCCGCCCTCTCCCTTCCAATGGGCGTTGGGAGTTCGACCTTTTGGAGTTTCCCGACCTCGTAATGGAGATTCGCACAACACGAAAGCGTAAGCGCGAGAACGTCTTCAACCGCCCAGTGCAAGAAACTTAAGCGCGAAAAGCACACACAATTCGTACGTTTCGGCAGAAGCCGCCCGCCCCAATGGGGCTTGGGCGGCATTTTCATTTTTATGTCACTTTCAACAAACACTGCGAACAAAAGCAGTCGCACCATTGATTCCGTCCACGTGGGCAGCGTCGAAATTCAGCTTCGCCGATTGAGCGAAGCCACATGGAGTTGGCTTACTGCGCTCCCGATTCGGGTCGAACAGGCCACTCAAGGGCGAGTCCCCGCCAAGTTGGTACAGCCTCTTCTCTGTGGGGGCCGCAACGCCTCACCCGCAGAAAAGCAAGCCCTGGGCAACGTATCTCTTGCCGATTACTGGGCGGTACGGAGAATCGCAATGGAGGCCCACAATCGCGCGCTTTGCGAGGGTATAGCTTCTTGGTGCGATCATGCTCCGGCTTCGCAATCGAGCCTGCGCCCCTGTACCGACGCCAACAAACGCTTGCTGGGGAATCTGATTCGCCAAAAATGCGTTGACCAAATCGTGATGGCTTCGCTGCCATAAAAGCAATCGCCTTCGAACACAGGCAACACCCATTAATCACGTACTTTGGCTTTGGCCGCCCACCCTTTCTGGGTCTGGCGGCCATTCATCTTTATGGATACCACTCTTTCAACTGCGAACTCTATTCGCAACCTCGCCCACCCCGAAGCACAGCAAGTCGCTTCGGCTTCTCCCAACGCTCCTTCCAACCAGACCGCTCCTCCACTCGCGGAGGCAAGTTGGCCTATCCCCTCACCGTATATGGGGCCGCCCTTGCCTCCTGACAATGCCGAGGTTGTCCTCAGCCCTTCGGGCCAAAGGCGTCTGTCAGAAGAAGGCGAACGCCCTACCCGCGTCTGGCACTCGGATGAAACTGGCATTTATGATGGCGCAATCACCATAGACGACAAGGTTCACCGTGTTGAAAAGGTGTACTTCTCGTCACCGCCGGATTCGCTGTGCGAGGCCATCGAAGATATGCCCGTGGAGCTGTCCCGTATTCTTGGTGTCGATGTAGAGGAACTGGCGACCGCTGACGGCTTAAACCAGAAACTCAAGAGTGCCAGATACCAGACGCAACTCGAAGCCAAACGCTATCTCAATGGCCTGTATGCTCGTGTCCGACAGGAACCCCACGTCATCAAAGAATGGACGTTTGAGGGCAAGGAGGGGTCAGCTCACGAAACGGATTATAAAGCACTGACGTTTGACGGTGAGTTCATCTAACGTCGGGCTGGGGTATACCCCAATCTGACACTGCCAACGTGTGAACTCCCGCCGTTAACGTGCTTTATAATCCGTTTCGTGAGCTGACCCCAAGGACGGACAGATTCGCTCGGTAATCCCTGAAGCCATCGAAGCGCTACCCCCTGACATCAAACAGCTGATTTCTCAGGGAATCGTGAACTACGTGCTGTCGGGCGAGAAGGAGCAGGTTTTTTTTCACGAGTGATGCCACTCGTCTTTGAAGGAACGCCCGAAGGCTGGGCGCTACTTCAAGGGGAACCGCGCTTTCTCGCCGATTTTTACGAGTACATGGCTCACCGCGACTTTCCTGAGGCCTATCCCTGGCACAAGCAAACACGTCGCTGGCAGCGGGTCATGCTCATCATTTCGGGCATCTACCGCACTCATGAGCTGATGTTCAAAACAATGCGCGCCGCCGGGTCTTCGTGCCCTTTTGCAGGTGGGGCGCACTAAGTTACAAACCGCCTGTCTATGGCGGGCGACTCCTCTCTTATGGCTAATTCCTATACACCCGGTCCTCCCCTGCTCTTTAGCCTGTCGCGCTACACCGCCGAAGAGGGGTGGCGCATCGTCATCAGCGGGCGCTACCTCGACGTATGCGATTATGTGGCGGTGAACGGCATTCAAGTGCCCGCTTCCGACATCACCAATCTAAGCCACCACAGGATCGCGATTGTGGTTCCTGCGGGCGCAAAGAGCGGGTCAATTACGGTTCGCTCCTCTTTTGGAAGCGATACCTCCAAGTTCACTCTCACTATTACGTCGCCTCCAGTCGACCAGTCGCCTTCCCCGACCAGTTCTTCCCCCTCTTTCAATCTCGATCTAGCGATCAATTCATTCGGCAGTTTTGTCCCTCGCCCCTTTCGATCCTTTTTTGGGTCAGTCGGTAACGCATGGCGGGCCTTTGAAACGGCGCGCTCTTCGACACCGTTTGCGGCGGGTGGCGACTGGCTGAACTACAGCGTCCAAAACTCCGACTTCAACAAGTGGAATCGAAGCCGCGAGCGCGCCCATGATTATCGAGAACGCGCCAATGCAGCCTCCACCGAGGCCGAGCGGGAGCGTTGGGAGAGAATGGCCGAAAAGGCACAAGGGGTCGCAACGCAGCGCGGGCAAGCCGCAGCAGGCAGTGCGGTTGCTGGTGCGGCGGCAGGGGTTGGCATCGGTCAAACAATGGGGACCTCTGGCATCTTGTCGGGTATCGGCGGCGCGATTGGCAGTATTTGGGGGCCGATTGGTCAAATGGCTGGCGCGGCGATTGGTACTGTTGTTGAGAAGCTGATTGGCCTTGTGGTCGACTCTATCAAGAAGGCCATCAGCAACGTCCGTGAAGGTGGCGAGATGGGTAGTCAGATAGTTGAGTCGCTTACCAGTGGCATCAAAGAGCACTTTCACGCCATCCGCGATACGGGGACAGGTATTGCCAACGCGCTTATCGATGGTCTAACTCCGATGTTAGGTCCAAGCGGTGGGGCCATTGGGCGCTTTGGCAAACAACTCACTGGCTTCGTCGGTAAGGCATTGGAGGGATTGTTTGACGGTGCCGGGGGAGCACTCAAAATGGGCGGCAAGGCTGCGGGAATGCTGGGGGTTGGTGCGGGGGCCGTGGGTGGATGGGCTGTAGGCGGTTATC
>SDZD01000141.1 GCA_004172935.1 bacterium | reverse complement strand
GGCAAGGGGTTCCACCGCCACCGCCGCCCGTGTTGCTACAGGCGCTTGAGCATTGGCCCTGCGTGGCATAGGGGCCGCCGACACCTGTGCCAGCGGGTTTGGTGGCGGCCTGGATGCATTGGCCGTTGAGGCACCAGTAGGGGTTGCCTTCGCCGCCTGTGCCGTCGCCGGTTACGGTGACTTCGAGTTCGACGATGTAGGTGTCGGGGCAACCTTCTTTGGTGAGTTCGGCGATGAAGTGGTGAACGCCGACCACGCGCACGCAGCTCCAATTCCAGGTGGCTTGCGTGACCTGAATCGGTGGGTTGAGTTGGGGGGCGCCGTCGATGGCGTGAGTGACGACGAGTTGCCAGCCTTCGTTGTGGAGGCGCGACAGGCTAAAGAAGAGGTTTTCGCTACCCGATGGGGTGATGTTGGCGATGGGGTGCGGGAAGTAGTAGCACGGATCGGGCGAGGGGATGCAGTTGGCGTGGGCGCAGTCCTCGAAGCCGAAGGTTGGATCGAAGGTGACTTCGGGGCGACAGATGGAGTTATCGTCGCAGTAGTAGCGGGTGTAGGCTGTGGGGTCGGTGGTGCCGCTACAGTTGGCCGACTCGCAATCGGCGAAACCGTGGTTGGGGTTATCGGTGAAAAACTGCTCGCATTGGCCCTGCTCGTTGCAGCGAAAGCGGGTGAAGCGGGGAGGGCAGAGGAAACAGCCCGCCTGAATACAGGCTTCTTCGGAGTTGTAGGTGGTGACGCCAGCGGGCGGCGTGGCGCCGCTTTGGACGAGGCCCGCGTCGCACCAGTAGACGGTATCGCTACCGGAACCTGAACCGCTGCCACTACCTGAACCGGAGCCGGAAGGAATGCCGCTATCCAAACCACTTCCTGAACCGCTGCCTGAGCCAGAACCGCTGCCGCTTCCCGAACCTGAGCCACTGCCGGAACCAGAGCCACTTCCTGAACCCGAACCGCTGCCTGAGCCGGAGCCTGATGGGATTCCTGACGGGGACAGACTTCCTACTGTGAGCGAGCAGGCGGCGGTTTTCGAGAGGCCGCGACTATCGGTTACCGTGATGAGAGTCGCATAGGTGCCCGCTGCGGGATAGTCGTGGACCACGCCTGAGGCGCCTGTTGTGCCATCGCCATAGTCGCATTCGATGGTGAAGAGTTCGTCCTCGCAGTAGCCCGCGAGGTGATAGGTGACGATGCCCGCCAGAGGATGAGATAAGTCGCCACTGGCAGTGCAAACGGAGTCGAGAGTCCAATCGTTTTCGCAGTTGCCGAGGCCGCTGCCACTTCCTAAACCGCTGCCGCTTCCCACTCCCGAAGCTGGCTGTAGGGAGAGTTGAGAGTCGAGGCTGCTGAATGAGAGGTTGACCGGGCTTGTCGAGGGGGATTCGCCATCGCTGAAGTGGAGGTTGACAATTATCTGGAAATTGTAATTTCCGTTGAGGGCATCTTCGGGGACGGTGATTTGGAATTGCCAGGTGGGCACATAATAGCCGTCAACGATGGTGGTGGAGATTAAAGTGGCGTTGCAACTCCAGCCTCTGGAAATCCTGTTTTCCGGGGGGAGATAGCCGCCGTCTCGCGCAACTCCGTAGCCCGGCATGTATATCTCCCATCGGCAGTTGCTGTAATCGAACTGGGCGGAAGAGATGGGCCTATCGGTGAGTGCGTCCGTTTGGTGGGTGAATGTGTTGTTGCCTTTGACTATGTTGGGCATGGGCTAGTTGGTGAACTCCTGAGGGGGTTTGTTTTTGGTGCGGTCGTACCATTTGCCGTCGTAGCGGTGGTTGGCGAGGGAGACGGCGGGCCAGTGGGTGACTTGGCCGGGGTCGTCGTAGGCGCACAGCGGGTTGAAGAGCATGTGCGGGAAGATGACGCAATCGCAGTGGCGGTCGATTTGGCGGCAGAAGTAGCCGGGGCCAGTGGCTTCCAGCACGTTCATCTGAGCTTTGTGGGATTTGAGGTGGGCGGCGAGTTCGCGAACGATGGTCCACATCTGCGGGTGATTGGGGGCGGCGCCGAACATCCAGTTGCCGTAGCTTGGCCCCCACTCTTCGGCGCGGAAAAGGCGCACGCCGCTTAACACGCTGTCGATGTTTTGGAAGCACTCGACATCGGTATCGAGGTAGACGCCGCCGAAGCGGGCGATGAGTTCGTAGCGCACGATGTCGCTGCGGGCGGCGAAGATAGCTCTGGAGGGCACCCATTTTTCGATGTCATCGAACAAATTTCTGTTGACCAATGGGGGCAGTGGGCGAACATCGAGGTGTTTGGGGGCATGTTCGCCGAGGGTTTCGGGGGATTCGGCCCATAGAATGGCGTGCCAATCGGGGTGGCGTGGGAGCCATGACGCCACCCACGCCGCGTCTTTGGCGGGGAAAGGGTGGGGGCCGACCCAGACGAAATGAAAGAGGCGGGGGATGTCAGGCATGGGATTGATCGTGTTTTAACTCGAAGGCGATTTCTTGTAGCTCTTCGGTGATTTGCTGGTCGGTTTTGTCCTGGCGTTTAGCGAAGCAGAGTCGGCACAGGGCCGAGCGGGCGCCACTGGCGAGCTTTTGTTGGGCGAAAGTGGATGGCTCGAAGCAGCTGGTGCAGGATTTCTGGATGCGGCATTGGCGGCACTGGATTAATTGCATGGGGGCTGGGGGGCTTTATTAAACACAGAGAACACAGAGGAACATAAGAAGCACAGAGGGATTTTTGAGAGGGGGTGTGGCTCTGGTGGGATTGCTTGGGGATTTATGGGAGAGAAAAATTCACCACAGAGACACGGAGGCACAGAGGTATTTTGAAGAGAAGGGAGGTTTTCGTAGGGGCAACCCATGTGGTTGCCCATCGTTGCAGTTGCCTGTTTGTGGCAATGGCGTGATGTATGGGCAGTTCATATGA
>SDZD01000005.1 GCA_004172935.1 bacterium | reverse complement strand
CACGCACCTCGTCGGCATTCCAAACGCGAGTGCCACGATTTTTGGCCCACAACGTTACTTTCATTTTGCCGTTGACGGCGACGGTGGCGAGGGTCCCAGCCACGTCAATATCGGCCTTATCGGCTTTGGGCGAAAACGGTTTGGGAGTCGCGGTCGGAACTGGACGCGGGCCGGGAGTGGGGACTGGGAGCGGCGTCGGCAATGGCGCGGGTTGCGGCTCTGGATGAGCGGGTTCTGCCGGAGACGGCAATGGCATTGGCGCCAACTGGCACACAGCAACTCCCGCTTTCAGGCGGCGAGCGCGGAGCGAAATAGGATTGATGGGGGCTTGCTTCTGAGGCGCCGCCAAAGCTGCTACCCACAACGCGCGGCTCCCACTCTTTGGGTCGGGAGCATCATACGCGAGTTGGTTGCCATCTCGCGATACGGTTGGTCGCCGGGCACCTTCGGTGCCCACCACAAGGCGCAACCCCGACCCATCGCGAGAAAGCATAAACAGCGAAGTCGCCGGGGCTTTAGCCGGAAGCGCAGAGAAAACGATGCCCCCTCCACCACCAATGCAAGCTCCTTCACCGCTACCACGCAAAAGAAAATGGGGAGTGTCGGCTGTGAATGGGTTCAGCGAATAATAAGCCGTCTCAGTTCCCACCAGACGCTCGAAAACGAGGGTCGAATCGTCGAGCCACACAGCGCGACGCGCACTCTTGGTTACCAGCAGAGGCTTTTCCTGCTCGGCGTTCGAACCGATGCGCCACAGTTGCGGCGTCTCGCGCCCCTGTAAGTCGCGCATGTAGCGCGTGAACACCACGGTTGCCCCATCGGGCGATGGCGCGATATGCCCCATGCGTTCGTGCCCCGTCCACAGCGGGTTCACTTTTATGACCCTATCAACTTCCGTGCGCGCCAATTGGGTAGCCGGGGCTTGCCCATCTTCCGCACCGATAGTGATGAATCGCTTTCTATCGCCGCGCAAAGCTACAGCTTCGCTCAGTCGAAGTGAGGCGGCGGAGCGGAGCACAGCGGAGGCGCGCCATGCGGGATAACGCTCACCAGTGTTTATGAGGGGCGAGGCAAACCACAGCGAACGAGCACCAGCCGAATCGCCGCGCAAGAAGAACACCCCGTCACCAGTCGCCGAAAATTGAGGAGCGAAACAGTCGTCCTGAAGAGCCTTTCCATTGGCTTCCACAAGGCGCAGCAATCGCGGCGCACGTGGTTGCGGTAAGTCGGCACTGGCCCGCAACGACAAGCCAAAACCCCAGAAAGCAAGAAATACAAACGGACGCGCCATCAACACGCGGGGAGTGTGACTAACTTTGCGTTCCATTCCCACACTCATCACCTCCAGCCCTGTTTAAGAAGCCTACGATACGGCTTAAATATGCGAAATCAAGTGCAATTTCGTGTCCCTGTCGTACTGATATTGCTTTCCCCGCAATGTGCGGATGCAGACATTGTTGTCCGAGACAATAGCCTCAACTGCAAAAAGTTAGCGCGGCACAGTTCGCTTACCAACTTCGGCCTTGACGCGGGCCGTAACATCGGCGGCATCGAACTTCCCGGCCTGTTGCCCGCGCAGGGCCATAAGCGAATAGAAACCAAGGCCAAGTGCCCCCACGAAGAATAACTTCGGGCCAACATAAATGTTCGCCAGCGCAACAAACGACCACATCAACAGGAAGACCGACCCAACAACAGGAAGAAGGCGCGTATTGTAACGTTTGGCTTCATTTCGCCATAATCCCCATCCCAAAATCGCCAACGCGATAAGCGACGCCGTGAACGAACCATTGAGCGCCCGCCCACTGAAATCCCAGCCGGGGTAGTAAATGGGCATCAGATATTTGGTCGGGTTGTAATCGGTGCCCAAATACGAGTTGCCGTTAGCATCCACCTGCATCTTGAGGTCGAGTCCCCCCATGAAGGTCGAACTACTCAATCCTGGCACTCTGCCCCATGTCCAATACAGCGAAAACAGACACAGAAACGCTCCTATGACAGCATAAGGAGCATAGCCGCGCTTGATTTTTGAGAAGTCGAAAAGCGGCCATACAGCTAACAGCGCGTAAAAGGCGGCGATCAGCCAGGGAATCGCGCCCAAACCGACGTAGGCATTATCAAGTGTGTGCGCGCAAACCACAAGCGCCCACAACACGATTTGCCACTGCGACGCCTTTCCGGTGCGAATCCACGCGGCGGCCCCCAACAATAGCGCCGACCAAATCCAGCCGGGGCCACCAAACCAGGGCAAGGCATTCAGCACAACCGCAACAATAATCCAGGCGGTGCTTTTACTGGCCGTTTTTTGCACATTCCTCAGTGTGTATGGTGCCAAATTTTGTTCCCAGTGGCGTCAAGTTATGACCGTAGAACACATCAAAAACCTTCGCCCAAACAGCCGAGCATCGAAGCGATGTAGTTGATTTGGCCCTCATGGTAACTCATGTTCCAATAGGGATACGAACAAACCTGTTCGAGTGTCATTGGCCCCCACGGCATCATAACCTCCGCTTTGAGTTCTTCATCAGGGAGCGAACGAATCGCAGCAGCCACAAGCGCTGTATTGCTATCCAACAAACTTTGCAGCGCCTCGAAATCCTGCGACAGTTCCGCTTTGATGCGCGCATAATTGGCGTTGTCGAAACTTTCGGCAAAAACGCGCGTTTCAATCAGCCTTGCTGTGCTACCACTGAGAATCGCACATTCGGCAACGGTATCGATGGCAGTCCTCGCATCGCCCATCGGACTCCATGACCGCTTTTCTTCGGGCAAACGTAGCAACGCAGTGATGATGTCTTGAGATGCCTTGATGGCGGCATCAGCGAAGAAGTTTTGTAGATGATTTGGCATGGCACTGGCAACTTTCTTCTGGATATTACACTGACAAAAGCGGATTAAGGTCGGGTTAGGCTGGGTTCTAATGTCACCTTCATTTCTTGCAGAAAGCGACAGAGAGCCAAAATTATCACTGAAACTCGGTAAAAATTGTGTGGAAACGGCCTTATGATGCAGTTACCCACAAATCATAGAAACAGAGAAGACGAGCGACGTTGTAAAATTTCCTCGTTCCTTTACCATGTCCATCAAACACGATGTAAAAGATTTGAACCTCGCGGATGCCGGACGCGAGGCCATCGAACGGGCCGACAAACAGATACCCGTACTGTGCCTCATTCGTGAGCATTTCGAACGTGAGCAGCCACTCAAAGGCATAACGTTCGCGGCCTGCTTTTCCTAAAGGGAGAAAAGCGGAGGACAGAGAGAGAGGGGGACATATCGGCAAAAATTTTTACCGATATTAACTCAATTTTCTCCCTATTCCTTACCTCTTTTCTCTCTTTTTCCCCTCTCATTCACTTTCTTGCTTTTTGACATTCCATGATTTTCACGGTCTTCCTGACTTCGGCCATCCTTGGTGTTTTGGGCTTCGCGCTCTCTGGGCCATTACGCGGTAAAAATGGGCCGCGCCCCGATGGTGTGGCTTTCATCATCGCGGTGCTGTTGCCCCTGGTCGTAGTCTGGTGGTTCGCGCAGGTCGGCATGGGTTCCCGTTTCGAAGGCGCCACCTCGCCCGATGCCATCACCTATGCGCCGTCAGTACCACCCGAACTAAGTGAGGGCTGGAAATTCGCGCTGCTCACGCTCGGCGTTTACGCGCTCTCGGCGTTGCGCGGCGTCGGACGCCTTCCCGCATGGATTGCGGACGTAATCGTGCTGGCAGGAGCCTATCTGGCTGTCAAAACCTCTCCAGACGTATTGCTTTCCCTGCGGACTTCGATGCAGGACGATGCCCCCACATTGGATTTGGGGCCGTTGGCGACCCCGCTTTCAATGCTATGGATATGGAGTGTGGCGCGCCTGTGCGCGTCACTGGCGCGCCTACCAGCCGTCGCACCGGGCTATATCGGCATGGTCGCGGGCCTCATATTGTTCCTTGTCGGCGGTTTTGGCGCGGGCACAGGTCAATTCGCGGCCTTTGCGTGCGCGGCACTGTGTGGCGCCGGACTGGTAACGTTCGCTCTGGCCTTAAAACGTCCCGATGCCAATCTGGGTTGGTCGGCGACCCTGGCAAGCGGCTTTCTACTCGGTGTCTCTTCGGCATTGGGCGTTTTGAACATAACCCTGCCTGCTATTATTTGTCTCGCCATTCTTGCCCTCGGTTTGCCGCTACTCAACGTCTCGGTTGTGAGCGTGCGCGCCAAATTACGAGGGAAGAACGTCGAATGGGATCAACAGATGTTTCGTCTTGATGAGGCTCTCGCCTTTCGCGGCGTGCCGCCGCGTAAAATCGCGACCTTGTATTTTGGAATGGGCTTGTGGGGTTGTTGGCTGGCTTATCTTGCGGCGCGCTGGTTTTTTATCCAGCCGCCCAGCGCAGTCTGGCTGGTCTTTCACGCACTGCTCTGGATCGCATTCTTTGTGTGCGGCGGCTTCATATTTTTCTCGTTGGCCCGCGTGCAGATGCGCCGCCGCGAGGGCGAAGATATTCCCGAACGCCTCGAAGCATTTGGTATTGAAATCTCACCCGTTTCGATGACCGAGGCTCTCGATAAAATCGAAGACTTCATTCAGGAAGGCACTCCCCACCACGTCGTCACCAGCGATGCCAACGCCGTCCTCACATCGCGCTCCGACCCCGAATACACCGGAATCATTCGCCGCGCCGCCCTCATCACCCCCGATGGCTTTGGCCTCGTGTGGGGCGCCCGCCTACTCGGCTTGCCTATCTACGAGCGCGTGACGGGCGTGGATATGGTGACGGGTATCTGCGAACGCGCCATGAAGGGCAACTACCGCCTCTACATTTTAGGTTCGGAAGAAGGTGTCGCTTCGACGGCGGCGCGTAACCTCGCCCAGAAATATCCCGGAGCCGATTTCGTCGGCACTCATCACGGCTTCTGGCGCCGCGATGGCAAAGCGCAAGGACTCACCGTTGAACAGGCCGATTCCCTCATGGCCGACGAAATCCGACGCGCCACGCCCGACGTACTCTTCGTCGCGATGGGCATCCCATCGCAAGAGAAATTTATCGCCGCGCAATTGGAGCGTATGAACGTTCCGGTCTGTATAGGCGTGGGGGGATCGTTCGATGTCTACTCCGGCAAATTCAACCGCGCGCCGCTGACAGTACAGCGCCTGGGCATGGAATGGCTTTACCGCGTGTGGATCGACCCCTCGCGCTGGAAGCGCATGGGCTACGTCCCCAAATTCATGCTCGTCGCCGTGAAAACCTGGATTATGGGCGACAAAAAAGCCGCAGACGTTTATTAAGGGAACCCGCATAGGGTTCCCCTCTCTTACAAATAATCGCGGTTCTGTCGCTTACAATCCGACGTTATGAAGCCATTGCAGGGTGACAGGGAAAAAGAACGTTATAATCTTGCCCACGGCATAGACGCTGACAGCAAGCGTAGATAATCCAATCGCCCAACCCAATAAAAGGTCTAGCGCTGCCAGAACGGGGTAACGACGTTCACGCTTCAATTCGCGGCGAAATTTCTGGTGTTGAAGATACGGGGCGTTCACTATTTATCTCCTCTAGTACTATTTTTGCCATTTCCGGCACGCACTTTCCTACGTTCGCGATTTGCGTTAAAAATTCTTGACACGAACTCTTTTTTATGTTTTTGACGCTGACTCCCAACCCCTGCCTTGAGAAGACTTTTCGCGTGCCAAATTTCGCGACAAGTGGGTCTTTTCGCATCGGTGCCGACGCGATTCGTGAAAACGTGGGCGGCAAGGGAATCAATGCAGCGCGTGTAGCCGCACGGTTCGGAATGCGCTCCATTGCTCTGGCGCCACTAGGACCTAATCTGCGCGAGTATCTGCAAAAACTCGCATCAGCAGAAGCATTCGAGTTGTATGCCATCGAGGTTGAGGCGCTAACCCGCACCTGCCACAACGTCGTGAGCGATACCACCTCAACCGAACTGCTCGAAGCCGGATACCCCCTCAGCGTTGGCGAGGGCACGAAGCTATTCGAGGCATGGCGCGCACACCTGGGCGCTTGCGAGATGGCTCTCATCGGTGGCTCCTACCCGCCAAGCGACAACGGCGCATGGTTGCAACACGCCTCAATCCTATGCTCGATGGCCCGCGCCGCCAACAAGAAACTCATCTACGACGGCAAAGGCGAAGCCTTCCGCCGTGCTGTGTTCGGGGCGCACTCTCCGTGGGCCATTAAACCCAACGTCGAAGAAGCGCGCGAACTACTGCGCACCCCAATCGAAACGCGCGACGAAGAGCGCGCCGCCGTGCGCCAATTGCGCCATCGCGGAATCGAACTTGTGCTGTTGTCTTGCGGTGCGCGTGGCTTGTGGGTCGGCTGGGAAAACGAAATCGAATGGTTCGCCGCTCCCCGTGTCACGACGGTATCCGCAGTCGGTTCGGGCGATTCGTTGTGCGGCGCCTTCGCGGCTAAATACCTCGAAACCGGCGATGTATGGGAGAGCGTGCGTTGGGGAGTCGCAGCGGGCAGCGCCAATGCCGCGCGACTGGAAGCCGCCAGTGTTGGGCCTGACGAAGTGGCCGCCCTCGTGCCACAAGTGCGCCGCGAACTGGGCGAAATCCGCTTGATGAATTGAAAACAAACGCGCCAAGGTACGAGAGTCGCAAATAACCTCCTAACCGCCAACGTAAGCGGGACTGGGAGCAGATTCTTTATGTCGCGCTTTTTTCTGGCCGCTTTGTTTATTTCGGCGGGAATCGGTCATTTTCGCAGCACCGAAGCCTATATGTCCATCATGCCCCCCCAACTGCCATACCCACGCGAATTGGTGTGGTTTTCGGGGATATGCGAAATCGTGGGGGGCGTTGGTCTGTTCATTCCGCGCACACGCAAATGGGCGGCATGGGGTTTGGTCGCGCTACTGATTGCGGTCTATCCGGCCAATATCTACTCAGCGTTTCATGGTATGCGGGTGGGCGAGTTAGAAGTGCCCAAATGGTTGCTGTGGTTGCGATTGCCGTTGCAACTCCCCCTCATCTGGTGGGCCTACTCGAATAGGGAGTGAATCCCATAGAAGCGCTTTCCACGGAATGGTTTAAGTTCTTATAGGCGCGCTTCGCGTCACATGCCGAGTTACCCGTGAGAAAACCAAGCGCTATGAGAAAACCTTCGCTCCACACGGCGCGAGCCATCACCCTTCAAGACGTTGCCAACAAAGCGAACGTCGGGCTTTCGACGGCTTCCTATGTGTTGAACAACAAGCCTAAAGCTATTGGCGCCGAAACGAGGGAGCGCGTGTGGCAGGCCGCCCGCGAACTGGGTTATCGCCCCAACATGGCGGCGCGCGCACTGGTGACACGGCAAACCCACATCGTCGCGCTGGGCATACCCAATGTAGCCACCGCGTTCTCGGCGCGCGTCATCGCCGAAATTCAAAAACAAGCCGCGCTTCACGGCTACGACGTGATGATTTGCGACACCGAGCGCGTCAACATCGGCGTCGATGCAGGAAGCGCTCAATCGCACTCCGCTCATACCGTCCCCATGCCACTATGGATTGTCGATGGGGTGATCGCCTTCTTCGGCTCCGCATCGCGCGATGCCGAAAGCAAAATTCAGGGCGCCCCTACCCTGCCAATCGTCAGCATGGGGACGTTTTCCATTCCCGGCACCGACTTCGCGGGCCTCAGTTTGTTCGCCCCCTCCTCCGAAGCCATCCAGTGGTTGCTGGCAGCGGGGCGCAAACGCATCGGCTTTTTGGTGCCCTCAGCAGCAGACTTTAGCGGCGATGAGCGCCACGAGGCTTATGTCAGCGAAATGAAGAAAGCTGGGCGCGACCCAATTTTCATTCACACCGAAAATAACTCGCGACTAGCGGCCTATGAGGGTATGAAAGAGTTTTTGCAGCACAACGAGCCAATCGACGGTTTGTTCTGCTACAACGACTACGCCGCACTGGGAGCCAGTCGCGCTTTACGCGAGGCAGGGCTGAAAATTCCCACGCAGGTCTTGCTGGTCGGCTGCGATGGAATCGAAGACATCGAATACCTCGATTGGCCATTGCCCACCATCGAACTCCCGATTCCCGAAATGTGCGCCCATGCCTGGGCATTTTTGCAACAGCGCCTGCTCGATCCCAACCACCCACTTCAGCGAAAAATTTTAAGCGGTCAGTTCAAAATTCGTTAGCGAACATAACGCACAAAAAAAGCCCCGCGCCTCAGCAGGTGCGGGGCTTTTTCACTCAACCGGAGTTAACCTAACCCCACTGGCCGCGAGCGCGCATCGCCTCAGAAACGCGCCCCACCCCCGAAATGTAAGCGGCCAATCGCAAATCGACGCTCTCGCGTTGCCCAATCGTCCACACCTCGTTGGTGGCGTTGACCATAATTTTTTCGAGCCTCTGCGCCACTTCATCACCGCTCCAGAAATACTCGTCGCGCCCCTGCACCCACTCGAAGTAGGAAACCGTCACGCCGCCCGCGTTCGCCAGAATGTCGGGCACAACCGTCACGCCATTAGCGCGCAAAATCGGGTCAGCATCGGGCGAAGTCGGCCCGTTAGCCGCCTCGATGAGTAACTTCGGCTTGATGCGTGGCGCATTCGCCGCCGAGATTTGGTTTTCGAGCGCTGCGGGGATAAGAACATCGCAAGGCAATTCCAGAAGCTCAGCGTTGGTAATGCGCTCAGCCGGGAAGTCGAGTGGCAAAGCCCCTCCCGCAGCCGTACTCTGCGCCAGCGCCTCGACATCCAACCCTCTGGCATCGTACCAACCGCCGTTGGCATCCGAAACCGCCACGATACGGCAACGGAACTCGCGCGCCAAAATGAGCGCCGCATTTTTACCCACGTTGCCAAAGCCCTGCACCGCCACACTGGCCCCCGAAAGCGTCAGTCCCATGCGCCGCGCGATTTCGCGGGTTACAATCGCCACTCCGCGCCCAGTCGCCTCTTCGCGCCCGGCGCTGCCGCCAATCGAAAGCGGCTTACCCGTCACAACACCGGGAACAGCATAGCCGACATTCTGCGAGAAAGCGTCCATCATCCACGCCATCGTCTGCGCGTTGGTGCCCATGTCAGGAGCGGGAACATCCTTTTCAGGCCCCAGAATCGGCAAAATTTCGCTGGTGAAGCGGCGCGTCAACCTTTCCAATTCGCCAACCGAAAGCGCCTTGGGGTCAACAGCGACACCGCCCTTGGCACCGCCGAAGGGAATGGAAACCACCGCGCACTTCCACGTCATCCACATAGCGAGAGCCTTAACCTCATCCAGATCGACCGCCGTCGAAAAGCGCACGCCGCCTTTGGCTGGCCCGCGATCAATGTTGTGCTGCACGCGAAAGCCATGAAAAACCTGCGTAGTGCCATCGTCCATAACAACAGGCACCGCGACTTCAAGGCTACGCTTGGGGGTTTGCAAACGGGCCAACACACCGGGGTCAAGGCTGATTTTATCAGCAACGATCTGCAACTGTTCGAGAGCATTACTCCACGCGCTATGTTTGTTATCCATGATAGGTGAATTCCCCGACACGTCGCCGAATTCATGCCGGAACAGTAACAATACTCACAAAGAAAACACTCATCGAAACCCTACTTCTCACAAAAACTGCCCCCAATATGCATCCAATCTCTGCTGAATAGGCTTGTGAAGGCGTTCCTCCAATGTCTCTTCTTCCTCATCTTCGTAATCCTCATCGTCCTCCTCAGCAGATCGAGGCATGATCTTCCGCCGCTCCATCCAAAAATCTGCCTCATCATGACCAAATTGAATAAACCGAGCAATCGTCCTTTTTTGCTCAAGGCTCAATAACTCAACAATATCACTAGATGGCCCTCCTTCTGTATTGGATAACAAGTAATTCATTGGGCCGAAAAAATTGGTGGAATCCCCTTCTATTTCACTATCTACCCTCCGCAAATAACACCGCATATAGGCTGGCAAATAATAATGAAGTCCCTTCGCGTCCATAAAAAGTGGGCTTTCCACATGCGAGATAATATTTTCGTCAGGCACATCCTGCCAACGTGCTTCGTTATCCAGCAAACGCGCCTTGGCTCGTGCTTCCTCATCTCCATAGTCGTCGATCACTGCCGACTCAAATAATGTAACTCCGTCTCCTCGCTCTACTCTATCAAAAACGCGCTCGATTTCTTCTATCAACGCCCGTTTCTTCGCTTCATAGACTTTGCGTTTTTCCTCGTCAGGCACTTTCCACATCTGCCGCCAGAGCCTACGTTCAGCGACATAGGGAAACTCTCCCACAACAAACTCGCTCCCCAAAAACCGCCCCCAATACTTATCAAGCGCCCACTTGAACTGGTAGTACGTATTTTTATATCCGTAATTACCCCTATACCCCTCAAATACATCGTTCGCAGGGTCTTCTTCCTGCTCATACAAAAAGATCATCCGTTCGCATTGAAATCTCAAAAAGCAAGCAACAATCTCATTCTGAGCCTCACTGAGCAAGTTGTATTTGAGAAGCAGAAAATCTTCCCTCTCCTCATCCCTATACATGGTCAAAACTCCACGGACGATATCGAAGGTCAAGTCATATATGTCATTGTCCATAAAGCGCAAAAACCAGCGTAAGTAGGCAGGAATAAAAAAACGAAAACTACGGGCCTCCAGATAAAAGAGAAGATCATGTCCCTCACGCTCAAGCCAATCATCGGGAATATCTCGCCAGTGCTCCCCCACTTCTAAGACATGTTCTTGAAGACGCTCCTTAATACCCTCCAAAATCTCCTCATCACACCGTAACTCCCCAAACGCCCGATCAATCTCCTCAATCAGCGCCGTCTTCTTCGCTTCGTACTCTTCTCTGTTCATGGATGCAGTGTCCGACAAGCCAAAATCCCTCGTGTTTTACACGAGTCCCCTCCGCCACATAATTTGTAACCAACACGGGAACTTATTCACCATGATGCGCTTCTTTGCTCTAGCCACCTCGCTTTTCGGCGAGGGGTCAAGGAGATTAGTTCGTGAGAGTTGTTCCTTTATTCCAAGATTCTCGGCTGCCCACGGGCAGCTTTTCAGCATCGAAGGGCGAAGACCTCGCGCTTCTCGATGCTTATTCTCAAACCGTCGCGGGGGTAGTCGAGCATGTCGCTCTGGCGGTGGTTTCGATTGAAGTCCAAAAGAAGGGGCGCCGCACCGGAAGCGGCTCAGGCTTCTTTTTCACGCCCGATGGATTCGCCCTCACTAACTCGCACGTCGTTTCGGGGGCCGACTCGATTGAAGTGTCGCTTTCCGATGGCCGCAAGTTAGAGGCGCATCTGGTCGGCGACGATCCCGACACCGATTTGGCGGTGCTGCGCGTCTACGCTCCCGACCTCAAATATCTGGAGCTAGGCGATTCGGCCAATTTGCGCGTCGGCCAAATCGCCATCGCTATTGGCAACCCTTATGGCTTCAACGCCAGCGTCACCACAGGCGTCGTTTCGGCTCTGGGCCGTAGCCTACGCTCCCAAAATGGCCGACTGATGGATGGCATCGTCCAGACCGACGCCGCCCTCAACCCCGGCAATTCGGGCGGGCCATTGGTGAACTCACGCGGCCAAGCCATCGGTGTCAACTCGGCGACCATCCTGCCCGCTCAGGGCTTGTGTTTCGCCATCGGCATCGACACGGCGAAATGGGTCGCCGCCCAACTGATGCGCGACGGTAAAATCCACCGCGCCTATCTGGGCATCGCGGGCCAAAGCATCGAGATCCCGAAAACGCTGCGCTCTCAACTCGGCCTCAAATTCGAGTCTGGCATAGGCGTCATCGGTATCGAACCCAACGGTCCTGCTCAAGAAGCGGGCATCGAAGAAGGTGACGTACTGCTCGAACTGGCGGGCGAACGACTGGAAAACGTCGATGTACTCCACCGCCTACTCACCCAGGCGAGGGTCGGACTTCCGGCCCCACTGTCGCTACTACGTGAAGGCGCCCTAAAAACGGTGACTGTCGTGCCACGCGACAAATAAAAGTTTGTTGGCCGTTCGTGGAGCATCCCACGAGCGGCCACTCACTCCCGCACAGAATCCAAACTCTTTACAACTCATCACTCAAAACTCTCACAGCAGTTGGAACGTGGCTTGCTATTTGTAAGTCGATTAGTTACACATAAGAGAGAAAAGTAAATGGCCCAAAATTGTCGATTCGCGTTTGCCGTGCATGTTTTAAGCTCCCTCGCTTTATCCGAGGATGGAGCGATGAACTCCGAGCAACTCGCTGAGACGGTTAACACCAATCCGGTCGTGATCCGGCGCTTACTGCTTGATTTGCGCGAGGCGAATCTGCTCATCACCCAGCGTGGCCCCGGCGGCGGCGCCAAACTCGCCTGCCCTTCCAGCCAGATTTCGCTGGCCCAAATTTTTAAAGCGGTTTCAGGCGAATTTCAACTCTTCGGTGAACACCCCAACGAGCCAGCCAAAGGCTGTTGCGTGGGGCGCTCCATCAAACTGGTGCTGGAAGACGTAGCTCAAAAAGCCGCGCGTTGTGTAGAAAAAGAGTACGCGGCCATTTCACTGGCCGATGTCGTCCACCAACTTCAGGAAAAATAACTTCTGTCACAAAATAGCCTCCATTAACTAAGATTGGGAGGCGTTTTTGGCACTCAATTTGTAACAAACTCAGTTACCTAAGCCTAATCATGTCTAACACTCTGTTTTCGCCCTTAGAAGCCGGCTCTTTTGAACTCCCCAACCGCATCGTCATGGCTCCACTGACACGCTGCCGCGCCGACGAAGGTCGCGTCCCTTCCGATGAAGCCCGCGTCTATTACACACAGCGCGCCACAGCGGGCCTCATTTTAACCGAAGCCACCTCCGTCACGCCAATGGGCGTTGGCTACCCCAACACCCCCGGCATCTGGAGCCAGGAGCAAGTAGAAGGATGGCGCAAAATCACCGATTCGGTTCACGAAGAGGGAGGCCGCATCGTTTTGCAACTCTGGCACGTCGGGCGCATCTCTCATTCATCCTACCTGGATGGCAACCTGCCAGTGGCACCATCCGCAATTGCCGCTCAGGGGCACGTTTCCCTCCTACGCCCCATCACTGACTACGAAGTGCCACGCGCCCTCGAACTCGATGAGATCCCCGGCATCGTCGAAGCCTACCGTCAGGGCGCCGAGAACGCCAAAGCCGCTGGTTTCGATGGCGTCGAAGTTCATGGCGCCAACGGCTACTTGCTCGACCAGTTCTTGCAAGATAGCTCCAACCACCGCACCGACGAATACGGTGGTAGCATCGAAAACCGCGCTCGCTTAGCCCTCGAAGTAACCGATGCCGTCATTTCCGTGTGGGGTGCCGACCACGTCGGTTACCATATCGCGCCACGCGGCGATTCGCATAGCGTGGGCGACTCCGATTTGCGCGCCACCTTCGGTTATCTGGTTTCCGAACTATCCAAGCGCGGCATCGCCTTCATCTTCTCGCGGGCTTCGCGCGAAGACGCCACTCTCACCACCGAACTACGCGACCTCTTCGACGGTGTCTGGATTGCCAACCAACAGGTTTCGCCCGAAGAAGCCGAAGACTTGTTGGAAAGCGGCGCCGCCGATGCCATTTCGTGGGGCCAGCAGTTCATCGCCAACCCCGATTTGGTCGAGCGCCTTCGCATTGGTGCCCCGCTCAACGCTCCTAACCCTGCCACCTTCTACCTAGCCCCCGGTGCCGATGACGATAAAAACGTCGGCTACACCGACTACCCATTTTTGGAAACAGCCAACGCCACCCGCTGATCCTAACTGGCATAGATACGACAGGATGTTGAAATAAGGTAGGGAAATGGCCTTCGGTGTCCGTCAGAGGCTGCCGCGCTATCGGTGAGGGGTCCCTCTCTAGCGAAGCTGGGGGGTTAGGAGGGGCTAAACGATAGGGTCCTGCACTTCATTCAGAAATCTACGCGCTGTTAAATCTCCAACTTTGGGCGGGGCTGGTCATCCAGTTCCCGCCCAAAGCGTATTCCCCCATCCTGCTTGCCACAAAATTTCTTCAAATGCCACGAAACGCATCAAAGAGATAATTCGTAACTTCTATTGTTACGATTAGTAGGAGAGGAAGCCTCTAGTCGCATTGAAAACCATGTCAAAGATCGCACTTATCACCGGAGCCAACAAAGGCATCGGACTCGAAACTGCCCGCCAACTGGCGCGCGACCACGGCTTCACGGTTTTGGTGGGCGCTCGCGACTCGGAGCGCGGCAACACCGCCGTCGATGAATTGAAAGCCGAAGGCCTCAACGCCGAATTTATTGCCATCGACCCCACCGATGCCGAATCGGTTGCCAAAGCTGCCCAGGAAGTCGAGGCCAAGTACGGCCATCTTGATGTTCTCATCAACAACGCCGGAACCATAGTCGACGGCGATTTTGCTCCCCCCGCGCAAGTCGAGACTTCCGTTCTGCGCGACACCTACGACATCAACGTTTTCGCGCTCCACGAAGTCACCCGCACTTTTTGGCCCCTGTTGGAAAAGTCCGAAGCGGCGCGCCTGGTGAACGTCTCCTCGCTCCTCGGTTCGTTGACAGCCCACTCTGACGGCACACTGGGCGACTATAAAGTGCTGGCCTATGACTCCAGCAAAGCAGCGGTTAACATGCTGACCACGCACTACGCCTGGCAGTGGAAGAACACACCTCACAAAGCCAACACCATCCACCCCGGCAGTGTGAAAACCGATCTCAACAAGCAAGGCGACTTAACCGTTGAAGAGGGCGCCAAAACCAGTGTTGACCTCGCGATCATTGACGCCGATGGTCCCAACGGCGAATTTTTCCATTTGGGCCAAAAGTTGCCCTGGTAAGTAATAACCGCGAAAACGGGGAGACAGAGAACTTCAAAAACTCTTTGCCTCCCCGTTTTCGTGCCTCTAAAAATCATGTCAAAAGTAAAAGCCCTCGCCGCGCATAGCAAAGGCGCCTCCTTGGAAGCATTTGAATTCGAGTTGCCCGAACTGGGCGCCGAAGAAGTGGAAATTGATGTCGAATACTGCGGCATCTGCCACTCTGATCTCAGCATGTGGCACAACGACTGGGGCATGACTCAATACCCTTACGTTCCCGGCCACGAAGTTATTGGCCGCGTCTCGGCAGTTGGCTCGGCAGCCAAAAACCACAAGGTCGGCGACCGAGTCGGTTTAGGCTGGATTTCCAGCTCCTGTATGTCGTGTAAAGAGTGTTTGAGCGGACGCCAGAACCTATGCCCGAATCAGGAAGGCACCATCGTTGGACGCTTTGGCGGTTTCGCCGAAAAGACGCGCGCTCACTGGGCATGGGCCATTGCCTTGCCCGAAGAGTTGGACGCCGCGAAGTTCGGACCCATGTTTTGCGGCGGTATCACGGTCTTCCAGCCCATCGTGCTAGGCAACGTGAAACCCACTGATAAAGTCGCAGTCATTGGCATCGGCGGACTAGGCCACATGGCGCTGCAATTCCTCAAATCGTGGGGATGCGAGGTTACGGCCTTCACTTCCAGCGATTCAAAAATTGAAGAAGCCAAAAAGCTCGGCGCCCACAAAACGCTCAACTCGCGCGACCCCGAAGCCATCAAAGCGGCCAAAGGGACTTTCGACTTCATCCTTTCGACCGTCAACGTCTCGCTCGAATGGGGTGCCATTCTCGACGCCCTCGCCCCGCGTGGCCGCTTCCACATGGTTGGTGCGACCTTGGAGCCAATCCCAGTAGGAGCCTTCGACCTCATCGGTGGCGAGAAATCTATCGCAGCCAGCCCAACCGGACCGCCCCAGACAACCTCCGACATGCTGCACTTCTGCGCCCGCCACGACATCGCGCCCATCACCGAAGAGTTCCCGATGTCACAGGCCAACGAAGCATTGCACCATCTCGAAGAAGGCAAAGCCCGCTACCGTATCGTCTTGAAGCAAGATTTGGTCTAACCTCAAAACCAAGGGGCTAGAACTTTCTAGCCCCTTGGTTCAATCTCACCTCACCATATGAAACAATGGATTTTGGCTCCCGGAGCCGATTTTTCGCGTTTGCAAGAGCGCGAAGTTGAACAGCCCCAGCCGGGACATGGCGAAGTCGCGGTGCGCGTTCGCGCCACCTCGCTCAATTACCGCGACTTGATTACTGCCGAGAACCCCAAGGTCGAAAACCGCGTGCCTTTGTCTGATGGTGCGGGCGAAATTGCCGCTGTGGGCAAAGGAGTAACGGGTTGGAATGTGGGTGACCGCGTCTGCGTCAACTTCTTCCGCGATTGGCAGGGCGGGCGTTTCCGCAACTCATACCACGATGCAGCGCTCGGCGGCTCGGTCGATGGAATGCTTTCGGAAGTCGTGGTTTTTCCGGCATATTCTCTGGTTCGCATCCCCGACCATTTTTCCTTCGAGGAAGCCGCCACTCTGCCCTGTGCGGGCCTTACCGCGTGGTGCGGTTTGCAACGCGGCCACTTCGTCAGCGGCGACACGGTACTGTTACAGGGCACAGGCGGCGTCTCCATCTGGGGTCTTCAAATCGCCGTGGCATCGGGTGGACGCGCCATCATCACCAGTTCGAGCGACGCCAAACTGGAACGCGCCAAGAAACTGGGCGCCAGCGATACCATCAACTACAAAACCACTCCCGACTGGGAAAAAGAGGTTTGGAAGCTGACCAATAAACAAGGCGTCGATCATATCCTCGAAGTTGGTGGACCAGATACGCTCGGCAAATCGCTGGCAAGCGTCAGCAACGGCGGCAGCATCGCCCAAATCGGCGTACTGACGGGCTTCGATGCTCCCAACGTATCGCTGTTCCCCATCGTCGCCAAAAACGCCAACATCAACGGCATTTACGTGGGTGATGTCGAATCGTTCGATAATTTCGTCCGCTTCCTCAACGTCACCAAAATCCAACCGATAATCGACCGCGTTTTTCCTTGGGAGCAAACCCGCGAAGCCTACGACTACATGAAGTCCGGCGCCCACTTCGGCAAAGTAGTCATCTCGGTTTAAACCCCCAACATCACAGACGATCTGAGGAAGTAGCTTTTCAGCGATTGGCCTTTCGACTGAAGCAACACACTTTCATTTATGCAACTCGAAAATAAAGTCGCGCTCGTCACAGGCGCCTCGCGTGGAATTGGCCGCGCAATCGCCCTTCGTTTAGCCCGCGAAGGCGCCTTCGTGTGGGTCAACTACACCCACAACGAAGAGGCCGCGCGCGAAGTCGTTACTCAAATCGAAGCAGCTGGTGGCCATGCCCAAACAGTCAAGGCCGATGTCAGCGACTTGGCCCAAATCGAAACCCTGTTCGCCGGAATCGACTCGCTCGATATTTTGGTCAACAACGCGGGCTTCGGCGATTTCGTGGAGTTCGACAAAATCGACGCTGCCCACTTCGACGGCATGTTCAACCTGAACGTGCGCGGCCTGTTCTTCGTGACACAAGCCGCATTGCGCGTCATGCGCGATGGTGGGCGCATCGTCAATATCTCCAGCATCGCCTCACGCGGTTTTTCGGGTTCGGCAGCGGTCTATGCCGCCACCAAAGCAGCGGTGAACGCCTTCACCTCGGCCATTTCCAAAGATGTTGGCGGGCGTGGCATCACAGTCAACGCCGTCTCACCCGGCCCAATCAAAACCGAGCTGTACGATACCGCCTTCGATGACGAAGCGAAAAAGCGTATGGCTTCGAACTCGGTGTTCAACCGTATCGGCGAAACCGACGATGTCGCCGACGTGGTGGCCTTTTTATGCAGCGACGCCTCCCGTTGGATTACAGGGCGCGAAATTTTGGCCGATGGCGGCGTGGTCTAAGCACTCAATTCGACTTTGAGAACGGCCATAAGGCACGCTTTTTCGGTGGCTCGACGCGCCATAACAGCGTGCCATGAGAGCGAATGCCCGCTTCTTGCGGCCCTCCCATAAACATCAAATCGAAGGCCTCGTATTTGGGACCGAACTGGTGCCACTGCTCTTCAAAAAGCGGCCCGATGTGCCCAATCACGTCGGGCCGTTCAGCAACTACAGCCATTCCCAGATGCTGGTATTTACCATCAATAGTCAGCCAAAAGGCCCATAACTCGCGCACGCCCAGCGGCACAGCTTCGTTCATCACACCGCGAATCGCTTCGCTGAGTTGTGGCGTAAGTGGCGATTGCTGCGGCAATGGGCCAATGTGCATTTGCCCGCTTTCGATACTGACCTTTTGCGATGGCCCCAACACTCGCCCTCCTGCCGACAACGAAACCAGTTCGGGAATATCGAAAAAGTAAGAATTCTCACTGGCCCTATCCAACACGACTCCGACGAACACATCGCCGTTAGCATCCAGAGCTTCGGCCATGCCCATAATCGAGCCGA
This sequence comes from bacterium, assembly GCA_004172935.1. Classification (GTDB taxonomy): domain Bacteria; phylum Armatimonadota; class Abditibacteriia; order Abditibacteriales; family Abditibacteriaceae; genus Abditibacterium. The sequence continues at coordinate 185,566 of SDZD01000005.1, read as the reverse complement.
AAAAATCGGGCGCACTCTGTACGATATGGTGCAATTCCTCATTCTCGCCCCGAAAGGCGCGAGCTTCCTCCGCCGTCGAGAACACCGACAGCAGCAGCCCATTTTCGATAGGCTCGAAGTAAAAAGAGAAGATTTGAGAATCGCTGCCCAGATCGTTTTCTTCATTTGGCCCTTGATGAGGAATGAGAATATAGGCATCCTGCAACGCCGCGAAAAACTGTTCTTTGGCTTCGGGCACCACCTGTCCAGTTGTGCGGTGTAGGTGATGCAAACGCGCCAGAGCCGCGCGCATCTGTTCGTTGTCGGCTTGCCAATCGGGGTAATCGCTCACCTAATCAGTGTGCCTCACAGTTGAACGTGCCGGAGAAACCAATGAAAGCCTATTTAGATCACGCCGTTATCGCGGTGTCGCAGTGGGAACGATCGAACGATTTTTACGCGCGCGTTGTGGGTGTCGAAGTCGTACCGCGCGGCCAGGGCTTCGCCTATCGGTTGGGTAATGCCCAGCTCAATTTGCATGGCCCCGGCGTCGCTCCGGTACCGGTTGCTCGCATCCCCGTCGTGCCCGGTAACAGTGATTTATGCTTTCGCTTCGCGGGCACTCTGGACGAAGCCCGCGCCCATCTGGAAAGCTGTGGCGTTGAGATAGAGCTTGGCCCCGTCGAGCGTAGCGGCTTTGGCGGCGGCGGACAAAGTCTGTATTTTCGCGACCCCGATGGCACCTTGCTGGAATTTCTCGTGCTGCCCGAAGCACCGCGCCTACTCAATCCAGTCACTCTCGAAAACGAGTGGGTGCGCCTGGAGCCGTTGCGCATTCAGCATCTGGATGTGTTGTGGGAGATTGGGAAAGACCCGCGCGTATGGGAGCATTTTTGGGCTAAATTCCGCGAAAAAGAGGATATGGAGCGCTACATCCGATACAACACGAAGCGCGAAGAGCAACAGTTGGGCTTACCCTTCGCGGTGTGGGACAAAACAGAGTCTCGTTTTGTGGGCGCCACGACTTTCCTCGATTTTCAGGCCAATAACCGCGCCGTGGAAATCGGCTCAACGTGGTTGGATACAGCGGTTTGGGGCACTCGCGCTAACCCGTCGATGAAGTTGTTGCTGCTCACCCATGCCTTCGAGGTATTGGGATTAGCGCGTGTCCAACTCAAAACCGACATCAAAAATCTCCGCTCGCAACGCGCGATGGAGAAAATTGGAGCCTCACGCGAGGGCGTGCTACGCAAGCATATGCTGCGCCCCGATGGGAGTTGGCGCGATTCGGTGTTTTTCTCGATTGTGGACGACGAATGGCCGCAGGTCAAACTGAAACTCGAAGAGAAATTGCGATGATCGTCACCATATTTCGCTCGCGCCTTCGCGAAGAACACCGTACCGAATACGAGCGCTGGGCGCACGAAATGGACGAACTCGCCCACACAATGCCAGGTTTCCTCTCCATCAAGACCTTTCGCGCCGATGATGGGGAGCGGGTATCGATAGTCGAGTTTCGCGATTGGGAATCGCTCAAAAACTGGGCGCACAATCCCCGTCATCGCGAGGCACAGCGACTGGGCCGCGAGAAATTCTACCTCGAATTTCATCTGCAAAGCGGCGAAGTCGCCCGTGAGTCGCACTTCGTCGATGAAGCCGCGCGATAAATATCCTCGATGAGTCCGACAGCGTGGGCGCCATCTTCTTCTCCCAATCGTGGGTCATGCCCGACGAATCCCTGCCATTGGGCGGCAAAACTCGCGGCCTTATCGTATCGCCCGGCGATGCGGCGAGACTGGCCCTTGTGAGGTCGCCACACGGTTTCGCGCCATCCGATTTCGAGAGTCCCCCTCTCGCAGTGGAGAACCGCGAAATGGTCGCCAAGAGTGCGCGTCCAAGAGAGCAAGATTTCAATGGGGATGCCCGACTCCGACAGCAAGCGAACGTGGCCTTCGGTTTCCAAGTCGCCGTCGCATTGCCAATCGAGGAGGGTATCGAGGTGCAAATCTCCCGCAAAATAACGAGCTAGATCAAGGGCATGAGGGCCATTATCCATCCAGACACCACCGCCACTGAGGGCAACGTTGGCGTGCCAGGAACGGGTGAAATCGAAGGCGGAACCAAAAGCGACGAAAGCACTCCGCACCGCTCCCGCATCGCCTGTTTCGAGCAGAGATTTCGCGGCCCTTACACCTTCACAAAAGCGATATTTAGCACTGGTGCGCAGTGTTAATTCACGGTCGCGCGCTGTTTCGATGAGGCTATAGGATTCGTGGGCCGAAAGAGCGAGCGGCTTTTCGCACAGGATGCTCACCTCTGAATCAAGCGCCCGATGAACCAACTCGAAATGAGTGGCAGGCGGAGTGCAGATGATGGCGCAATCGAGAGTGGTGGCACTTAGTGCCGCTTCGAGGGAATCGAAAATGGGCACATCGAGTTCGAATTCGTCGCGTAGACGATGAGCCGCGTTCAAATCTCTGTCGCAGAGCGCAAAAATACAACTACGGGGAATAGCGCCAAGGTGGGCGCGGGCGATGGAACCGCACCCGATCACAACAACGCGAGGTTCTGAGGAGTTCATGATGAGAGAAAAGGGGCTTTGAGGTCAGGAACGGAAGAAGTCAAGAGTGGACCGCAGCGAAGTGGAGATGTAATCGACATGTTCGCGGGTGTAGTTCTCGTTCCAGGGCAGCACTAACATGTGAGCGAGGGCGTCGTAGGTGCCGGGGAGGGTTTCGCGCGTAGGCCACACAGCATCTCGAATAGGCCAACCCGACGAACCGAGCGTGCGTTTATCGCGTAGCACTTCGCATTCGAACGCTGGTTTTTGCACATAGCGCGGCGCACAGGCGATACCGTACTGCTCCTTGAGCCGTGCCCCTATTTGAGCCACATCGGCGCCAGCCTCGGCGGGTTCGATGCGAAGCGTGACCTTCCAGAACACGCTAGTCGCTTTTTCGGGAACAAGTTGAGAGTACACGCCGGGAAAATCGGCGATTTTATCGAGAAAAGCGTTAGCCGAATTCTGACGATCACGCACCACGCCTTCAACACGGTCGAGTTGGGCGAGCGCGACGGCTCCAGCCAGCTCGGTCATGCGGTAGTTAGGAGCAGCGAAATAATGATCGGGTTTAGCATCGCCATAGCCCCAAGCCTTATCGTGAAAGAGACGCATTCGGCGCGCGAAGTCGGGATTTTTGGTCAGCGTCAGCCCACCCTCGCCACAGGAAAAATGCTTGCCTTGCTGAAGCGAGAAACATCCGATGTCGCCGAAAGTACCCATACGTCTTCCATCGAAGGTCGCGTAGGGAGCCTGAGCGGCATCTTCGATGAGATACAGCCCTCGCTTTTGGCATAAATCACTGATGGCGTCTATGTCGCAGGGGACACCGAAAAGATGAGTGGCAACGACGGCTTTGGTGCGAGAAGTGAGTACGGCTTCGATGCTTTGAGCCGAAACGTTGAAAGTTTTGGCACCGATGTCAGCGAAGACGGGCACGGCACCTTGGAAGAGAATCGGGGTGATGGCGCCCATGTCGGTGACCGAGGTGGTAACGACTTCATCGCCGATTTCGAGGTCGAGGGCGGCAATGGCGCAGTGGATGGCAGCGGTGCCACTGGTGACTGCTGTACAGAAAAAGCCATCGCCCGCATAACGCGCGGCGAAGTCGTTTTCGAGGCGAGTAACGAAGGTGCCGCGCGTGCAGTTAAGCGTGCCGCTATCGAGGACAGCACGCAAATTCGCCAGTTCCTCGTCGCCGAAACGACGCCCCGAAGCGTCGGCATCCGATGGTAAAACCATATGGTCGAAATGTAATATCAAATTGGATTCCGCGCAACATAAAAGTATCAAAAACTGTCGAGTTTTTAAGGTTCAGAAGCTTCGCGCACAACGAAATAAGATAGTGAACTGCCGCGCAGGGCGCGGACTTCGGGAGATTGGAATTTGGGGTCGGTTTGCAAACGGAGGGTGGCTTTTTGCGAATGAGGCAGGGTAATTCGAGGGGCAAGGACAGTGAAATTACTGTTGGTTTGGCGCCATGCGGCTTGGGCGACATCGCCACCATCAAGGCCAACAGCACTTTGAACCCCACTTTTTTCGTGCATGGATAGCCAGAAGCGCTGCTCGTCGGCGAGTGTCCAACCGCCGCGTCCGCGCTCATGGCGTTCGACGAGGGCGCGCGAAGGCTCTTCGCCATCGGGTTCTTTGACGACGAGAACCCAGAGCTGGCCTTTGTCGTTCCATCCAACACTGGTGCGCGAGGTGTGCATCCAATCGAGAGGTGGGACATGGCCTGCTTCGGCGGGGGTAGAAGCAATAGGGGGCGTTTGAGATTTTTGGCCGAACCACAAATAGGGGCGCAGTTGGAGGGGACGCCCATCAATCATCAGGGCTTGGAGCGAGCCGGAGGCGCAGTCGAAATCGCGGCTTAAATCGGCGAATTTGGGTTCGTGTTCTAATTTGAAAGTGGGTGTGCCGCCGCGCATTTGGGCACCCCATGTCCAACGGCGATTGACGCCGTTGTAGAGTGCGCGGCCATTGACCACAACGGGAGAGACGTGAAAGGAGCGGTCGTTGGCACGCGGCTTTTTATTGAGCAGGCCGAAGAATCCGGCGTTCCAAGCGGCGAGTAGGTCGCCGCGCGCGTTCATTTTCGTGGCTTGCGAGGCGAAACCATTGTTCCAGTAAGCGAAACGATTACGTGGGCGGGTTTTATCGGGCGAGGATTCGAGGTCAGCATCCCATAAACCCAAGCGCAAACGGGGGTTGGCTTTCCAGTCGAAAAACAGCAGATCGAGAGTGGTGCCGTCATTCAGGGTGCTTGTCCAGTGGGAAATGCCGCGATGCAGGGTTTCGGTTTTGGCATCGGACCAAGGCCATGTTGTGTTTTGCGAGGGTGCGACCAAGGCGGCATAGCGATTTCGCAGGACGAACCAACGAAAACCCGAAAAAGCGATGGCAAGCGCGCCTGTGACGATGGCGGTTCGGCGCAGAAAAAGCCAACCGCGCCAGGGACGACGGTCGCGGAGGAAGCCAAGGCGGGGGGCGATTAGCCATGATAGCAGAGCACCAAAAGCGCCTCCCAGAATGAGCGACAGGATGGTGCGCCACAGTGGGATATAGAGAGGGTTATTGGCCTGAGCGAAGGAGTTAACGACGTTGATTTGGCCGATGGCGCCCAACAGCAGCAGGGGCCATGCGAGATGGCGTTGACGTTTGAAAGCGAAGAGGGCGCCCAAGACCAAAGCCGGGTGGCAGAGCAAAAATTCTTTGGTGCGTGGACGGGCGACGAAGAGGGTTTCAAGCAGAGCGCGGAATTTCCACTCGAAATCGGAGACGGCGACACCGGAATCGTTACCAGAGCGAGCCAGCCAGAGGCCAACAACTAAAAAGGTGAAGGCGGCGATGAGAACATCGCGCAGAGGGAAGGCGCGACGGCTTAGGGTGCGCAAGCGACGGCGGGCGCGTTTCCAGCCGAGACGGGGGGAAGTCGAGGGCCAGAAATCGCCCAGCAGCACCAAAAATATTAAAGCGATGGGGAGAAGGCTGGCGGCCTTGGTGCCCCAGAAATCGGAGACTTTGGCCCAATAAGTCCAGTTATTGAGAGTGGCAGCGACGATTAAGCCGCCCGCGACGGCGAGGCCTGTCGCATCGAAGAGTGTCCTACTCGCCCTGGTGGTGGCATTACGGCGCGTGTCTTTTCGCAAACGTGCGTGGGCGCCGCTCCATGCGAAGGCGATAACTGGAAAGACGAGCGAGGCTTGCAAGGCCAACAGTTGGGCGCCAAAACCGGGGAAGGGAGCAAGGGCGGCTACAGTGACGAGGGCCACGACAGCGAGCGAGAACGTGGCACGCCGCGACAGGGGGACGAAAAGGGCGAGGACGAGGAGAGTGGCGCCAACGGTGCCTATTCCAGCGCCGAAACGGGCGATTGCCGCGAGAGTGGGGGAGCGATTGCCGATTCCGACTCGCCTCGCCAATCCCAGTGACAGCGTTGGGCGGGCAAAACGAGACCAGTGGTTTTCGTGCGTCTCGTTGGCCAGTGCCGTCATGAAATCGAGTTGCTGCGAGAAGGAACCGCGCTTCCACTGGCCTTGTGGATTGGCTTCGCCAGTGAGTTGTTTGGGTATACGAACCAGAAAAAGGCGCACGTTGCGTTCGCGAGCGGAGCGGGCGTAGCGATCAACTAGTTCGCCGGGTTCGAGGCGCTGGGTATCGAGCAAGGAGACAGAGTGGGCGCGCACCAAATAGCCCTCGACGTGGCGGGCGAGTTCGGGAGTACCGCGCGCGGTATCGGCTTCTACCCATGCGAAGGAGAGGCCGTGTTTGCGGAGGTCGCGGGCGGTTTCGGGGAGTAGGGTTTGGTTACCAGGAGAGGGATTGCCCATCACGACGATACGGGCACCATCGGAGCGGGCCTGCTTGAAAACGGCATTAAGGCGGGTAGGATTGGCCGCAGTCCAGTCGCCAACACGGGCCAAAGGCTCCATTTTGGCGCTTTTGACTTCGGCGACGGCAGCGGGGTCGAGGCCAACCGGGAAGGTCGAAAGCGAGTTGGGAGAAAGAGCAACGGCTATGACATGGGGGGCTACATCTAAGACAGGATTGGCGACAGATTGGAGGCGGAGCCAGGCGCGAACGCGATTAAAAAGAGCTGGGTCGCGGCAGACAATTATGAATTGGTAGGGTTGGGGCAAACGGGCGACTTTTGGGAAGAAGGGCGTGGCGGAAGCGCGACTCCAGAGGGTGAGGCGCCCATCTTCGGAAAGGTCACGTACGCTTTTGACATCGAGCGTGATGCCGCGTGCGCCGCGTTGGCGCATGGCACGCAGCCATTGGGCGAGGGGGACTTTATTGGCGGCGGAAAGGCGGGTGGCATCACCCCATTCGAGCGCGATTTCGACGGGAGTAGGGGTGACTTCCTGACGCACGCGACCAACCAGCGACAGCGTTGCCAGTAGCACGCCGAGCCAGAGCATTATCCACGGGAGAGAGGGGCGTCCGATGAATCGAGGAGAGAACACAACGAGATTTTGATGTTACCAATTCCAAGCGGCGCTGATGGCGCAATAAAACAAAACTTGGCATGGGTGAGGGCGAATTGAATATGGGTTAGAAATCAATCTTTTTAGCCGTTTTATCAATCTTTTGGGGCAAAATTTGGCTTAAAAGATTGATGAAACGGGGGAACGCTTTTGGATTTGAGCGTGAAAGTGGGATTGAAGATTGATTAATCAATCTTTATTCAATTCACCACAGAGACACGGAGGGGTTTAAGATGAGGAACAGTAGCTCTCGCGGGAGGGTGTAGGACATTGGAGAAGATTGGTTTTTAACCACCGATGGACGCCGATGTCTGCTGGATGAGGGTTAGTTCTCGTCTGGGTAGGAGGGACGGGATGGGAAAGAGAGGGTGGCACGAATTGCTGGGTGAGGGCCGCGATGCAGGGGCGAAGATTGATAAGGCATGGCTAAAAGCCCCATCTGCATTTCATTATGTTCATTATAACCGATTTAACCCATTTCGTATAGGTGCTGGGTTGGCCGGGAATAGGAGTGATAGGAAGGTTTGCGAATGGGAATGGCGCGTAATTTGTAACCTTTTCATGCACATATTCGTTATGTCACCGTCAACTGTTGTTCCTTCCTCGCCGTCGCGGGCTGTTTCGCGGCTGCAAACGCTGGTGCTGGCCCTTTGTTTGGCGCTGGCGCCTGCTATCGCTATTGGGTTTGGGCGCTTTGCTTATGCGTTGGTGTTGCCCGCGATGAAGACCGATCTGGGGTGGAGCTTTTCTCAAGCGGGGTCGATGGGGACGGCGAATGCGCTTGGTTATCTTATTGGGGCACTGGCAACGGGGCCACTGCTGCGCTTTGTGGGGCCGCGTCCACTGATGCTTATTGGGCTGGGACTATCGGTGGTGGCATTGTGGGGGGCGGCTTCGACTTCGGCGTTCACTGCCCTACTCTTTTTCCGGGGGCTGGTGGGATTTAGTGCGGCCCCGACTTTCATTTGCGCCACGGGGTTAGCGGCGCGGTTGGGAAGCAACGCGGAAGAGAACGCACTGGCGATGGGGCTTACAATTTGTGGGCCGGGAATCGGCACTATTTTGACGGGGACTCTGGTTCCTTTGCTGTTGGAAGGAGAGGCTTCGCGCTGGCCGCGCGCGTGGGGAGCGATGGGACTGTTGGGCGTGTTGGCTTTTGCGGTGGTGATTATCGCCTCGCGGGGTATGAGTGGTGGCGGAACGGCCACGAACGAAAGTGAACATGTGGAAGAAAAAGCAAAAGCGCGCGGCGGACTAGGCTTCGCTTACTTCTCGTACTTCTTATTTGGATTGGGTTATATCGCCTATATGACGTTTCTGGTCGCGTTTGTGCGCGGCCTGAACGCTTCGAGCGGGACGGTTTCGCTGGTGTGGACTTGTCTGGGCGTGGCGATGTTGGCGTCGTCGTTTGCGTGGAAGGGCCAATTGGCGAAAAATCGGGGCGGGTTTGCGATGATGTTAATGGGAGTAGGCGGAGCGGTGTGCGCGCTGTTGCCGCTGATTTCGGGAACTCTGCCCGCGCTGCTAATTTCGGCGATAGGCTTTGGCGCAACGACGATGCCGGTTGTGACGGCCATCACGGTTCTGGTTCGGCGCCACCTTCCGGCGGCGCGTTGGAATGGCTCTATAGCCGCAGTGACAGCTGTGTTCGCGGTGGGTCAAAGTTTAGGACCACTGGCAGCGGGGCAATTGAGCGACCACTTCGGCGCTTCGGCTTCGCTGTGGTGGTCGGCGGGGGTGTTGGGATTAGCAGCAATCGCCGCGTTAGGGCAGAAGCCTTATAAAGACGCGGCTCAGGGGTGACAGAGATCGGCTCGCGTGGGTGCGCAGAACAAATTCCTCTAATTGGATGGCTTCCTTCGGAATGACAAACCTATCTCCGATTTACTCACTACTCGATTTGCAGACAATTTCACTTCTTTCAAAGACCAGTAGATAAAAACGTTTTCACTTTTGACACTCTTTCCAGAATTCTATGCCACAAAGCATTCACGCTATTCCTGTAGATATCGCTGAATTCGTAGAGCTTGTTGACTACTTATCCTTTGGCAATCCAGCCCAAAAAGATAAAGAGTTGGTACGTGCGGAAAAAATATACGACGTTAACGATCAATTTGTATTTGGGAGCATTTCAGTGTCTTCCGACATGAATTTGTATTTTAAGCGCATTCGTTCTAATTTCGAGCGTGAAACCGCAAGGAATTTTTATGAAGCATTTGAAGTGCTCGACCTTCTCGCCTTTCCGAATAAGAAGAGGCGTTATCAATACCAACAACTATTCCAGCGTTCCGGTCTAGATTCAGGAATCACATTACTTCTACCGAAGGAAGTTGAGCAATGTACCGTTCTTCTGACAAGCGTGTTGGCAGAGATAAAAATGACGAAATTCTATAACACTATTAATCATGCAGAAGACAGCTTGCGGAACTATGAAGATTTCGTTTCGAAAGTAGAGTTTTGGAGAGACACTTGTCTCTCTACGATGTACCAGAAGAAGGGACTCTTTATTTATATTCTATGAGTAGGGGAGGTGCTGTGCGTCAACATGTGAGAGGAGTTCACGTATGGGCATCGGCGAATCGAATGCTCTTGAAGTTTCTACATAATGTAGATTACCGATGGCCCGATTCCGCCCATGAATTAGCTGGTTCGGGTGGTGTACCATGCGTGAATCAGGAGAGCCTGGAAAAATAGGACTGGTGCGTCGAAACCGCTGGAGGCGATGAGTTCTTCGACTTCTCGTGGCGGTGAGACGGCGACTAAATTCTTGTAGGCATCAAGACTTTTCTGCCGTTCTTCTGGGGTTATCGGGCCTGATGAGTTCCTGAAGCTCTGGAACTGGAGCCACACGTCCATGAGATTGTCGTAATTTGAATGGGAGGCACCGGAAGACAGATCGGCGCTTACTAAACAGCCGCCGGGAAGCAAGCGCTCGGCTATTTGGCAGAAGAAATGGCGGCGCTCTTCGGGTTTCAGGATGAATTGAGATACCAAGAGACACGTGGCAGCGTGGAAAGGCGCTGATGGGGGCAGAGAATCGAGGTAGCCTTCGTGGAAGGTGCAACGCGCTGCAATCCCAGCCTCTTCGGCTCGGTGGCGGCAGACTTCCAGCATTGAACTAGCAGGTTCTACCGCCGTGAATGTCCAACCGGGAAAAGCATTGGCTAAATAGAGAATTTCGGAGCCAGTCCCCGCACCTACACAGAGGATATTCGCGTCGTCGGGAAGCCCTGAAAGCCTGATGCGAATGAGCAGATGAAGCGCCTCGGTGATCGATGCAACTTTCTCCCATTGCTTATCATAGGCCGAGGCGTGTCCTTTGCCGAAGTGCTGGGGCTTTTGCTGATTACTCATTGTATGGATAGACAGACCAACGAGTAGAGGCAGTGGGTGTTCCTCTACAGAGGCAATTATTGAATATTGTTTCTCATTTAAAAGCAAATGGAGAATTGATGGAGGGCGAACACAAGGTTCGCCCCTACAAGGGGCAAATAGCCCCCAAGTTCAAACTGTCACAGCAAGGGGTGAAGTGGGCCTGCGATTTTGTTTTAGGAGGCTGTTCCTTTTACGGCACGTGCGAATACACATGAACTGAAGCCTTGCTCGGAGTTGCCGGGGGTATTTCTCACACGGAGGTCGATGTCGGTGAAGCCGTTATCGACCAGACAGTCGATAACATCGTGGCGTGTGATTCCTGCGGCGGGAAAGGCTCTGTTACCGACGCGGTAGTAGGTGGCGCCTTCGACAACGGTCTGGATTAATGTGCCTCCGGGGGCGACCAAACTGAAGATGTTGGAGATGAAGACGCGCCATTCGTCTTTGTTGCTGGTGGCACTCTCGGCGCAGCAGTGAGTGGTGACGAGATCGTAAGAGCCGCGTTTGTCGGCTCCCAGTGGGTTGGTTTGTTTGGCATCGCCCAAAGTAATGTTGGTGATGCGGGCGCGGGTGGCCTTTTCGATGGCGCGCGCCTGAGCTTCGGGGGCGAGTGGGTGGCCTTGCAAATGCAACATCTCCTGCGAGAAATGCAACCAATCCTGAGCATCGGGCGCATTGTTGGCCCATTTGCTGAGTTCGTCAACGTTGACTTGCAGGTAGTCGGCGAGATGAATTTCTTTGGCCCGTAGGGAAAGCGGGAAGGTGAATACGGGAATGGGACCAGTGCCAAATTCAAGGGCGCAATCTACCGGCGGGACATCGGCCAATGATTCCAGAAGCCACTCCATCGCAAAGCGGCAATCAGGGATAACTTCGCTGTAATATTCAGCGATATAGTCCTTCGGATTCCATTCGGACCAATCGGAATACTTTTCGGGTGTATCTGTCGGTGTTGGCGTTGACATGGTACAGTTTAACCCTTAAATTATGGCAAAAAGCAAAGCATAGTAAGACCACAAAATAGGGCAATAACGGAATACCAATGCATGTGAAAAAATATATTCAGTCATTGCCTACAGATAACAACCGTATCAGCTTCTTCTTCAATAGAATTAACAGGGGTTAAGAGAGTTGGAGTAGGAGAATTTTCTGCACACTCACTGGATGCTGCATTATCCGAAGATGCCCAATAGTCGTAACTGCCCTGACAGTCGGTGTATTGCTTTCGAGAAGTACGATGGGACCAATTTGCACTGGGAATGGGAACGTGATTTTGGGTGGCACAGTTTCGGGGCGCGGCGCGATGAATTTAATCTCAATTCGAGTGGAATAGAGAGTTTTGAGCGGGCACACACGAATTTGCGAGGGTGCGGCGGACTATTCAATTCGACACTAGCTCAGGATATAGAGAAGGTGTTTCGGGATAACCCACATTACACCTCATTCTCGAACTTCAAGGTGTTTACCGAGTTCTTTGGGGCGCACTCCTTCGCGGGCTTACACAAAGATGATGAACCGAAGGAACTGATGTTATTCGATGTGTGGGTTGAGCCGTTCGGGATGATTGGGCCTCGGCAACTGATAACAGATTTCGGGCATTTGAATACAGCCAGAGTTGTTTACGAAGGGAAGATTACGGGTCAATTCGTTGAGGATGTGCGCAATGGAAAATATGGCGTTCAGGAAGGGGTGGTGTGTAAAGGTGGTACAGGCGGCAAGGACGTTTGGATGGTGAAGATTAAGACTCTTGCCTATATGGAGAGATTGAAGAAGACCTTCGCGCAGGAGTGGGAGAATTACTGGGAGTAAAGGGGCACTACGCGCGGCTGGATAATGAAAATTGCATTTCGCTAACGTGAGTAGATTGCCCAATATCGGAGAAGTTAATATGGCGTTTTTGGCCCGCAATTTGTAACTAAGTTAGGAACATAATGTCTAAAATCGCTTTGATTTCCGGTGCTAATCGCGGCCTCGGTTTGGAAACGGCGCGTCAATTGGGGCGCGATCATGGGTTCACGGTGTTGCTGGGAGCACGCGATGAGGCCAAAGGTGTAGCAGCTCAGGACGAACTTCGTGGCGAAGGGTTGGATGCTCATTTTATTGCGCTTGATGTGACGGATGAGGATTCGGTGGCGAAGGCAGCGCGCTTTATAGGGCAGGAGTACGGGTTACTCGATGTGCTGGTGAACAATGCCGGCATTATGCTGGAGCATTCGTTCAAGGTGGGCGGCGTCGATTTGGAGACGTGGAAACAGACCTTCGATGTCAATGTGTTTGGCGCTGTGGCGCTGACGAATGCGACGTTGCCTTTGCTTGAGAAATCGGATGAGCCGCGCGTGGTGAATTTGAGCGCCATTCTGGGGTCGCTGACGGAAATCTCGAAACCGCAGATGAAGACGTGGATTCGCGCTTCGTATTCGGCGAGTAAGGCGGCGCTGAATGCTTATACCATCGCTCTGGCGCAGGAAAAAAGCGCTGACCCGAAATGGAAGATTAACGCGGCTCATCCGGGCTGGGCGAAGACGGACATGGGTGGACCACAGGCGCTGATGAGCGCGGCTCAAGGCGTGAAAACCGTGGTACAACTTGCGACTTTGGGCAAAGAAGGGCCAAGTGGCGGATTTTTTCACGTGTCCAAAACAATCAACTGGTAGGAATTAAGAGAAGGAATTTTTATGTCGAATCTTATTGAAGCGCCGATTGATGGCGAAACCTTGTTGCGCGTGCTGAACGCGCGTTACGCTTGCAAAAAATTTGATGATGCACGCAGCATCCCCGATGAGACATGGGACACGCTTGAGGAGGCGCTGTTGCTGACACCTTCGAGCTATGGCTTGCAGCCGTGGAAATTCATCGTCATTACCGACCCGGCACTGAAGGCGGAACTGGCTCCTCATGCGTGGAATCAGGCACAGATCACGACTTGCTCACATCTGGTGGTATTTTGTGCCAAGAACGAATTGAGCGATGAAGATGTAAAAAAGCTGATGGATGCGACGGCTGAAAAGCGCGGGATAGATGCGACCAATCTAGAAGGGTACGCCCAAATGATTAGCAGCACGATTTCGGCTCGTAGCTCTGAGGACGTGCTGAACTGGAACAAGAAACAGGTTTACATAGCTCTCGACCAGTTTTTGCTGTCGTGCGCGCTGCTTGGAGTGGATGCTTGCCCGATGGAAGGGTTTGTGCCCGCTAAATTCGATGAAGTGCTGGGCCTGACCGATGTGACGGCAACAGTGATTGCCACGGCTGGCTACCGCGCCAAAGATGACAAATATGGCGAACTCGCCAAAGTGCGTTACGACAAGAGCGACTTGATAGAACGACGTTAATTATTCATGAATCAACAAACCGCGAACATTTCTGCAAAACAATCCAAACCCGATCCCAATCGTTGGTTGGCGTTCGCCGTCATTTTGTCGGCGACGCTACTGGGTGTCCTCGACTTCCTGATCGTCAATTTGGCTCTTCCGGCCATTAAGAAAACGACAGAGGCAACTGATGCTCAGGTGCAACTTACCGTTGCGGTGTATGGTTTGTCGTTCGCGGTTTGCTTGATTACGGGCGGGCGTCTGGGCGACCTCTACGGGCGCAAACGCATCTTTATGATAGGCATGGCGGGGTTCACCTTCGCCTCGGCTCTGTGCGGATTCGCGCGCACGGGCGAAGAGTTGATTCTGTTTCGCATCATTCAAGGCGCGTTTGCGGCGTTGATGTCGCCCCAGGTGCTGGCGACGATTCAGGTGATGTTCGTCGGGCATGAGCGCGATTTGGCGACCTCTTATGTTGGCGCGACGGTAGGCGTTGGCTCGTTTCTGGGCAACGTGTTGGGCGGCTATCTGGTGAGTGCCAACCTATTCGGGTTGGGCTGGCGTCCGATTTTCTTCGTGAACGTGCCAATTGGCATTATCGCGCTGGTGCTGAGCGCGGTGTTACTGCGCGAGTCGAAGTCGGAACAGGCGCGCAAGCTGGATGTGCCGGGAGCGGTGCTATCGGGCATCGCGTTGTTTTTGCTGATTTTCCCGATCTCAGAGGGACGCGAGAGCGGTTTTCCGTGGTGGGCGTGGGTGATGGTGGGCGGCGCCTTCTTCGTGGGGTTCCTGTGGCATCGCTTTGAGGTGCAATTGTCGAAGCGCGGCGGTTCGCCGTTGGTGCCGATGGAACTGTTCGAATCGAAGGGATACGGGCGCGGTCTTGTGGCGATTTTGCTGCTGTTTTCGGGCATTAGTTCGACTTCGTTTGTGGTCGGTCAGTTTTTGCAGCGAGGGCTGGGGGCCGAACCACGCTCGGCGGGCATCATTTTCGGCGCACTGTCGATGGCGTTTTTGATTTCGTCGTTGAGTAGCGCACGAATTGTGTCGGTCATTGGGCCGAAGGCATTGTTGGTGGGGTTGACGCTACTTCAGATCGGGCAGTTACTGATTATTGGGGCGACTCTGCTGTTTCGCGGTGGCATGAACCCGTACATCATGATGCCGATTTTGTTCGTGTATGGGTTGGGACAGGGATTGTGTGTTCCACAAGTGATTCGCCAGACGATGAACACGGTGGGCGTGCAGAACGCGGGCGCGGCATCGGGCGTACTTAGCACGACACAGCAAGTGGCGTTTTCGGTGGGCGTTTCGATTATCGGTGGTGTGTTTTTCACGATCAGCGACCCGAAGGGCGCGGGCAATGCGGATACATGGGCGCTAGGAACGGCGGTGGCATTTGGAATGAACTTCGTCGTCGTGCTTATCGCGCGCTTTTTGGTGGCTCGGAATATGAGAGAAGTCGCAAATTTGCCGACACAAAATTACGGCGCAGCCGTAGTGGAGGCGTGACACTATAAGGAGATAGACGATGGATAACGGAAACGGGAGTTCGTCGGAGCAGTTTTCAGCGCTGGCTCCACACTACGACGAGTTGATGGACATCGTGGACTACGATGCCTGGGCTGACTATGTATTTTTGCTGTTCCAGATCGTACAACACGACGCGAAAAAGTGCCTCGATTGTGCCTGTGGCACGGGCAATTTATCGTTCGAACTTGCCAAGTCGGAGCTTGAAGTAGTGGGAGTCGACATCGCGCCGAAGATGATCGAAGTCGCGCAACACAAAGTCGAGAGTTCGGAATTTCGCTCGCATCTGCGCTTTGTCGAAGCCGATTTAACGGACTTTGATTTGGGCGAGAAATTCGACTGCGCGACCTGCCTGTACGATTCGCTTAATTACATCCTCGCCCCTGAAAAACTGCAGGCAGCTTTCGCCTGTATAGCGCGCCACGTTGAGGTGGGCGGCGTGTTCGTGTTCGATATGAATACCCCGTTTGCGCTGACGCAAGACCTGTTCACTCAGGCGAACTTCGACCCGCGCAAGCGACTGCACTATAACTGGCAGGCCAGCTACGACCCAAAGACACACATCACCAGTGTACAGATGGAGTTTTCGCGTCAGGTGGGCACCGGAGACCCAGAACTGTTCCATGAGGTGCATCGCGAACGTGCTTATAGCGCCAACGAAGTGCGCGCCATGCTGGAAGAGACGGGCTGGGAAGTCGAGCGACTGTATGATGCTTACACCATCAACCTGCCACACGCACAGAGCGAGCGCTGGTTCTGGGTAGCTCGGCGAGTGGAAGCATAAGCAGTGGAGAAAAATTTAGTTTTTGTGTGACGGGTTGAAGACATCGACAACTGAAACTAACAGTCTTCTAAGGCTCTGGTTCGTCTGAAGGGACATGTCCCGGCTTGCTTTATATCTTCAAAATCTTCAACGTTTCGGTATCCAGCCTGGATTGGAACGTATCGTGGCCCTGCTAGTGAGCGCGGGAAACCCACATCTACAATACCCGCACATTCTAGTGGGGGGCACCAATGGGAAGGGTTCGACGTGCGAATATACGGCGCGGATGCTGGCTCAGAATGGGCGGCGGATTGGGCTTTTTACATCGCCACATTTGTACGAGTGGAACGAGCGTATTCGCGTGTTGCCCGGTGTGGGGTTATTCGAGGGCACTATTAGCGATGAGGAGCTAGATGCCTTGTTCGACGATGCCCTGCCCCACATTGAGAGGGTTGCCTCCGAGTTGGGGCAACCGACCGAATTTGAGGTGCTGACCTTTTTGGGGCTGTGGCATTTTGCGCGCGTTGGCGTGGCTGCGGCAGTGGTAGAAGTGGGATTAGGAGGCAAATGGGATGCGACCAATGCCTCGGACCCGTTGGTTTCGGTGGTGACGCATGTGGCGCTTGACCACATGGACAGGTTGGGCAACACGCTCGAAGAAATCGCGGCAGATAAGGTTTGCATTTCGCGGCCCGGTCGTTTGTTCATTACGGGCGAGTGGAAGCCAGAGGTGCTGGAAGTTTTCGAGGGCTATTGCAACGAGATTGGGGCTTTTTTCAAGCAGATTCCACTTTCTAATCAGAACTATGAGCGGCAAAACCGCGCGCTGGCAATTGTGGTGGCGAATGAGTTCGCCTCACAGTTGGATTGGTCGCTGTCGATGCCGAACTCCATTATGGATGGGGTGCCGGGGCGCACCGAGAAAATTGGCGATTCGCCCGCCATTTATATTGATGCCGCCAACAATCCCGATGGCGCTCAAAAATTGGTCGAGTTTTTCAATGAGCGCATTCCGACTCAGCCTGAAAATGTGGTGTTAGTGTTGGGCATTTTGAAGGATAAAAACTGGCGTGAGATGGCCGAGACTCTGGTGCCGTTGGCGCGTACCGTTATCTGCTGCCAATCGGATTCGCCGCGTGCTTTGAGCGCCGAAGAATTAGCAGACTTTTTACGAAACATCCACAGCGATGTGGAAGTCATTGCTGACGTAAAACTGGCCGTTGAGCGTGCTCGTGAGCTTGCTGCTCACAACGATACGATTTTGGTGACGGGTTCGTTCACCATCATCGCCGAAGTGCCGCGCAACGCCAATTATTCACCGTGAGTAGATGACTGCACATCTCTAAAGGGAATGTCGTAGGTCATCAAAGGAAGATTCTGCGCCATGAAATATCGACTGTTTACTGTTTTGCTGGGAGCTGCCACGGTAGCAGCTCCTTTGTCGTCTGTTGCGATGGCCCAGGAGGGCATGTCGGACGATCATGTAAAAACCTGGAAGGGGGTGGCAACATTACGAACAGTAGGAACGAAGAGTTCGACACGCACCTTGAAAGCCGAGTACCCGGTGTTTTCGGGTTCGCGTCCCGTCGCTCAGGTCGCGGGCCTGATTTTGAAGCGGGATGCTCTGAACGGCTACAACAAGTTCGAGAAGGACTCGCGCGGCACCGCAAAAGACTTGGGATTAGTGGGCGAATTGAGATACGATTACGATTTCGTTCCTTCGCTGGAGTGGAACACACCGCGCCTCATTTCGGCGACGACGCTGTATTACATGTTCATGGGTGGGGCGCACGGCATGTATGGCACTTCGGGTTATGTGTTTGGCTATCCACAGGGCGCCACAAGGCCGCGTCAGTTGAGACTGGCGGACTTTTTTACTGATGGGGAAGCAGCTTCGAAGCGCGTGAATAATTTGCTGATGGCGAAGTTACGCGCGACTAAGGGCACGGAGCAGGAAGCGACGTGGGTGTTGGAAGGCGATGTGAAGTGGGTGCCAGTGAATATGCGCGAAAATTTTATCGCGGAGAAAGATGGGTTACGGTGGTATTTTCCGCCTTATGCAATGGGGCCTTATGCAGCGGGCGAGTATGAAGTGAAGCTAACGACAAGCGAACTTGGGCCTGAGTTCCGGGCGGGCTTGCTGGGTTAAGAACTACGTTTTTCCCAGCCACCCAATTCTCCCCTCTCCCATTCACTATCGCGCTGGTGGCGTTCGCGTTGATGGGCGATTTCTTCGTAGAAGGGTTCGGCGTGAACCATAATATCGAGGTTGGGGAGTGCGGCGCGCAGAGCCTCCTCGACTTCTTCGCCGATGCGATGGGCATCGCGAAAACTCAGGTCATCGTCGAGCAAGATGTGGACATCGGCCAGTTTCTGGCTTCCGGCCTGACGGGTACGGAGCTTATGAAAGCCGAGTACACGCGGGTCGCGTAGCAGGACTTCACGGATGCAGGTTTCTTCGCCATCGGGCAGACTTTCATCGACCAATGGACGGATGATGTCACGCAATAGATGGATGGCATTGGCAACAGCGAACAGAGTCATGCCCGCCGCAAAAACAGGGTCGAGGCGCGGCTCCTGGAAGATGTGTGTGGCGACCAGACCAAGCAATATCCCCACACAAGACCATAAATCGCCGCGCAGATGAACCGCTTCGGCGGCGAGAGCGGTTGAGTTGTGCTTCTTTGCGATGTGGGCAACACGCGCGGAGACGGCCAGATTGATGGCGCCCGAAAGCATGATGGCCGCGATACCCCAATCGACGCGCGGCATTATGGGATGGTTGAAGCGCTGCCAACTCGCCGCCCATATGCCGATGATCGAAGCGAATATCAACACCATCTGGCCGAGCGAAACCACATTTTCAAATTTGCCGTGCCCGTAGGGGTGATCAGTGTCGGGGGGTGCGCTGGCAGCGCGCAGAGTCCACAAAATCGCTGCCGAAGCGAAAATATCGAGGAACGATTGGATGCCTTCGGCGAGTACCGACAGTGAGCCAGAAGCAAGGCCCGCCGCGATTTTTATGGTGACTAAGAAGACGTTCGCTCCTAACGACAATTTAGCGACCGCTTCTTGTTCGGATGTGTGGGAGAGACCGCGCGTAGTCACGGGCACAATTATAACCTCCACTGAGGTTTGAATCCCCAGTGCATTAGTAACAGGGAACTGTTTCAGGGCGAACACAAGGTTCGCCCCGACATAAACAATCTACACAGGATGGAGTTAGTTTCTAATAGCCAAGGATTGCGTCAATTTCGCTCAGGGTGGCGTCATCGAGTTGGACACCGGCAGCTTTGGCGTTATCGTCAACTTGCGAGGGACGTGAGGCGCCGATGATGACGCTGGACAAGATGGGTTTGCGTAAGCACCATGCGAGCGCGAGTTGGGCCAACGACAGGTCGTGGCGTTGAGCAATGGGTTCAAGTTTTTGCACCTTTTCCAGCACATCCTGATCGAGCTTGCCGCCATTGAGGAACATGTTCTGTTTGGGGTCGGCAGCGCGCGAATCAGAAGGGATTTCCTGGCCGGGTTTGTATTTGCCAGTGAGGATGCCCTGCGCCAATGGCGAGAAGACGACTTGGCCGATGCCCTCTTTTTCGCACAGAGGCAACACTTCTTTTTCGAGGTTGCGTCCGATGGCGTTGTAATAGGGCTGGTTAGAAACGATGCGGTCGAAGCCCCACTTGTCGGCCAAATCGAGGGCGTCTTGAATATTTTTGGCGCTCCACTCCGAGACACCCACATAAAGGACTTTACCCTGAGTTACCAAATCATCGAGCGCGCGCAGGGTTTCTTCGAGAGGAACGCTATCGTCGTAACGGTGGCATTGGTAGAGGTCGATGTAGTCAGTATCGAGGCGCTTGAGCGAAAGGTGCGCCTGTTCCATGATGTGCTTGCGAGAAAGACCTCGATCATTAGGGCCATCGCCCATAGGGAAGAAGACTTTGGTGGCCAGAACGAACGAATCGCGCCTATAAGGTTTCAAGGATGAGCCGACAACTTTTTCGGATTCGCCGCGCGCGTAAACATTTGCGGTGTCGAAAAAGTTGATTCCCAGGTCGTAGGCACGCTCAATGCAGTCTTTAGCGGTTTGGTTTTCTGTGGCGCCTCCGTAGGTAAGCCACGAACCGAGTGCGACTTCAGATACTTTGACGCCAGAGCGTCCTAGATTACGATATTTCATATTTGATTTCTCTGACCGAGCCGCATCGTTCGGGCCAATTGCGGGCCAACTCCTGAATAACTTTAACGGTTAACACCGGACGCCAAAGATGTCAAAATTAGGGTATAAAGTTCGTCAAGGGAGAAAACGTTGCTACTAGGAGAGATGAAGTCGAATTTTGACTTTCTTTTTTCAACTAACGTGCGTCTCCAAAGGCGCGCATAAAAGGTTATGGCCGAAAACAAACTCCAACCTAAAAGCACGACAAGTGCCGAAGCAGGTAGCGCGCCTGAAGAGGGTGCAACCAACGACGCGAACGCCAGAAATCCGGCGTCTATTGCCGAGCAACTCGAGGCGGCGCTACCGACCCTCCACCGTTTTCGCCTGCCCAAATTTTTCTCAAACACTGAGGGGGCCGACGAAGACGAAACTGAAGAGGAACTTGAACCTAACGACCTCGAAGTCGGTTTGTTGCCTGATGCCCCAGCTGTCGTGAATGGAAACCGCAATGGTAGTTCTTCCAAAATCAACTCGCCGGAGTCTATTTCTACTGTGAACGCATCAGCTGATGAATTAGCATTAGTCCAAATGCAGCTTGAGGAACTGACCGATCAGATCAGACAGGTCAACGAACGCGAAGGGGCGATGGAAAAAGTGTTCAACACTTTGCATTCCGAACTCGCGGACTACAAGAACGATTTTCTTTACGAACATCTGAAGCCTGTGGTGCGACCATTGCTGTTTTTGTTTGATTCGTTGGAACAATTCGACGGCGAAGTTTCGATGGCAGAAAGCACACTTGGGCAAACTGCACAGGGCGGAGTTTTATCGCCCAGCGTAGTGCGCGAGAACGTGCGCTATTTCCGCGATCAGCTCGTTGAGGCGCTTCGGGTGTGCGAAGTCGTCATCATGGACCCACCAACAGGAAATTACAGCGCCAAATTTCATAAGGCGGTTGATATTGTACCTGTGGGTTCTGAAGAAGACGGTAAAATCGTGCGCGTGGTGCGAAGCGGCTGGTTCCTCAACGGACAACTGCTACGCCCCGCTGAAGTTGTGATCGGCAAATTCCGACCTCAATCGTGATAACTTTTTCTCTTATTCTGCACTCTTCGTTTTCGGTTGAAAACGGTCGATCTTTTTCATTTGGGGGAACATCTTGGCTCGCGCAGTAGGCATTGACCTGGGAACAACTTATAGCGCCGTCGCTTGCGTAGACGAATACGGCAAGCCGATGGTGATCAAAAACTCGGACGGACAAACCACGACACCTTCGGCTGTCTTCATTGACCCGCCTAACTATGTCGTCGGTGAAGTCGCGTTGCAGTCAACGATGACCGAACCTACGCGCGTGGTGCAGTTCGTCAAACGCTTCATGGGCGTGCCCGAACACCGCGTTCAGGTCGGCGACCAGTCGTTTTCGCCCGAATTCATCTCCTCGATTATCCTGCGCAAAATCGTTCAGGAAGCCGAAGAAGCACTCAGCGAACACATTACGCAAGCGGTAATCACAGTTCCGGCGTACTTCACCGAAACTCAGCGTCACGCGACGTATGAAGCGGGAGCGCTGGCCGGTTTGACGGTACTTCGCATCATTTCGGAACCAACTGCTGCTGCGCTTTCTTACGGCATCTCACGTCGTGGGCGCCCTCGCAACATCCTCGTCTATGACCTGGGTGGCGGCACCTTCGACGTAACGATTCTGGCGATTGACAACGACAACCTGAACGTCGTTGCCATCGGAGGCGACCCGCATCTGGGCGGCAAAGACTTCGATGACCGCATCATGAACTACATCGAAGACGAGTTGCGCGAAAAGTTCGGTTACGAACTGGAACCCGACCCGTCGCTCGAAGCGGAACTTCGCCTCAAGGCCGAAGCGGCCAAGCGCCAGCTTACCGGACGCCCCAGTGTGCCCATCACTTTCAAGGCGAAACGCTCGCTTGGCAACATGGACACCTATATTCCGGTTCGCGTGGAACTGACACGCGAAAAATTTGAGGAAATTAGCAACGACCTGTTGGCACGTACCGAAATGCTGTTGGAGAACGTGTTGTTGAAAGCTGACATGGGCTGGGAAGACATTTCGGAGACGCTGTGCGTGGGCGGTTCGAGCCGTATGCCTATGGTGCGCGAAATGCTGACCCGCCTTTCGGGACGGCGTCCGATGTTGCACGACCCGGATGAATGCGTAGCAAAAGGCGCAGCGTTACAAGCAGCCCTGTTGGTTAAGGACGAAACCGTCGAAGAGTTCGGAGTCGGTCACGTTCTGGCGCACTCTCTTGGTGTGGCCACGGTCAAATCGGAGAAAACAGTTATTGACCATATCATCCCGGCACTGACACCGCTGCCCTGTTCACAGACACGTGGCGGCTACACCACGACCTTCGATGGTCAGGAAAAAGTGCAGGTTCGTATTTATGAAGGCGAGTCGGGCGATCCGCAAGCCTACCCAACGGGGCCGATTGGCGTGTTCAACCTCGATACACGTCCTCCTCGCCCGGCAGGTAAGCCCAACATCACCGTCGAATTTCGCTGCGATGAGAACGGACGTATTATCGCGGTGGCCCGCGATGCCGATACGGGTCGCGAATCGCGCGTCATGATTTCGCTCGCGGGTGACCGTGACGATACTCAGGTCGAAGAAGAAGCCTTCATGTTGTCGCAAGCCATTATCTCGTAGGTGGAGCGGTTGTTGGGTGGTTCATTTAATTAAGGAACTACCCCAACCACCTAACAACCAAACTATCTCACAACCATTTCAAAATTCCCATGACCGAACCTACCGCTTTTAATCTCACCGACGCCGCACTACCCGACGGCACCGTTGATTTTTATACCTTGATCGGCAAAGCGCCAGATGCCGCATCAGAGGAGATTCGCCAGCGCATTCAAGCCCTTTATTCTGAAGCAACGGCCAATCGCGATAACCGTAACCTGAAAAAGCGCCGCGAGTACCAGACTCTGCTGGAGCTTTTGCCACCCGCCCGCGCGGCTCTTCTAGAAGCTCCCAAGCGCGCGCGCTACGACGAATTTTTGACCAAGGCCAAAGCAGGCTCACCTCCAACTGATTTTGAAACCTTCATCAACGA
Organism: bacterium; assembly: GCA_004172935.1. Classification (GTDB taxonomy): domain Bacteria; phylum Armatimonadota; class Abditibacteriia; order Abditibacteriales; family Abditibacteriaceae; genus Abditibacterium. The sequence goes on along the minus strand of SDZD01000005.1, from coordinate 162,307 downwards.
TTTGATGGGATTCAACGAGCAGATGGAAGAAAAAACCGGCCTACTCGCGACCAAAGACAAGGCGCCCGAACCCCGCGCCAGCGTCATCAAATCGCCCGACGTTCCTCGCGAATCGCCAGCCAACCGCCCAACCCCGGCTGCGCGCCAGACTCCGTCTTCGACGCCTTCGCGCCCCGGCACGACTGCCGCTTCGAACACGGGCAAAGCCTATTCGACAGGTGGCTCCAAGCCCAGTTCGGGCGGCCCTGGCGGCATCATCGGTGGCGTTGGGGGCTTGGTACTCGGCGGCGGAATCGGTTACTTCGCCCTACATGGTCCCGTCCCCGCTGTTCTTCTTGGCATCGTCTGTGCGGCGGTTGGCTTCGTCGCCTTGAATGGCAAAGTTGGCAACAAAATTAGTTCCTAATAACAAGTCATTACCGAAAAAGCGCGCAACTAGATGTTGCGCGCTTTTTCGCATTGCTTCGGCAACCGTTTCGTGAACCCAAAGTCTATTAAGGTCTATTTCGGCATGAAATCATCTCGCCTCTTTCGTCCCACACTTCTCACTCTGCTCGTTGGCGCCGCCTTTAGCGCCGGATTTTCACTACGCGCGCAGGGGCAAAATGATGCTTCGTTTGATCTGGTAACTTACCGCACAGCACTCGAACAGTTGCGCGCGGGTCGGCCACAAAACGCGCAGCTTTTGCTGGAAGCCGCGCGTAAGGGCGGCCCATTGGCAACAGAGAACGCACTTCTACTGGCCTATCTGGAAGATGCCAGCGGACAGAGCGAAGAGGCACGCACGACTCTTTCGGCGCTGACAACACCTTCACCAATGGCGGGCGCCTATTTGCGTCGCCTGGGAGGCGTGATTCCGGCGACACAACAAACGCAAGTTACGATGAATGCCGCGCGCCTCGTAACGAGCGATGCGCGTCTCACCAAATTGGAAGCCTTTATGATAGATGTGGTGAACGATGAGCGTGCGAAGCAAGGATTGTCACGGCTACAGCCTGACTCGCAACTGGCCGAGGTGGCGCGCGCGCATTCTGCGGAGATGCGCGACAAGAAATACTTCGCGCACGAGTCCCCTACCCTGTCGATAAAAATGCCGCTCGACCGCTATGTGGCGGGCTTTGGCACCACCCCGCGCATCGTGGCGGAGAACATCTACCATGTGTGGGGAAGCCGCTCGTTTTTGACGCAAAGTGACACACGCGAAGCCCATACCTCGCTGATGAACTCACCGGGACATCGGGCCAATTTGCTGAATCGCGACGTGACACGTATCGGCATCGGCTTTTGCACAGATAAAACTGGTAATCTCTGGATTACGCAAATGTTTTCTCGTTTGCCCTAATTCCTTCACAATATCGCCCCTATTTCGGCTGAGTGCGGCATCCGATTTGGTTCAGGAAAGACTCAGGTACGATCTTATATGGGATTCCTCGACAAACTTTTTGGAAACAACGAACCAGAACCACAGCGTCAACCAACTCGCGACACAGGCGCCTTTGGATACGGACAGCAACAACAGCAAGGCGCTTATAGCCAGCAGGAATACTCACGTCCCCAAAACGCGGATGAACAGGCGGTAGCCCGCTATCGCTACATGCTTCAGACAGCGCCTCCCGAAGACATCGAACGCGCACATGAAGAAGCGTTTGCCCGCCTTACCCCCGAACAGCGCCAGTTGCTGTTGCAGCAACTCTCACAGAACGTGCCTCAATCCGAAGCGCAAAATCTGAGAGACGACCCACGCAATCTGGCGCGCGCAGCAACACGCGCCGAGGTACGCCAACCCGGCTTCATCGAGCGCACCTTTGGCGGCAACAACCAGCAGATGCAAGGGCAACCGGGTTATCAGCAACAGGGATATGCCCAGCCGATGGGCGGCGGATTGATGGGAGGAATGGGCGGCATGATCGCGGGCAGCTTGCTTTCAAGCATGGCAGGCTCGTTCATCGGAAGCTCGATTGCCCACTCGTTCTTCTCGAACAACTCGAACGAACAGGCATTTCAAAGTTCGCCCGAAGCAGCGGCAGTCGATGGCGGCGTAGGCGACTACAATCCAGTCGATTTCCAGGAAGGCGGCGGCGGATTGGATGCCTCGGCTGACCCTTATGGCGACCCAGCGGATGGCGGCTTCCAGAACGCGGGATTGGACGACAATCAAGGTCAGGACTTCGGCCAGGCAGACGGCGGAGCCGATGCTTCAGCCGACCCATATGGCGACCCCGGTGATTCGGGCGGCTTCGATGGCGGCGGCGACTTCGGTGGCTTCGATTCGGGCGGCTTTGACGGCGGCGGCGATTTCGGTGGGGACTTCTAAGTTCGGCAGCAAATAAAAACGGCAGCGTATTATGCGCTGCCGTTTTTTGTTTTAGTGGTCACGCCAGGGGAGGATGGTGCCACTCACTACTCAATTTGAGTTTTCTGCTTCTCCCACGTCCAAGCTTCAGGTTTATATTTGGGATCACGCCAAGGGCATCCTTTTGCCATCCATGCCGAGCGAAATTTGGTTATTGAGTTCTCCAAACAGTCTTGATAACCAAACTCCACCCCGCAACAGAAACATATATCAAAAGTGGCGACCTTCCCATCTGTACCCCAGGGAAAATAGTCCTCCTCGTATTTGTATCCGCAGACTCGACAGCAATTTAAATTACGGGGCATAGGAAGAAATCCAGTCTATTGTCGTTTGTCACGACGGAGAATATATTTCGTTTTAACGGGCACGCCAGCGGAATACCGTGCCTTTATCGTTCTGGGTGTAGATGTAGTCCGAGGTCACGCGCAAAATTTCTCCATCCCTTTGGCAAGGGAAGGCATTATATCGTTTGGTTTTTCCTGTATATGCGTCACGAATTTCGCAGTTCGCCTTTTTGGGAAACCACATCTCATGCCCACCATCGGCAAATGTATGGGGGAAGGGGAGGCTACCATTAAGCTTCCACTGTACTTTTCCGGTCGAGGTATCGACAAAACTATAGTTTGGGCGGAGGCTTCTGAGGAGGTAGATAACTACACGCGCATCAGGTGAAAAGTCAACGGGGACGGACTGAGATTTTGTTGTCCACGACTTAACTACTTTGCCGGATTGGAAATCCCAGATTCTCCCCTGTCCTTCGGCACATCCAATAAGTTGAGCCCCATCCGATGAAAAAGCGAAGCGTTCGAATGAGTTTAGTTTGGGTGGGAATGGGTTTTCCAATTTGACTTGACGAAGTAACTTACCGCTTTGCAAATCCCACTGAAAGATGCTGGGAGCATCAATAATAGAAACCGTTTTTTCTTCTCGATCAAGCAGAATGGGGAAGGTCCGTTGCGTGTGTTTGGCTATCCAATGGAAATTTCGCATCACACGTCCAGTGCGGAGTTCACGAACGCGAAGTTCTCCTCTCCCCGCTGTTACATTAGTGGAGAGAATGTATTCAGGGGACTTCTGTGAGAAACAGATGCCATCCATAGGTTGCTCAGGCCAAGGCCAGTCCACTCTAGTCCCCGCTTGTAGATTCACGATGGAGCTGTAGTTAAAAGTACATCCATGTAGAATTGCCATTTTGCCATCGCTCGAAAGAAAACTGAGCCCACCAAGCTCATAATTAATTTCTCCCAGCTTGACAGGGCGCCATGAGGCGAGCGAGCGCAGCCAGAAGAATGCGCCGATGGCAACGAGACCACCAAACAGGAGGGGGGAGAGTTTGATGCGGGGGGTCACTTCAAGAGGGTGCGGAATTCGTGGTAGGAAACGTCGGTGGAGAAGCCACCGGGGATTCCCTTGACGGCGACGGCTACGGCGTCGTGGGAGTGAAGAGATTCCTGGTGAGAGCAGAGGATTTTGAAGTCGAGGATGCGCTCGTCACTTTCGAAGGCTTCGTAGAGGAGACGGGCGGCGTCTTCGACGAATTTTAAGTAGGCGCCGTTGAGTTCGGCGAAGGCTTGTTCGTCTTCGCGCTTGACCATAACCTGCGTTTCGGTTTGCAGGGCGCCGAGACACATCTCCTGAAGGTCCTCTATCCAGATGAGTTTTTCGGACTTGACCGAGACGCGGGCGGTGGAGCGCTGCGAGTGGGAAACCGTGGCTTTGTTACGGGTACTACGGGCGTGTTCGGCGAGTTCGAAGCTGCAGGGGCAGGCCGATGAGTAGACGAAATCGAGGTGCAGGACTTTGTGAATGCGGTCGTCGGCATCAAGGCCCATTTCCAGAATCACGTCGTAATATTGGAAGCCTTCCAAGCCCGAACGCAGCGATTTTTGGCGCATCGGGTAGGAAAAGCGCAGCATGAGTTGGGCGCTGAACGATTCGAGCGAGCGCTTGTAGTCGCGCAGCACTTCTTCGAGGGTATCGAAGGTGAATTTCTCGTCGGCGTGCTCGTAGAAGGTGCGCATGATGCGGCTCATGTTGATGCCCTTCTTGCACGCTTCGAGCGAAACGGTGCCCGTCACCGAAGTTTCGAGTTCGATGAGTTCGTCGCTATCGCGCTTGCGGTAGCGGATGGGCAAGCGGAAGTTATGAATGCCGACACGCTCCAGAACCACGACGGCGCCCTGCACGGCAGCGCCATTTTGCAAGTCGGGAAGCGTGCTGACGTAGGCTTCATCGGCGACGAAGTCGGAGTCGTAGGAGAAATCGAGCGGGAGATGTTCGATGGGCTGCAAGTCGTGGGCGACTTGAGCGGCGACATCGCCCACGAGGGGCTGGGTGTGGTGTCCGTTGGTCTGGCTCATCTTGTCACCTCGAAGCCGTTTTTAGCGGTTTCCTGCAAGTGGACGCGGGCAAGGCGAAAGCCTTCGCGTTCGAGTCGTTCGCCCAGAATACCGAAGATAACAAGGGCGAGGTTTTCGCTGGTGGGCACAAGGTCACGAAATTCGGGGCAGTCCTCGTTGAGATGCTTGTGGTCGAAGCGGGCGAACACTTCCTCCTCCACAACTTTATCGAGCACATGGGGTGGAATGATGAAGCCAGTCTGTGCATCGGGGGTGCCCTCGACTCCGACGGACAGATTGAAGTTGTGGCCGTGTCCGGCACGGTTGGAGCAAATGCCAAAGCGCGCCATGTTGCCCGCGTCATCCAGGTCGGACAAAGCGAGGCGGTGTGCGGCGGCGAATTCAAAAGAACGAGAAACAATCATGGTACGGCTGGTTTTATCGACGCGCACACGCGCGCCTTCTTCCAGATGGAGTTCGGTCAGGGTCGCTCCGGCGACGGTGGAGGGGAAATGACGCCAGAGAAAAAGAGCGAGGTTTTCGGCAGTGGGACGAACGGAAGCAAATTCAGCGAGCGAGTCGGGCAAAAAGGCGCCATCCAGTGGCGCGATGAGTTGCGAAATGAGCGGCTTGAGATCGGCGATATTGACGATCATGCCGTCTTCGGGCGAAATATGGCCCGAAAAAACGAGTTCGAGGGCGTAATTGGCGCCGTGCGGGCCGAAATCGCGGCCAAAAGCAGCACGGTTACGCTCATCGTTCCAATCGGGCTGGAAGAGGCGGCGCCCCAGTGAAAAAGCGGCGCGACGTGACAAAGAAACAACAGGCATGAACGGACGATATTTAAGTGTGGATGGTTTGGCGAATCGTGCCCGAAACAAAAGGGATTTGAGGGTAAAAAACCTCGTTTCGCCATTACGAAAAACCACTACACAACGACTCTAGCAATTGGCTCGGAGCTTGCATTATGCTTAATTGTCCGCACCCATCAGGGCGTCTCCCGTTCCCCCAAGACCCGCCAGCCATAGCGTGACAGCTCCTTCGAGGTAACTTATGTCTACATTCTCTGGCGCGGTGTCGTCCGCGTATTCGCTTATCGTTTTCTGCCATCTTCGTTGGGATTTCGTGTGGCAACGCCCCCAACAATTTCACTCGCGTTTCGCTAAGGGTCATCAGGTGCTTTTCGTCGAAGGGCCACGCATAGAACCCGGCGATGTCGCCCCTTATTACACACTGCACTCCATCGCCGAATATCCCGGCATGACGATTATGCAGACGCATTTCAGTGATGCGGCGTGGGGCAAAGGTGGTGCCTATGTGGACGCGATGAGGCGCGAACTGCTCGATAAAGCCCTCGCGACCGATTTGAAAGGACGCTTCGATTCTCCGGTGGCGTGGTTCTACGACCCGATGGCGGTCGAGTCGCATCTGGGCCAACATGGGGCGATTGCCACGGTTTACGACTGCATGGACGAACTTTCGCAGTTCCGCTTTGCTCCTCCCGCACTTATCCAACGTGAGCGCCGTTTGCTATTGAACGCCGACATCGTATTCGCGGGTGGGCGCAAAATGGCACAGGCGAAGAAACGCTTTAATACCAACGTCCACTTCTATGGCTGTGGCGTGGACGTGGCGCATTTTGGCAAAGCGCGTCAGGGAACGCTGCCAGTGCCAGAGGACATCGCACATTTGCAAGGCAAAGTTCTCGGCTACTTTGGCGTGGTGGACGAACGACTCGATTATGAATTAATCGCCAAAATCGCCGATGCCAACCTCGATTGGAACGTGGTGATGATTGGCCCAACGGCGAAAGTCGATCCGAAGGACTTCCCACGGCGTCCGAATTTGCATTGGCTTGGTGGGCGCGACTATTCGCTGTTGCCCTCCTACACTCAACGCTTCGACGTGGCGCTAATGCCGTTTGCACTGAACGAGGCGACGGAGTACATCAACCCAACCAAAGCCCTTGAATATATGGCAACGGGAACACCCATCATTTCGACGCCCGTTCCCGATGTGGTTTCTAACTTCGCGACGGTGTGCAAAATTTCGACGACGAGCGAGGAGTTCGTCAAGTTAGCGTGCGAACAAGCGGCGCAGACAGACCAAATGGCAGTGGAACGCGGGGTGAAGATGGCCTCAGAGAACACGTGGGACGCCATTGTAGCGAAGATGGAAGGGCATATCGAGGATGTGTTCGAGAATCGTGCGCAAATCCATTCCAAGATTCGCATTCCCATCGCCTTCCCTGCTGCCACAGCAGCTTAAACTTCTTTCACGCTCCAACCCAAGAAGCCGAAACTAATTGTTGGCTTCTTGAGTTCTGGCGTGTCTTTCCAATATCAATTCAATGTTCGATTACCTCATTGTCGGCGCCGGATTTTCCGGGTCGGTTATCGCCGAACGGTTGGCTTCTCAACACAACAAAAAATGTCTGGTCGTCGACCGACGTAATCATATCGCGGGCAATGCCTACGACCACTACGACAACGCTGGAATCCTTATCCATAAATATGGCCCGCATATCTTTCACACCAACTCGAAGGACGTGTTCGATTACCTGTCGCAGTTCACGACATGGCGACAATATCAACACTGGGTCAAAGCGTGCGTAGACGGCCAGATGGTGCCGATGCCGATTAACCTCGACACCATCAACACCCTGTATGGCTTGAACTTGAACTCGATGCAGGTGGATGAGTTCTTCAAGTCACAGGCAGAGAAGGTCGAACGTATCAAAACATCGGAAGACGTGGTTGTTTCCAAGGTCGGACGCGAACTATATGAGAAATTTTTCCAGAACTACACGCGCAAACAGTGGGGACTTGACCCTTCGGAGCTAGATGCCTCGGTGACGAGCCGTGTGCCCACCCGCACCAATCGCGACCCACGCTATTTCACTGACAGCTATCAGGCGATGCCCGCGCATGGGTTCACACGCATGTTCGAGAATATGTTGGATCATCCCAACATCAAGATCATGCTGAACACCGACTACCGCGAGGTAATGGAATACATTCCTTACAAAAGCATCGTGTACACCGGACCAGTGGACGAGTTCTTCGACTACCAGTACGGCAAATTGCCGTATCGCTCCATCGAGTTCTTGCATGAGACGCACAACAAGCCGAAATATCAGGACGCACCGGTAGTGAACTACCCGAACGATTACGCCTACACGCGCATTACCGAGTTCAAGTATCTGACGGGCCAAGAACACGACAAGACGAGCATCGTGTATGAGTTCCCAACCAGTGAGGGCGACCCATATTATCCGATTCCCCGCCCAGAGAATGCCGAGCTTTATAAAAAGTATCAGGCACTGGCCGAAAAGCAAAAGAATGTGTGGTTCGCGGGAAGGTTGGCGACCTACAAATACTACAATATGGACCAGTGTGTGGCCCAAGCGCTGACAGTGTTCAAGAAGATTGTCGCCGCAGAAATCAGTTAATAATTACAACCCCGCGAACGATGTTCGCGGGGTTATTTGCCACGTGTTAGGGGATACTGCAACTCAAGGGGTTAGGGGAACTCTTAACAAAAGAGCGGTAAGCATTAAACTGTGAAAACTTCGCTCGTTGTCAGAAAATCATGCCCCGCGCCAAAAATGGATCTTCAGGTCTGGATCGCCCAAAAAGAGTAACGCTACAAGATATTGCCAAGGTGGCCGGAGTCCATGTGATGACGGTGTCGGACGCTCTCAATGACACGCGCAGTGTCGCGCCCGCCACGCGAGAGCGAGTGAAGGAAATCGCCAAGTCGCTGAACTATATCCCCAACTCGGCGGCGAGGGCACTTGTTACGGGACGCACAGACGTTATCGCCATCTTGAGCGGAGGCATGAATGAACCCTATTACGCGAATATGGTTCATTCGCTGGAAAAACATCTGACTGGCGATCAGTACAAATTGCTGTTGTTGCGCACGGCCCATGAAGTAAAAGACCTCGTCAACGCCACAGGGAACACCGCTGTTGACGGGGCTATCGCCATCGACATGTACGACCTTGTCGATGAGTTTCGTTCTCATTCTCAGGTACCTTGCGTGTCGATTGGCACGATTCGGCGTTCATTCGTCGACCAGGTCATCGTCGATCTTGGCATGGGAGTGCAGGAAGCAGTGGGCCTTATGTTGGCCGCCGGGCGTAAGCGGATTGCCTATATCGGCAAAGCCGACCGTGCCCATCTGGCGGAGGCTACCGAAGTTCGGGCCAGCGCTTACCTCAATGCACTGGGAAGCGCCCCGCAAAGTCCCGAAGTGATTGATGTTTCCGGTGTGCCAGCCCTGATGAGGACTCAATTCACTGCCTATGTCGAGCAGAATGGTTGCCCTGACGCGCTTTTGTGCCAGAACGACGACATAGCGATGTGTGCTTATCGAGTCATCAAAGACGCGGGCTATAGCATTCCCGAAGATGTGCTTCTGGTCGGCTGCGATGGGCAGCTACACATGGAGTATTTCGACCCGCCGCTGAGTACCATCGTGCAACCGATGGAAGAGATTTGCACCACCGCGTGGCAGTTTTTGAAACGACGCATGGCGCAACCGAATTTACCGCTTCAAGAAGCCACTCTGCGTGGTTCATTGGTCGTGCGCGATTCGCTACGAGGCTCCACTTCCCCCAGAACACCCTGATAGCATCAACACCCGCTGCCATTTGACGCACCATTTCGTCTCACATAGCAGTGATTTATATGTCCCCCCACCAAGAATAGCATTTCATTACTATATCTGTGATTGCTCTAAAGATTTAGGGGAAATGTTTAAACATTTCAACAAATGGGTATATTGATTTTAGCCATAACGTTATGGCTGCTATAGTGCAATTCTAGCAGCCACTTTTATGTGGAGTAGCAATCATATGAACTCATTCAATTATAAAAAAAGGGGTTTTACCCTTATAGAATTATTGGTGGTTATTGCAATCATCGCGATTCTGGCAGCTATCTTATTCCCGGTATTTGCTCGTGCTCGTGAAAACGCCCGCCGTTCGTCGTGCCAATCCAACTTGAAACAGATCGGTCTGGGTGCCATTCAGTACGTCCAAGATTACGATGAGCAGATGGTGCGTGTGAGCTATGGCGTTTCTAACGGTGATGGCCCCAGCGATGTCAACAGATACAAATGGATGGACGCTATCCAGCCCTATGTGAAAAGCACGCAGATTTTCGACTGCCCTAGCAACGCGAACACCAATACAACTCCCTACCTTTACAATGCACCCGGCGTTGGCAACTCCACTGGCGGCGCCACCACCAAATTCGGCTCCTACACCATGAGCTGTAGCCTTCCAGGAAGCCTGAATGCTCCCTCCTACAATGGTGGCGACGTCTCTTCGGCTTCTTTGGCTGAGCCATCAACGACACTGTGGATAGCTGATATGGAAGCCGATGGTTCTATTAACCCACCGTTCCGATTCATCGTAGCTACTGGCAATAACCTATCTTTTGGCAATGGTTCGGCTGGGCGTCGTTTAATCGGATATTCCGCACAATCAGGAGCCATTATCGACCGCCACTTGGACACAACAAACATCTTGTTCTGCGATGGTCACGTCAAATCGATGAAGTTGGATGCTATCGCCAAGCTCAACACAAATGCGGCCACTGTCTACAACCGCTATCCGATTTTGAGCATCGAAGCCGACTAAAATCTGTAAATGAAAAATGCGACAGAGGTTACTCTGTCGCATTTTTCATTTAAATTCCTGTAAATATTCCCACAACGAGTTATAATGGTATCCATAGCCATAACGCTATGGCTTACCAAGTCAAAGTCGGACAATATACCGATCTTCGGAAGTACGGACTCTATGCGCCCATTTAATAATAAGAATTTTGGTTTTACCCTGATAGAATTGTTGGTAGTCATCGCTATCATTGCGATTCTGGCTGCTATTTTATTCCCAGTATTTGCCCGCGCCCGCGAGAACGCCCGCCGCTCGTCCTGCCAATCGAACCTGAAACAGATCGGGTTGGGCTTGATTCAGTATTCGCAAGATTACGACGAGAAGATGATTCGCGTTAGCTACGGCAACAGCTTCGGCGATGGGCCGAGCAATGCAATCAACTACAAGTGGATGGACGCCTCTCAGCCTTACTTGAAGAGCATCCAAATCTTCAACTGCCCCAGCGACTCCAGCACCAACACAGTTCCTTATGTATATGCCGTTCCTGGCGTTGGTATCCCCGGCGGTGGCAACACCAGCAAGTTCGGCAGCTATACAATGAACTGCAGCGGTGATGGCCGTAATGGCGCATCCTCAAACGAAACTGACGTTTCGCAGGCATCTCTCCAAGAACCAGCGACAACACTTTGGGTAGGCGATGTGGAAGCACACAACACCGCTGACTATCCCTACCGTTTCCTCGGAAATAACCTGGCTGTAGTTAACGGTAGCCCTGCACCAAAACGCTTGCAAACTGGCATCACAACCAGCGGCGCTCTCGCAAACCGTCACCTGGAGACAACCAACATCTTGTATTGCGATGGGCACGTTAAAGCGATGAGATTAGAAAACATCGCCAAGATCAACCCAACACCCGCGACTGTTGCCAACCGCTGGCCAATACTGACCCCCGAAGCCGACTAAGGCAATCAATCGAGTTGGAACAAACCCCGCGAACAATGTTCGCGGGGTTTGTTGTTTGGGGTCAGGGCCATCGCTATCAGAGCATAAACAGCGAGCGATGAGCGGCGACACCCGCCATGACGCCAGAGGCGGCAGCAAAAGTTGCGTTGTGTTTGAAACTGGAAGAGTCACCTGCAGCGAAGACGCCGGGAACGGTGGTTTTTTGGAACTCATCGACTTTGAGCGCTGGCCCCAAAGGCCCATCTTCGAAGGCGCACCCCAACTGCTCGGCCAATGGGTTGGTCATGCGATTTTGGGGGCCGATGAAGACTGCGGCGATTTCGATGAAACGCCCATCGGTGAGAAGCACGCCATCGAGTTGCTCACCTTCACCAACGAGGCTTTGCACGGGGCAATCCTCGATAACGACGCCCCGATTTTTAAGTTCGTTTGTTTTCTCGGCATCGAGTTGGATGCTGTCGTTGGTGAAAAAGGTGGTTGGCCCCCAATCGGGAATAAGCATGGCCTGATGAAGAGCCATTGGGCTGGTGGCAATAACCCCCAACTGGCGCCCCCCAAACTCGTAACCATGACAGTAAGGGCAATGAAGGACTGTCTCGCCCCAACGCTCTTTGAGGCCGGGGATGTCGGGCAAAATGTCGGCAACCCCTGTCGCGAGAATGAGGCGCTTGGCCTGATGCTGTTCGCCATTGGCGAGGGCGATAGAGAAGCCATCCCTGGTTGCAACGGCGCTTATGACTTCGCTTTCGGTGAAACGTGCGGTTGGATAGGCCAGCAACTGTTCGCGGGCTTTGAGCATGATGGCTGCTGGTGGCAAGCCATCGTGACCGAGAAAACCATGTGAAGCAGAAGCAAAGCGATTGCGCGGTTTTTTGGTATCGATCACTAAAACCTGACGGCGGGCGCGGGCGATTTGGAGGGCAGCCGCCTGTCCGGCGAAGCTACCTCCGATAACAATGATGTCGTACATGAAAATCTAAAAAGTTACGATTTGATTGGAATAGGCAAAATCAGGGGTCGATGGAATCGCGGTTATGCATTCCAAGTTCTGCGGGGCCAGCGGTGAAGATGCGATCCCATTTCATCCATTTGGCATGGCCATCGGCGAATAGGTAATTCGAGCCGCCCAGATGGCGTTCCTTTTCGATGAAGGTATTAATTTCGTTGAGGATGTGGGCGCGATAAGACGGAAGCACCCAGGCGTGATAATGGTCGGAGGCAATGTCCGCGTGCCGCTCAACGACGGAGATTTGCTCGGCACTGTTTTGGATGCTGGCAGCGGGGATGCCATGAGCGAACATCACGTTCATCAGGTAGTCGCTGCGCGGACGCGGCACTAAGGTTTCGCTGCCCATTGAGGGACAGCGAAACACCTGTTCACTTTTGATGTAGGGCTGCAACGGGTCGAACCACGAGTAGCCCGTCGCATGATCGACGACCATATAGCGCTCGTCGTAATCCTGCAAATACTGCATGGTGGCGAGGCCGACTTGCTTCAAGTTCGATAGGCAACTGGTTTTACGGGCGTTTTCGCGTGCCCTGGCGAAAACTGGGAACAGCATCGCCGCTAGAATCGCGATGATGGCAATGACTACCAATAATTCTATAAGGGTGAAGGCTTTTTTAGGCAACTTCTTTCTTCGCGGTTGGAATGTGTTGAGCATGGCTTCCGTACTAATGAAAATTAACTATCAATTATCATAAGAGGCATACATAGCGAAATCTTGGTAAAAATTGCGCTTTGGAACGACTATTTTTGGAAGAAAATTGCGGCCCTTCTATTCAATCGGCCAAGCGAGCGCCAAAGGCTTTCGGGGTGGCTCCGGTGAGGCGGCGGAAGTGACGGGTGAGATGGCTTTGGTCGCCGAAGCCACATGAATAGGCGATTTCGCGCAGTGAGAAGCGATTTTGCGCCATCATTTTTTTGGCGAGTTCGACGCGCTGCTGGATGACATATTGGTGCGGGGTTAAGCCCATTGAGGCTTTGAAGGCGCGCAAGAAGTGGTAACGGCTAAGCCCCACCACACTCGCCATATCATCGAGTCGCACTTCTCCCGTTAAATTGTCCTGCACGTACTCGACTATCTGGCGCTGGGCGCGTAGTGACAAGCCGCCGCACAGTTCGCAAGCGGGTTCTTCGGTCGTGGCGTGGACGTAGGAGTGGTGACGCAGCAGTTGAACGGCCAGAGCCGTTGTCAGCGAGTCAAACATCAGTTCGTCGCCCCTGGCGTCTGTCGCATTCTGGCTCTCTTTGGCTTCCTGATGGAGAAGCAGAATAAGTTGGCGCAGCTTATCGTCGCGTGCATTGAAGCGAACCGAGAGATTCCAATCATCGGACTGGACAGCAGTCGCGGCGACATCATTCAGCAGTGAGGGCGGCAGCATTATTTGGATGGCTCGCGAGTGCGCCTCACAATGACAATGCCCACTTGAACCCGCCGGAATAATGGAAATATCACTGGCATAACGCACACCTTCGAAAGAAAGCCCATCGCGCTTTTGGCTCACCATGCCCCCATCGCTTTCGAGCACCAAAACCAAACTATGTTGAGGCGAAGCGGGCACCGAACAGTGATGCTTGCCACTATGGCGCTCTTCGATGAACAAGCCGTTGTGATGAGGCTGCGAAAGGGCACAGTTCGACAATGAGGGCGGCATCGCCGCCCAAGAGCAGGAGGACAGTGGCAAAGCGGGGGACATGGTGTAAGGCGATCCTAATTGATAAGGATGTATCAATATGAACGCATTATGCGCCAATGGGGTTTCACTTGCGAGAGAAGGAGGGAAACAAGCGACGTGTTTTAGCGTGGGCGTACTCTAATGAATCGGCCTCAAATGCGAGGCACACCCCGACTATGAGTTATTCCCGAATGAAGCGAAGAGATTTTTTGAGTGCGCTGGCTGCGTCTGGTGCCGCGTTAGCTGTGGGGAGATATTGTGAGAACGTATCTTTTGGAGCCTTGGGAATGGAGCCGTTTTTTGAGGGCGAAGCGCGCCGACTGACAGAACAATGCTTGAGCCATTTTTGGGACAAAGACTCGAAGATGTTCAGGGCACCAGTCCTGAGCGCCGAAACCGTCGCGAGTGATGAAACTCACGACAGGGGCTACACCTTCTGGGCATCCCTACTCGCTCTTCATGCTTTGATCGAAGGCGAGAAAATCCATTCGGGACTTTATAGTAAGCAAATCGCACTGGTGTACGATGGGCTGGAGCAATATTACAGTCCCCAATTGCACGCTTATACATCGTGGATTCACTTCGAGGGCAATAACGACGCTTACTACGATGACAACTCGTGGGCGGTTATTACGCTGGTTGAGGCTTCGTTGGCCTGTAGCAAAGCCACTCCCGAACGGGCGAAGCAATATCTGGAACGCGCCAAAACGGTGATGGCCGACTTCGTGGTGAAGGGCTATGACACCACGGGCAAACCCGGTGGAATGCGCTGGGGCACAGATGCCAGCAAGCCGAACACATCTGATAGGGGCACATCTTCGACGGCGGGAAGCGCGTTGGCGGCGCTTATGCTGGCCCGCGCGCATGTGAATGTGGCGTTCTATACGAAGTGGGGGAACGAGTTGCTTTCGTGGCTAACGACGAATTTGCAAGATAGCGACGGGTTAATCATGGATGCGCTGGTCGAACCGGACTGGGCAGCACGCCGCGTGAAATGGACATACAACACGGGAGTTACGCTGCGCGCTTACGTCGAGCATTATCGTTTGACCAAAAATCGGCAGAGCCTCGCGCTGGCCACCAAGTTGGCGAGGTCGGCACTCGATAAGAAAGGGGGACTGTACGACCAGAAGGTCGGGGACATCGCTAAGCGGTCGTTTTGGGATGGGACATATTTCGTCCACTATCTTATCGACGGGTTGCTTCAAGTGGCGATGGTAAGCCCCAATAAAGGAGTAGTCGAAGACGCACACAAGGCCGCCGCAGAAGCCATGCAATATGCCTACAGCAACTTGCGCGACCCCGCTGATGGGATGTACTGGCGCAACTGGAGGCTATATACCATCGGCGAAGTTCAGCGCGAGCAGTGGCAAAAGCAAACGGGGCAAACAATTGCCCCTGAATACGATGCATCGGAGCGCTCGCAGGAGGCCAAATTTCAAGGATTGCCAGTAGTAGAGCGGCCTTTAGTCAAAACGCTGCTGGCGAACGCAGGTATGGCGCGGCTGTTCTGGCTGGTTTCCCAACAAAAGCAGATGAGCCGCAGAGGCTTCTAAAGATTGACGCGGATGAGGTTGAAGTCTTCGTCCACGCCGCGCAGTTTGGTGCAGAACATCGAATATTGCGCCTCGCTTTCGAAGATGGTGGTGCGCACTTCGGGGTGGCGCCATAGTTGGTCGGTGAAAACGAGTTCGCCGCCTTTGGCCTGAGCCGAAACGCGGGCCGCGATGTTGACGGTGCGCCCGAAATAATCAAGGCGATCATTGGAGTTAACGGCCAGAGCGGGGCCAAAATGCAAACCGATTTTGAGGGCGATGGTGTTGTTGCCCAGGTGCTCGGCCAGCGTTGGAAACTCGCGCTGAAGCTGCAATGAGGCGCGCACAGCATCGGCGGGGGTGTTGAAGACGGCCATGACAGCATCGCCCATCGTTTTCACGACGGCGCCGCCTTGATTACCAATAATTTTTTGTAAAAAGTCGAAGTGGCGCCCAACCTGAGCGAAAGCGGGGGCATCGCCGATGCTCTCATAAAGAGCAGTCGAGTTCGAGAGGTCGGAGAAAAGCAGAGTCACGTTCTCGACGGCCATCTGGCGACCGGGGGCGAGGACTTCGCCGGAGAAGAGGTCGCGAAATTCCTGCATCGCCGTGACTTGAGCGGCGGTGACGGCATCGGTGTCCCACACCTTCTTTTCGAGAGCGATGATGATTGGCTCTTTACCATCGTTCACAGCTTCAAAAGCACCACGCGCACTGGAATCGCTCCACTGCGCACCGTTCCATATCACTTCTTTAGGAGCTGGATTATCAGGCGCCACATTGACGCTGGCATTCCATTTCATAACGCGCAAACGCATATCATCGCTTTTAAGCAAACGCGGGATGAATGTGCTTTGGCCAGGAAGCAACTGACGTTGAATGAGAATATGCGGCGCGCGGAAGGGACCACCAATACAGTAGATGTCACTTTGGGCGTGACGAACAGCAGGCTGAACCGCGAAGCGCAATTCGACATAGCGGTCGAAGTTGAGGTCGTAGTTGACACCGCACAGGTCGCAGTGAACCTGCGACTCGACATCGCTCAGGGTGGAAACCTCGTTTTTGGCGACGCGGCAGTTGGGGCACATCATTACCCAACGCTGGTTGAGCAGGCCGACTTTAACACCATGCAAACAGGCCCGCAGCGCTTCGTTGCGGTTGATTCCAGTGCGCCTGGCCCATTCGAAGGGGCGTAGGCTAGTTACCTCATCGTCGCCGCCATCGCGAAGCAAGGTTTCCAGTTCGTTGACGACTCGGCCATCGAGAGGGCGACGCCCCAGTTCGATACAGAGGCGCTTCAATAAAGCTTCATCGACGGCGCTTTTTTCTGGTTTGGGAGCTTGAAGGGCAATGGGCGAACCGGGGGCAAGAAGTTGACGATTGAATAACTCGATCATCTTGCCCAGCGATTGGCGGGCAATCATGGGGACAAGAAGTTGCCCTGCAAGCCCGCGCGCGATAGTTTCGGCGTAGAAAGTGACTTTCGTTCGGTTGGCGCCGATTTCCTCGAATTCGGTTCCGGCCTCGAAGCGGGCAATGGGGCCTTTTTGATAGACACGCACCACCGAATAGCGGCCCTCGGATTCCCACGCGAAGGGATATTCGCGCCATTCGAGGTTGATGCCCATCATTTTGGCTTTGGCCACGCGATAGTCGCCGGTATTGCTTTGTTCGGGGGCGCCATAGGTCACAGGGGGTAAACCGATATGGCGATTAATGCGGTCGGTGTGATAAAGCACGCTCCACACGGCAGCTTTGGGTAAAGCCACTTCGCATGTCTCCTGGAAGCGTCGGGGGGCGGGCGTCATAACAATAGGCAGTACCTTTGACACATTGTTGCCACCTGATACTTTAGCTACAAAAGTAGTACACCAAAGTAAACACGAAAAAGGCGGCCCCCATAATGGGCGCCGCCTTTTTAATACGGACTATTAATATACGTCGCGGTGGTAGCGGTGTTCTTTCTTCAACGCTTCGACGTAGGCTTTGGCTTCTTCGTCGGTTTTACCGCCGAATTTCTCGATAACCTGGTGGATAGCGGCATCAACGTCGGCAGCCATGCGGGTTTTGTCGCCGCAGACATAGAAGATAGCGCCCTCTTCCAACCATTTCCAGAACTCGGCTCCTTCTTCTATGATGCGGTGCTGCACATAGATTTTGTGGGCCTGATCGCGCGAGAAAGCGGTGGTGAGTTTGGTCAGTGAGCCATCTTCGAGAGCTTTGTTCCACTCTTCTTCGTAGAAGAACTCGCCGGAGCGGGTCTGTTCACCGAAAAACAACCATGCCTTGCCTTGAGCCTTGGTAGCCTGACGCTCTTGAACGAAAGCACGGAACGGAGCGATACCAGTTCCGGGGCCGCAGAAGATGACGGGCACGTCTTTATCGGGCGATGGCAAGCGGAAACGCTTGTTGGGCTGGATGTAGACCGGGATGGGTGTGTGGGTTTCGAGACGGTGGGCCAACCATGTGGAGGCAACGCCGCCACGCTCACGGCCATGCGACTCGTATTTCACCGTTGCGACAGTGAGGTGAACCTGTTCGGGGCAACCCTTGAGCGAGCTGGAAATCGAGTACAGACGCACCTGAAGCGGCTTCAACAGAGGAAGCAGAGTTTCGGCGGTGAACTTGATTTCAGGGTGTTCTTCGAGCAAGTCGAGAACGTCGCGGCCATACAGATAAGCAGCCTTGCGGACAGGGTCAGCCAGGGTAGCTTCGAAGCTGGAACCGGGCGTTTCGGCTTTGATGGCCTCCAGCAATTTGGGGCCGGGTTCGGTGATGGTGTAGTCGTTCATCAATGCGTCGAACAACGTCTTCTCACCGATGACATCGTCGGGCTTAGCGCCGATGAGGTCGATTAGCGAATTAACCAGAGCGGGGTCGTTCTGAGCTTGCACGGCGAGAGAGTCGCCAGGCTCATATTCGATGCCCGAACCGGACAGGTCGATTTCAAAGTGGCGGGTGTCTTTGCTCGATCCTTCTTTAGTGAGGAGTTCCATGCGTGCGAGGCGCGCTTGGAACGGATTTTTGCGGTTGTACTGAACGGCAGTGCTCATAGTAAATAAATTTATCGGAGTTGACGCGACTCTTTAAAGACCAAAATCAAAAAAGACTACTTTTTTAGTAGGAATACATCCAAATTGGCTTTCGAAGGCA
Organism: bacterium; assembly: GCA_004172935.1. Classification (GTDB taxonomy): domain Bacteria; phylum Armatimonadota; class Abditibacteriia; order Abditibacteriales; family Abditibacteriaceae; genus Abditibacterium. The sequence goes on along the minus strand of SDZD01000005.1, from coordinate 143,656 downwards.
CTAAACCTCGCTTTTCAGGGCAAATTTAGGCCATCGTTTCGAGCATGGCGGGGGTAACAGCATAAAGGAGAGGAGCACCACTTCGCCACAAATCGAACTCGGCCAACACATAATCGGCCATGCGAACCACCTCATCACCGATTGATCCGGCGATGTGGCTAGTGAGTTGAACGTTATTCAGCGTCCAAAACGGCGAATCGGCGGGCAGCGGTTCAGGGTCGGTGACATCGAGCAGGGCTGTCAGATCGGGGCGGGCTTGTAGCACTCCCAAAAGCTCGTCGTGGCGCACAGTGGCGCCGCGCCCAGTGTTGATGAAGGTGGAATTGGCGGGCATAGCCGCGAAATGTGAGCCGCGTAGAAGCCCGACAGTCGCGGGCACATTCGCCACATGGTTCGATACCACCTCGCCACTGGCGAACGCCTCAACTAACTCGACTTTTTGCACACCCAGTTCGCGCGCGCTTTGTTCGCTCAAGAATGGGTCGTATACCTGTACCTGTAATTGGAAAGGGCGCAGTAACTCGATGACACGGCGACCGATTTGTCCGGCTCCCAATAGAGAAACGGTGGCGCCGAAGTTACCACGGCCACGAAAGGTGTTGCGCGAATGGCGAGCAGCGGCGAACTCGCGCTCGTTGCGATGCAAGCCTTTGTTGGCGAGCAGGATTTGCGCGAGCGTCCATTCGGCGACGGGTACAGCATTGGCGGCCCATGCGCTTACCACGGTAATGTTGCGATCAAGAAAAGGAGATGCAAAACCTTTGACACTGCCCGCCGCATAAAAAACGGCTTTCAGATTCGGCAGGGCATCGAGTTGGGCTTGGGTAGGACGCCACATTCCCCACGTGCCGAAAATCACTTCGATTTCGCGCAACTTAGGTTTTAAATCCGAGAAGTTGGCCGCAGTCACAACGCCGGGGAAGAGATCGACACGTTCTTGCAGGGCAACACGACGCGAAGGCGAAAAAACCTGCCCTAACGCACTGTTTGGCCCATCGCCCTGTCCCCAGAACGCGGCCTTCGGCTTGGGTCGTTCAGTAGAAAAATTCACCTTCCCCAAGTTTGCCTGTGTTGACTGCTGCTTCGACATAAAGATTCCTCCCCTAAATAGCACAAAAACACCAACAGCCACCTCATATGGGGCGGCTGTTGGCTTTTATAGGCGTATAGTGGGCCGAATTAATTTAAAGGGTGGCCGCTTCTTTAACGCGATCAACGACAGGTTTATCGCCGGAACTCATTTCGCCAGTCCAGTGCGAAACACCGATGGTTTCGAGCGAGAGGTCGAGGGCATTGCCATCCAGCCCCTCTTTCTGAGCCAATTTCTCGGCTAGATAACGCTCGGCTTCGATAGCGGCCATACAGCCCATACCAGCGGCAGTGATGGCCTGACGGTAGTAGTGGTCGCTGACATCGCCTGCGACGAAAACACCGGGGACATAATCCATCGCGTGCATCGAATGGTTGCAAGCGTTCACCGAAGGCAAAGCGCGCATGTGCTTGTCGCGTTCGAGATAGCCAGCTTCATCGACCTTGAGTTGGTCTTTGAACAATTGCGTGTTAGGCGTGTGGCCGATGGCAACGAACAAACCGTCCAATTCCAACTCTTCGCGTTCACCAGTGCGAGGGTCTTCGAGAACCGCCTTCGACAGGACCTCTTTGTCCGCGAAGAACTTCGAGGTTTCGGCAAGCGGGTGAGGTTTGCCGACCAAGTCCACAACGCTACGGAAGGTGTGGATAGTGATATTCGGGTTATTTCTACCACGCTCAAGCATGACGCGCGAAGCACGGAACTCGTCGCGGCGGTGAATGAGGTGAACCTTAATACCCAGATTCGCCAAGTAAGAGGCTTCTTCCAGAGCCGAGTCGCCGCCCCCAACAACCGCAACGGTTTTATTGCGGTAAGAGTGACCGTCGCAGGTTGCGCAAGTCGAGACGCCGCCGCCTTGACCGAAGAATTTATCTTCAGCGGGGATGCCGATCAGCTTCGCCGCTGCACCCGTCGAGATGATGAGCGAACGGGTCTGGAACTCTTTACCCGTCTCGGTACGTACGGTGTAGAGTTCGCCGGGCTGCGAACAGATGTCGATTTCGGTGACGAACTCTTCGAGCATTTCGGCTCCGAAGTGCCGCGCCTGCAACTCCATACGGGTCATCAAGTGCGGGCCAGAGAGACCTTTGACATCCTGGATGGCGGCTTCTTTTTCGCTTTCATCCAAAAAGGCGTAGGTATCGAGGTCGACGCCAGTTTCGATGGCACCGGGGAAGTTTTCGATGTCGGAGGTCGCCATGAGCTGTCCGCCCTTGACGCGCGAGGTTTTCTTGTCGGCGCTTCCGGCAATGAGCAATGGCTTCAAGTTGGCACGCGCGGTGTAAAGCGCGGCGGTATATCCAGACGGCCCAGAGCCGATGATGATGACGTTACGGATTTCGCTCATGGTAGTAAGTTTACGGACTGATTGCCATTGTTCGAGTTCCATCGAACAATGCTTAAATAGCGCTTGGATGCACGACTTTGAACCCTGGCCAATCCTGTGGTTCCTGGTCGTCCACCAAAAAGTGAGGCTTGGGTAAAAACGCCTCAAAGCAATCTTCGATGCCAAATTCTCGCGCACTCATCAGGGCATATTCGGCGCCACCCGAACTCCAACAGTACAAAAGCGCGCCCTGAATTTTCAGTTCCCGAACATGCCGAATGACGTTCGGCATTGGTATACGTTTTGTGCCAACGCTACGAACGAGGGTATCGTCCACGTCGACGTAAATAATGGGAGGAGACATGATGCGTCCCAGTATTAGTGAGAACTGCCTTCTCGAAGAACGAGCATCGAGAAAGTAGGAGGGGAATCGCAACTAACTCACTGAATTAAATGCACTGTCTATTTCGTTGACTCTTCGTTGGCAGTGTTGGTGATGAGGCGGGCCGAGCGATTGTAGCTGAGATAGGAATAGGCCCACGAGAATATGACCAACAAACGGTTCTCGAAGCCAATCAAGAAGTAAATGTGGATGAAAAGCCACATCAGCCACGCGATGAAACCTTTGACGTGAATACCTTTAGCGATACCGACAGCCGAGTTGCGGCCAATGGTCGCCAACATGCCTCGGTCATCATAGGCGAATGGTATAGGCGCTTCTTTGGGGTCTTTGAGCAATTGCCCAATGCGCTTACCGATATAAACCCCCTGTTGAATCGCGACGGGGGCGATACCGGGGAGTGGGTCTTTGCCGCCGTGTTCGTAGTGGGCGAGGTCGCCGATAACGAAGACTTCCTGATGGCCGGGAATCGAGCAATCGGCATTGACCATGACGCGCCCGCCCCTATCGGTTTCGGTTCCAATAGCTTTACCCAATGGCGAGGCTTGAACACCCGCTCCCCACACAACGGTTTTGGCCGGGATGAAATCTTCGCCAACCTTGACGCCGTTTTCGTCGATAGCTGTGACGCGCTTACCAAGACGCACCTCGACTCCCATACCCTTCAGTTGCTTGAGGGCCGAATCGCTCAGGTCAGTTGGATAATCGGGCAGAATACGGTCGCCGCTTTGGATGAGAATGACCTTGGCCTTTGTCGGGTCGATGGAGCGGAAGTCGCCTTTGAGGGTTTGAGAAGCGATTTCGCGGATGGCGCCCGCCATCTCGACTCCGGTAGGGCCACCACCAATACAAATGAAAGTCAGGTAAGCATCGCGCTCTTCGGAGCCTTCTGCCAACCGTTCGGCGGTTTCGTAGGCATTTAATATGCTGCGACGGATGTGGAGCGCATCCTCGATGGTTTTAAGTCCGGGAGCGTATTTGGCCCAACCGTCGTTGCCAAAATAGGTGCCTGTCGCGCCCGCTGCGACCACAAGATAATCGTAGTGGTAGTCGCCTCCTTCCTTGAGCGTCACACGCTTGCCGTCTTTATCTATCGTGGTGACTTCGCCCATCACAACGCGCACATTCTTGAATCGGCGCAAAATGGAGCGGATAGGGGAAGCAATGTCACCCGCAGAGAGAGCTGCTGTCGCCACCTGATAGAGCAGTGGTTGAAAAAGGTGGTAGTTCTCGCGGTCAATAACGGTAATGTCAACGGGGAGGGCAGCAAGATGGCGCGCGGCATAAATACCACCAAAACCACCGCCTACAATGACGATGTGTGGGCGTGGGCCGCCTTTTTTCGCGGGAATGGAAGGTGCGGGTTCGGGCATAATTTTGTCGCAATCGACGCAACTTATGTGCCTCACCCGCCCATAAATACCCTGTTGTCCCCTACGATAAGCTCACTGCTTTATTACTATCTTCTGATTTTAGTGGCATTCGCTGGGGGTAGCGATGCCTTTGCTGGCGTCGAACTCGGCGGCGCGGCAAGCGGTTGAGGTTTCGCCGTGCTTGTCTGTGGCAACCAGAATCCATTCGTTGTGGCCTTGTTTGAGGTCGGAACGCTTCAGGAATCCGCCGTTGCCAAGCACAGTAACGCCACTACCATTGAGGGTAAGTTTGTCGCCGACTTCGGTCTCGCCGCTGATGATGGCGGCAACTTTGCCCAATTTCACATTGACATCGAGCGTTGGGCGAATGAGGTCAGGCTGTGACTCGAAGGACGCATCATCGGAACCATTCTTGAGTTCGATTCCATTGGTTCCGGTGACGGCTTCATGACCGGGACGCACAGTTTGCGCGCCCGTTGTCGAGTCATTGACTTCGACAAAGCCTTTATACACGCCGACGCGGGTTTGGCCGTTTTCGACTGCGATGCTCCACACAGTTCCACGCACAGCAGCGACAGCGGATGGAGTTTCGATTTGAAAACTGGAGCCAGGAGCCAATGACTTGACCACGCGCACGAAGACCTTGCCCGCATCGAGACGGAACTGTGTCTGCTCGGTTTTGCGCCATGAGTTAACGGCTGCGCGCTCGATTGTGAGGTGGGTTTTGGGTTCCAACTTCCAACGTGTGCCATCGGCCCACGCGAACTCGGCGCGACCATCGGCACCAGTTTGGAGTTCATCGCCCGTTTTGACGACCTCGCCTATCGAGATGGGATGAAATGTATCTTCTCCCGCACGTTTGATCTCGACACTGCCTTTCGCACTTTTTACCGAGGCCAAGCGGGACACGATAAACAGTGATTGGGTCATCAAGGAAAATAACACGATCAAAATCGCGGCGTTGGCGAAAATTAGTAAGACAGGTTTTCTCATCGTAAACAGCCTCAACGTTTGGTCACGTCATTGCGCCTAATATACCCAGATGTATTCAATCCTAAACCGATTTAGCATAAAAAATATCAACAACTTTTTTAACTAAACCGCTCAAACTGCGGACAAGTTTTGTTAGTAGCTGATTTTATGGCTCATCCATGATGAATTTCCCCGTTGCGCGTTTGTGGTTACCACTATTTCTCCTTCTATTATTGGAGGTTGTGGGGTTGTGGGCGCGCTTCCAAATGCCATTATTGGAAGGGTTCGAACTACGTTTAATTGATGCGCGTTTCGCGGCACGCGGCCCCAAACCCCCCTCTGAAATTGCCGACATCTCCCAACAGGTGGCCGTCGTCGCGATGGACGATAAAACCCTCAATCGCTTCGGAAACCCTTTGCCACGCGACGTTCATGCGCGCATGGTCGAGCATCTGCGCCAGGCTGGAGCACGCGCAGTGCTGTTCGACGTGATGTTCCTCGATGCGTCGCGTCGCGAACCCACAGACGATACCATTTTCGCGCGTAGCACCCAAAAAGCGGGCAATGTGTTCCTGCCCTTCGATAACTCGTCAACCGACCCGGCGCCGCCAGCGACACTGCTAGAACTGGCCAAGCGCGCCACGATTGGAACTAAGCCGGGCACGGCTGTTGGCGCTCCGTTTCGCCCGCCCTACCCAACTCTCTTTAATGCTGCGCGAGGCGTGGGGCATGTGGACACGCAATCCGATTTGGATGGACGCTTCCGGCGTTCGGTGCTGGCGCTCGAAGAAGACGGCGCTATCTATCCTCACCTCGCCCTGATGGCGCTGGCCGACCAGTGGGGCGTACCGCGCGCTCAAATCGCCTTGAAGGGCGACATGTTACACGTTGGCGAACACTTGTTTGGGCCATTGCAACTCGTCACCACGCGCCAGAACGGGCATACACAGCGCAAATGGCTACTCCCACTCGATTTCGCGGGCGGGCGCGATACGATGGACAAGTTGACCTACTCGTATTCGGATGTGCTGGATGGCAAAGACGACGCTCAACTGAAAGGCCGAATAGTGATTGTCGGCGAAACAGCGACAGGCACCCCCGACTTGCGCCCCTCACCTTTTGACGATGTCTCCAATTTCGTCGGCGTCCATACCAATGCCACGCTACTCGCCAATCTGGCACAAAACGACTACCTCCATCCAGCATCGCCTACGCTTAATTTGCTGCTGGCAGTGGCCTGTGGCCTCTGTTCGGGGCTAATGGCACTCGCGTTACGCCCACTGTGGTCCTTTACATGTGGGGTGCTGCTTGGTTTTCTGGTGTTCCTGTTTTCGGCGTTAGCCTTTCTCAGCCAGAACCTCGTCATCGAAACGACAGCACCCTTGCTTTGCATCAGCCTGTGCTATGTGGGAATGGTGGGCTTTCGCTCGGCAACTTTCGAGCGTGAGGCACGGATGAACGCCACAGCCTTACTGGAAACCCAAACCTTGCTCGGCTACATCGTCAACCCGCGACTGGCTCAGGAGTTGGCGAGCGATTCGGAAAAGCGGCTCGATTTACAAATTGGGGCACGGCGCGAAGTGTCGGTGTTGTTTTGCGATATTCGCGGTTTCACGCAGTGGTGCGAAACCCGTTCGCCCGAAGAAGTCAAAAGCCGACTCGATGACTACTTCCCGCTGATGTGCGAAATTTGCGAGGACGACTTCGATGGCTTTCTGGATAAATTCATCGGCGATGCGGTTATGGTGGTGTGGAACGCGCACCGCGACCATCCCGACCACGCCATACGCGCCGTTCGCGCAGGACTGGCAATGCAACGGGGACTGGCGCTTTTGAACGATGGCTGGAAAAAACAGGGTTTGCAGCCCTTCACGATTGGCGTTGGTATCGCTTCAGGCGAAGCAATTTGGGGGACTTTTGGCGCGGCGAACCGTAAAGTTGCTCCAACAGTGCTGGGCGATACGGTGAATATGGCCGCGCGTATGGAAGGGTTATCGAAAGAATTTGGGCCAGTGGTGATCTCTCAAAAAACTATGGAAGCGATTGGAGATACGTTTTCGGTGCGCTTCATGGGAGACATGCCCATCAAGGGAAAAGTCGATTTACAGAGCGTGTATGTTGTGGATTTGTGAAGAGGTTAGGTGAAACGTCGAGATGGAGTTCAAAAGCACAAAATCGGCCTGTTAAACTGTGCGGGCTTTTCTCCAGAAGAAGGACGCATCCTGATTTTTTATGGCCGGACATTCCAAGTGGAAAAACATTCGCCTTCATAAAGGCAAGGCCGACGCAGAGCGCGGCAAGTTATTCGGAAAATTATCGCGCGAAATTACAGTCGCCGCGAAAACTGGCGGCGGTTCGACGGATGCCAATCCGCGCCTTCGCCTCGCCGTCGAAAAGGCTCGCGAAGCCTCGATGCCTGCCGACAACATCAAACGTGCCATCCAAAAAGGCACGGGTGAATTAACTGGCGACGCATCGGAAGAAATTACTTACGAAGGGTATGGGCCGGGCGGCGCCGCCGTTTTGGTCGAAACCGAGACTGATAACCGCAACCGAACCGTCGAAAAAGTGCGAACCGCGTTTTCTAAAAACGGCGGCAGCATGGGCGAGTCGGGTTCGGTCGCGTGGCAATTCGAGCGCAAAGGCGTGTTATCGGTTCCTGCCGAGGGCACGGATGAAGATGCTCTGCTTGAAGCCGCTCTCGAAGCGGGCGCCGATGAAGTCGAGCTTGAAGGAGACGAATTTTCGGTGCAAACCTCACCCGAAACCGTGTCGAGCGTTCAAAACGCGCTCGAAGCGGCAGGATTTAAGGTTTCTAACATCGAAGTGGGCTTCATTCCCTCGAATACTATCGAATTGAGCGGCGACAACGCGACTAGAATGTTGCGCCTGATCGACGTGTTAGAAGAGTTGGACGACGTTACAAACGTTTCGGCTAACTTTGAACTCGCGGAAGGCGAGGAAGAGTAAAAATGTGTCGCACACATGATTAGATGCGAAGGCGGATGCTTTTGTCGTTCGTCCCGCATCTTGTCGCGTGCGACTTGTGACTTTTGATTGAGCGCTGAACCTCTTTTGCCATTACCGAAGAGTTCTTGGCTCGAACGTGATCTTATGAACCTGAAATTTTTCGGCGCCACCACGAGCGCCCTACTTCTGGCAACCGCTCTGGCAGGTTGCGGCGGCAATACAAGCACACCGGGCGGCGGTTCTCCCAGCGATGCTGTGGCAACTGTGGGTTCGGGTTCTGTAACCCGCGCTCAACTCGACCAAACCCTTGAGGGAATCTACGGCGAGCAAATGCTGCCTCAGCTCATCGACACCCAGCTTTTGGCTGAAGACCTGAAATCGAAGAGTCTAGAAGTGACGGATGCAGAAGTCGCAGCCGAACTCACCCGCCTTCAGGAGCAAGACCCCACCATCAAAACCGCCGTTGAAGCGGGCGGCGCGCGCGTTGAGGTCATCAAAAATCAGGTCCGTCGCAACCTGACCGTCCAGAAGTTGCTCACTGTTGGCATCACTTCGGATGAGGCCAAAGAAAAGGCGTTCTTCACCACCTATTCGTCCTACTACGCAACCCCCACGCAGAACAAATTGGGTCTGTTGGCCGCTTCGACCAAAGTGCGCGCCGATCAGCTTGAGCGTGCGCTCAAAACCGACCCCAATTCCTTCGCCAAACTCGTGGAAGAGCAGAAGGGCAAAGCCGCGACCGACCAGATCGCCGGTCAGAGCAACGCAGATGTAGGCCGTTTCGAGACGCCCGATGAGTTCGCCACTTCGCGCAACATCCCAACCCAGCTTGTTGCCGCGACCATCAAGGCGCTCGGCACCGCCAAGAAGGGACAGGTCTTGCCCAAACAAGGTCTGACACCCAATGGCCCGTTCATCATCGTCAAAGTTATCGACCGCAAAGAGGCTTCCAAACCCGATTTCGCGGCACTGAAAGACCAAGTCGCAACCGACTATAAAATGGCCCAGGCTGCTCTTGCCGAAATCAAGAAGAACCCGCAGAACCCACCCAAGTTGGAAGAGAACATCAAGCAGGTCGCCCAGCTGATGCAACAGCCCAACCCACAGACGGGCGCTCCCGGCTCACGCCCAGCGCTGCGCGATATTTTGACCTTCATCTTGCGCCCAGCTTCCAACAACATGTTGGACAAACTGCGCACCGCAGGAACAGTGCAAATTTCCGACACCGCATATAAAGAAGTCGCCAAGCAGTACCAGCCACTTCCCGGTGCAACAGGTGAAGCGGCCAACACCGCCGCCGGAAACACCGCAGCAGCCAACACTGCCGCAACCAACACCGCCACGCCATAAGGCGCAAACTTCTAAAGCCACCCCAAACGGGGTGGCTTTTGTTTTTATGGAATCGTTCGACCGACTCGCACAGATTATGGCGCAACTGCGCGCCCCCGATGGTTGCCCTTGGGACCAAGTACAAACCCACGAAAGTTTGCGCCCATATTTAATCGAAGAAAGCGCCGAAGTTTTGGATGCTATCGCCGAGAAAAACCCACGCGCGCTGTGCGAAGAGTTGGGCGACCTGTTGTTACAGGTGGTGTTTCATGCGCAGTTGGCGCAGGAAGCCGGACAGTTTTCGCTCGATGATGTCTGTCAGGGCATCGGCGACAAATTGGTGCGCCGCCATCCGCACGTGTTCGGCGACGAACGAGCCGAAAGTGCCGAAGCGGTGAAACCATTGTGGGACGCCATCAAGAAGCAGGAAAAAGCGGCACGTGGCGAAAGCGCAGAAAATGCCTCGGCGTTGGATGGCGTCGCGACTGCGCTCCCAGCGTTAGCAGGTGCGCTGCAAATTTCTAAGAAGGCAGCCAAGGTCGGCTTCGAGTGGCCGAACGAGGATGGCGTGTGGGACAAAGTGCGCGAGGAACTGGACGAACTGCAAAGCGCGCGCGACGAAGGCGAAAGCAAAGAGAGGCAAGCCGAAGAACTGGGGGATCTACTGTTTTCGGTGGTGAATATCGCGAGGTGGCGCAAAGTCGACCCCGAAACGGCGCTACGCGATGTCAACCTCAAATTCAAAAAACGCTTCGAAACGATGGAAGCGCTTGCCCGCAAAGAAGCTCGCGCACTCGATACGCTGTCTGCTGAAGAATGGGATGCGCTGTGGAATCGCGCCAAAAGCGCAACGACAGGCGAAATCATTGAGTCGTAAAACTCCTCATTATCATGATTTCCCTTTCTAAATTGTATGGCGCACTCGACGAACGTTTCCCTTTTGCGCGCGCCGAATCGTGGGATAAAGTCGGCCTATTAGTCGGCGATAAAAGCGCCTCAGTAAGCCGCGCGTTGGTTTGCTACGAAGTCACGGAAGCGGCACTCGATTTAGCACAGGAGCGCGGCTGTGATGTGGTGGTGGCCTACCACCCGCTCATTTTTCGCCCACTGGAGAAACTCGATTTCTCCGACCGCACAGCGCGGCTGTGTGCGCGCCTTATTCGCGCCGAGCAAAACCTGATTTGCGTTCATACCGCGCTCGATGGCGCCACGCCCCCGCACGCTTTAGGTGATGCCCTCGCGCGCCAATTGGGAATCGAAGGAGCGCGTGTTCACAAAGCATCGGGGACACAAAAACTGGTTCAGTTGGTGTACTTCGTACCGGAATCGCATCTCGAAAAAACGCGCGAAGCCGCATGGCAACAGGGCGCGGGCGCCATCGGGCACTATGACGAAGCCTCGTTTGCACTACAGGGAAGCGGCACCTTTCGCCCCCTCGAAGGCGCGACCCCAGCCGAAGGAAACGTTGGGACACGAGCCGAAACGAACGAATGGCGCGTCGAGCTGCTAGTCCCCGCCGAGAGCGCGGGGCGCGTGCTGGAAGCTATCAAAGCCGCCCACCCCTATGAAGAGGTCGCGTATTACATGACGGCGCTGCAAAATTCCGACGATAACCAACAATACGGCCCGCTGCGTTTGGCCTCGGTTCCCGATGCGACTCTCTTCGAGTGGGTCGAACGTGCCAAAACGCAGTTAAAAATACCATCGGTGCGTGTCGCGATGGCCGAAGAAGGCACTTCCTACACGAAAGTCGCGTGCAGTCCCGGCTCTGGCGCCAGCTTTATTTCGTCGCTGCCGCACGGAACGATCTTTATTTCGGGCGATTTCAAACACCACGATGCCCTCGCCGCTCAAGCGCGCGGAGTGGCTTTGATTGATGTGACACATGCCGCAACCGAGACGATGACCGTCGATATGATGGCGGAGGCCATCGAAGATTGTGTCGAAGTGGTGCGCGCTACACCACGCAACCCATTCGATTTTCTGTAAGATGTGGAAATCATGAACCGCGCACTGCTTGATCTGCAACACCTCGACTCCGCCATCCTCTCGTTGTCGCGCGAAAAAAAGGCGCTTGACGACGGCACCAACGCCCGCCAGAAACGCGACGAGACACGCACCATATTGGAAGCGGTTCGCGCCGAAGAACAGGGCGTAGCGAAAACGCGAAGCACACGCGAAGACGAACTCGAAGCCACCGAATCCAAAATCGCGAAACAGAAAGCCCGCCTCAACTCATCATCGAGCGCCCACGATGTCGCCGCCCTGGAAAAGGACATTGCCGGACTTACGAAAACACGCGGCGAGTTGGACGAAACCATCCTGGAATTGATGGACGAAGGTGAATCACTGCAAAAGCGCATCGGCGAACTGGAAGCCGAATTTAAGCGTGCCGAAGCCGAAGTTGCACGAGTCGAGGGCGAGTTCACGAAATCGAGCACCGACCTTGATGCGCAACTGGCCCGCAAACGCGCCCAGCGCCCGGCGCTATCAGGGAAGCTATCGCCCGTTGAAACCGAAAAATACGTCGCTTCATTCAAAAAACACGGCGGTTTGGGCGTCAGCGAGATTATCAAAGGGGGATGCAGTGCGTGCGGCACGACACTGAGCCGCGATTTTCTTCGCGCCGCCCCCAGCGAAGCGTTCCCGCAGTGCGAATCGTGCAGCCGATTGATTTTTGTGGCAGCATAAGCGCCCAGAATCTGAGCGGTGGGCGCAATTTTGCAACTCGAAAAGCCAATGTCACTTTTTGCCCCACGCTCCTCTGGTTCTAAACGTACTTTTTGGCTGGCGTCTCTCGTTTTTCTAGGAGGCTTCGTCGTGTTCGCCAAGCTAACCAACACCAATCCACCGACTAATTCGGTGCAAACTTCGCCGGACAGCAGCGAATTGAAAACGCGCGTCTACAAATCGACGCCTGATGCGGCGGCGCAAAAAATCGCCGCAATTTCGCTTTCGACATACGGACGTTCATGGAAATTGAGCGCGCTACAACACATCTCCCCCGACGAAGCGCGTTTAACGTTTCGAGTTCCGGTCATCGTGTTCACCGATATATTGACAGTCTCGATAACCCGTAAAAACGACGAGGAAATCGAAGTCAATATAGAATCGCATTCGCAAGTCGGCAAGGGCGACTTCGGCGAGAATCGGCGCCACGCATGGCAGATACTTGGCGAACTCGACAGGCTCTTCGCTTAATCGAACTACCCAAATGGCCCGAAAGTTCTCTTATCCGAGAACACCCAGGTCATCGGATAGTCATGTTCTTCGGTGGGGACATGGGGTATGATCTGCCAATCGTAGCAGATACCCACCGTTTGCACGCCAGAGGAAAGCGTGCGGTCATACCAGCCCGCCCCCATTCCCAATCTGTGGCCGCGCGCATCGAAAGCCACGCCGGGAATTAGTAGCAGAGGGGGCGTTATTTGGCGTTCGCTACGCGGTTGGCGCAAATTCCAGGGGCCGTTTTGCACATCCTCCAACGAAGTCATGTGAAAGAATGCCATGCTGTTCGATTCGAGATCAACACGCGGAGCGCTGACCTCAATACCCGCTTGCAACAAGTTTTCGATGAGGGGGTCGAGAGAGATTTCGGCAGGTGTGGCAAGGTAAACACCGACGCATGGTACATCAGATTCGAGCAGAAAAGACCACAGGCGTTGACTCAAGGCGAACGAGGCCGAATAACGTTCGGCGGCACTGATTTGGACACGGGCGCTTTTGATTTCGCGACGCAAACGCGATTTTTCGTCGGGAATAGACATAAGAGGACAAAATGTTAATGGCCGTATGGTATCCTTGAAAGGAATCGCGCACCTGCGCGAAGAAGGAAATAGCCGAGGCGCCGGGGGCGTCGTCGGCTTTTATTTTGCCTTTTTCGCGCCTTGAAAACGGGCGCCAGATGACAAGGAGAACCTGAAACCATTATGGCACGAGGAGAAAATGCACTAATCGCCGTCGCGGGCGCACCAACAGCCGTGACTAACAACACAATTGCCGGAATTTTGGACGAATTGGGCCAAAGCGACCACATCGGTGAAATTTATGGTGCGCTCGCTGGACTTGCGGGCGCACTTGATGGACGCCTCGTTGATTTGGGCGCTCAAAAACGCAAAACAATCGAAGGTTTGCGCCGCACACCAGGCTCGGTTCTGGGTGCCCGCGTTCGCTATCTGGGCGAAGAGGACGCCGCTTTGTTCGTGGCATCGTTGAAAAATCGTGGCATCGGCACTCTGTTCCTCATCGGCGGCTTGCCCGCAGTTGAACTCGCCAAGTTCGCCAAAAGCGCCGCCATGGCGCAGGGCTACCAGTTGAGCGTTCTGGTTGTTCCCGCTTCGCCCGAAAACGAGATTACAGCGGGCGACCACTGCGTCGGTTTCGGCTCGGCAGCCCGTGCGGCAGCAGTCGCAGCCCGCGACGGCGCACGCGGCGCACAGGGCGGCGAAGAGCCGTTAGTAGTGCTAGAAATCGGCGGCGCTGGCGCTGGCTGGTTGGCCGCAGCAACAGCTTTGGCCCGCGACGAAATGAATTCAGCACCGCACTCGATTTTGTTGCCAGAGCGTCCAGTCGATGTCGATGAGTTGATCGAAGAGACTCGCCGCGCCACTCAAAAATTTGGCTATGCCCTGCTCGTCACAACCGACGGCGCACAAAGCAAAGATGGCGAACAGCTGAACGGCCCGGCATTGGCCGACATCCTGAGCGAGCGCTTGAACCTGCCTTCGCGCTGGGACAAAATCGGTTTGATCACCAGCGTTTCGGGCGCCAACATCGCCCGCGCCGACGCAGACGAAGCCTACAATCTGGGCGGATTGGTCGCTCGCCTGAGCGCCGAGGATGCCTCCGGCTACGTCGTCGCCCTCAACCGCGCCGATGAGGGACGCGGCGAACGCGGCTATAAAGTCGTCGAAGCCAGCCTGCGCCTCGAACAGGTCGAAGAGTACCCACGCACTCTGCCCGACAACTTCATCGCGGCCAACGGCACCAACGTCACCGAAGAGTTCCTGGACTGGGCGCGCCCATTGCTGGGCGGCGCTCTGCCCGAATATTCGACATTGGGCTAATTTCCAAGATATAAAAAAGACGACCGATTTCTCGGTCGTCTTTTTGTTTTTATCTGGTCTGCCGTTTATTCGGGATCGGCTTTGGTGGTGAAATAGGTCGCGGCATAATCGGAGGAGGTGCCTATACGTTCTCCAATTTTATGCAGTGTGTCCAACTTCATTGGCTTGACGTGACCATCGACCCACAAAACGTTGACGGTATCCAGGTGCCGTTCAATTGCAACACAGCTATATCCCGCTCCGCCCATAGTACGGGGATTGGTGTTTTGAATTGGAAGAATTCCATTCGCGCTATAGTCGCCGAAAAAGGAATAATATTCGTACAAATTGGCATCAAGGCATTGCACGGTAGTTGAAGGTGCTTCAAGGCTGGCTAACCGAACGGAGGCTCCCTCTTCGCTAACGGGTGGAAAATAAGGCCACTTATCTGTCCAGCCGCCTGGCCTAAAGACTGCGTAAGACCCAATCGCGTTGATACCATAACTGGTATTGGCCGAACCGGGGCCAGGGTTTCCCGCAAGAGTTGCGTCGCTGGGACAGCGCAGAACCTGATAGTTCTTGATGTAGGGCTGAGTCGAGTGCAACCAGGCGACGGGGACGGCACCCGACCCACTACTGCCGCTTTTCATGGGAAGAGATTCGTCATAATCCTGCGTGTATTGCATGAATCCCATGCCAATTTGGCGCAGGTTAGATTGGCACGAAGTACGACGTGCATTCTCCCGCGCGCGCGCGAACACCGGGAATAAAATCGCGGCAAGCAGGGCGATTATCGCTATCACTACCAATAGCTCAATAAGGGTGAATCCTTTATTTTCATTACAATAAAACATGTGAAATTCCTTATAAAATGTTTTGGCCAAATCCGCCAAACAAGTGGAACGAATCCGCCCTAATCTTACAATATCCTCACTTTTTTGTGTATGCCTAGAACAATGAAAATCTCCCAAGTATCTGTTAGCGAACGCCCCATTTTGCTAAAGAAAATCCCCTTTTCCCAAGACCTGAAACGCTGTGCGGCTCATAGCATTGCATAAAGCCTTTTCGTCCCCCAAATCCCCTACATTGTGGCACTTTCGCGAAAGCTTCACTGCGCCGAAAAGTAAGGGATTTTCCTTTTTACAACCGACTTGACGCTAAAAAGTTACACTTTCCTAAACGACGCCCTACCCTTAACTATTTCGGGTTAGGTAGCCAGCCAATTTTCGGTGCGTGTTCGCTTTGCCAACCCTTCTCATCGCAAGCGTTTCCCCTCTGTACCCGCACCTTGACTCTGCTGTTGCTGCCGTCTTTGGCGCCGTTCCAAAATTCTGAGGCACTATGAAACGCCTCTCACCGGAGACAATTTGGAACCGAACAACGGATTAAGCGGAGCAAAAATCGCTCTGCTGGTTGATTTCGACAACGTCGTGTTGGGCTTGGAAGATCCGGGCTTTGACATCGAACTTGTTGTAAACGCGCTCAGAGAGCGCGGAACCATCGTTCTGGGGCGAGTTTATGGCGACTGGTATCGTCACAACCGCCACCGCCGTCGCCTTATGGAACAGGGCCTCGAACTCGTCGAGACCCCCGCCTTTGGCCCGGTCATCAAAAACAGCGCCGACATTCGCATCGCTCTCGATGGCTTTGAAATCGGCCTCACTCAATCACATATCGACACGTTCGCCATCGTGTCGGGCGACTCCGACTTTTTGCCTCTCATCAAAAAATTGCAGTCGTTAGGCCGTCGCGTCCTCGTTATTTGCGGCAATCGTTTCACCAGCGACATGCTGCGCCGCAACTGCAACGAGTTCATTTCCTACGAAAACCTGTTGGCCCAGAGCGTAGGGGCAACCGAAGACGCCACCACTCTCGAAGGCGCCTTCGCGCTGTTGCACCGCGCCATGGAAGCATTGCGCGAACGCGGCACCGAAATTCGTGGTTCCGGCGTGAAGCAGATGATGATTCAGCTCAACCCCGTCTTTTCGGAGCGGACGTTCGGCTGCACACAATTCCGCCAGTTTCTGCAAAAAGCCGTTCAAAACGGCGTAGTGAAACTAGGGCCGCGCGACAAGGTTTCGGGCGAATTCCACGTTCTGCTTCCCGATGAAGACGAAGGCCCAATCCAGCAGAAGATGGATCGCCGCGCCGAAAATCGCGCTCGTCGCGACGAGAAAATCGCGACCATCGCCGCGCGCGTCGAAGCCATTCCCGTTCCCGAACTCACCATTGAGGAAGACGACGAGATTAACGTTGATATCGAACTCGACGCCACCGCCGATTCTATCGACACAGTCGAAACCGACTACTACGCCGAAACAGAAAGCAATGGCAATGGTGAGTTCGATGGCGGCGCCGTGTTCGCGGACGGAGCTTTTGGCTACGATCCCGAAACGATGGCCGAAGCACAGACCGAATCGCTTCAGGAAATCGCCCAAAACACCATCGCACGCGCCGAGTTGATCTCGCGTGGCTTGCGCCCTTCCAACCGCCGCTTCTCCGGCAAGGGCGGTCGTCCACCGCTCGACCTCGGTGACATCAGCGACTTCGACGATGCTCCTCAAGAGCTAGAAGCCGAAACGGCAACCGAAGCGGAAGTGGAAGTCGTTAGCAACGAAGCCGAAGCTGTCGCCGAAGTCGCGGCCCAGGAAGTTCCTGCAACCGAAGGCCGCCGTCTGCGCACTCGTCGCCGCCGTCGCAGCGCGTCGGGCCAGATCACCGTCGTTTCGGATGGCGTCGTACCCAACGATCAGGACGCCCCTGAATTCGCCAGCGACGAAGCATCCGCCGAAGCGGAAACAACTGGCATGGTCGAGGCAGCCGATACCTTCGGTGATTCGCAAAGCCCCATTTCGGTGGAACCCATCGGAACCGCACTCGAATCGGACACCGAGGCGCCCGTCAATGGCGTGCTTCCAGTCGAAGCGCCCACGGAAGCAATAGCCGAAGTTCAGACAGCCCTCGAAGCTCTCGAAGAAATCGCTCCTGCCGCAGAGGCAACAGAGCCGACAGCAATCGAAGTCACAACAGAATCAGAGGGTGTCACAGTCGAAGCGATTGCTCCGGCCTTGCCCGAAGAAAATGCCGAGTTGCCCACCGCTGATCCAGCCGGAGTGCCCGCCGTTCAAGCGGAAGCCCAGGCCGAGGCACCCGCCAAGCCAAAGCGTCGCCGTCCCAGCCGCGCCAAGAAGGCAGTAGCAACCGAAGAAGCCGCCACTCCTCCTATTGTCGAGGCCATGGCCGAGCCGGGCGATGCAGTGTCTTCCGAGGCAGCGCCGCCAGTCGATTCGGTTTCCATCACAACGGAAGCGTTGCCTGTTGGCGACACAGAACCCACAGCGGGCGCTGACGCTGCACTCGCAACGGAATCGACTGCCAGCATCGACACTATCGCCGAAGCAACTCCCGCCAAACCGAAGCGCCGCCGTCCCAGCCGCGCCAAGAAAGCGGTAGCAACCGAAGAAACGGCTCCCGCCGAAAACAGCGAATAAAAATTAAAAAGCGCCCGGTCAAATCGGGCGCTTTTTGCTGCTCGTTTAGCCTCCTAATCTCCCAAATACTCTGTCCCCACCACACGCCCCTTTTCGAGATAAACGATAAGCCACTCCGCGTTGTAAGCCCCATCATTGGGGTCGAGGGTATATTGAATTGACTGGTCAGGAGTTCCAGCTAACACAGGTTCGTTATCGTAAGGAGTCACTGGCGAACCATCGCCCCAGTCGATGACAGGCTGGCGAAACCATCCATTCGGCGGAAAGTAGCTAACGAAGCGTTGCTGCACTTCGCTTTTGCTTGTGCCGTTGACAAGCGATGCTTGAAATTGCATGAACGGCTTGACCGGACTAATGGCAACAAACCGTAGCCCCATTAAAAGCACGCAGAACACCGCGTAAATACGGAGCGCCTGTTGACGATGCTCTGAAAGGAAACCGGGCAGCAGCAGCAATGCCGAAACAAACGCCGCAAACAGGCAAAACTCCCGCAACAGCGAAACGGCAAAACTAATTTCAAAAACGACGATCAGAAAAGACCATCCCAATAGTAGCGCTACCTCCAACCACATCAGCGTAGACAACCGAACCAATTTCATATTATCACCCATCTTTATTTGATGGTTGTGACAGCCCTACTCGGTCACGGTTGCGGAAGTTGTTGTTTAAGGCTCAGTTACTCCATACATCCCGCGAGGCACGCACAAAGTCCGCAAAACTGGTGGGGGCATAACCTGTGATGTCGAGTACCTCGCTGGTCAAACGCTCTTCGCCGCCGTTGGCAATAGCGGTGTCCATCGCTGCCAATACCTGAGCATATTGCGATTCGATTCCCTGAGCGCCGAACCATGCGGCCAATTCCGACTCACTCAAGCGACGCTGCACAATCGGACGCCCAATGGTGGCCGATAAAATCTGCGCGACCTCGGCGTAAGAAAGCAGTTGTGGCCCGGTCAGCACGATGTCGCGACTGGCGAAATCGGGGGCAGTTAGCGCCTCGGCTGCAACAGCGGCAATATCGCTGGCATCAATGAACGGCACTCGGCCATCGCCCGTAGCCGAATAGATGGCGCTTTCATCGCGAATGGTGGGCAGATGCTGACCTTCCGAGAAGTTCTGCATGAACCATGTCGGACGCAAAGCCACCCACTGCGGCGCATGGCGCTTAAGAAAAGCATGAACCTCGCCCATCATCGGGCCACCTTCCTCCAGAATGGAGGCGCTGAGTAACACGAAACGCTCTACTCCACTC
Source organism: bacterium (assembly GCA_004172935.1). Taxonomy (GTDB): domain Bacteria; phylum Armatimonadota; class Abditibacteriia; order Abditibacteriales; family Abditibacteriaceae; genus Abditibacterium. The sequence goes on along the minus strand of SDZD01000005.1, from coordinate 124,407 downwards.
TCGATGGCCCTTTCAAGAAAAGGACGCATAGCTATCAACGGGTCGGGCACATTGCTCGGAGCCACCAGGTAAGCGGCGCGAACATCAACGAGCGCCGCTTCGTATGTCGAGGCATCAAGCCAATCGAAACGCACGTTTCCTTCGCCCTGCGGCGAACGCTGTGCGATGCGGAATTTGGCCGCGCGTTGGCGCAGATTCGCGGCCAACCGACTACCCGTTTTGCCGCCCCCGCCAGTAATCAAGATTTGATCTCGCATGTTATTTCCCCTGCACAGCGGCATTTATGGCTTCTGAACCGCCCATCGTTTCGATTGCGACGAGTGGATTCCAGTAATCGCGATAGTGAGAGATAAGACCATCGCGCAGGGTGATAACCGAAATGTAGCTTTGAATATATGACCTGCCGGTTTGAACCCCAGTGCCCTTTCCGACGAATTCTAAAACGACCACATTCGATTGAGCGGTGTGATGGAAAGCCTCAAGATTCACGGAATCGATGTGAAGGATGTCCGCTAGACCAGCGGCATATTCGGTGAGCGCCGCCAACCCCTCCACGCGATGCACGCCACCGGGCGGGGCATACGGAAATTCCATCACCACATCATCGGTCAACATTCCAAGGAATGTGGTCGCTTCTGGGCGCAGCAAATCGCCGAGCGTTTCCTTCAAGAATTGGGAAAAGCTGTGCAATGTGTCAGGACTTTGGTTTGTGTTCATAATAACCTCTCTTACAGAATAGGACGGAACGGTATCGTTCCAACGATTTTTCAATACACTGAGCCAACAGCATGAAAAGCCACTCTTCCAGCAGAGCAACGCCGCCTGAGCGGCGCCCCCTCAGTGGGGCGGCATTGATGCAACCTTCAGTCACCGAAGCTCTCACCAAAGCGCTGTTCGAGGAATGGGCGCGCACAGGTTACGGGGCACTTAGCCTTGAAGCAGTAGCCAAACGTGCGGGCGTAGGCAAAGCAGCGCTCTATCGGCGCTGGCCCTCGAAAATGGCGATGGTTTCCGATTGCGTGGAGAAAATCGGTATAGAGGTCGCCGATTCGCCCGATACGGGTTCGCTACTGGGCGATGTGCGAGAACTCATCCGCTCCTTAAGGCGCTTGCTGCGCCATCCCCTCGTGCGCCGCATCCTGCCCGATCTGCACGCCGAAATGTTGCGCTCACCGGAACTGGCACACGCGATACGTGGCAGGCTTCAGGGAGAAAGGCGTGCCCGCTCGGCAGCAGTCTTTCAACACGCGATTGAGCGCGGCGAGATTGCAGCCGACTCCAACATCGAACTTCTCAACGACGCGATAGGTAGCATGGTCTACTGGCGCCTCATCATCACCAATGGACGCGCCGACAACCAATACATCGACGAACTCGCCCATTTCATCGTGAATGCCCTCCGGCCTCCCCGCCTCTGAACCAGAAGCCCAACGAGATGATTGAAGATTAAGGATTGGCGATAGGTGGTGGAGCCGAGGTGTTGTTTGGATTATCTTCGTAGCGTGTTTTGCAGCGCGGGCACTCAACCAGAGTTTTAACACCGGAGACGGGAATGGTGGGGATAACAAAATACAGGGTGATGAAATTCATGCCCTTCTTCTCGATGAACTGACCTTCGAAACCACATTTCCAACACTTCCAGATGCGCTGAGTGGTCGAGGAACCCCACGCCCAGAATTTAATACCGAAAATAATCATGATGAGTTGACACACGTTGCCAGCAGAACGAGAAACGCGCCCCTCCATTATGCCAACTGGGTGCCCAGAATTACCGAATGAGGTCGTTAATGTTCTATCGGCTTAATGGTTGGAAACAACACCCATCTTGTTCGTCCCCCCAAATGTGTCCGAGGATTTGAAAACTGCGCTGAAGCAACGTGCGCGCGAATTAGGATTCGTCGCGTGCGGTGTCGCCAGTGCGGGGCCATCGCAAAGTACCTCGCGGCTCGAAACGTGGCTTAACAACAACTTCGAGGCGAACATGGGTTGGATGAAGCGCCCCGACGCCGTCGAGAAGCGCGCCGATGTTCGCAAGCTTTTTCCCGGTGCCGAAACGGTGCTGTCGCTGGCATTCCCTTATGCGACCGATACCCAGTGGGATAGCGAGGAGATGGGCAACATCGCGCGTTATGCGCGTGGCATAGATTACCACGACTTCCTTCCCGGTCGATTGCGCGAATTACTGGCGTGGATTCAAAGCCGCGTCGAGTGCAACGGCAAGGTTTGCGTGGATACAGCCCCTGTTCTGGAGCGCGAGTGGGCGGTTCGGGCCGGCATTGGCTGGATTGGCAAGAACACCCTGCTGATGAGCCGCGATTTCGGTTCGTATGTGCTGCTGGGCGAAATAATCCTCGATACCGTGATCGAACCAGACCAAGCGCACATCGAGAGTTTTTGCGGCAATTGCACGCGCTGTTTGGATGCCTGCCCCACGAATGCTCTCATCGAGCCGCGCGTACTCGATTCCAACAAGTGCATCGCCTTTCACACCATAGAGAACCGCACGCTGGCGCCCAAAGATGTGCGCGCTCAGTTCCAAGATTGGGTGTTCGGCTGCGACATCTGCCAACAGGTGTGCCCCTGGAATGGCAAAGCCGCGCGCGACGGCAAATTCAGTACGGAAGTGGAACTGTGGACGCGCCCCGAAATGCCCTCACTGGAAGAGTGGACAAGCCTCGAACAAAGCGAATTTTCAAGACGCTTGAAGGGCAGCCCCATCAAACGAACCAAACGTCGAGGCATGAAACGCAACGCGGCGCGCGCCCTCAAGAACCGACGCGATAAAAAATAGACGCGAGAGACTGTGTCTCTCGCGCCTATTTTATTTCCACATGCTGTCGCCACGCGCACTATCGCGGCGGCGCAGTTCATCACCTTCATTAGCTTCTTGAATCTGACTCCATACCCACAGCGCAATGCCCGCGAGTACAAGTACGATCACCAATGCCAACAACCAGGGGGTATTCCAGATATAGGAAAACAAGCTCCAACGTCGAATCATAATATTGAGGGCCCTTTCGCTAATCGTCACACTGCGGCCCAATGCAGGGCCGCAGCTCACGCAATATTGAGAGGATTCTGTAAGTATGACCGACAAACCATATTATCCCATATGAATTGACTAATGTAATATATTCAGATATTTCCTCACCCCCTCAATCCCTGCACCGCCAGATAAACCCAATTTCTTCCAAAAAATCGAGATGGGGGTTGCACAAAAGCGAGAAGCTCGTTAAAATTTCTCCTTGCCTATTACGGAAATGCCTCTGTGGCGGAATTGGCAGACGCGCTGGACTCAAAATCCAGTTTCTTCGGAAGTGTCGGTTCGACCCCGACCGGAGGTATATGAATAAAGCCCGAATATCAGTTGATATTCGGGCTTTTTCGTTTTGCTTGTCCGTAAATCTTCGCATCAGGGTAACGTAACTCCCGTTGTACATTTCGAAAGCACACCTTTCCAGCACAATGCTCAACTGGCTGGCGCCCCCCTACTGGATCAAAGAGTAACGTTTGCTTTATTACATTGCCAAGCGAATATGATATTTACGGTGTAAAATGGAAGCCGTCAGTACGAGTCACTAAGCAACAAGGAACCACAATGAGAGATGGAACCAAAAAGTTGCCGCAAGCGCGGCACGATGAATTGTTTATCGAGGACATGGACGGGGAACTGTTGGTCTACGATGCGAAGCATTTCTGCGCGCATCGGCTTAACCCAACAGCAGCCTGGATATGGCGCCACTGTGACGGTCAACACACAGTTGCCCAAGCAACTCAACTGCTTTCGGATGAACTAAATCAGCCTGTAGACGAGGAATTAGTTTGGCTTTCTCTGGACACCTTGGACAAAACGCGCCTATTGGTGGCTCCTCCTGAACGCCCCTCCAGCGCAAACGACGATTCGCGGCGAGCCATGATTCAAAAAATGGCGATGGCGGGTGGCCTGATGTTTCTACTTCCCGCGATCACACCTCTCACCAAAGTAGCGCGCGCAGCCAGTCCAATCCAAGTTAGTAGCGACCCCGGCCCCGCCTTGAAGGGACTCAGCACAGGTACCGCTGTTTGGGGTGAGAGCAAAACGTGGATGGGTGTCTACGGTAAAAGTACAAGCACAACTGGTGGCTTCGGTGTCATGGGCGTGGGAATTGGCTCCGGCGTGGCCGGAGAAAGCGAAACATGGCACGGCGTTTACGGGAAAAGCAAAAGCATGAAGGGCGGAGCCGGTGTCATGGGCGAAGCGATTGGTCCCGGTGTCATCGGTAAAAGCCAGACATGGTTTGGCATATTCGGCGAAACAGACAGCACAACTGGCGGCTCCGGCGTGGGCGGCGTGCATAATGGAGCGGGCAGTGGTGTTCAAGGCAAAAGCAAATCGGGCATAGGCGTGTTAGCCATCAGCGCCAGCGGCACGGCGCTTCATGCTGAAAGCCAAAATGGAGGTCGGGCCGGTTTCTTCAAAGGCGATGTGGAAGTGACCGGCGATATTCGCCTTCCTAACGCCGACTGTGCCGAAGACTTCGACATCATGGATGCCGAAAACGTCGAGGCGGGTTCGGTCATGGTGCTATGTGGCGAGAGCGCGTTGCAAATGAGCCAAACGGCCTATGACAAGCGCGTGGCTGGCGTCATTTCTGGAGCGGGCGATTACAAGCCGGGCTTGATTCTCGACACGCGCCCCACCGGACGCGCCCGCAAACCGGTGGCCTTGATGGGCAAAGTGTTCTGCAAGGCCGACGCCCGTTACGGCGCCATCGAAACCGGCGATTTGCTAACCACCTCCGACACTCCTGGACACGTGATGAAAGCCACCGATACTGCGCAAACACCCGGCGCCGTCGTCGGCAAAGCATTGCGCGGACTGACGGAAGGACAGGGACTCATCCCCATTCTCGTGTCCCTGCAATAATCACGAATCACCCTGTACGGCCATTGGAGAAAATATGAAAAGCTTGCGTGAAAGCGCCCGCAGAGCGGGCATCAACGGCGCGCCACTCAGTGCGCGCAACCTCGCCCAGCGCTCAGGACTCCCGACACCATTTTTGATGTCGCAACTGATGGGAGCATTGGAAAAGGGAGCAACGCCGGGGCGAGTCGAAGAAGTTAAATTCCGCCAGATCGTCGTCACGCCTTCAGGCACGGCGCTCGGCGGTGCCGTAGACCTGACGCTGCGCAGTGATGGCACCTACAAAGTGCATTTTCACATGCACGATAGCGGTCTGGTCGATTACAAATTCGTGGTACGCGCCGTCTTTGCTGCAGGCAACGGATTGTCTTTTGCCTGGCAGTTCAGCGGCTCTGTCGAAGGCACAGAATCAACCACCTTCACGCGCGGGCCACGCCGCAACAGCGACAAGGACATTGAAGGCACTCACCCACTAATAAGAGACAACTGGGCAGCGATTAAGGCTGGCAAGTTCAGCGTCAGCAAAGACTACTCGCGCGCAGGTATAGTCGGCTTCATCGAAGATGTCGCCAAAAGCATCGTTGGTCTCGCAAAGGCTATAGGAAAGGGCGTGGCAGCAGCTGTGGTTGGATTGGGCGAAGAAATTGTCAACGCCTTCAATAGTCTCGGACTGGCTGGTGATCTGGGAATCCTCGCGGGAGTAGTGGTGTTCGCATTCGGAGGTAGCCTGGTCTTAGCCGTCACCGCCGGAGTTGCAGTGGGGGCGATGACCAAGGCCTTTGTCAAACAACGCCCTGTGACCCAGGCTGAATTGGGTTTTGCAGCAAGAGTTTTCGGTGGCTCACTGCCACCGGCCAATAAAATCATCCTGACCAACCTGGAAGGTCTGGGTGGGCGGGCATTCACCATGCCCGGCCTTGGAGGCAACATTTATCTCAATGTTGGTAGCTATTGCTTAGATCATCCTCTGACGCATATTGAAAAATCCTATCCAAAGCCCGGCCAACTTTTTATTCACGAATTGGTTCATGCCTGGCAGATTAAAAACCGCTCATTTGTGCCCGGCTGGGTTTGCGATGGCCTGGCCGCTCAGACAATCAATACCTTCGGCAGCGCCTACAAATATGTCGCAGATGGATTTAAGACGTGGTCGGATTTCAACATCGAGCAGCAAGCCTCTATCGTGGACGATTGGTTCGGGGGGACACGAGCGGCCGGACAGAAGCAGATGGACACCACCGACCCCTACTATCGCTACATCCGCGACAATATCCTCAACGGTCGGACTTGAACGCAATTGACAGCCACGTTTTCGGTTGAGAATACCGCATAAAAAAAATAATTTTCCGATTTACAACACATATCGTTGATACAAGGCGCCACTATGAAAGACGAAACCCAAAAGTTGCCGCAAGCGCGGCACGATGAATTGTTCATTGAGGACATGGATGGAGAATTGTTGATTTACGATGCGAAGCACTTCTGCGCGCACCGTCTCAACCCAACAGCAGCCTGGATGTGGCGTCACTGCGACGGGAAACGAACAGTTTCTCAAGCCACTCAATTGCTTTCGGCAGAACTGAATCAACCAGTGGACGAGGAATTGGTTTGGCTTTCTCTGGACACCCTCAATAAAGCGCAGTTATTGCTCACTTCCCCCGAACGTCCCTCCGGCGCTGGCGATGAGTCGCGACGAGCCATGATTCAAAAAATGGCGATGGCTGGCGGCCTGATGTTTCTGCTCCCCGCCGTCACCGCACTGACAAAACCAGCACTAGCCCAAACAGAAGCGAGTTCTACTCCCATCAATGTCGCTCTCGCCAGTCCAACAGGTAGACAAGTCCGAACTCCAGCGATCAAAGGAGCCAGTGATTGGGGCGCTGGCGTCAGAGGGGAGAGTCAGTCGAGTGCCGGGGTCTACGCCAAAAGCGAGAGGTCGAATGGAATGGAGGGCTACAGCAATAGCACACCCCAAAAAGAAGCCGCTGGTGTTCGCGGTGAATCCGAAAATAGCATTGGCGTCGATGGAGTGAGTCGTAATGGTAACGCGATAAGGGCCACTACCCTTCAGGGCACGGCGCTTTGGGCCAGACATATGAACGGAGGGCGAGCAGGACTCTTCGAGGGCAAAGTTGAAGTGAAAGGCGACATACAAGTGACTGGTGATATTCAACTGGCCAACGCCGACTGCGCCGAAGACTTCGACATCATGGACGCCGAAAACATTGAGGCGGGCACAGTGATGGTACTGTGTGGCGAGAGCGCACTACAAATGAGCCAAACGGCCTATGACAAGCGCGTGGCTGGCGTCATTTCTGGGGCAGGCGATTATGCTCCCGGCTTGATTCTCGATAAACGCCCGACTGGTCGCCCTCGCAAACCAGTGGCCTTGATGGGCAAAGTGTTCTGCAAAGCAGATGCACGTTATGGTGCAATTGAAACTGGCGATTTGCTAACCACCTCCGACACTCCTGGACACGTGATGAAAGCCACCGATACCATGCAAACACCCGGCGCCGTCGTCGGCAAAGCATTGCGTGGACTCACGGAAGGACAGGGCCTCATCCCCATTCTCGTGTCCCTGCAATAAAGGTGGGCCAAGTTCGATAGGCCGTTTTCCTCAAAAGACAACTGCTAGAACTTAGATTCGACACGAATGTAACCATAGACATACCGAACAAACCCCGAACATCTCAAAGATGTTCGGGGTTTGTAATTTTTAATCAGTTCGCTCCGGCAAAACCGCTCCGACTCTTCGGAGCAGCGGATAATTACACAACAATCGTCGTGATCTGGCGGCGCTCGTCGCCCAAATTTGCTTAGAAAACTCCAATGATACTCTTAATGGTTGGATAGTAGTTCAGCCGTAAAATGGCCTGATTGTGTATGTCGCCCAACGATGAAGGGCCATCGCACTGACCTCTGTCATTTTGCATTTATGAAAAATTCAGATTCTGAACTTTTGCGGGCAGCATTGAGCCGCCGAGCCTTTTTGGGCGGAGTTAGCACTGTAGCAGGACTATCGCTCGTTGCTCGCTATGGGGGAGTAGGTTTTGCCCAGACGCTGACTAATCCTCGCTACGACAAAACACCATTTAAATTGGGAGTGGCTTCAGGCGATCCGTGGGCGACCAGTGTCGTGTTATGGACACGTCTATGTCCTGAACCACTTCTGGGCGGAGGAATGCCAGCACAAGATGTGTCAGTGCGTTGGGAAATCGCCTCGGACGAGGGCATGAAGCGCATCGTGCAGCAGGGAACAGCAACTGCAACGGCGGCGCTGGGACATTCGGTTCACGTTGAAGTCGAAAACCTTCGTCCTTTCACCCACTATTGGTATCGCTTTGAGAGCGGTGGCGTACAGTCACCAGTGGGCCGCACAAAAACTCTGCCCGACCCCGCCTCAAGCCCGGCCCAGATGAAGTTCGCCTTCGCATCGTGCCAGCAGTTCTACGGCGGCTATTATACGGCCTATCAGCACATGGCCACCCAAGACCTCGACTTCGTATCGCATCTGGGTGACTACATCTACGAGGGCAGATTAGCAGCAACTGCCGCAGACAATCTAAATATTGACCCTCTCATTCGCCCCGAAATCGCGTCGCTGCCAAAAGCAGTGCGCCCAGAGCCAATGACGCTTGCACAATACCGCTTGCGCTACTCGCTTTACAAACTTGACCCCAATTTGCAGGCTACACACGCTGCATTCCCGTGGATTGTGACATGGGATGATCACGAAGTAGAAAACAACTATGCGGCTGGCATTCCTGAAAAAGATCAAGACCCAGTCGAGTTCTTAAAGAGGCGTGCGGCAGCGTATCAGGCGTACTACGAATTTATGCCCTTGCGCCGTACCTCTCTGCCACACGGCCCCGATTTGCAGCTCTACCGCCGCTTCACGATGGGCGATTTGATGCAGTTCAACGTGCTCGATACTCGCCAGTACCGCAGCGATCAGGCTCACAACGACAAAGCCAGCCCACACACAGCGGAAGACCTCGATCCCTCGCGCGTCTTGATGGGCAAAGAGCAGGCAGCCTGGCTCACCAGCGGCATGAGCAGTTCGAAAGCACGCTGGAATGTGATGGCTCAGCAGATCATCATGTCGCAATTTGCGCGTCATGCTGCCGAGGGGGAAACATTCGGCATGGACAGTTGGGATGGCTATTCCGCCGAACGCTCGCGGCTTATGCAATTCCTGAACGACCAAAAAGTGCGCAACCCCATCACCCTATCGGGAGATTCGCATACCAACCTTATTAGCGATCTCAAACTCGATTTCAACAAGCCAGAGTCGCCAATCGTAGGAGTTGAATTCGCCGGGACATCCATCACCAGCGGTGGCTACCGTGCCGAAGCGGATCCCGTCTTCCAACGCGACCTCTCCGGGCAACCCCACCTCAAATGGTTCGAGGGAACTCGACGTGGCTATGTTTCATGCACTCTCGACCGCAAACAATGGCACACCAATGTCTGGCAAGTTGAGGACGTGCGTAAAAACGATTCCAATGTCAAAGTCGGCAGTTCGTGGGTCGTCGAAGACGGCAAACCTGGCGTGCAGCGGGCGTAAGCGCTGAACCCCTAAAAACGAACTCGTATAGCTTCCAGCACACACCAGACAGATATGAAAAATATGGCTGGTGTGTGCTACATCGACTGGTAACAGTGGTCGTTTACGCCCCTGATGCGCGCCTGAGCAACAGGAATAATCTCCCCTTAATGAAAACGAAAGACATTTTTTAGTGAATGTCTAAATTCACCTTGAAAAGATGGGCAATCACGGCTCTCCTCGGCGTGACAATGTTTGGGTCAGCACACACGGCAATGGCTCAGGGCAACGCGACAGTTGCTCCTACAACTCCGCTAATCGGCAACGAAGGACTCACGGCCACGGCCTGGGTCCAAAGCTCCGCCGAAGCGAAGATTGCGGCGCGCCAAGCCTATCGTATGGCAACTCGCCAACTCGATGTCGCGCTTAAGGACAAAAATTGGAGTGCTGCCCTCGAACAAGGCCCCTCTTTCAAGAAACTCCCGCCCGCAATCATTTTGGATTTGGATGAGACCGTCCTCGACAACTCGCCGCTCTTCGCGCGCATGGCTCGCGACAACGTAACTTACACAGACGAAGGATGGCTGAAGTGGACAGCGGAAGGGAATGCAACAGCCATTGAAGGCGCCGTGAAGTTCCTTAACTATGCCAACAACAAAGGCGTGAAAATCTACTACATCTCCAATCGCGCCAGCGAGGAAGAAGCAGTTACTCGCGCCAACTTGCAAAAATTAGGTTGCCCGATACAAGGCCCCGAAGATCATGTTCTATTGAAAGGCGAACAAAACTGGACAAGTAATAAATCGCCTCGGCGCAGTTTTGTCGCCCAAAATCATCGTATCTTGCTACTTGTCGGCGATGATTTGAACGATTTCGTCAGCGCCCGTTCGCTCTCCATCGCTCAGCGGCGAGAGCTATTCGATAAATACGCCGATAACTGGGGCGAACGTTGGGTACTGATCTCCAACCCGCTGTATGGCTCGTGGGAAGATTCCATTTACGGCTTTAAATCGGACCTATCGCCCCAAGAAATGCTGCGACTCAAATACGGCGTGCTCCAATATCGCGAACCAACAGCCCCTATTGCGAACACCACTCCTGCTAATCGTTAGCCACTAAAGTTCGCCAGAAGGGGGTATTTGGCCTTCGCTTCCTACACGCGCAAGCGCCAAATCTCTCTTCGGGTGCCGTTGTAGGTCATCTGCAATCCTTCCGATGCACCGCACAAAAAATTAACATTTTCTAAGACACATAGATTTAACAACGTGGCCCACTAACACGTGTATTACTAGGGAATGAGCACGTCTTTAATTCTCTGGTGCTCGGCCTACAATCATGCATAATCAGTTTCTTTCCCGTGTTTCAAGTCAGAGGCGCCTTGGATTCACTCTTATCGAGTTGCTTGTAGTTATTGCCATTATCGCTATTTTGGCAGCCATTCTTTTCCCTGTCTTTGCAACAGCCCGTAAATCGGCGCGCACTACAAGTTCGCTGTCGAATCTGAAACAACTTGGCCTGGCCTTCACACAGTACGCGCAGGACTATGATGGCATGATGGTCCGCACCGACACGGTGTATGCGAAAACAACATGGGCAACGTTGCTGCAACCCTACATGAAAAGCGAGCAACTCACGTGGGATGCGGCGCGTTCGGGTCCAATCGACTACCCCGGTTATGATCGCGATGTCGTTACGACCTACGCCATCAACGACGCCGGAGTAGCGGGATATTATACCGACGCCGCTTTCAGTAACTACGTGTACGGGCGCAAAATGGAAATCCAGGAATACCCGTCGGAGCGTATGGCCTTCACGACCAGCATGTGGCAGGGAACGAATGTGGGCTGGTACTACTTGCGTACCCATCAGGCCTCGTGGGTAGATATGGGTAATGCCAACGATGGGGACGACACCGCCTTTTCGTGGTACAGCATGGTATGGCAGACACGCCACTTCCATCGCGGCGATATGCTTCCGGCGCTGTACCTGGATGGGCACGCCAAAACATTCGGTCGCGATAAATTCGTTTCATGGAAGGAAGCGCCAGGCCGTGCCCAGTGGGTCACAGCGATGCAAAACCGCAATCTGTACCGCTTCTGGGGCAACCCCAACAGCTCGACATCATAAATTCTCACATGACTCAAAGCAATCGTTTTACTCTTGTTGCCACAATTTTGCTGGCTATGGGCGCCCTTCTCTTAGGTGGTTGTGAGCAGACGCCGGGATACAGCGAAAATCCCCCGCCAGCCGGGGGACCACAGCAAAACTCGCACGTGCCCCCCGGAGAAAAGCCGGGAGCCGCCCCTGAATCAGCTCAAAGCCGCTAAGCGCCTTGGCGACCAACTGATAGAGAGCGTTTAACTCTCGATCTCACCGATGAAATTCAATTCCTTTGCACGATTTCCAGCCCTGCGCGCCGCGCATGGGCTGGTAGCTTTGCTGTGTGGGGTAGCAATCCTGATGGCGCCCACGACTCAGGCCCAGGCCAAAACCCGTAAAGCCGTTTTCATTATCGTCGATGGCGTGGCCGCCGATGTCATCGAGAAACAGAATGTTCCCAACCTGAACGACATCGCCAAACAAGGTGGCTACACCCGCGCCTATGTCGGAGGCGAGAAAGACAACTACTCGCAAACACCCACCATTTCGGCGGTAGGCTACGATAGCGTTCTCACTGGCACATGGGTCAATAAGCACAATGTCTGGGGCAACGACATCAAGGAACCGAACTACTACTACCCCACCATCTTCCGCCTCTTCAAAGAAACCTACCCTACCCGTAAAACCGCCATTTATTCCAGTTGGCTCGATAACCGAACCAAACTCGTCGGCGACAAACTGCCCGCCACAGGCAACCTCCCCATCGACATCTCTTACGATGGATTGGAGCTAGATAAGGTCAACTTCCCGCATGATGCCCAAAAACAATACATGCAGAAGATTGATGAAAGCGTTGCCCAGAAGGCAGCGCAATCTATTCGCGAACAGGCGCCCGATTTGTCGTGGGTTTATCTGGAATACACCGATGATATGGGGCACATGTATGGCGATAGCCCGCAATTCAACGAGGCCGTAACCTTAGCCGATCAAAAAATTGGCTACATCTGGCAAGCCATCCAATATCGCGAGAAGAATTTCGATGAAGATTGGCTCATCGTCATCACCACCGATCATGGCCGCGATGAACAAACGGGCAAAGGCCACGGCGGACAAAGCGACCGTCAACGTTCCGGTTGGCTATTCACCAATGCCAAAGGATTGAACGCCGCGTTTAAGGCACCTCAGGCTTCTATCGTGGACATTATGCCCACTATGCTGCGCTTCCTCAACGTGAAAGCCCCGAAGCAAACACTGTGGGAAGTCGATGGCAACCCGTTGACCGGCAAAGTTTCGGCGATTTCTCCTCAAGCAAAGTACGAAAACGGCAAAGTCGCGGTACAGTGGCAAGCACTGGAAAAGAAGGGCAAGATGAAAATCTGGCTCAGCACCACCAACCAATTCAAAACCGGCGGTAAAGACAAATACCGCCTCATCGGCGAAGTGCCACTAGCTCAGCAACAGGCCAGCATCGCTGTTGAGCCAACTCCTTTCGCCAAGGTTGTACTCGAAGCACCGCACAACACACTTAATCGTTGGATAGTCCCCGCGAAATAAAGCGTTCCTCACCCATTCTCCCCCCTCTCTCCACCCCATAAATTCCTCCCATGCGACTCGGCGCGGGAAATATCGAAGCGGTTTCATAACATAAAGGTAAGCCCGCCCAACGCACTGGTATACTACATTCACGTCATTACCTGACACCGTTAAAGCAATGGCCGCTTCATCTTCATACCTTTGGTTGTCCTGTTTAGTTTTGGCTGTGGGTGCGCCCGTAAAATCGGCTCAACAAGATACGCCGACGCCCACTACGGTTGTTCAGGCACCTCAGCAATTCGACCCGGCGACCTACCGGGGAGTAACCACCGAAACGAGCTATCAGCCCCTTTCCATTGCAGCGCCCCCGATTCGCGTTACCGCAATCTCACCCGAAATGCGCCAGGAATTTGGTATTCCCGACTTTTATGCCAAAGGTTTGATGATACGCGGTCTTCCCATTGTTAGTTCGAATAGAGCCTCGGATTATGCGCTCCTGGAATGCTCCTACACGCTCGACCACATGTTCGCCGATAGCCCTGCATGGGTCACAGAAGCGCTCACCAAATCCAAAGCGCGTATGGCCTTAATGAGTTCGCTCGAATACACGATGGACCTCCCCGAAAATTTGCTGTGGCAAAATGACCGTAGCCTGCAAAAGATGGCTTTCTGGGATGAGCGGGCACGCGGCATGGGCGGGCTACCCGACGCAAGTTGTGCGGAAGAAAATCTGCTCAACTTGAAGAGCGACCCCTACAAAAGCGAAAACATTACCATTCACGAGTTCTCCCACACACTGGCATCAGCCATCAAGGAATCCAACCCAGAGTGGTATAAAAAACTCGTCGCGACTTACAAGAAAGCGATGGCCGAGGGCCGCTTTGCCAACACCTATTCAGCCAGCAACGAGCAGGAATACTGGGCCGAAGGCGCTCAGATGTGGTTTGACTGCGCGGTTATCAAAGCCGATAAATCCGTTCACAATGGCATTTGGAACCGCGAACAGCTCAAGACATACGACCCGGAATTATCCAAAATATTGTCTGAGGTTTTCGGAGAAGGCACATGGCGCTACATTCGCACCGACGGCCAACCATTGCAAGTCAATGGTCAAACCTACACCCGTCCAGCCGCCGAAATGATGCATTTGGCCGGACTAGATCGCAACTTAATTCCAGCTTTTAATATCGCCAAATCGCCCCGCGTACAAGCCCTGAAGGCCAGCACCGCCATGCCCACAAAATAGTAAGAGGCGCCAATAACAAACAAACCCCGAACATCTTTGAGATGTTCGGGGTTTGTTTTTCTACCTTGAGAGGCAATTGACCTCAAGGTGCCATATACGGTTTGTAGTGCCAATCGACTTTGCCTTCATACGCCATAGTTTCGTGAACCAGAGCGTACAAAGCCGTATCATAGCGCTGCAAATCTTCGCGGGTGCGTATCGGCGATATGGCGCCAGTTCCGCCAACGGGCGTGGAGTCCTGCCCAGTTGCATCGAAGTAAGCCAATACCCCTTTAGTCCAGTAATTCGCCTTGCTCGCCATCGCCGAAGTTCCTTGCCACAAAGCCTTGGTCTGCGCCGCCTGATAGATCTCATCTACCTTCTGGCCGAATGTCACGTCGAGGCGCTTAACCCGCAACTCGTATTGCTGCACATCCTGTCCGCGCTTATCCCAGTTCGGGTCAACGGGGCGTGTGGAGGTGATTTGATAGAACGCATCGGCCATAGCCCGAATCACCTGATTGTCGCCCACCATTGGTTCGCTGGTAACTCCCAACACGTTCTCCTCACCAACTACCAGAAGCTTCCCCTGCGGACTATAAGTAACGAGGCGTGTCAGCGCATCGAAGCCCTCAATATTCTTCAACGTCTGGTATTCGGGCAAGTCAGCCACCTTCTCATTCGGCCCAAGCACCACCATTTTGACGCCATCGTTGATGAGCGCCTTCAGGATGTCATGGCGGTAAGCGAACATCTTGCGCACGGTGTCATTGGCCTTGAGCAACGCCGCATCGCTGGCGCCCCGCCCCACGATGGGAAACTCGCGCGCCCAGGTGAACTTGGTGTAGTAAGGCGCTATTTTGAACTGAGGCGGTGGCGCCGTCACATTCGGGAGTTTTTGCACCCAGCTATAACGCCAGTCTTGTTCGGGGCTAAGTTGGAAAGCGCTTCTCACCAACTCGTAGGTTTCGGGGTCATAGGCTTTCAGCTGTTCTCGCGTGCCAATGGGGCCATGATTCCAGTTATTGACACGATTGCAATCGAAGTACGACTGCGCCACTTCCGCCCAGAACTCGCCCGGATTGGAACCCGCGTAAGTGTTCTTCCATAGTCCCTTACCAGTCGCATCACGGAAGGCTTTGTTCTTGCGCTCCCTCCACGTTGGGTCGATGCTCGCTAACGTCGAATCAATGGTGTGGCAAAACTCGTGGACACCAATGCTCTCATCGTCGTAACGGTCGATAGACAAACACAACACGTTCTCCTCACCAAAGCTCGTCGGCTTGCCGCCCGTTCCGCGCACACGTTCGTTTTGATAAGCCGGGTTGCGACTATGCCGATATTCTGGCATGTCGGTGTACACCTGTTGGCGCCCGATGATGATGAGGTACATGCCATTTTTCACCATCGCGGCGATAACGTCGGGGCGCCCGGCCAGCACATGAGTCACCATTGAATAGGTGCGCTCAAGCGCCTCATCGGCGACAACCGCAGACGCCAAAACAGGCATTCCTTTCACGTCGATGTACTTCGTATAGAACTTGCGCGCCAGTTCACGATCATCAGAGTCGATGAGGGCGAAAGCCGATTCCGGCGGAGTCGTCACTCGTGGCGCAGTTTGAGCCAATGCCCCTACGGTGGGAAACGCGACAGTGAGCAAAGCAAAAGCAGAAGTAGTGAGGAAATTTCGCATATCGAAGTGAAAGGTCTTTCACTGGCGAACTAACTTCGTCCGGCCAGCAATTTGTTCAAAAACGGCGAGAGCAACAAAATCAACAGCCCTGCCCCAAACGACGAAAACACAAACAGCAAGAAGAAATCGGCCTGTCCCCCTAGACGGAACCAACTGAACCAGAACAAGCTGAGTTGCCCGCTTTCTATCTTCTCGATTTGCCCGGCGAGAATGCCGCCAATCAAGTTCGCCAGCGAACTGGAAAGGAAGAACATGCCCATCAGGAACGAGACATAGCGCACAGGAGCAACGCGCGTCACAAATGAAAGCCCAGTCGGTGAGATGCACAATTCACCGAGCGTGTGCAGCGTGTAAGTCCCTATCAGCCAGAACATGCTGACTCGACTCGTTGGCGAAGCGTGTAGGGAAGCAAACACCATCAACACATAGCCAAGGCCCAACAAAAACAACCCAATGGCGATTTTGACGGGTTGGCCAGGATTGCGATTATGTCGAGCCAGCTTCGCCCACAGGCTGGCGAAAATGGGCGCCAGAACGATGATGGCGAAAGCGCCCACCGATTGAAACCACGTTGCAGGCATTTCCCATCCGCCTACATGCCGCTCCGTCATCTCAGCCGCGAATAGGTTGAGCGAGGTGCCCGCCTGCTCGAACGCCAGCCAGAAGACAGCGTTGAAAAAGATAAAGAGCAGAATGCAAAAGGTTGGACCACGGTCGGTGGCCTCTTGCTGCATAACGAAACGAGCGCCCCAAACCACAATGCCCAGCGGCAACAAATAGCGCAGTGCCGTCCCGATAATTTGGCCCGCCGCAGTTGCTTCTATCTGGCCAACTAAGGCACCAAGCGCGGAAAAGGCATCCAGATAAAATGAGGCGCCCAAAACTAACGAAAGCACCACAGCAAGCGCAAAAAACAGCGGGGCGTAGTTGGGTTTGCCTTCTGGCGGATTGCCAATGGTCGCCAAATAGCGCGGGCGCGCAATCAGATAAAGGGCCAGCCCCAGCAACATTCCCACAGCTGCGGCTCCAAAGCCCCAATGCCAACCCACTTTCTCGCCAAGGGTGCCACACACGAAGGAACACAAAAATGCCCCAAGGTTGATACCCATGTAAAAGATGGTGAAGGCACCATCACGGCGGGGGTCATCGCGCGTATAAAGTTCGCCGACCATGACCGAAACGTTGGGTTTGAAATGCCCGGTGCCAATCACAATAAGCACCATGCCACTGATGAAAATCGCCAGTCCCAGATTGTTTTCGCCCAGTGCCCCCAAGCCCGAAGCAGCCAACGCGATGTGCCCCAATGCGATGATAAGCCCGCCAGTAACCAGAGAGCGATGAGTGCCGATGAGCTTATCGGCGATCAGCCCACCGAAGACGGGTAACAGATAGGCCATGCCCGCATACCAACCATAAATGTTGGAAGCGATCTCTTTGCTCATGCCCCGCCCCGGATTGGGGCCTGTCGCTTGTGCCACAAGGTAAAGCACAAGCAATCCGCGCATACCGTAGTAGCTGAAGCGCTCCCACATCTCGACGAAAAAGAGCAACAGCAAGCCGGGTGGATGGCCAAGGAATGTTCGAGAATCAACACTCGCAGATGGTGCAGAAGCAGTAGTGGTCATGATTTTGAAAATGGAAATGGGATAATCCCTGTC
This sequence comes from bacterium, assembly GCA_004172935.1. GTDB lineage: Bacteria > Armatimonadota > Abditibacteriia > Abditibacteriales > Abditibacteriaceae > Abditibacterium. The sequence goes on along the minus strand of SDZD01000005.1, from coordinate 106,746 downwards.
GTTCGCAGGCGCCCTACTGATGCGAAAAAGCGATGGCGTAACTATGCGAACTCCGCTCGAAATCGAACGGCCACCTTGATGTTTAACCAAATAACCCGGCGCGCCTAGTATACCAGTTTAATTGTTAATATCAGGTTTCAACAAGCGTAAATCGAGCAACACAACCACTTTTGAAGCCAAGAGTGAGGCACAGGCGTACAATACTGTGGGCATTTTCCTCTTCCGTCGCGCCCAAGCACCGAATCCATGACCTCCGAAGAATTTAGCGAACTGTACGATGAATATTGGAAACACGTCTACTGGGTCTGCTTCCACACATTGAAAGACGAAGATTTGGCGACTGACGCGGCTCAGGAAGTTTTCTGCCAAAAGTGGAAAGTCATCGGCACCTACAATTCCACATTGGGCGGCTTCAAGAACTGGCTGACCCACAACGCCTACCACCACTGCATCGACATTTTGCGGCGGCGCGGACGCCGTCCCGAAGAACAGTTGGAGTCAGAAAATATTCAACACTTCCAACCATCGGGCACCCACCAGGCCGAATGGCGCGTGGTGCTTACCGAAGCGATGGGCAAGCTCAGCGACGAGGAAAAGCTGGTGTTGAAACTGCGCCGTATCGAAGGCTTCACCCTGCAAGAGACGAACAAATTGATGGGCCTGACGACTTCTCAGGTGCGTACCCTACAAGATAATGCGCTACGCAAATTGCGCGATTGGCTTGTCGCGGCGGGCATTGAAAATATTGAGACCGAGGATTTGGATTAATTCGCAAAAAATTAATCCTGCAACGTATACGGATAAAAGGAACTGACGATGAAGCTGACACGAATGGTCGAGGAATGGTTTTTGGATGAGATGGACGCCCTACCCGCGCGCGATCCCAACCGCACGGCGAACTGCCTGAACTTCGGCGAAATAGAGGGCGCTGCTCGCCAACCAGAGAGTGTTTCCGCCACTCAATTGGCGCACATCGTCGAATGCTCGTGGTGCCGCAAAAATTGGATGGCTTTCAAAAACCTGCAACGCTCAACTGCCCTCACTCCCGATTTAGCTCCCGTCCCCGCAGAAATCTCTTCGGCATCATGGACGCCGGGATATGCGCTTCGCGTTTCGCAGTACCTGAGCAGCGCCTGTTATCTGGCCCACGAAAACAACGAACTTGTGCCAGCCTTCTTCGATGACGAGGGCACTCTGCGCCTGAATTGGAGCGGCCTCAATCAAGATGGCCCCGTATCGGTCTCAATTCTCGTTGATGGAGCCGCACAATTTCTGGTGCAAGGCCGAATCAGCGAAGGGAATCTGGAAATTGTCGAGCCACTGGCCGAACTAGGCCAACGCAACGTCGAACTTCCCGCCTCAGTGCTATTGCTACAACCTCTCGAAGAACTGACGTAGTCAGAAGTTCATCAAGCATCAAAATCCAACATTCAAAACTAATTATGACTGGGGAAAATAGCGTGTTTCGTATCGGCGATGAAATTGGTAATCGCTTTCAAGTGCGGGAGTTTCTGGGTCATGGCGGCTTCGGCGACGTTTATCGAGTTTTTGACAAAAACCTCCAAATCGAAATCGCCCTAAAAACGCTACGCTCATCCGAAAACCGCCTTCATGGAGCTGGCGCGAATTTCTTGTCAGAAGCGCGTAAACAGGCCCAATTACGTAATAATCCGCACGTTGTCACAATTTACGACCACGGTGAATTAGAGCACGAGGGAGAAACTTTCCCATTCATCTCGATGGAGTTGCTCACCACAGACTTGAAGAAAAGGATGAATGGGCAACGCCTACCTATTTCGGTCTCCTGTCAGATAGCCTTCGAAATCGCCGAAGCATTAGTCGCCGCACAACAGCAGAATATGGTTCATCGCGACATCAAGCCTCAAAACATCATGCTTGATGTCAACGGTCGCGCCATGCTCAGCGATTTCGGGCTGGCGAAAATCATCTCAGACGCGGCAGATGGCAACAGCACCCTCTTTGGCACACCGGGCTATACAGCCCCAGAACAGCTGCTCCTCAATACGAACATTTCCAAAGCCGACATCTACTCGTTGGGCTGCACATTGGTCACGATGCTGACGGGCGGGCCTCCTTTGAATCGTCGTATGTTTTCCCTGCGCGCCTACCTCCCAGAAGCACCTTACGCGCTGGAAAAACTGATTTCCCAAATGCTGCAAGATTCCCCCGATTCGCGCCCCTCGGCAGCTCAGGTGAGCCAGAAACTAACTCAAATTATTGTGGCACAAAAAGCCACTAAAACCAGATATTCGCCGAATTTGAAATCAGTCGGTTTGTCTATAGGCGTCGCGTTTTCTCTGATGGCAGGGGGCTTTGTTTACCTTCAAAACTCTCATCCCTCATGGCAAACCTCTGCAAGCCAGCACCTGCGTAGCGATGCAAAAGCAATGCGCCAGAATATGCGAACCTATGCGCGCAATTCCAGCAGCGGCCAACTCGCGCGCTCAACCTACCACGCGGGGATCAATGCCATGAAGCGTCTCAAAAATTCTCAAACTAACTAACCATTTATCCAAAAAATCCGTCCTTATCCTCGCAAAAATTTCTAGCGTCGGCGTATAAAGTGATGGAAGCCGACAGCAGGAGGCTCAAATTATGGATTTATGGCAACAGGTTCGTGAACTTTGGGGAGTCGGCAAAGCCGCCTCCAACCGCCCCGCAAAAGTCGATTACGATGGTATCATCGCCGAGCTAAAAAGCTCGATCAACAGAAACCGCCACAAAATCGGCGATATGGTGTTTGTGCCATGCAACTATCTGGTGCAGCTCTCGCCCAAAGACGTCGAGCGATTTCGCGCGGGTGGACTCACTTCACCCATGCAACATGCCTTGCAAAAGGCTATGGATGGGCATATCCGCGAACGACAATATCAGGTGCAAGGCCCGGTCGTGGTGCGACTGGGAGAAGATGCGGAATTAGAGGAAGGGCACATCAGCGTTAGTGTCAGCCATACCAACTCCTCTTCAGCCGTGGCCCCTGCTCCCTCTCCAGCCCCGGCGCCGTTATATCCCTCGCAACACACCAATGCCCAAATTGTGCCCGATGACTCGGACAATACGGTCATCTTCACTCCGCAGCCGCCAACATCGCAAGCCACTTTCGAGGTAGTGAAAGGCGACATAGGCCAGCAGGGCAAGCGTCTGGAACTGAAGACGTTTCCAGCCACTCTGGGCCGTGTCACCCGCAATCAGGCCCCCACCGTCGCCATCATCGACCCCTCAAGCAACGTGGGGCGCGAACACGCCACCATCGAACACAAAAATGGCGGCTTCAGCATCCGCGATACCAGTCAGAACGGGACTTGGGTGAATGGAGTTCGACTAAGAAAGGATGAAAAGACAGTGCTACTGGACGGCGCCGAAGTAAGCCTTGCCAACGGCATAGTGGTGTTGCGTTTCCATAGTGGCGATCAAACCGTGATGCAACCACGCAAGGGAGATTGGCTGACATGACATTGGATGTCATGGCGTCCTTCATATTTGTGCTAGGATTGGCGGCAGTCGGTGTGTGGGCATGGTCGCCACGCTCCACTTCCGCCACATTCTGCGTGTTTGCCATCGGGGTTTGGATGTTGGGCGTCATGGCAGCGAACAGCGCCTTTTACACGCGCGGCTCGGTGTGGTTACGCGAGCCAATGCGTCGTTTTAGCTACGAACTAACGAGCAGTGGCAAGGGTTCTCTGGGTTCGCATCACAGGCTTCTCTTCCCCAGCGGAGTCGAGCGTTTACCAGAGATATTCGACCAGCAAAACGGCCCGGTGGCACTGACAGTCGATTTCAAATTGCAACCAGCGGGCAACGTCACCGAGACGCATATCTCGCGCTCTTCGGGCAATCCCATCCTCGATTCGGCGACGGCTTCCGCTATCAAAAGCTGGCGATTCGGCCCCATCCCCGCCAGTTATTCGGGCAAAAGCGCCGAAACCGTCAGCGTTACCATCGAGAACCGCTACGAATTTTTGCGCCAGAGTCGCACCTTGCTCCTCAGCCTGGGGCTTTTCATCGCAGGTTGGTTAGGAACGGTGCTGCTGTTGCCCACGCGCGCCAGTGACGACGAATATGCACAGGGTCTCATCCGCCGCGCGCTCACAGTCGCCGGATTCTTGGCGGGCATCGGCTGGATTTTGATCTGGCGCCTCGCCCCCGACTTCAACCGCTTCGACTTGCCCGCCAAGCAACTCGAAATGATGGTCGGTAGCTTCGTGTTGGTGTGGGCCACATTCTTCATTGTCTCGCGCACAGCCTTTTCCAAATTTCTGGTCGATCACAGCGTCAAATTCGTGGCGCTGGGCGTGGTGCTGCTGCTCATGACACGCTTTTTCGGCACCGACCTTGGCACCGGCCACCGCCTGTGGCTTCGGACCCCCTTCGGCCCATTCCAAACTGTCGAATTCGTCAAATTGCTGCTGCTCTTCTTTGTGGCGGGCACAGCCTATAACGCCGCCCACTCAGCCCCCATTCGCAGCGAAGGCTTGGTGCAGGTGTCGCGCTTGCGCCCGTGGAGCGAACGCTACCGGGGCATGATCGGCGCCTTCGTGCTGGTTTTCGGCGCCCTCATTCTGATGAGCGACTTCGGGCCGCTGCTTTTGCTGGCCCTACTCCTGCTCGCCCTGTTGTGGGCGCAGGGCAACCCGCGCCAATCGGCAATTGGCTTTGTGGCACTGGTGGCTCTACTAACGGGCGCCTACGCCATAGGCAAACCCGCGCGTTGGCACGACCGCGTGACCATGTGGCGCCAACCGTGGACAGCCGCAAAAAGCGACAGCGCGCAGTTAGCCGAGGGCCGCGAAAACATCGCCCGCGTGCTGTGGAGCATTAGCAGTGGTGGACTCACCGGACAAGGAATCGGACAGGGCAACCCCGACGATGTCGAAGCCGTCGAATCGGACTTCATCTTCTCGGCCATCGCTGAAGAGCTGGGCTGGCTCGGTGCCGCCTCGATTCTCTCGTTGTTGCTCGTGCTGGCTGTAACGGGCCTTCAGCTGGCCCGTTTGCGCGAAGATGCCCTCGCCCAAACACTGGCGAGCGGCCTGGGCCTGTTAACGGGCGTTCAAGCCGCCCTCACCATCGGTGGCAACCTCGCCCTCTGGCCGCTCACAGGCATTACCCTACCCTTTCTATCTTACGGGCGCTCCTCGCTACTAATTTCGTTCGTCGCACTTGGTCTGCTCATCGGTTTAGCCCCAATGAAAGCCAGGCAAAAAGACGAACAAGAATTTCCCTTCCCCGAACGTGTCGAGAAATCGCTACAACGTCTTCAGGTTGCCCTCCCCGTCCTATTTTTGCTGCTGATTGGCAAAGCAGCATGGCTGCAATGGCCTGTTCTGCGCGACAAGGTGCTTACCCACCAACACCAGCGCAAAGATACCACCTTCGTATCCAACCCTCGTCTCGACGGGCAAAACCGACTGGTTTCCACGCACGTCGTGCGCGGTAGCATCACCGACCGCAACGGCCTCGTCCTCACCCAGACCACCCCTCGCGGACGCCAGTACAACGACGCCGATATTTTCTCGCCCCTTATCGGTGTGCAGGAAGGCGGGCAGAGAGTAGGCTTGGAACGCTTCCTCGAAGGCCCACTATTAGGCCGCTGGGATGTTCCTAACAGCAATTTCCGCCTCCCTCGTTTGGCGGGCGAACGGCGTGGCTTCGATGTGAAACTCACCATCGACCAGAAGTTGCAGCGCCGAGCCTACGAGTTGCTTCAGGAAAATCACTATCGCGGCTGTATCGTCGGCGTCGAACCATCGACCGGAAAAGTCTTGTTCGCCGTCAGCAATCCGGCGCCCCAAAACCTGTCCGAATGGTTATCGGGCTACGATGCCAACCCCAGTGCCGCCAAAGTGCCTTTCGCCTATCGCACATGGTACGAGCCGGGTTCGACCTTCAAAACCATGACGGCAGCGGCGGCAATAAATACCGATGTGGTTCGCCCCGGCGAACAGTTCCTCTGCAAAGATGGCTACTTTCCCCCAGGTGGCGGCGAAATCAACGACGACAGGCACGAACAACATGGTCGCATCACGCTATCGCGCGCCATGCAGGAGTCGTGCAACCAGACCTTCGCTCAAGTCGGAGTTCGCATGGGCTGGAATCGCTTCTGGGAGTTCACCACCGACGCCGGACTCAACACCGAATGGCCGTTGCTTCCCAATTCATGGCGCCCTAAACAAGCGAAGACCTGGTTAAAAACTACGGCGGGCCAACTCACCGACCGCAACGCCAAACCCTCCGACCGTCGCGCCGATGCGCGTCTGGCGCGCTCGGCCATTGGACAGGAAGACGTGCGAGTCAACCCACTTTACCTCGCGACATGGACGGCAGCTATCGCCAACGGCGGCAATTTGATGCCTCCCTCGCTGGTAACCGAGGTCACCGACCCAGCGGGCCGCGTCGTGGCGACAGCGCCCTCCCCTCAAGCAATCCGCGTCATGGACAGCCGCACGGCGAGCCGCCTCACCGACATGATGGAGCGCGTCGTAACTCGCGGCACGGGTCGCCCAGCCGCAGTCGATGGCATCCGCATCGCTGCCAAAACGGGAACCCCCCAGCTAGGTCCAAAACTCAAAACGAACAACGCCCTCTTCATCGCCTTTGCTCCCGTCGAGCAGCCTAAAATCGCCATTTCTGTGGTCATTGAGGGCCTACCTTATGGCGGCAAAACGGGAGGACCACTCGCCGCGGAACTCATTCGCACCATCTGCCGCTAAACGACATGTTTGCACATAAAAGCCGACTACCGTGGAAACGGCCCCCTCAACAGGGGCCGTTATCAAGCGCGCCGCGTCTGGAGGAAGGCCGCAGCGATGCGGCCCTGCCACCTCAGGAAACCTCGATACCCGCCACTGTCACGCTCGAAATTATCAATGGTCCCCTGCAAGGCAAAACCTTCGAGTTCTCCGAGCGCACTCGTTCGGTGGTGGGGCGCGGAACCGATTGCTCGATTTCGCTTCCCGACGCCTACAGCTTCGTTTCGCGCCATCACTGCTCCATCGAAATCAGCCCGCCCCACATCAGCGTGCGCGACCTTGGCAGCCTACACGGCACTTACGTCAACCAGAAGTGCGTCGGCCAACGCCCCAAAGGCATGACTGCCGCTCAGGCCGCGCAACACCCCCAATCCGACCACTCCCTTAGCCACCGCGATGAACTCCAACTCGGCGTCGAGAAGGACTTCAAGATGCGCGTGTTGCTCTTCGAAACTGCCCATTGCGCGCAGTGCAACACCCAGTTGCCGGGAGTTAATCGCTTCGAGACCGCCAAGGGCGGCGAGTTTCTGTGCGCCCACTGTCGCGACCACGAGAAAACGCAAATCCAATCGGCTCGCAGCGCCAGCACCAGCCAGTGCCCGGTGTGTGGGCAAAACGCCCCAGTCCCCACCGGACGCCGCAGTGGCGAAAGAATCGTTTGCGCCCAGTGCCATGCCACGCCCGACGCGATGATTCGCCATCTTCTCGCTCAAGAGGACGTGATGGCGGGCCTAAGCGCCATCCGTGATTATGAGTTGCTACAGAAAATTGGCAAAGGCGGCTTCGGCGCGGTATTCATGGCACGCCACCGCCACACCAATCAAAAAGTCGCGCTCAAAGTCATGCTTCCCCACATCGCCGCCGATGCAGGAGGGCGCCTGCGCTTCGAGCGTGAAATCGAGAACACGAGGGCACTCAATCACCCCAACGTCGTGCAGCTTTTCGAGGAAGGACGCGCGCACGGCATCTACTTTTTCACTATGGGCTACTGCGAAGCGGGCAACGTCTCCGACTTGATGAAGCGGCGCGGCGGCAACCTATCGGTGGATGAGGCGATGTTTTTGATCTTCCAGGTGTTGGATGGCTTGCACTACGCGCACCATGCCCCCATTCCCCGCGTGCGCCTCGCCAATGGCAGTTATGGGCCGGGAGTGGGCCTCGTTCACCGCGACATCAAGCCCTGCAACCTCCTCATTGATGGTTACGGCAAATCGAGGGTCGTCAAAGTGAGCGATTACGGCATGTCCAAAGCCTTCGATAAAGCGGGAATGACAGGCATCACCCGTCCGGGTAGCTTTGCGGGATCCTTCCATTTTATGCCACGCCAACAAATTCTAGAGTTCGGCGACTCCCTGCCAGAGGTGGACGTATGGGCGGCGGCAGCTTCTCTCTACTACATGCTCACCGGCTCGCCCCCGCGCGACTTTCCACCGGGAGTTGACCCGCACATGGTGGTGCTTCAGCAATCACCGGTGCCGATTCGCCAACGTAACGGGGCACTTCCCAAGCGCCTGGCCAAAGTCATAGACGAAGCTCTCGTCGATTATCCCACCATAGGCATTCGCGACATCGCCACCTTCCGCAAGCGATTGAAAGCAGCCTTGTAAAGACCTGTGAAGTGCGCTCTGAGGCCGCAAAAATTAGCCGAACGAGCGTATGAGTTGAAAAGGGAAAGAACCAATGACGAACCCAATGTTGTCCCCACGCACACCGCATGGCCCCTACACACAGCGCCGCTCGACAGGACGTGGCCCCACTGTTCTGGGAGGAACTCGATGAAAGACCCACACTCCACACGTGTCTTGCAGGATATTCCTGATTCTGAGGCTGCGCCCATTGGCCCCTACGAAGGCGACGACTGGTTTTATGGCGACACCCATACCGGTCAGGTACGCACCAACAACGAAGACCGCTTCCTATGCGATGAGGCGCGTGGTTTGTTCATCGTCGCCGACGGCATGGGCGGGCACGCGGCGGGCGAAGAGGCCAGCCGCATCGTGCTCGCCACGCTCTCGAATGTGCTTACCCCCGATGTTCTGAGCGCCCCTTCACCCCACAAAGCACTGGCCGATGTGCTGCAAACCGCCAACAACGAAGTCATTCGCCAAAGCGAAAGCAACTTCCAATGGCGAGGCATGGGCAGCACAGTCGTAGTGGCCTCATTGCAGGACGATACCCTGTACACCGCTAACGTCGGCGACAGCCGCGCCTATGTGCTGCGCGAAGGTCGCTTACACCAAATTTCCCGCGACCATTCGGTGGCGGCAGGGCTGGCCGAGCAAAATCAAATCAAACGCGAAGAAATTCGTACTCATGTGCTTCGTAACCGCCTCACCATGTGTCTGGGCATCGAAGAACAGATTATGCCCGATACGCTTCGCCTCGATTTACAACACGGCGACTGTGTTCTGCTTTGTTCCGATGGCCTGTGGGATATGCTCGCCGACGAAGAGATAACCCATCTACTGCAGCTGTATCAGGCGCCACCCGAAGCAGTGAAAGCCCTCATTCAAGCGGCCAACGAAGCGGGCGGCAAAGACAACATTACCGCGATTGTTTTTCGCCCCCAACTGTCCTCGCCCTCTGCCGACACAGGCGATGACACAGTGATACTGCGTACTAACGTTAATGCCTAAGTATTCGGATGGTGTAATGCTGGTGTGGAATCTGGCCGCGATGGAGGCAACTCATGGTGGCTCCGCACTGGTCGAACCGGGGCAACTGTTCGTGGCATTGGCGAAAGTCGGCGACTTGCCGTTGGACGATATGGCAACAGCCGATAAATCGGCGCTCCGCGTGCCCGCATTAAAGCTCGAAGTCGCCGAGGTCGTTCAACTCTTTGCCACAGTAAAGCTAGACGCGCGCCGCTTCCGGCGCCGCTTGCGCGCGGAACTGGGTCGTGTTGCTGCCCCCGCTCAGAAAATCATCCACCGCAGTCCCGCAGCCCTGCAAGTCTTCGAGACAGCCGAAAAATTCTGCATCGCACACGACTTAGATATAGTGCGCCCGGTGCATTTGTTGGGAGCGCTGTGCGGTCAGAACACCTGGCACCCTCTGCTACACGAGTGCCAGGTCGATCCGATGGATTTGCACCGCGCCACGCAAGTCGCGGGGCAACGCGAATTGGTGACTGCGAAACCTCGCACATCCAAACCAGTACCAGCACATCCCGCGTCCACTCTTACCCCCACACTCGAAAAGTATGGCCGCGACCTGACAGCTCTAGCCCAAAGCGGGCAATTGGCTCCAACGGTGGGACGCCCCGAAGAATTGCGCCGTCTGGCGCAAATTCTGTTGCAGCACGGCACCCGTAACGCCATTTTGTTGGGAGAACCGGGAGTCGGAAAAACCAGTCTGGTCGAAGGCTTGGCGGGCCGCATGTGCGGGCCACAGGCACCGCCCGCCTTCCGCAATAAACGCTTCATCGAAATTTCGATGGCCTCCCTTATCGCGGGTACCAGCCACCGAGGCGATTTTGAGGCACGTCTGCAAAAAGTCATCTCCGAAGCCTCACAGCCCGAAATCGTCCTTTTCATCGACGAAATTCACACCCTCATGGGAACGGGAAGCAGCACACTCGACGCCGCCAATATCCTCAAACCCGCACTGGCACGCGGCGAAATTTGTTGCATCGGAGCGACAACCGACGCCGAATATCGGCGCACCATCGAAGCCGATGCCGCCCTACAACAACGCTTCCAATCCATCCGACTCAGCGAACCTTCGCGCGAAGAGGCCATCGAAATTCTGCGCGGACGCCGCGCCCAACTACAGGAGCATCACGGCTTCCCTATCGAAGACGAAGCCTTACTCGCCTCCGTCGATCTCGCCATTCTCTACAATCCCTCGCAGCGCCTCCCCCGCAAAGCCGTGCAGCTCATTGACGAAGCCTGCGCCCAGGCACGACTCAAAAGTTTCTCGTCGGAAAGCCGCCCAACAGCCCTCACCCGCGCCGATGTCACCGAAAGCGCCGCCGCCATTTATGATGTGCCCGCCGCCCTCGTCACCGAGTCACAGGCCACACAGTTACTCAACCTCGAAAGTACCCTGGCGGGTCAGGTCAAAGGACAGGACGAAGCCATTGCCGAGGTATGCAAAACCATTCGCATCGCGCGCGCCGGATTGAGCAAAAGCGGACGCCCACAGGGCGTCTTTCTCTTCGTTGGCCCCACCGGAACGGGCAAGACGGAGTTAGCTAAAGCTCTAGCACACACTCTTTTTGGCCGCGAAGACCGCCTCATCCGCTTCGATATGAGCGAATATGGCGAAGAACACAGCGTGGCGCGTCTCATTGGCGCGCCTCCCGGTTACATCGGCCACGAAGCGGGCGGTCAACTCACCAACGCCATCCGCACCCAACCCCATTCAATCGTTCTGCTGGACGAAATCGAAAAGGCCCATCCCGAAATTTACCGTCGCCTCTTCCTGCCGGTCTTCGATGAAGGCCGTCTCACCGATGGTTTGGGCCGACTCGCCTCTTTCTCGGAGTCCATCATCATCATGACCAGCAATCTCGGCGTGCCCGCAACTGGCGAGAACCTCGGATTCATCCAACGCGAAACCAAAGCCAACACAACCCTATTGCGCGAACGCATCGAGAAGAAATTAAGCCAGAAGATGCCCCCCGAACTGCTCAATCGCATCGGAAACATCGTCTTTTTCCAACCGCTCGACCAACAAGCTATCCGAGGAATCATCGACAAAATCATCGCGCGACTGCAAAACCCTCTTGCAGAGCGCGCTCTCACCCTAACACTTGGCGAGAGCGCCTACGATCTACTGATGAAACAGGGCTATAACGAAACGTTTGGCGCGCGGGCCATGGAACGCACCATCGAAAATTTGCTAGTCGAACCCCTCAGCCGCCTCATTCTGGAAGGCCAATGCCCACCCAACACTTCACTCCAAGCTCACGCCGCCAACGAGAGAATGGCATTTGAAATCATCTAAATTTCGACTTTCGCCGGAATAGAGTTCCCTCTCAACATCAGTTAAAACCCTGGAAAAATCCCCGATGGTTCCTCTGTCGGAGTTTCCTCAGGAGTCTCTGCCGAGGGCGTCAGGAGATTAAACATCGTGCGCCCCTTGGCTTTCTGCTGGGCGGTTTGCCCGCTCTTATCCACAAGGTTCACGTCAGCCCGACGGCTCAATAGTAGCTGAGCCATCTCAACTTGGCCTGTCTCAGCGGCCACATGCAAAGGTGTCTCACCACTATTGGAAGCAGCGTTCACATTAGCACCTTTATCGAGAAGCACAGTCGCAACGCCGACATTATCGCGCCGCGCCGCGATATGCAAAGGCGTTTCCCCATTCTCGTTCGTCAGGTTAACATCGGATCTTCGATCTATTATCTGTTCCGTCAGCCCGCGTTGCCCGGTACGAACGATGTCAAATAACGCGGTTTCGCCCTCTTTATTGCGAATGTTAACATCCGCTCCTTCACTGAGAAGCAGACGAACAATATCGAATTTACCCTCTCGAATCGCCACATGGAGCGGGGTGTCACCACTGTCCCTCTGCTCGTTAATCTTGGCTTGTTTCTTCAGCAATAATACCGCGATGGGCTCTTTTCCATAATGCGCTGCGATATGCAGCGGTGTGCCACCATCGCTATCTTTGGCACTGACATCAGCACCTTTCGAAATCAGTAGTTCGGCCACATCGGTCTGCCCGTAAAAAGACGCGACATGGAGCGGCGTGCCCCCATAGTTGCTCTTGGCATTGACGTTGGCCCTGTTGGAAAGCAGCAAGTCGGCCATTGATTGCTGACCATATTTGGCGCTCACATGCAGAGGCGTCCAACCATTCTCATCTTTCGCGTTGATCTGCGCCCCTGCCTCCATCAATGCCTGCCCCGCTTCAACTCGGCCCAACCGAGCGGCATAATGAAGTGGGGTCTCGCCCGCCCCATTTTTCGTGTTGATGCGAGCGCCTTTATCGGCCAGCGTTCTAATGATTCCCGAATCGCCATATTTTTTGATGGCAAAAAGCAGGGGCGTAAGAGCGTTGCCCTGACCGTCCCTGTAATCAGCTTTATTCAGGCTCGCCCCTTTCCCAACATACAACCGAAAAGCGGCCTCATTCTGCCCTTCCCGAATCACTCTCTCCAAACGCTTAGTCGCCTGTTCAGGGCCAACAGGCGCAGCCGTCGGAGAAGAATCATAATTGTTCGGATAGTAGCTGTAAGTCGGCCTCTGCGCCGACTGAATCCCCAACCACATCATCATCAATAAGCCCAACCCGCCAAGCGCGATGAGTGGCTTACGATATCTCACTGTGAAAGGACGATTCGAACGTCTGGGAGATGGCGACGTGTTGATAGCAGGGCTACCACCGCCAGGAGTTATCCGAGGAGCCGGGCGCAGCGGTGGCGGCGGGCTAATAGCCGTCTGCGGAAGACTACCCCACGCAGGACTGGGGGTTGTCGGCACAGCCGGGCTTATCGCGGGACTCATGGACGGCGCCGTGTTGACGGGAACCGAAGGGCTAACAGGTAGTTGACTGGGCACCGATTTAGGGCGCTTTTTCCACCACGCCCCCACGCTATCGGGCCGCTGCTCTGGGCGCATTTGCAACAGCGGCGGCAACCAGCCTTTCCAGGGATTTCGCAGATGCGACGAGTTCCACGTGTCCTTCATCATGCGGTCAACGGCCATCGGGGGGCGACGACCTGTGACCATCTCATGAATCATCATTCCCAACTCGAACAAATCCGTACGCCCATCGACTGCCTTTCCGGTTTCCAGTTCGGGCGCCGCATAGTCGCGGGTAAAAGCGCGCGTGCTTTGACTCGCTAACCCCTGGTGAGCGGCACCAAAATCAATCAACACCGCACGCCCAGAGGGCAAAATCTGGATGTTATCCGGCTTAATATCGCAGTGCCACACCTTCTGGGCATGAGTGACCGTCAGCGCTTGCACAAGATCTTCAATGATGTCGAGAATACGCGCTTGCGGCAATCTCCCCCCGGCATTTCTCAGTTCGGTGCGCAGACTGTTGCCTTCCAGCAACTCCATCACAAGGTAAGCCGTGCCGTTGTCCTCAAAGAAGTCTTCCACCCGCACCACATGGTCTTCTTTGATTTGCGATAAGACCTGCCCTTCGCGCAAAAATCGGTCGAGTCCACGTTGATAATCGTTCTGTGAAACGGGCATAACGCTCACAGCCGCTTCTCCAACATTTCGATGCACGAAGTCGCGCGGAAAGAACTCCTTGATAGCCACAACTCGGCCCAGGAGCGTGTGTGTCGCCCGATAGGTGATACCGAAGCCCCCCCGCCCCAGCAACCAGTCGATGCGGTACTTGCCCCCGTTAATCAGGGTGCCCATCGGCAATGCATTGCCCCAGATGGTGTGCAGATTCATCCCACAGGAGGGGCACGTGTGGGCCGATAGCGCAATGTTATCCGTCTGACAGTTCAAGCAACGCATAATTCTCAATCACACATCCGCTGGAGGAAAGCCGCGTTATGTGCGTATCGCACTCTCTATACGCTCACAGCGAAATTTTTTGCGCTCCCATTCTCAAATCAAAACTAACAACGATAATTCCGACGCTTAGTTCTCGTTTCTATCGTGTTTTCCTCTGAGAGTTTGCGCCTTTGTCTCATACGATTACAAAGCAACCATTCACACAACAACGCCCTCAAAGCTTCGATTGAAGGCAACGAGCGAAAAAAACAAAGGCCCGCTCCCAATGGGAACGGGCCTTTGCCAGCGCGACTCGCTCAGTTGGTATCGGCGGGAGCGTCCAATGCGCGGCGGCGCAAAGTGCGCAAATCGGTGAGAACCGAGGTGAATTTGCTAATCAAGGCACCGAGTTGATCGTTGCTGGTCGCGGCCTCGTAGACCTCGATTTCGCCCAGCGAAACGGCGCGGTCCGAGTTCACGTTCGGGTCGGCATCCGGCAAAATAATGCCAGGGCCATTCGCCAGGAAGATGAAGCGCAGGTATTTAGCTTCGACCGGACGAACCAGAAACTCCTGGTTGATGCCGCGCTCTACGGGGTTCTGCCCCTTCAAGTTGACAACCGCCACTTCTTTCCACGGGCCATCCTTAAAGCTCCCCGTCGTCGCTTGAATTTGCACGCGGCGCGCCCAGCGCAAATCCGATTGGTTCGAGGTCGGATTCAACACGATTTTCCCGATGAGACGGGTGCGATCTTGCGCGAAGCCAAGCGTCACATACTCGCGTCCCGGCGCAAATCCCTGCGAAGCCCACCCGAACGAGCCTTTGTTATCGGCCAACGAGAAGTTCGATCCATCAATCAATTTGTCAGGGCCGAACTGTGCGTCTTTATCGAAGATGGACGAATAGGCCATCACTTTCCCACCATTTTTGGTGGCGACGAGGTTGCTGTTTCCAATGGGCACCTGAGCGTCGCCTGTTCCAAGCAACTGCACCATTTGCAGTGTCGCGGGGGCGAGGCCACCTTCGAGCGAAACGTCGGCTTTCTGTCCGCCGCCATTGCCGCCCTGTGTTTGCACATCGCGATAGCGCTTCAAATCATTGATAGCGCCTTCCAAACGCGAAATCAAGCCGCCCATTGGGTCGCTGGTATCAATCGCCTCATAAATCTCGACTTCGCCCAAAGCCACGGCGCGATCTGAGCCATAGTTAGAGCGGAACACTAAGCGCACGAAACGCGCGGGCGTCGCCAAAATCGAGAACTCTTGTGGTGTCGCGCTCTGCTTCAGGGTCAGTTGTGCCACCGTGTCATAGGGGCCATCGGCGCTCGCGGTCGAAACCTGCACTTCCACATCTTTGGCCCAGCGTTCGGGGGGCAAATCGGTCGCGGGGTTCAACACCAAGCGCCCAATGGTGTACTGGCGGTTGTCGGCAAAACCGAGTGTCACTGAATCGCGGGTAATGGGATCGAATTTATTCGAAGCCCAGCCACGCGACTTAGTGTTTCCCGTCGAGAAAACCTGACCGTCAATGAGATTATCGGCGGAATAAGCCGGATCGTTATCGAGCGTGGATGTCGTCGAAATGATGCGTCCACCGTTAGCTTTGGAAACCAGGTCAACAGTATCGGTGGGGGGAGTCTGCGCATTGGCGGCCACTGGCAAACCGAGCAGAAACAATGTAGGCAATAAACGTTTCATGAAAAGCAAAAATGTAATGCGAAAAAAAATTAATTCCCGGTTTGGGATGCGGACACAGCCCGCAGAGCCACCTCATGCACTTCGCGCGCAGAAACACCCGCACGCTTTGCGGCGCTTTTCACGTCTTCCCATTCGGGTTGAGCGCGCCACAGATTTAGCGCCGGGTTGAGCGCGATTTTGACTCGAATCGAACCGAATATAGTTTCGACGTTCACCATCTCTCGCGAAAGGGCCGCCCGTTCCACGCGGTTTCGACGTACACCCAGTGTCGTTGTTTCCCGAAGTATGGTTTTGAGAACGTTATTTTCTTGGGACTGTTCACACAAAACACCCAATAGTAACGCCGGACGCCCCTTCTTCATATGAATAGGCACCAACCATACATCGAGCGCTCCTGCCTCAAATAAGCGCTCAAACACGAGTTCCCACACCTGCGGATTGAGGTCGTCCACATTCGCCTCGAACTGCGATAGCGTTTTCCATTCCAAACCTTCAATCGCGCTCTCCGCGCTCGATTCACCAATAGACACACGCAAAATATTCGGTCGGTCAGGCAGTTGCTTCTTTCCCGCTCCCAACCCAATCGACTCCAGAGTCATCGCCGGAGCCGTCCCATATCCCTGGCATAGCGCCGCAAGAATGCCCGCCCCCGTAGGCGTCACCAGTTCGCCGCGCACATCGGTAGGCGTCCACGGCACGCCTTTCAACATTTCGAGGGTAGCGGGCGCGGGAACTGGCATCCGCCCATGCGCACAGTCAACAAACCCACCCGACATCGGCAAGGCCGAGGCATAAATGGCATCAATACCAAGCCATTCCAGGCACCACGCCACGCCCACAATATCGAGAAGCGAGTCGATGCCACCGATCTCATGGAAATGCACATCATCGGGAGTCGAATGGTGCAAAAAGGCTTCGGCGACAGCGATTTTCTCGAAGATGGCGAGCGCATCGCGCTTCACCCGTTCGCTCAGTTCGCTCGCTTCGATAATTTCACGAATCTCTCGCATCGAGCGCCCATGATGATGGGGATGGTCATGCGAATGCTCGTGATGGTGGTCATGGGGGTGGTCATGGGGGTGGTCATGCGAATGCCCGTCGTGAGCGTGCGGATGGCTATGTCCATGATGGTCGTCGTGAGCATGATCGTGATTATGGTCATCGTGGCTATGACTATGGTCATGCCCCTCATCACCATGATGGTGGTCATCATCTCCGTGTTCGTGGTGGTGCTGGGCGTGCGCCGCCTTATGCGCTGTCACCGCTTCCAATTCTTCGTCATCGGTCTGCCCATGCAGCGAAATTGAAACGCTCTGCGCATGAATGCCCGACCGCAAAACGGCTTCGCTTTCGATGTCCCAGCCCTCGATGGGCAAGGAACCCAGAGCCGCCTTCAGTTCTTCGAGGGGAGCGCCTGCATCCAGCAAAGCGGCGAGAGCCATGTCACCAGCGATGCCAGAGAAGCAATCGAAATACGCGATTTTCATATTTTAGAAGCGCCCTGCGAGCGCAAGACCGACGCAGCGAACGAAGCCGCACCGAATCCGTTGTCTATATTCACCACTGCCACACCATTGGAACACGAGTTGAGCATTCCCAACAACGCCGCCAAACCACCGAACGAAGCGCCATATCCAACGCTGGTAGGCACAGCGATAACTGGCACCGAGACTAACCCCGCCACCACGGAAGGCAAAGCCCCTTCCATGCCCGCCACAACGATAAGTGCCGAATGAGAACGAATATCCGCCAGACGATTCAAAAGCCGGTGCAACCCCGCGACACCAATATCCGACATGCGCTCAACGCGCCCGCCCATCGCCTCCAAACACAGCGCCGCTTCTTCGGCGACGGGCAAATCGCTCGTCCCCGCGCACAAAACCCCCACCGAGCCGCTCAACTCGTCGCGATGCCCGTCGATGTGAATAAGCCTCGCCAACGCATGATAATGGGCGCTCGGAAGTTCCTCGGCGATTTGCTCCCACACCGAGGCCGCAACGCGCGTCACTAGCACAGGGGCACCGCGTTCTTCTAATTTTTTCGCGATAGCGACGATTTGTTGTGGTGTTTTTCCCTCACCATACACCACTTCGGGAAAACCCTGGCGAAGCGAGCGATGATGATCGAGACGGGCAAATTCTAAATTCTCTTCAACTGGAAGCTGTGACAGCGCTTCAAACGCAGCCTCAACCCCCTTTTCTCCTTGAGAAACCTGTTGAAGCAAGGCGCGCAACTGGGACGGACTCATCGGGGACAATTAAATTTTAACAAATTTTTGTGAGTGGGCTTGAAATCTCTCGCAGAGCTTGGTAATATTTGTCGGGCCTTTTGGCATTGGTCTTTCATGGGCATCGTCTTGCTAATTTTGCAGATCGTATCTGCGCTTATGTTCATCGTCCTTATGGCGGTTCAAACCGACAAGAACGAACAGAGCGGCGTTATGGGTCTGGGAGCGCAGGGCGGACGCATGAGTGGCTCCATTGACATGCCCGTCGGCGCTGAACGCATCCTTAAACCGATGTCGAAGTGGACGGCAATAGGCTTTCTGTTCTCCTCGTTGCTTGCAGCAGCTCATTCGGAACTTAGTGCCCAGGGTGGCTTACCCTGGTATGTTCTTATTGGCGCTATTTCAATCTACGCAGTTGTAATGCTGTTTGGAGATAAGATTTGGGCCAGCTTTTTGCGCATCTTTGGCGCAAACCAATAAAACCCTTTGTCGCAGTGGCGAAATGGCAGACGCGCCAGCTTGAGGGGCTGGTGCCCGCAAGGGCGTGGAAGTTCGAGTCTTCTCTGCGACACTTATATAAACCGTGCAACATTCGTTGCACGGTTTTTTGTTTTCTCCAAAATCCTCCCCTACTTTCCTGAAGCTATTAGCCCAATCGGCAAACCTGACTCTCCCCGGTACGTCTAATTTTTCCACCGCCACGCGGCCTCTAGACCACAACTGATGGACCGTGAATTTTCTATGATTTCTTTAACCGCCACCAAAGACGAAAGCGAGCAAACGATCTATGAACTCGCGGGCGGCCAGGAACCACTGATGCGGATGGTCGCTCACTTCTACCGAGGTGTGGAAAGCGACCCCGTCCTGCGCCCGATGTACCCCGAAGATTTGCGTGAAAGCGCCTGGTGGACGGCACTCTTCGTCATTCAATATTGCGGCGGCCCCTCCGACTATTCGGCGCAGCGTGGTCATCCGCGTTTGCGAATGCGCCACTTTCCCTTCGCCATCGGCCAGCGCGAACGCGATGCCTGGGTCCACCACATGAGCCTCGCCGTCGAAGCCGAAATTCAAAACGAAACGGCCAAGAAATTCCTGCTCGAATATTTCGACCGCACCGCGACTTTTCTTATCAACAAAAGCGAAGCCAGCTAACCACCTACGCTTTAATAACCGCCAATACACGCGCAGCGCGCTCCTCTCCCACGCGCGCTTGCAACATCTCGCGCAGTGCATCGAGTTCTTCCTGCTGCTCGTAAGCGTTCTTGTCGCGAAAAATAACCGCGCTAATCTTCAAGAACGCCGCCCGCGAAGCCTCATCCGTCGAGTCCAACGCATAAGCTGAAAGATAATCGAGCGCCGCCCGCGCGGGCCAGCGTCCAGAAATTTTGTTCGGATGCGACACATCGCCCAACGATTGCGCTCGGAGCGCATACGCCGCCGCACATTCTGGGTCGACTTCCAGCGCCCGCGAACAATCATCGGCACAGTTGAAGCGGTTCGATGGCAATCGCGAATTCAAAAAGTAGCGCGCTCTATCTAAAATCGGCTCCGTATCGGTGGGGTTGGCTTCGATGCGCGCTCGTAATTCGCGCAATTCCAACTGCACGCCGGGGTACTGGCGCTCGAATGCCTTGAGGTCGCTACTGGGAGCAACCTTCTTAGGGGCGCTATCGGGCGCACTGCGGCGCAAAAAGTTGAAGGGCGACATCACCACACCCAGTTTGAATGCGCCGTAAATTAAGTGGTTAGTAAAAGAAAAGGAGGCACAGGAAATTCCTGTGCCTCCCAAATCGCGATTCGCGATTCGTAACTAGGACCAGCCCCCACTTCCCGTGGAAGTTTTGGCCTTCGTAGCCGCAGGTGGCTGCAGCACAATATCAGCATTGGGAACCATCGAACCCGTTGTAGCGGGCAGCGTTACCCTCATCCCCACGGAAACGCCGTTGACCGTTGCGCTAATGATGTAAGTTCCCCGGATGCGATCATTCAGCGTAAAACGCCCCGCCGCATTCGTAGAGGCCACAGAGATAGGTTGATTATTGACCAGAATCTGTACCCCCTTCATAACAACGCCATTGGCATTTTTCACCGTCCCATTGATGCTGAAACGCTCGCTGGGAGCAGTAGCGAGAATATCGCGCCGTGTGAATCCGCCAGTACCGCTAAATGTCACCCACGCGCCTTCAAAGCTGTAACCAGCCTCACGTGCGCCCACCGAATACTTGCCCGCCTCAATTCCAGTAATCAAATACATGCCTCCAGCATTGCTGGTCGTCATCTCCTTACCATTCATAAACACCTTCACTCCAGCGATAGGACGATTAACGCCATTCTCCTTGTAGTAGGTGTAGCCCGACAAAGCGAACGGCCCTGAAGGAGCAGGTGTCGCCGTGGGAGCCGGAGTAGCGGTAGCCGTTGGTCTAGGTGTCGCTGTCGCAGTCGGACGTGGTGTAGCAGTCGCCGTGGGTCGTGGAGTCGCGGTAGCAGTCGGACGCGGTGTAGCAGTCGCCGTGGGTCGTGGAGTCGCGGTAGCAGTAGGGCGAGGTGTCGCTGTAGCAGTCGGACGTGGCGTGGCGGTAGCTGTAGCCGTTGGCCGTGGTGTTGATGTAGCAGTAGGGCGAGGTGTCGCCGTGGCAGTTGGGCGCGGCGTTGCCGTCGCGGTTGGAACTGGTGTCGCTGTCGCTGTGGGAGTACCAATAGAAGCAACCGCCTGCGCTAAGTTCAAACGCCCGTTGCTGACGCACAAACCGTTCAAAGCCGCTGGTTTCGTAACAGAGTTCAACAACAACGCCTTCATCTGCGCCGCCGTTAAATCGGATTTGATGCTCCATAAAAGCGCAGCCGCTCCCGTGACCATAGGGGTCGACATGGAGGTGCCATCAAGATACTGAGTCCCCCCATTAAGCGCCAGCGAGAGAATATCGCTCCCCGGCGCAAAAATATCCACGTTTACGGGGCCGTAGTTAGAAAAACCGACTCGCCCGTCATTCGCATTGCTGGAAGCAACCGAAATGATTGTATTGTAGGTGTAGCTCGAAGGATAATCGGGGCGATTATCAATCGAATAACCAACGAGGTTGGCATCACCGTTCCCCGCCGCCACAAAACTCAAAATGCCCGCCGTATCGAGGCGCGCGAACGCATCTTGAAGCACCTGGCTGGTATCAGACCCGCCCCACGAAGCATTCAAGGCACGCACGTTTACCCCCTTTGCTTTGATAGCCAGCAGGTAATCCAATCCCTGCACGATGGTTGGATCTTCGGTGAAACCGTTTTTATCAAACACCTTGACAGGCAAAATTTTGACGTTCCAGTTCACTCCGCTCACTTGATTCGCGTTGTTACCACGCGCACCAACGATACCCGTCACATGGGTTCCATGCCCCTCGAAGTCATCATCGTCAGGAGCGGTTCCGGGCGTAATGGCGTTGTATCCGTATGTGTCGTCGGCGTAGCCATTGCCATCGTTGTCTATGCCATCCCCCATGATGTCGGCTGTATTCGTCCACAAGTTGCCCACTAAATCGGGATGGTTACGCTGCACTCCCGTATCAACAACGGCTACAACCACCGAATCCGAGCCTGTCGATGTATCCCACGCAGCGGGCGCACCAATTTTATCGAGCCACCACTGCGAGCCATAATCAGGGTCGTTAGGCGTTTTGTATAAATGGCGTGTATGCACTGCCTCAACGTTGCTGGCACCAAAAGCATTCCGCAATTTGGCTAACGCCGTCGCTTTCTGGCTGGCCGGAACAGCGATAACACTCCATCCGACCTGTTGAAAAGTGCGTCCCACCCACGAGCCAGGAACCACATTTTGCAACTGTCCCTGCAAACGCTCACGCGATGCTAACACACGAGAAGTGGGCGAAGCCGATGGCGCCAGTACCTTCGGAGTGAAAGCGCTCCAGCGCACAAACACCTTAAGAGCAGGCTCCTCACCCGCATGAGCTGTAGCACTCGTCCCTACCCCTAGCGCTACCGCCCCTAAGACTCCCAAGATGCGCTGCACTGTAGCATTAAGTTGTTTCATGTCAAGCAAAAGCGCTTTTTGGACACATTTGTAGCTGTCCCGTTCCTCATCACTGCTTAAGAGGCGCCCAAGAACGCTTAAGCAACTCTCATCTTTACCTAAGGCACAAGCGCCCTCAATAGGCTGTCACGCACGCGCCACATTCATTAGTTCTTCGTTAGAGAGCATCTCACCCACCAAACCTTCGGCCCGAAAACGCCCGTCACCAAGTTCTTTTCTACACCGCAAGCGCAGTTGATCGAGTTCGACGCCAAAGAACGGACGCGGCAACGGCAATGCCTCTTCGCGACGGATACGCTTCACTCCTTCGAGCAATCGAGCAACACGAACCCAATCGCCTTCTTCCCCGACTAACAAAGCAAAAGCTTCGATTTCATAAGGCACCGCCCATGCATGTTCGAGTGCGCTCGAAATCGCGCGTGAGCGCTCGAAACAGGCGTGGGCTTCGGAGAAGTTACCGTTCAAACGCGCTACGTGCCCCAAACCCCACCATGCCCGCGAACGCCCCGAATCTTCATCCAATGCTTGAAATTGGTCGCGTGCTGTCTCAAAGTACACCCGTGCTGTCGCCACTTCGCCCTCAAAGAGGGCAGCTTGCCCCAAGCTTTCCAAACACAACGCGATACCATGTTGATCGTTCTGTGCGCGATGCAGGGCCAACCCCTCGGAAGCCAACGAGCGTACCGTAGCCAAATCGCCACTCATAACCGCCACCAACGAAAGGTTGAACAGCGCATTACGCCGCGTAGCGTTTTGCTGCTGGCTTTCCAGCGATAGGCTCTGCTCCGAAAGCGCGCGCGCTGCCACCAAATCGCCGCCCTGCAATGCCGCTAACCCCGCCGAACTCAAAGTACGCGCGATGCCATCGGCATCTCCTGCCCTCTCGAAAGCCCGCCGCGCCTCATCGAAAAAGTTTCTGGCGACATGCGGTTCAAACGAGAGCGCAGCCAAAGCCCCCGCACCTTCGAGGGCACGTGCCCTCATATCCCACTCGAATCCCCATCGTTCGCGCTGGGCTTCTTCGGGCATATCCTCATCTAAAACTGGCGCGGCCTCCAAAGCTCGCCGCAGCAAACCACGGCCTTCGGCCAACTGCTTGTTCGCAGCCCACGCGGGCCACAGATGAACACCCATTTCCAGCGCGACATAAGGTTCGCGCGTTAAAAACAACTCGAACGCAACCCGCAAATCGCCGCGCGACGCATCAAGTTCTTCGCGCGCGCGCCGCACCTGCACCCGCACTCGGTCACGCTCGACTTGCGTCTGTGGCGGTGTGCCATCGGCGCCGAAGTTGGCAAATGCCCGCCCTCCTTCGCCGCGCCCAAGGATAGTGCCCGCCTCGCGCGCGCGCCGAGCGAAATAGGCTGCGTGCCGCGCTTCTAATTCCAATCGGTCTTCCGGCGAAAGCAGTTTCTGGGCAAATTCGCGCAGCGCATCGTTCCACGATGCCCGCACAATGTCGCCGTCGGTATGTAGCGTCAGTAGCGAAGAGTCGCGCAACGATAACAACAAAGCCGGGGACTGAGCATCCTGGCAGACATCGCTCGCCGCATTCATATCGAAAGCACCGCGAAACACGCTGGCACGCGCCCAAAATTGGCGAGCTTTGGGTGGCAACTGGCGTACGCTCCAATCAATGGCTTCTCGTAGGCTGCGATGGCGCGCGGGTGCGCTCACATCGCGGTTGGGCCAATCCAAAGGCGACACCTGATCGGGAGATGGTGGCGTAGGCTCCTCGACACGCTCCAACAAAAACCCATTGCGCCGCATGGTGGGCACTTTGGTTTTTGCCTTAGTTCCTTCCTCATTGCGTCCACCTTGAAGTTGTTGCACCAACTGCGCCGACGAGAACAAAGCTAACCGCGCAGCAGCAACTTCAATAGCGAGAGGACTTCCGCCCAAAGCCTCGCAAATACGGGCAATATCTTCGATTTCAGCGGGCGATGGCACGAAACCGGGCCTCACCAAAGCCGCCCGCTCAACGAACAGACGCACAGCATCCGGCCATTGAGCGGCTTTCGTCTCTACAGGGGACGCCGTGCCAGCCAAAACTGCTTCATCGGGGCGCGCAGAAAGCAGAGGCTGCAACACCCACAACCGTTCGCCAACTGTTTGCAAAGCCAATCGCGATGTCACCAGAGCAACCACACTTGGCGCCCGCTTTAGCAGTTCACCAAGCCAAACCGCTCCCGCATCCCCCAAATGCTCGAAATTATCGAACACAATCAGAGTGCAACGCCCAGAATCTGCGGGCTGCCCCAGAACCGATTGCTCCAACGCTTTGTTCAACGCCTGTAAATCGGAACCCACCACCGGAATGCCCAGCGCGTCGAACATCGTGTTCTGCACAGCACGCAACGAACCCAACGAAGATGCCCCAACCCACACGACCGCCTCGAACTCATCGCGGGCAAGAGCTGTGCGTGCAAGCTCTAAGGCCAAACGTGTCTTGCCGGCTCCCCCCACTCCCAACACTGTCACTAAGCGCGTGCTGGGTTCATGAAGCAAAGCATTGATTTGCTCTCGCTCCTGTTCGCGCCCAATAAAACTTGACGTTGGCGAAGGCAATGGCCGTGGTCTCAACGGCAAAGTCACCACTGTTGGCGTGATTGCGACAGGGGCAGGCGGCGGCTCCGAGCTTTGGCTAACAACTTCCGTAACGACCGTAGCTACGGGACTACTGGTGGGCTGGGGACTGTGCTTACCAACAAATTCAACACTTACGGACGACGCAGTTGAACCAAGTTCACTGACAAATTCTTGCCAATCGGGGGTATCGGATAACCCACTGCGCTCACGCCGCTTTTTCCAGGCGTCAAACTCACGCTTCACCCCCACGCTTTCTCCGGCTCGTAAGCCTAACCGCACCACATTGCGCAAAGGAACATCGGATTCGGGCACAACTGTCCCCGCATGACGCGCGCAATCAAGCGCCAACAGCCATTCCCCGGTGGCTTCGTGCCCCGCGATGACACGCCGCACTATTCCCAAAAATTCGCCTTCGAAACGCCGCGCCGCCGCCAAAGCCCAATCCTCATAGAAACCACGCAAAAACGGGCCGCTAACTCGATGAAGAATCTCATCCAGCATCTGAATGCGAACCACATCGTCCTTTTCGAGTTCAGCACGTCGAATTTCCGCCCGAAATTCGTCCAAATCGGAAGTGAGCGCCTCTCCTGCGGCCACGCCGTCGCGCGTCGAGCGCAAGATGCGCCCGCTCTTGTTGCTATCCGATAAAGCGATGCGTAGCCACGAAAAAGCCACGCGCAAGCTGTTGCGTCCCGCTCCATTGGCGCTGTGAGGCCACATCAGTTCGGCCAACACCTCACGCGAGTGAAGGCGACGGTCGAGCACCAAAAACGCAAGTAACGCGCTCGTCTTCTGGGTCCGAAACGACTCTACGACTTGACCTGCACCCGCCGCATCAATGCGCCGCGCCCGCAAGCCACCGAATAACTCTACCCGCCATCTGATCTCTTCGGGTGGCGGCGATTCCGGAGTAAGGGAGGTAAAAAGCATGAACTAGCTGTAAGAATACCGACTAAATTTTTACATTTTTCGCCCTCTTCACAGTTCGCATTCACTGACAATTAGGAAAAACCTTGCTTTGTCGGTAAGCGCGCTTTAAAATGAAAGGCGTTCCATGTTCCGAATTACAACGCGCGACGGGTGAAGAGCGGGCTTTTTAGCCCGGTCCTCTGTTTGCGCTTTGCCCGTCGCATTTTTAACCGCGACGGGCTTTTTTGTGTCTCTTTTCTCAAGTTTCATTCCAATTTCTCATGTCACCAGTATTTTTGTACGATACCGCGCTTCGTGATGGCGCCCAGGCCGAAGGCGTCTCACTCAGCGTCCTCGATAAATTGCGAATCGCTCGCAAACTGGACGAATTTGGTATCCATTTCATTGAGGGCGGTTGGCCCGGTTCCAACCCCAAAGACGAAGAATTTTTCGCCAAAGCGGCCCGCGAAAAATGGGCCAACTCGCAGTTGTGCGCCTTCTCGATGACGCGCCGCGCCGGAATCGCCCCGCAGGACGATCCCAACCTACAAACCATCGTCAACGCCCAGACTCCCGTCGTCACTTTGGTCGGCAAAACGTGGGACTTCCATGTCGAACACGCCTTGCGCGTCTCGCTCGACGAAAACCTGCGCATGATCGAAGAGTCCGTCGCCTGGGTCAAATCGCAAGGTCGGCGCGTTTTCTTCGACTGCGAACACTTCTTCGACGGACTCAAAGGCAACCGCCAATATGCCCTCAAAGTCCTCGAAGCAGCGGCCAACGGCGGCGCCGAGTTCTTGGTGCTGTGCGATACCAACGGCGGCACCATGCCCGACTTCATCCAGAGCGCCACACGCGACGCCCTCAAAATCGGCCCCGCCATCGGCATCCACACCCACAACGACTGCGACTTAGGGGTAGCTAACGCCCTCGCAGCTGTCGAAGCAGGCGCAACCCAGGTACAGGGCGTCATCAACGGCTTTGGCGAACGCTGCGGCAACTGCAACCTCACCTCGGTTATCGGCAACTTGCAACTGAAAATGAACCGCCCGGTTGTCTCCGAAGAATCGCTCAAGGGCCTCACATCGCTGTCGCACTACGTGGCCGAAATCACCAACTTAGCCCCCAACGAGCGCCAGCCTTTCGTGGGACGCACCTGCTTCGCCCATAAAGGCGGAATGCACGTCGATGCCGTGCAAAAAGCTGGGGGCCGCGCCTACGAGCACATCATCCCCGAATCGGTCGGCAACGAGCGCCGCATTCTGGTTTCCGAGTATTCAGGCACCTCGAACGTGCGTGAAGTCGCCCAAAAGCTCGGCTCCGACTTGCCCAAAGGCAGCCCCGAAGCCGCCGCCATCTTGCGCGAAGTGAAGCAACTCGAAGCGCAAGGATACGAATTTGAAAGCGCAGACGCCTCGTTCGCGCTCTTAGTGCGCCGCGCCCTCGGCAAAGAGCGCCCAGTATTCGAATTATTGGGCGTGCGCGTTATCAACGAACTGCGTGCTGGCTCACCTGAATGGATCACCGAAGCCACCCTGAAACTGCGCGTCGGCGAGGACATCCAACACACTGTCGCCGAAGGAGACGGTCCTATTCACGCCCTCGACAACGCCCTGCGCTTGGCCTTGCGCGGCGCCTACCCACAACTTGATGGCATCCGTCTGACCGACTTCAAAGTCCGCGTCGTCAACACCAGCGAAAGCACAGCCGCTCGCGTGCGCGTTCTCATCGAATCAGCGAACGATGAAACCAGTTGGTCAACGGTCGGCGTCTCCACCAACGTCATCGAAGCCAGTTGGCAAGCCCTCACCGAAGCCGTCAGCTACGGCCTCAGCGAAGAAAAATAATCACCCCACAAAAAGCGAAAGGACGATGTGAATGCATCGCCCTTTCGCTTTTTAATCTGCCACCTCTCACAGTTCCTTCTTCAGAAAATAGCGTTTGTGTTCATCCGAGGTGCCCTCAAGCACCTGAAAAACGCTGTAGCCGTACTTCTCGTAAAACGCGGGCGCCTGAAAACCCATCGTGTGCAAATGAGCGACTCGGACACCACGGCGTTTTGCCTCGTCCTCTATCGCCGCCAGCAATTTGGCCCCATACCCCTGCCCTTGCAGTGGAGCTGTCACCGAAAGAGTCTTGATGTAAAGCAGCCCCCAGGCCACTGTCCCCAGCGCACCAGCAACCACTTCCCCATCGCTATTACGAACTAAAATCACGAGAATAGCGCGGCGAGTCCCGGTTTGCTCAAGGTTGCGCTCCTCAATCACCTCATCCAACCGACGAGCATCTTCCGGGCTGATGCTATCTTGAATCACCCATTCAAGTTCCCCTGTGTTTTCCACCTTATCCATTTTAATGGGCTGAAAACGCGCGCCGGAACCTAATTACTTCGCCGCCAGATAAACGATGGTCAAGTCGTCGCTTTGGGGCGCATCGCCCACGTGCAGCGAAACCGCATCTTCCAGATGCTTCATGCTATCCGGCTCATTTGCTCGTGGATCACAATTCACGCCATTGGCGAACGGTTCGCCATCGGCGCCATAACCGCCCAAATCGACATCATCATCCAAATTCAGCGTTTCCAGAATGCGCGTCATACCGAACTCCTCGCCCTTCGAGTTCATCGCTTCGGTAAGACCATCGGTGAACAGCAACAAGCGGTCGCCCGAATGCAGTTCGATGGTTTCAATTTCAAGTAGGTCGGAAAATTCCGGCGCCCCAATGATACCCAACGCAAACCCATCCGGCTTCAGGATGTCGATATTCTTTTCGGGGTGAGCCACCAAAAGCGGCTCGTGTCCTGCGCGTCCCCACGAAAAGCGTTTGCTCGAAACTTCCAAAATTCCGTAAACACACGTCACGAACATGTTCGAACGAAGGTCGCCAGTAATGAACGAGTTCACCTTCGCCAACACATCGCGCACATCGGTATTTCCTGGAGCCTGAGCGCGAAACGCCGAGCGAATCATCGCCACCACAAGCGCCGCCGGAACTCCCTTGCCCGAAACGTCGGCCACCAGAATGCCCAAATGGTCATCGTCTACCCAGAAGAAATCGTAATAGTCGCCGCCCACTTCGGTAGCACTGGTGCCACGCGCCGCGATTTCAAAACCGGGGACATTAGGGCAAGAATCGGGCAATAGCTGCTGCTGAATATCGCGCGCGATTTGGAGGTCGCGGCGAATACGTTCTTGCGCCGCCACTTCAACAGTCAGCATCGCGTTGTTAACGCTCAGCGAAGCCTGATCAGCCAGAGCCTGCAATAACGATAAGTCATCCTGACCAAAAGAACCGCTCTGCTTGTTGAGTACGGCCAACACGCCCAGTAACTCATCGCGAACGCGCAGCGGAACCACCAGCATCGAGCGATTGCGCATGAACTCGGTGGTTGTACCAAGCATTATGCGTTCGGCGCGCACGTCTTGAATAAGACGCCCCTGACCGCTTTTGGCGACCTCGCCGATGACACCTTCGCCCAGCGAAAAGTCTTGATGGCGCATCTGCGCCTCCAACTCCTCGGTGCGCCGCGTCGAGACTCCCGTCTCGCATTCGATATAAAGCGGTGGGAAGAAGTTCAGCACGACACGCGGGTCGAGTCGCTTCTTATTCTGATCGTACAGGTAAATCGCGCCCGCGCTCGCCTCGGAGGTTTCCAGCGCCGACTCAAGGATAATTCGCAGGATTTGATCGACTTCAACATCGGTCGTAAACGCCGAACCGAGTCGCTTCAAAAAGGTGAACAGCACCGAGCGCTCGCGTCCCAAACGGTGGCGCGACATCTCGATGCTCTCGTAGTCATTCAAGGTCGAGCGCGCGAACGCCGTCATCAGCAGCGAAAACGCGATGAAGTGTCCAATAGGATGCGCGATGGAGTTACCGACAATATCGCCGACCGTGGGAAAGAACACCCACGAACCGAACGCCAGAGTCGCCGTCCACATAGGTAACACGAAGATGCCCATCGGGGTCTTGCCCTTCGCCTTCCCTAACGCCCGCGCCCTCAAGGCGAAGCACAGGAACCCTCCCAAAATCAAACGCGAAACAATCGTAGCCACCATCACGACCATCGTCGCCGAGCGGCCAAAAGTTCCTAGTTGAAACAGCAGGGCAATGATGGCCCATATACCAGCCGTCCCCGCGAGTACAGCCACTGGCAGCACACCCAGTTCACGCCCCAGTGGTTTCCACTCAAGCAAAAGGGCATACACAAATAGCGCCAGCGAAAGCGCCTCTAAAAATCCAAGCCAGGGAAAAAGCGCCGTTCCACTTTCGGGAATGGTGTTCGACATGCCGAACATCCAGTCCTGCCACGAACTCCACACATCACCCTGGGCGCTATTAATCGCCACAAACATGGTGAGGAAGTGGCGCAGACACAGAGTGCCGAAAGCCCACAACAGGCGGGTGTATTGAACGCGATGGCGACGAGCCGCAATGAAATATTCTTGGCCGGGACGTTCATCGCCAAAGTACAGGTACAGGTATTCCCGACGACGCGCGGCGTTCCATTCGAAGAAAACGAATATTAACCCGCTCGAACACATGAGCAAGTTGAAAACGCTAAGCGCAAATGCGACGGTGGTTGCCGACATGAATACCTTACAAAACCGATGTTCTTATCTCTAAAACACTGGTTTTGCCCTTTCTTACCAGGGAGTTATCTTCTTCTACGCTCCCCATACATCGTGGTTCATGAAGAAACGATTCCTGTAGAAATCTTGACCCACCCTTTCGAGAGGCCACTTTTCCCATTATAACACGATGCAACGCATCATTAAAAAAGCGCTACAAGTAGCGCTCAGCAAGCCATTGCCAGCGTCAAAAACGCTGCCATAGCCATGTTAATCGGTCTGAAAGCCCAAGTCCGGCAAGCACGAGCGAGGTAACGCTTGATGCTACCGCAAACCCGGCAATGCCTTGTCCCCACGAGTGACGCCCGCGTTTGGTGCGCGCCCACATCAGCACCGGAACCAGCCATATCACCCAGTAAGGTGAAAATTGCGGGTTTAGCGCGATAGCCCCCATCACCGTCGCCGACAGCACCGAAACATGAACCGAAATTTTGGTGAAGTTGGTTATCGCCAAAATCGCCAAACCGTTCACGCCTTGAATGATGCTCAGCCCCCACACCGAAACGGGGGCTTGCATCAAATACAACAAGAACGCCCCCAGAAATCCGCCGACGATGGCAACAACAAACGGGCCTCCCCGTTGATCACGCTCCATCACGTGGACATCGGAAATGGTGCCCCGCCACATGCCCACCAAAATGTACAGCAGTGGCAAAGCAGTAGAGAACAGCAGCGAAATCGAAACCCACGCCAAAAACTGACGCGGCGAATGCGACGTACGGGCGTAGATGATGCCTACCGTTCCAACGGGAATAACGAGGTAAGGGCTGAGAATCGCCGACAGTAAAAAGGCGATCCAATCGGCGAAAGAGCGTTTACGCCGCAAGCGCACTCCTGCCGACGTACCAAGGCCGGACACCGAATGCGTGGGAGCGTGTTCGCTCGTGTGAGGGGTGGCGCGTTCCGGCGCGGAATCAGTCATTGGCAAAGTTGCGGGCCATAGCCGCGCGAATTCGGAATTCAAACGTAGAAGCTGCGACGCCCCCATTTCGAAACGGCTTTCCGAAAATTATGCGCGCAGTGTATCTGACACTAGTTCTCTACGAAAAGAGATAGCCATTTTCCGTACATTTTCTCATCTTATTCTTGCTCATCTCGCAAACTTTACTCGTGCCTCTGGACTATTTGAACGCGCGCACCCGTGTCATCGCGCTAATTGGCGACCCGATCTCCCACTCCGTTTCCCCGCGTGCCCAATCGTTTGCCCTCGCCCAAAGCGACATCAACGCCCTTTGCCTGGCTTTTCCCGTCAAAAGCGATGCCCTGGCGCAAGCCATACGCGGCGCCCAAAGCCTGAACATGAGGGGTGTTATGGTCACTATCCCCCACAAAGAAGCGGTTCTCTCTCTCTGCGACGAACTGCACCCTTCAGCCCGTTTAGTAGGAGCCGTCAATTTTCTGGAATTTCGCTCCGATGGCACCATCTGCGGTCACTCCAGCGACGGCTGGGCCGCTCTTCGCTCCCTCGAAGATAAAGGCGTGCGAATTGGTGGCACCCGCGTCGCGATTCTGGGCGGCGGCGGCTCGGCCCGCTCCCTCGCCCTCACCTTCGCCGATGCGGGCGCAGCTCACATCACCCTCTATAACCGCACCATCGAACGCGCCCAAATCATCGCCGACGAAGTCCAAACCCGAACCGGCGTCCCCGCTCTCGTCAGCCCGTTGCCCGCTTCAGGCCTCAGCGACTCAGACATCATCATCAACACCACCAGCGTAGGCATGACCCCCGACATCAACTCCTCTCCGCTCGACGCCGATGCAATCGAAGCCAAACACACCGTCTTCGACATCGTCTACAACCCGCTCGAAACCCGCCTCCTCCGCGAAGCCAAAGAGCGCGGCGCCAAAGTCGTCAATGGTCTCGACATGGTACTCTGGACGAACGTCTACGCCGCCCAAATCGGCTTAAACGCCCAAATCAAAATCGAAGACCTCCGCGCCGAAGCGCTACGGGCGCTTCATAATTAGCCGTGCCCTAAACCATGCCTCCAAAACCGAAGTGCATCATCGTAACAGGCCAACCGGGAGCCGGAAAAACCACGCTCGCCAGGAAGTTAGGTGGGCGCCTGTGGCTACCCGTCATAAGCCGCGATGAACTCAAAGAAGGCTACGTCAACACCTACGGCACCAAACACGACCAACTCCCTCCCGATACCAACGCCACAGTCACCGACTTTTTCTTCGAGATTGTGAATCAATATCTGACAGCCAATATCTCGGTCATCATCGAAGCCGCGTTTCAGCACAAGGTATGGGAAAGTAGAATGCCCCGAATTACCGAATTATCCTCTCCCCTCATCATTCTTTGTTCTATCGACAGCACAACCGCCGCGAAGCACCACCTGAAGCGTGGCCTAGAAAACCCCGAACGCGAGTTTTTCCACGGCGATCATCGTGTAAAACACTACAAGGAAACGGGTAAGTTCTTACTTCCCGATAGCTACACAGCCCCAGAATTTGACATCCCCACAATCCAGGTATCCACAGAAGACGAATATAACCCCTCCATTGAAGAGCTTGTACAGCAAATTCAATCAGCGCAAACCTGACCCAATAGAACTCACCCCCTCACTCACACAGCCCCCATCTCATTCGCCACGAGCCTCTGCCCAGTCGGGCAAATATCCAGCAACACGCAGTTGTTGCACTTAGGCGAGTGGTGGTGACAAACCCGTTGCCCATGCAGCATCAGCACTTCATGATTATCGTACACCTGTTGCGCGTCCCAATCGGTGGGCAACATCGCTTCGAGAACAGCGTGCGAAGGGCCAACAGACAGACTCATCGGAATGAGTCCCAACCGCTGCGCCACACGATGATGGTGCGAATCGACAGGCAAAGCGCGCATTCGCAAATGTGAGAACGCCAGAGTCGCGGCGCTAGTCTTTGGGCCAACCCCGGTAATAGATTCAAGCCACGCCCGCGCATCGGGCACACTCATCTCGGCCAGAAAATCGAGCGAAAACTCACCGCGCCTCTCTTTAATCTCCCGTAATACCGCCTGAACACGAGGCGCTTTCTGCTCCGGCCATGTGCAGGGAGCAATCGCCTCTTCGATTTCCTCGACAGGCGCATTCAAAGCATCATCCCAATTCGGAAAACGCGCCTTCAGTTGCTTCCACGCCCGTCCCGAATCAGCATTTTTAGTGCGATGCGACAGCAGCGACGAAATCAACTCATCCATCGCGTCCAGATTATGAAAATAACCTATAGGACATCCGTACTCATGGCATAACCGCCCATGAACCTCCAGCATCTTGGCCCGAAGCTCGGCGCTCTTGTCGGAAGCCGTCACCTTCGCCTTTCGAGGGGAATCGACCACTGGAATATCGAACAGGGAGAGCGTACTCATGGCACATTCACTCAGCATATTACGCGCCGTTGTGGACACTGCACTTCATGAGCGACACATGGGCGCGCGACATAGATTGGCAAGACATCGAAGCGCGCTTTTCACCGCCACCCGAACTGCAAGCCCCAACACCACGCCGCGTCATCCCGCGTAACAACGAAGAAGTAGGCTTGCGCGCCCGCACCGAGCGAGGCTGTCTGGCGGGTTGCTTGCTGCCCATGCTACTCCTTGGCCTGATGTGTATGTTCTGGGGCGGCTTAGCCGCGCTCATTTTGCCTCTGGGCACCACCACCACAGGCATCGTCACTGGACGGGAACGTGGCAACGGACGCGAAAAAACTTATTTCCTCGACTTCCGCTTTCAAGCCAATACCCACACCTATCAGGCGCAGGGGCAAGTCCCCACCGAAAAATGGAAGCACACAAACATAGGCGACACAGTGCGCGTGCGCTACTTCCCATTCGCCCCTGCCTTGCGTCCCCTACTCGCCGACGACTTTTCTCCCTGGGCCTCGATTCTAGGCATGGGTATCATGGGCTTCTTGCTGGTAGGCGTCTCAGCCCTTCCCCTGCTTGCACTGGCAACAGAAAGGCGTGACAAAAGGCTTGTGAGCATTGGCCTCACAACTCCCGCTTTCATCATCGCCCACGACACCACCAAAAATCAACTCACTCTCCTCTTTCGCGACCAAGAAGGCCGCACTCGCGAAATCAAAGCCCGCCCCAAATCCACCACTTTCTATCAAATCGGGCAAATCCAAACCGCCCTCTATCTCCCCAACAGGCCCCAAAACGCTTACCTCTACAACGAACTCGACTGGAAAGCCCAACTGATCTAAAGTTAGCTCTCAAAGACACCAGTCAGTAACATCGGCCGGCATAATTTCAGTTGCGATTACCCCTTAGTAGGAACGAACCTCGTGTTCGGCCACAAATAATTCCTTGCCACTAACAAATTAAGCTGTCAATCCCCAAAAGCATTGTGGTCCATCCAGCGCACCTGCAATGTTCACGAAGGCCGGAAGGTCCGACAAAGTCAGGGGGAACTTTAGCCAAATGGCGCCGAAACCTATTTCACCGAAAGCCATCCCCTCCGCCGCACAATCGGCCTCCTTCCACTCGGAGAATAGCGCCACCGACACAAATCGGTTATACTGAACTTAATGAATTGAAGACATATACTGTCCTCAACAACCCAGTTACTCTCCCTAACTGGCCCTCCCAAATCTCCCAATAAGGGCTACCCACTGTAGGGGCTTATGGCAATAAGCCCGCTCCCAAAATCCCATGTATACCACCCCCTCTCACCTCTCCTCCTCTTCTAAAGCACTCTCTGTGTCTCCGTGCCTCTGTGGTGAATCTCCAAAATCTCTCCGCGTCTCTGTGGTTGAATTTCTCAATAACTCCACGATTTGAAAAAAGTTTGAATAATCAATCTCTAAACTCCTATTTCACACTCCAATTCCGAACGGTTCCCTCGTTAATTCAATCTTTCAAGCCCCTTTTTATCACTAAAAAATTGATTTACACCCCAAAATCATTGATTTCACGCACTATTCAATTCTCAATAAGGCTACATAGCACAATAAAATATGAGGAAGCGCTCAGTGGGGGCACACACACCACCATACTTTCGTAACACTGCGTTCACATGCCAGATCGCCCACCTGTATCGCGCGAAGAACACGCCCGCATCGAGCGGTTCATCGCCGCTTTCAACACGCTCGATAACTGGCTTCAATCGCAACCGGACGCCCCGCCCACGTTTCGCAGTTCCGTCGATTGGTGGGCACGCCGCCATCCCTATTGGCACGACGCCGAAAGCCTGCGGCTTTTCACGTCGCTCCGTAATTTTTTGGTCCACGAAACAGTGCGGCCCTTCGACTATCCCTGTGTGCCCAGCGAAAGCGCCGTCCTCGAAATAGAGGCCATCCGCGACCGTCTGCTCCACCCCGCCAGCATTGGGCAACAGTTCGGACGCGAAGTGGTTATTCTGCATCCCAATGATACTCTGGAAACGGCACTCAACACCATGAGAAAGCGCGACATCGCCCGCTTCCCTATTTTCGACGGCAACCGTTTTGAAGGCGTCCTCTCCGAGCGCGACATCGCGCGCTTTCTGTCGTCCGTCGTAGCCCGCGACGAACAATTCACACCGCAAACCCCCATCCATCAGGTCTTGCCACGCCAATCGAAGCGCCAGACCTTTCGCTTCGCCACTCCCGAAACCAGTGTGGCTCAGGCCGCGTTCTGGTTCGGCGAGAACACCTTTCTCGAAGCCATTCTGATCGCTCCCCGCATCGGCGACCGCCCAACAGGCATTGTCACACGCGGCGACGTTGCGGGGTGGCGCGAGTGAAGGAAGCCGCCATCCTCAATAGCGGCTCCGGTGCATGGGCATTCGAGTCGCTGGCCAACAGCCTATCGCACACACTTGGCGTCCCAGTCGTTTCGCAGCCCACCGAACTCAACTACATTCTCGCATGGGATGGGGCCACGCCCCCCACAGGTCAAAGTTTTGTCCCTTTCGGAGCCATCGAATGCGCCAACGATAAGCGCCTCATCGCGGGCGTCTTCAAGAGCTTTGGTGTCCCCTGCCCCGAAACATTCTTGCTGAGCGACGAAGAACTCACTCCATTCCTACGGCGCCAATCGTCACGGCGTTGGCTGCTCAAATACCCGATCTCATGCGGCGGTGCGGGGCACCGTTTCATTCAGGTCGGCGATACCATCCCCGACGACTGGCCGCGCCCATTAGTGGTTCAAGAGTTCATTTCCCTGCCCCGTCCCGAAGTCTTCCGCTTCTATGGAGTGGGAGGCGTCCTGTTCGGCTGGAACGTGCGTCGCTTTCCCGAAGACACCCAAGACCCGTCGCCCTTTGTCGCCCACGCACGAGGCGCCCATTACGAGCAAATCGGTACTGCTCCACCACGCGCCGTCCGCTGTGCACGCCGCGCCCTCGAAGCAACGGGCCTGTGGCGCTCATGGGGATGCGTCGACATGGTGCCCGCCGACAACGGGCGTTGGTTGGCCTTGGAGGTAGGTACAGATGGTCTGTGGAGTCACGTCGACCGCGACATACAACCGCCCTGCATAGCCGAAGAACTCGAAACCCGTCTGGGCCAAACGTTTAAAGCGTGGCGCGAACGCGCCTAACCCCTCTCAAGGCGAAGCCAACGGCGGCGCCGATTCGGCGCCCACCGACGCAACAAGCGGCGTCATTTCGCCGCGCCGTACTTTCATCAATAGCCCAAAGCCCACCATCGTCCAAATCGGCGCGCTCAGCATCAGGATGTTGTAGTTATTGCCGTTCATCTGCACCAGCAATCCATTGACGTTGGGGCCAACAATGGAGGCGAAAGTCGAGAACAGATAATACAACCCGGTGTAGGTGCCATTGCGCGAAGCGTCGGTCATATCGACGATCATCGGCAATGCATGGATGGTAATCAGCGCCCACGCCACGCCGCACCCCATCAGTAATGTCCCTAGAATGGGCACAGTCCCCAAGATAGGCAAGCTGAATACGGGTTGCTTCAATACCGCGACGGGTAGCGCAAAAATGACCAGAAACAGTGCTGCCAACAACACCAACCCGGCCCCAATCAGAGCCTTTCGCGAGAAAAAGCGCGCCATATACCCAACGGGAAGCGCAACAATCAGGAACACAAGCGAAAGAACTCCAAGCAAGAGCGTCGCATTCGCTTCACCAATTCCAAGGCGGTTAGCCGCATACAACGTCCAGAAACTCTCGATGGCCGAGTAGCCAATCATCCAGCAAAACAGCGCCAACAAGAAGAAAAGGGCGCTCTTCTCCTGCTCGCGCACCAGAAATATCAGGCTCCCTAGCAAGTCGCGCGGCGATTCATCGCCATCGTTGTCCAGTGGCACTTTCGGCTCGCGCACAAAGATAAACAACAACAGCGTCGCGACAATAACCAGGCCTCCGCCCATCAAGAACGGAAACGATGGATTCATTTTATAAAGCAGCCCGCCCCCGAAATAGGCGAACAGCGCGCCCACGCCCCCCATAAAGTTGATGATGGCGTTCGCCTGTGAGCGGAATTGTGAGGGCGTCACATCGGGCATCAGCGCCACGACGGGCGTTCGCCACATCGCCATTGATAGCAACAGCGTCGAGGTGCAGCAAACGAACACTGGCAAAATATGGGCAAGCGGCAAAATGCCAAAGGCCGCTGCTCCCAGCGGTGCCCCCACCAAAATAAACGGCATTCGCCGCCCAATGGGGGTATTGAGTTTGTCCGACCATCCGCCAATGGGGGGCTGAATTAGCAAGGCCGCGATGTTGTCCAGCGTCATAAAAAACGCGATCCAACTCGGCGACAGGCCGAACCGATTTTGCAGAAAAATCGGCACAAAGGCGTTATAAATGCCCCAGATAACGCTGACACCGAAGAATCCCAGACCGATAAGAAATATCTGAACGTAATTCAGGCGAGGCGTAGAAGTCATGGGGACAAAGTTATCACGCCACTATTAACTACGTGCCACTCGTTCGCTTTCAGTCTTGAGGGCGCTACTCATCATATCGGCGTTCGATTGCATCAATTTTTGCAGCACCGTCTTCATCAGAGCACCAATGAGCGGAATCTCAAAGGCATATTCCACTTCAAGATCAAGCTCCGTGGCCTCACCCTGCGGCGTAAATTTCCACAACCCCTTATATTCGGTGAAGTCGCCTTTGAGCTGCCAGAAATGGCACTCGCCTTTGCTGCGATTCCAGATGTCTTCTTCAGTCCATACAATCGAGCGGTTGAACTGGCGAATTTTGCCATGCCATTCGGTGACGGTGCGTAGGGTGCCGGGAGTGGTTTCGCCTTTTTGCAAGACCAGAACTTTGTCGAGGTCGGGCATAATGCGTGGAAAATCTTCGACGTTTTGCGCGAGTGTCCACACAGCATCGAAGGGGGCGTTAATGAGAACTTTAGATGTAACTTTTGGCATGATGAGGTCTTATTGAGGTCACAGCCCCTATGTCCCAAAATCAGATTTTGAAACAGAGGGGCTGTAGCCAGTTCGATTTACATGGCGTCCATGTCAACGTCTTCGAGCAGTTCGGCTGTTTGCGCAACTGCTTCCTCGAACGCCTTGATGGCCCACTCGATGTGCTCGTCAGAGATGTTCAAAGGCGGCTCAAAGCGCGTGACGGTCGCGTTGTTGAATGTGTACGGCACAACCAGCACGTTACGCTGTGCCAACCCTGCCAGCACCAGTGATGTGATGTCTTCCAGCGGGAACTCGACACCGATCATCAAACCACGTCCGCGTATTTCTTTGACGAGTTTTGGGTATTTAGCCTGCGTCTCGCGCAAACCTTTCATCAACAGCTCTCCCGCACGAGCAGCACGCTCGACGAGATTTTCTTCTTCGATAATCTCAAGCGTCGCCAACCCCGCGATACAGGCCAGAGGGTTACCACCAAAAGTCGAGGAGTGAATCAGAGGTGCATCATTCCAGAACTCCCAGATTTTGGGGTGAGCGACGACCGCACCAATGGGAATCGCGCCTCCCGAAAGCGCCTTGGCCAATAGCATCATGTCGGGAGCGACACCAGCCCAATCACAACCCCACATCTTGCCAGTACGCCCCAGGCCACATTGAATCTCGTCGAATATCAACAACGCGCCGCGTTCATCGCAAAGGCGCCGCGCTGCCTGCAGGTACTCATCCGATGCGACGTAAATACCGCCCTCGCCCTGCACAGGTTCAAGCAACAAGGCAGCTGTATCCTCGTCAATGGCGCGCTCCAAATCTTCAATCGAGTTCCACTCGACGTTTTCCACATCTGTAACGAGCGGGCCAAAGGGCGTTTTGTACTTATCACGTCCCGATACCGACAAAGCCCCCATCGTTTTACCGTGATAAGCGCCTTTGGCCGACACCAGCTTTTTGCGTTTGGTGGTAATACGCGCGAATTTGACGGCAGCCTCCGCAGCCTCCGCACCAGAGTTACAGAAGAAGCTGAAATGCAATTCGCCCGGCGTCACTTCGGCCAACTTCTTAGCGAGCATCGCTTGCGGTGCGTTGAACAACACGCGCGAAGAAAATGCCATTCGGTCGAGTTGTGCCTTGCAAGCGGCGATAAGTTTGGGATGCGAATGCCCCAAACTCATCGTTCCGTAGCCTCCCAGACAGTCGAGGAACTCGCGCCCACTCGAATCGCGCACAATGGAACCCTGCGCCTCGACTTCATAGGAAGAAAACCCAATGAACTGGAGAACTTGCGACAACGCAGGATTAACGTAATCGGAATAGGTTTGAACGACAGTAGCATCGTCCAACCCGTCGTAGAAACGCGAAAAATCGGTACCCATAGAAGGAATGAACGCGCAGTTTAAAAGGTCAAACTAACTTCTATGGCAATTGCCCGCAATGTAGACGGTAACGAAGTGCGTTTACTTCGCACCCAAGGCTGGAGCCTCAACAAAATCGCAGAGCATCTGGGGGTTTCTCAAGGGGCAGTACGCCACCACAGCCAAGGCATTGTAGTCAAGGCGCCCACTCAAAAAAGAGAGTACCGTTGTGCCACAATGAGCGATGGCAAGCCGCTACCTCCATCTGCAGATTTAGCCTACCTCACGGGCATAATTTGCGGAGATGGCTCTATCAGTTCAATGCCACGAACTTACGCCCTCACAATTGCGTGTGATGCGCGTTACCCTGAACTCATTGACACTTACCGCGAGTTAGTTGAAAAATTGCTCCAGCGAAAACCATCTATTTATGCGGGCAAAGAGAATACTTATTTCGGCATCCGTCTGTACGACAAATATCTGCCGACGATTCTAGGCTTGCCAGCCGGAGCCAAACAGCAAGATTACCCTGTACCCGAATGGATTTTCAGCGAGTTAGATTATGTTCGCCCCTTTATCCGTGGTCTCATCGAAACAGACGGCAACATTTACCACGAATATAGGAATGGAGGCTGGTGTAGTCGTTGTCTATTCTGCGCCAAAAACGAATCCATCATGCAAGCTTTTTTAAGAGGTACCAAGCTGCTGGGCTATGAGTTCCGCCGGATAAAACATGATGCTCGTTTCACTCGCACAGCTCTTGTTAAGCAATTGGCTCTTGAGCTTGACTTGAAGAAAAATCGGGTGTATATTCAAAAGCCGAAATCCATAAATCTGCCAAAGTCACTTGACATGGAGTAGGAAACGGGGTATGGCCCAGCTTGGTAGGGCGCGTCGTTCGGGACGACGAGGTCGTCGGTTCAAATCCGGCTACCCCGATAATAAAGACACAACCCCATCGGGCAAATCTCGATGGGGTTGTGTGCTTTTAGTGCATCTTAGGCGAGTTATTTGATTCGAGTGGCGCGTCTTCGTCGAATCCGGGAATCATTTGCTTGAGCGAATCCAAGCCATTTTCCGACAGATAAAACCCATTTTCCTCAAGAGCTTGAGCGGGGTCACGTTCGAGGAGCCAACGAAAAGGCAGTTGCTCGGCAGCGAGTAGAAAGATTTGCGAGGTTTGCAGACGGTCAAGGTTTTCGACGGCCTCGCGGGCATCTCCGGCGAAGGGTTCATCTGGATACATCAGCGCGACGCGCTCGAACTCGCGGGTCGAGTCGCCGTTTTTGCCGCGCATTTGCAGCAAGGTCGCGTAGCGCAAACGGTGAAAGGGATCGCGTGGCGAGAGTTCGACCAGACGAGCAACGGCAAAAGTTGCGTCCTCGATATTCCCCATTTGCATCAGTGCAGTTGCGAGCGACTCCTGAGCGAAGTGGTGACGGCGGTCGTGTTTAAGCAAAGCGCGACAGGCAGCGACGCACTCCTCCCAATCCTGCTGACGCAGGTGAGTTTCGACCAAAACCCGCAATGGCTCAAGCGAGTGGCGTTGCGGGGAAGAAAAAGCGTTCATCTTTCCAAATAAATTTTACCGTTGCTCCGGTGTTCACGGCTCAAATTGTAGATTGAGACGTTCCACAATAGCTTCCAAGTTCATTTCATTGTCATCACCATGTGCCCGAAGGAACTTATAGGCGGTGTTGAGCGAGCATTGACTATTGGATGTTTCCAAGCACAATCGGCAGACCAAAGCGACGAAAGGAATGGGCAGATAAGGCGGCTCATTCGTGAGTCGCCAGCAACGGTCAGCAAGTTCTTCCACGTCAACTGGCGGCGCAAAAGCGAGTTGCCAATACAGCTCGTAATCGCTCTTCAGGGGGTCATAAGACTCAATCGCCCGAATCAGATTCTGATTTTCCAAGTTCGAACCTTCTCAGCACATCGTAAAGCGCAATGCCCCATGCGACCGAGACGTTAAGCGAGTTCTTGTGGCCCATCATAGGGAGGTGCCATGTTGCATCGCAGAGTGCCTGTGTTTCGGGGCTGAGACCATCAACCTCATTGCCCATTACCAAAGCAACTGGGAAGGGGAGTTCAGCTTCCCATAGCGGGGAACTGGTATCGCTCAGTTCGATAGCGGCGACAAAAATCCCTTTAGCTTTGTAGTCGGCGATGGCTTCTTCCACGGTTTCGAAATGGCGCCAGGGCACAACATCGACCGAACCAAAGGCGGTTTTGCTCAAGTGGCGATGAGGAGGAGTTGGCGAATAGCCACAAATCGCCAATTCGGAGATATTGGCGCCATCCGAGGTGCGAAAAATCGAGCCGACGTTGTGGGCCGAACGCAGGTTATCGAGAATCCCGTACAGGGGAAAACGTGGTTGTTGTTGCGCTTCCTCGACCGTGATTCGGTCGGTTCCAAGTTCGTGGCGCACGAAATAGTCGCGTGCGCGGGTTTCACCATTGCTCTTAATATTCATCTTCTAAAGCCGAGAGCGAGCGTTTTCCGAAAATGCCGCTTGCTGATTTCGGCGCGAGTCTCTGCACACAAAATATCTCGTTGAGGAGTAATGGTGCGATTTTCAGTGCCGAAAAAAGGGCGCGAACTTAAAGTTCGCGCCCTTTTCATTTTACTTTTTATGCTCCAGCTAAGCCG
Source organism: bacterium (assembly GCA_004172935.1). Taxonomy (GTDB): domain Bacteria; phylum Armatimonadota; class Abditibacteriia; order Abditibacteriales; family Abditibacteriaceae; genus Abditibacterium. The sequence continues at coordinate 64,159 of SDZD01000005.1, read as the reverse complement.
GGCTTCATGCCACCGGGATTCAGCAAGGGAGGCTTTTCCTCTTTACGCTCGACCACTGGCGCAGCGGGAGCCGAGGGCGGCGCCGACTGTGTCGGTGTCAAAGAGGGTGGTTCAGGTTCGCCCGAAATGAGGCGGCTCAACTCTTCGCTCGACAGCGTTTCCTTTTCCATCAAAACGTGGACGATACGATCCATGATGGCACGGTTCGACGTCAGCATTTCGACGGCTTTCTGATAGCAGGAGTCGACCAAGTCGCGCACTTCGGCGTCGATTTTGGCAGCAATTTCTTCGGAGTAGTTACGCTCCTCATGGAAATCGCGTCCCAAAAAGACGGGGCCGCTACGCTTGCCGAACTGCAACATGCCGAGGCTTTCGCTCATGCCGAATTCGCAGATCATACGACGCGCGGTTTCGGTGACTTTTTGCAAGTCGGACACAGCACCTGTCCACACTTCGTTGAACACGATTTGTTCAGCGGCGCGGCCTCCGAGCGACATGATCATCGAGTCGATCATTTCGCTCTTGGAGTGCAAGAACTGGTCTTCCTTGGGCAAGGTCAAGACGTAACCCAGAGCCATACCACGCGGCAAAATGGTGATTTTGTGCGGGGACTCCATGTTCGGCAAAAGCTGGCCGAGCAAAGCGTGACCGACTTCGTGGTAAGCGATGACGGTTTTTTCTTTGTCCTGAATGATGCGGCTTTTGCGCTCAGGGCCAGAGATGACGCGCTCGATGGATTCCTCGAACTCCTCTTTGCCGATCTGCTGCTTGTTGCGGCGGGCAGAAAGCAAAGCGGCTTCGTTGACGAGGTTTGCCAAGTCGGCACCGGAGAAGCCAGCAGTCGATTTGGAAATGATGTCGAGGTCGACGCCGGGAGCAAGTGGTTTGCCCTTGACGTGAACGTTGAGGATTTCCAGACGACCATTGGAGTCGGGGTTGTCGACGATGATCTGGCGGTCGAAACGACCGGGACGGGTGAGCGCCGGGTCCAGAACGTCGGGACGGTTGGTAGCGGCCATCAAGATGACGCCACCATTGGGGTCGAAACCGTCCATTTCAACCAGAAGCTGGTTGAGGGTCTGTTCGCGTTCATCATGTCCGCCACCAAGACCTGCGCCACGGTGACGACCAACAGCGTCGATTTCGTCGATGAAGACGATGGCCGGACGGTGTGCTTTGGCCTGATCGAACAGGTCGCGCACACGGCTGGCGCCGACACCAACGAACATTTCCACGAAGTCCGAACCGGAGATATGGAAGAACGGTACGCCCGCTTCCCCTGCCACAGCACGTGCCAACAGGGTTTTACCAGTGCCGGGGTTGCCGAGAAGCAACACACCGCGCGGGATTTTCGCGCCCAGAGCCTGGAATTTTTCAGGAGATTTGAGGAAGTCGATGATTTCCTGCAATTCCTGTTTGGCTTCGGGTACGCCCGCAACGTCGGCAAAAGTGACCTTGGCGGCGCTATCGGAAAGGCGTTTGGCCTTCGATTTTCCGAACGAAAGCGCTTGTCCTGCTCCAGCTTGCGACTGGCGCAAGATGAACATCCAGAAACCGATCAGAAGCACCATCGGCAATAAGAGGCCGAGGATGTTCATGAGCGGGCCGGAAAGCGCGCTTTTCTTAGCTTCGCTGGCGATGGGGCGACCATCCGGACCTTTCGCGTAAAGTACGCTCGTGAACGGTTGGATACTTTCCCATCTTTCGGGAAGTTGAACGTTATAAACGATGTCGTCATTCTTGACTTCGACGGTAGCGGTGTCGCTCGACGTGTCAATTGTGACGTTTTTGACCTCTTTCTGATTGAGCTTGCCAATCAGTTGACTAAAGGTCAGCTCCTTCGAGGTCTTGCCCATAGGCAAGGAATTTTTGAAGATCACGCCCGCTATGAGAATGAATGCCAAAAACACTAATAGCGTGCGGACAAAACGTGGTGCTCCCAAAAAGATAGCCTCCTAAACACTCCCTACGTCTGTGTTAGAGACGCCTTGCGCCACCACGAGTCGGATTTTCGCGGTGGTCATGTTGAAAAAAGTATAGCGGTGGAGCATTCTCGGATTAGACGAAAAATATTGCGGAGGAAGAGCGCAAAAAATGTGCGCTAAAAAGAGAACCGGTGCCTTCGCCAACGCAGGATTCATACGCACCAAAATCGAAAGCGGTTCCCCGATCCGGCGCCCGTCCACTCCACACGCACTCCATTTCTCCACGTCCATACTTCGCGTTTTTGGCCATTGACTGCCGCCAGACGCACAGTTTCGATCTTTAGCCTCTCTATTTCGCGCAGTTCGGGCTGTACTGAGCGCGCTGCGAGACGCAGGACGCGCCGCGCGAGTGCCACATCTAAATCGCGTAGTGCAATACCATTAAGCGCCAGTAATTTTTCTCCGCGCTTAACAATTAGCATCTCCAAGGTTCTTTGCGCTTCGCGTTCCAGAAAGGAATCCTCGTCGCGCGACAGTTGGGCATTGAGAGCGAAGGAGCGCGCCAGTGAATCGGCTTCGCGTCCGAAAATTGAAGAAAGGAGTGGCACAACTTCGGCGCGTACCCGATTGCGGCGAAACAATTCACTGAGGTTGGACTCGTCTTCGAGCCATGTCTGGTTTTGCGATAACAGCCAATCGCGCACCTGTTGGCGCCCTACCCGCCACAGGGGGCGCACCAATGTTAAGCCATCACCAAGAGGGCGCGATGAAGCGAAGGAGCTTTGGCCGCGAAGCCCTGCGCCACGCCCGATGTTGAGGATGAGACCTTCGAGCGCGTCACTGGCGGTGTGGGCCGTTGCAACCAGAGCGCAATCGTTGGCGAGGGCCAGGCGTTGGAGGGCGGCGTAGCGTCCAGTACGCGCGACAGCTTCGTTAACGTGACCATCGCGGCGCTCCAAGACGATGGTTTCGCTTTGGAGCGGGACTCCCAACTCATCGCAGCGAAGACGTAGCCATGCTTCGTCGCGGGCACAGGCGCCACCACGCAGTTCATCGAGGGCGTGGTTGACATGGCCGACGACAACATTACGTTGCTCGGATAGCAGCCACACGATGAGCGCCATCGAATCGGCGCCGCCCGAAGCTGCAACTAGAATACGCTGATGGGCGGGAACAAGAGAAAGGTCAGCGTCGAACATGGATTTGCCGCAACACTGCGGGCGTGCAACTCATTTTGATGCGTCACGGCGTCGCCGTCGAACGCGATGAATGGACGGGCGACGATTTTTCGCGTCCTCTAACTCCCGATGGACATGATAAAACGCTGGCCGCTGCGCGCGGATTGGCGGCGTTTTGCGGCGCTCCCGATGTCATCGCCACCAGTCCGAAGGTGCGCGCGTTGCAAACCGCCGAAATCGCGCAAGATGCGTGGCGGAAAAAGTCGCCGCCCCAAATTTGGCCCGAACTCGCCGAAGACAATTTCGAGGCGTGGTTGGTGAGGCTACGCAAGATAGAGGCGAAATCGGTTGTGCTGGTTGGGCACCAACCGGATTTTAGCCGCTTCGCCTCACTGCTCTTGAGCGCAGACGCCGAAGAACTAGAAATCGTGTGGAAGAAGGCGGGCGTGATGGCGCTCGACCTCGATTTACCAAACGGGCACGTGGCCTTACAGTGGATGCTGCCGCCGCGCTTTCTGCGCCTTGTGGGGGCTTGAACTAGCGAACGGGCATTTGCGCTTTGAGGCGACCGTCGGCGTCGTAGAACTGGGCCAAGCCGCCGCGCTCATCGGCACCCGCGACAAAGTTTTCGCGGCCATTGCTTCCGGCCACCATGACGCCGGAGACGTTAGGTGTAACAACGACATTGACGCGGGCTTTGGAACGCACCGATGAAAGCGAAACGGCGCCTTCGTCGTTGGTGGAACCGAGCATGGCAGTGGGCTGGTTGTTGGTGTCGAATATCGAGACGGAACCGCCCGACTTGGAAGCCATTAGGCCGAGGCGAACATTGCCTGAGTTATCGACGAGGGCGAGTGAGCCACCGTCTTTATTAAGGCGGGCGTCACCGCTGAGGACGGCGCGCAGTTTTCCATCGGAGCCGACGATGTTGAGTGTGGAAACGGTGAGTTCGCGCGTGCCATTTTGCGAGATGGCGCGCGTGGCAGAGACAGCGACGACTGCCCCTACTAGGAGCGCGAGCATAGTAAGGCGCTGACGGCGCACTTGCGATTCGAGCCGTTCGAGACGGGCTTCAAGAGAATGCGAAGAGGATGATGTAGGCTGCATGGATGAGTGCGGTGATGGTGCCGATTAATTGACATAGGCCATTTTATCGCGACCCTCGCCCCGATTCATCCACCTATTTGCCACGCGCCTTATAAAGCTGTACCATGTCTCGCGCCATCTTATTTCCCGCTTGTTTCTGGGTGTTTGTGAGTGGGACAGTTTTGCTCCCTTCGCGCTTGAGGAAAAGCTTGCCATTGTCGAAATAGAAGCGCGTTTCGGTGCGTCTGGCGACTTTAACGGAAAGCGACAGAGGGCCATCGTAGCCTTCGTCAACAGTGAAGAGGAATAGAGGCAAGCCCTTTTCGAGATAGATGGTATCGAGCTTGCGGCCCATTTCGCCGTAGATGCGGGCGACAATTTTACGAGGGGCGCCCTTGTTGTCGCGCCAGATGGAAATTTCGGCGCCTTCGGACGACAAATCCATACGTTTATAGGCTTTCGAGGAAAGCTTCATAGCGTCGATGTTGGCCACTTTTCGGCGCACAGCGGCGACATCGGCATGAGCCAACGAAGAGAGCAACAGCAACGTCAGCAGAAACGGGCTTTTTGTCATGTTGCCTTGACTTTTTTTTGTCGCAAATGTTCCCACCACGCAAAGCCAACAACTCCACCGACTCCGTAGGCGAGAACATCCATAGGATCGCCAGCAGAGAAACCTCCAAAGGTTGTGGTGTTGGGCATGACGACCTCGAAAACAAACGACCAGAACAGCCAACAGACGACGATTTCGAGCGGGCGCGGCGGGGAAGCATCACGCAGACGCAAGCGCGCGAAGAGCCAGACCATGATTGGCATCCAGACAGGGAGGCAGAGGACATCGTTGAGCGACGAGTGCCAGAAGGCGCCGGAAAAGTTGGGCTTAATCCAGATTTTGTTGAGGGCGAAGAGCGCGACGGAAAAGAGCCAGAGAGCGTCGCGGATGGGGGAGTAAGGTTTCATTAGTGGCCGGAGGGGACGTGGACGATGGTAATTATGATGGCACCGAAGGCCGCGATCCCCAAAGATAGCAGAAGAGAGAAGCCCAGAAGGGGCAATGTGCTCGGAGAGAAGGTTTGGCTTTGTAGGCCACTGAAACAGAGGAACGTGGCGAAAAGTCCAGAGATACAGGCGGCGAGAGTCATTTGAAGGGCATCGGGGTCGGTGATGCGTGTCCAGAATGGCACATGTATTTGGGGTGGACTCGGATTTTGGTTGGAAAGGTCGGCATCGGTTCCGATTCCTCCGCGCACGCCGTCGCGTCCAAGAGATTCGAGAAGAGGTACGCCATTATGCACGGAGTAGAGCATGGGGCGGCCCCAACCATCTTGCTTCTCATAGCCAAATTCCTTTAGAGTGGATGGGTAACTACCGTGTTGGCGTCGGTGGGCTTCCAGCATTCGCTCCACGGTTTTGAAGGCGGAGCGGGTGTACTTTCGCTGAAATTTGAGGTCGCGTGAACTGGGGCCTCCTACGACGAGGTAGAGAGGAACGAACGCCACAGCCAATCCCATCAAAACCGAGAGTACCAACCGTATGCGCAAAATTTTCTGCCCGCTCATACCTGTTGAATTTGAAGAGCGAGTAGAGATGATTCAAGCACTTGAGTGGTGTGTTTCAGGCACCGACTCTTATTGAGAATTGAATAGCCTTCAAACTGGGCGGTAAATCAATCTTTTTGGGGGTTCAATCAATTTAAGAGATTGATTAATTTGATGTTTTTTGATTCTGTTGAGCGTGAAAGGGGGAGAAAAGATTGATTAATCAATTTTTATTCAATCTTTGGAGCTTATTGAGAAATTCACCACAGAGACACGGAGGTTTTGAGTTGTGGTTATCGCGCCTTCGCGATAACTTGAAGAAGGGATATATTTGCCCCAGAGGAGCCTTCATTTCATTATATTCAGTATAACCTATTTTTACATGTCGTGTTTACTTGTTCGGATTAGTGGGGCGATAAAATTGTGAACGACTATAGATGTTTCGTTGGGGCGTGTGGCGAGGTCTAAACGGGCGCGTGGGGACTGGCCTGTGATGGGGATGTATTTGACTCCGGCGACTTGCACCTGAGCGATGGTTTCGGGAACGATGGAGACACCGAGTTCTGCCGCGACCAAGTTGCCCACGGATGAGATTTGGGGCACCTGCTGCCCCAGAATAGGCTCGAAGCCGACATGTTGGCAGGCCGCGATAATATCGTCGAAAAAACTGGTTCCTGCGCTGCGGGGAAAGAGTAGGAGGATTTCTTCGGCCAGTTGCGCGAGTTGTATGGATTGGGATTCGGCTAGGGGGTGGCCCGATGGTAGGACTGCGAACATGGCTTCGTTGTCCAAGTTGTATAGACGTACCCCAGTTGGGGCTTTGTGGCCGGGGCGGACGAAAGCGACATCGACTTCATGGCACTGCAAGAGTTCTAGTAATTTGGTGGTGTCGGCTTCGGTGAGGGTGAGTTCGACTTCGGGGGAATTTTTGCGGAAGGCGCGAATAGATTGTGGAACGATAGGGTGAAAAGCGGCAGAACTGGTGTAGCCGACGCGAAGCTGGCCGACTTCGCCGCGCCCACTACGTTGGGCGGCGCGAATGGCTTGCCGGGATTGCTCAATCAAGGTTCTGGCTTCGGGTAAGAAGGCTTGGCCCGCTTCGGTGAGTTCGGCGCCGTGTGGGAGGCGACGGAAAAGCGGGACACCGATTTCGCGTTCGAGATCGCGGATTTGTTGGCTCAGTGGCGGTTGGCCGATGCCGATTTTTTGAGCGGCGCGGGTGAAATTCCCTTCCTCGGCGACGGCCAGAAAGTATTTGATGTGTCGTAACTCCATCTGGTATCTGTAAAAGCTATCGCAACTGTGACTAATATATATTTTACACACAGTCGATAAAAGATTAGACCATGCTGCATGAGCAAAATCTTCTTGATTACGGGTGTGAGTTCGGGATTTGGACGGGCTTTCGCGGAGGCGGCATTAAAGGCGGGGCATACAGTAGTTGGGACTGTGCGTAACGAGGAATCACTTCGGGAATTTGAGAAGTTGGACGTTCAACAGGCAAAGGGCATCGTGTTGGATGTTACGGATACAAAAGCCATTGAACCTGCCGTTACTGAAATCGAGCGAGAGATAGGGCCGATAGATGTGCTTGTGAATAACGCGGGCTATGGGCACGAGGGTATTTTGGAAGAATCGCCTTTAGAGGAGATGCGCCATCAGTTCGAGGTCAACGTTTTTGGCGCGGTAGCGATGATAAAAGCGCTATTGCCTTCGATGCGCGAGCGGAGGGCGGGGCACATCATCAACATTACTTCGATGGGGGGTTTGATTACCATGCCGGGTATCGCCTATTATTGCGGGAGCAAGTTTGCGCTTGAGGGCATATCGGAAGTGTTGGCCCAAGAGGTGAAGGGTTTCGGAGTGAAAGTGACGGCTATTGAACCAGGCTCGTTTCGGACTGACTGGGCGGGGCGTTCGATGGTGCGAGCCGAGCGCAGCATTGCGGACTATGATGAGCTATTTGGGCCAATTCGCAAGGCTCGCGAAGAAAAGAGCGGAAAACAATCAGGTGATCCCGCCAAGGCAGCCCAAGCCTTGCTAGAAATTGTGGAAGCGGAGAATCCGCCGACTCACTTATTGTTGGGGAGTGATGCGCTGAGACTTGTGCGGGCAAAGTTGGAGAACTTGAGCGCGGAAATTACAGAGTGGGAAGAGCTGACGCAATCGACGGATTTTTAGGCTTCCCCGAATGATGCTCATTAGCTCACGAATCTGTTAATGAGGATGAACTGCTCGAGGGCGAACACAAGGTTCGCCCCTACATGAGTCATAAACAACTTTTCACTAACCAATGATTCCCCCCCACACACCTTATTCTTCCCGACACTGCCTATATGCGAGGGAATTATTGAAAAATTCATCTATAGTTAAGTGTTTCAATTGTTTTGGCACAACGAATTAGGGGGCGATAAATTGATCCACCATCATCAAACATTCCGCCAGATGCTTTCCATAATTTGTACGGATCAAGTTGGGTAATTTTTATTTTTCTTTGATGGAAGTAATCCCCATTAGTCGAATAATTTTTAGGATCATAAAAATAATCACTCTCAACTTCAGCGACCCAAATATCTTTAATTCCTTTTACTATAACCAAATCTCCCTCCTTCATCTCCTGATAGAAATTCCACAAGGAATACCCGCCTGATTTGAAATTCCTATTTTGTGGATGAAATCGGCGCATCGCATTTTCAAGGTCTTTTTCTGAATTATATCCCTGTGCCTTGATGTCACCTACTTTATCCCAACCTAGAGCAATTCTATGGTTTTGCCGCGACCAACGCATAGCAGCTTCGCGGTTTTCGTGATGGGCGATTAGACGCCAGATAGTTGAGAGAACCATTGGTGCTTGTATACGAAACCCCGCCACATCGTGTGATGTGGCGGGGTTCAGTTTGTTGGGAGGATTTAACCGTAGAGGGGGCCGTAGGTGGCGCAGGCTCGGTAGTCGGCGCCTGTGTCGGCGATGCCGCCGAAGCGGTTCCAGGCGGCTGGGCGGAAGACGGCTTTTTCGGGAATGTTGTGCATCTCGACGGGGATGCGGAGGATGGAAGCTAAGGCCAGAAGGTCGGCGCCGATGTGTCCGTAGGAAGCGACGCAGTGGTTGGCGCCCCATGAGTTCATCACGGTGTAGGCGTCGCGGAACTGGCCTTCGCCCGTCAGGATAGGGGCGAACCAGGTGGTGGGCCATGTCGGGTTGGTACGGGCGTCGAGAGCGTCGTGGACTTCGTCTGGGAGTGACACGACGTAGCCTTCGGCGATTTGTAGCACTGGGCCTAAACCTTTGACGAGGTTGAGGCGGTACATGGTGGCGGGCATTTCGCCGCGCGTGGTGAAGTCGGTAGACCAGCCACCAGCGGGGAAGTAGCCCAAATCAGAGGCGCACCACTCGGTCGCTTTGAGGCAGCGGTCGGCGTCTTCGGGAGTGATGTCCCACCACGATTTGAGGACTGGTTCGCCTTTTTCACCGTTGATTTGGCCCGTCCAGTCGAGGGCGGCGGGACCGGAGTTAATGAGATGCAAGATCCCGTACTGGGCATGGCCTTGCAGCTTGTAGCCAGTAACACGCTCGACGGCTTCGGAACTCCAGAAGGTGCGGAGGTCGGCGAAAAGGGTGGTTTGGCCCTGAGTGAGCAAGTGGCCGAAGAGCATTCCGGCGCCATTAAGGGCGTCGTTTTCGGTGGCGAGCATATAGGACTGGCGAATGCCGTTCCAGTCGAAGGAGCTGGTGAGGATGGCTTCGAGGAAATCGCCGTTGGGGCGGGCGTCGGTCCACTGACGTTGGCCCTGAAAGCCCGCAGCAAGGGCGTTGTGACCGCCGGACTCTTCACCGAAGCCCATTTCTTTGAGTTTGGGGTTGCCAATCATGAGGTCGCGGCCAATGAGAGCCATTTTGACGCAGGTGGCCCAATCTTCGTCTTTTTGTTCGCGGGTGCGCTGTGCGTCTTCGGGGTTGGTGTCTTTGCCTTCGGGGCAGTTGGCTTTTACCCACGAGAGGGCCAATTCGTACTCTTCGTGGTCGTAGATGCCTTTTTCGATACGGCGGATGAACTCGCTGAGGTCGATGGACTCGGAGCGCATTCCGAGGTAGGTTTCAAAAAACTCAGGCGAGACCTGACTTCCGGCAATGCCCATGCTGGTGCCGCCCATAGCGAGATAGCTGGTGCCGCGCATGGTGGCGGCGGCGAGAGCGGCACGGGCGAAGAGCAGGATTTTAGCGGCGACATCGTCGGGGATGGAGGTGTCGTCGGCATCTTGCACATCGCGGCCATAGATGCCGAAGGCGGGCAAGCCTTTCTGGGCGTGTCCGGCGAGGGCGGCGGCCAAGTAAACGGCGCCGGGGCGCTCGGTGCCGTTGAAGCCCCACACCGCTTTGGGGTTGGTGGGATGCATATCCATCGTTTCGCTGCCATAGCACCAACAGGGTGTCACGGTGAGGGAAACACCGACGCCTTCGCGCTCGAATTTCTGGGCGCACGCGGCGGCTTCGGAAACGCCACCGATGGTGGAATCGGCGATGACAATTTCGACAGGAAGGCCACAGGCATGGCGAATGTTTTCCTGTATGAGAGCGGCAACGGCGTGCGCCAACCCCATTGTGCGCTCTTCGAGCGATTCACGCACGCCGCCTAAACGGCCATCAATGGTGGGACGGATGCCAATTTTTGGAAGTGGCGTGTGCAGTCGGTTCTTCGGTTCTTGGATGGTCACGCCTTCTAATTTAGTCGCTTCAACCAAAAACGGTATCTCTTTTAGAGTAAAAAATTGAGATTATTTTTAGGTCTTGGATAAATCGGGGAGATTTAAGGGCACTCCTCTCCTAAAGCTGTTGAGTAGCGAGACTAAAGTGGTTTTGTATAGTCGGTAGCTAGATGCATATCGCCTCTTGTTTGCGCCTCTTCATATTGCGTGAGTGGTGCGGATGCCTCTCACAAATATGGCGATGTTCTCCCTGACGAAAAAGGAGGGGCGCATGTCTGTTGCGCCTCTCCTTCAATAGCGGTTTGTGTACGTCTTATTTGGCGTCGTCGTCACCTACACGGCGGATGCGGCGGGTGGTGACTAGAACGATGACCTGTTTGTCTTCGTTGGCGGGCGACAATTGAATGGCGAAAGATTCGCCATCGCGGACTGTCGCAGCAACAGAGACGGTACGTGTTCCAAACATGGGATTAACCGAGAGCGAAATCAAGTCGTCTTTGTTTTGGTGGACTGTCGTCTTTAAGCCTATCGAGGTAGTGACATAAGCTGTCGCTTGCAGCATTTCGGCGCTAGGACTTTGCCTCACAGTGCCCTCTTCAGGTTTCTCTAACAGGGATTTCTTGAGCGCCTCCTGATTGAGAACGAATGGGGTTACAGTCGATTGTTGCAATTGGGCGCTCAAACCATCTATTACTGTCACACGGGGAGCAGTGAGTACCTGCATCTTTCCCCCTGCTATTAACCGCGCTAAATTGGCATAGATGTTCCGAACTCCGGCCACAGCACCAATAAAGGTGGGATTTTTCTCGGTGTATTCGCCGAAGTTCAAATGCAACTCAGGCAAATCGGCACGAGAGATTTGAAGGAATTGGGCTTCGATTTCGTATTGAACCAACGGAACGTCGAGTGTCGGGATTAGGTCGGCGAGTGCTTGAACACCTTCTTTGGTTCCAAAGGCGATGATAGAATTTTGAGGATCGACGGCGACTATTCGAGTAATCCCCTCAGGTAGCTTTAGATCAGCAGGGCCATTGGCATTGCCGGGGAATCGGGGCAACTTCCCGAAGGGTTCTTCAATGCTGAACCTCTGCCCCATTCTCAGATCGAGGGGCTTATCCTGGTTACGCGAATCGAGCCAATAGGCGACTAGTGATGCTCTAACATTGCGGACGGGAATAAGAAGTTGAGTGTCTGTGCCGGGGGTGAGTTTCTGGAGCTGCTTTAAAGTCTCTGCTGTGGGAGTGGCTGTTGTTGGATTCTCTTGCGCACACAGCGGCAGAGATGAGTAGCAAGCGCCCAACAGGGCAGCAACAGTAACGACACGACGCCGTGTGAATAAGAAGTTTTTCAACACGGCGCGTAGTTAGGCCGAAATGAGAGGGCAAATCAATGGGTGAATAGCCTCATCAGGGACTATTCCTAGTCATTCACTCGGATTCATTATCCGAACGCCTATTTGCCACGCAAAAGGTGGCAAATAGGCAAATATCGGTTTATTTGTCACCGACGCGGCGGATGCGGCGAGGGGTAACTATGACTATGACCTGTTTGTCTTCGTTAGCGGGCGCCATCTGGATAGCGAAAGATTGGCCGTCATTAACAGTTGCCGCGACGGAGACGGTGCGTGTTCCCAGAACGGGAGTGATGGAAAGCGAGATTAACTCGCTTTTGTTCTGATGAGGCGTCGCTTTGATACCTATATTGGTAGAAAGAAAAGCTATAGATTGAAGAGAACCTGCAGATTCTTGAACTAATCCGTTTGTCGGGGCTATGGTCGCCTTAGATGACACAACAGATGGACCTAAATCCATGACGAATGGTATTTGGGTGATTTGTTGGAGTTGTGCAGTCAGGCCATCTATCGCGGTGACTCGTGGCGCGGTCAGGATTTTCACGTCTTTTTCTTTCAATATGTTGGGGATATTGAAACTAGCAGGGACGAGAGTGACCGCACCAAAGTAGTAGGGGCTTTTTTGCATGGGCTTCTTGAATTTCAAACCTGTTGAAGCCAGTTGGGAGCGGGGGATTTGAAGGAATAGCGCTTCGACTTCGTATTGAACCAGCGGAACGTCGAGTGTCGGGATTAGGTCGGCGAGAGCTTGGAGTCCTTCCTTTGTGCCGAAAGCAAGGAGAGTGTTTTGAGGATCAATCGCGACTAGTCGAGTAATGCCTTGAGGTAACTTTAATTCAGCTGGGCCGTTGGCATTGCCAGGGAGTCGTGGCAAATCCTGAAAGGCCCCCTCCATACCAAACGCCTGAGCCACTTTCAGTTCAACGGGCATTTGATGGTTGGCCGAATCGAGCCAATAGGCAATTAGCGACGGCTTAATATTGCGAACACGAATCTGAATTGGCGTGTTTGTGCCGGGGGCGAGTTCCTGAAGTTGTTTGTTGGACTCTGTTGCCGGGGGAGTTGTCGGTTTCTCCTGTGCATACGGATTCTCCTGTGCATACAATGAAGAAGACGAGCAGCAGAGACCCAACAGGGTTGCAACAGTAACGACGCGATGCCGTGCGAAATAAGAGTTTTTCAACACGGCGCGCAGTTAGCCCTAATTGGGTGTCTAATTCAATAGGAGAATAATCTCATGACAAACAATTCATCTGAAATTAACCCAGCCGAATTATCAGAAGCATCCAAAAGCGAGGAAGCACCGACTTTGCCGCACGCCACTCAGAAAAAGGGCGACGATAATCCGCCACCACTCTATATTTCGGGGTTTGGTGTGATGGGACAGGCCGTTCCCGATGTGGCGACAGGTTCGACGCCGGTTACTCGACCTGATGATTGAGGAGTGACAGTCTCCCCTGTCCCCTCCTTTCCAAGGAGGGGAGTTTTAAGCGTCATAGGCGCAGTGGCGGGAGGAGCTTGAGGGTGGTTTTGGTGGGGAGGTCGTCCATTTTGAGGTCGAATTCGGATTTGGTGGCACGCTCGATGGGTCCATCCCAAATGATGAGGAAGGAGTCGAGGGGTTCGAGGGTCATTTGGAGACCTTCGACCATGTAGTGCATGGGGATAACCAAGCTGGGGTTGAGTTCTTCGAGGAAGGATTTGAGGTCGGCGAGTTCGATGGTGGGCGGGCCACCAATGGGGGCGAGGACGATGTCAATATCGCCGAGGGCTTCGATGTAATCGTTGCCGAGGGTGTGGCCTACGTCGCCCATGTGGAGGATGCGCAGGTTTTCGTTGGTGATTTTGAACATGGCGTTGGGGCCAACGGGTTCGCCGTTGTCGGGCCAGTCCTCGAAGACAGGGAAGGATTCGAGGGAAATGCCGTCGAAGTCCCAGGTTTGGCCGACGTTTTCGAGGGCGTTATAAAGCGTCCAGTCGCCATCAACGCCTTCGACGTAAGAGTGCCATTTCGGGTTCTCGTGGGAAATGCAAATAAGGTCGGCTTTGGTATTGAGAGGAGAGTAGCCGATTTCGGAGGAAAAGGGGTCGAGAACCAAACGATAGCCGGAGGTTTGGATACCGAAACAGGCGTGACCGAAATAAGTGAGGCGCATGAGTCGCAGTTTAAGGTCTATTTTTCAGCTATTGAAAAAGCGCGAAGCGAAAGGCCTACTGTTACGTTGACAATTCAACCTCCATGCAAAAACGCTTTATAGTCGCGTTGACTGGCGCATCAGGCGCCATCTATGCGCAGCGGCTTCTTTCCAAACTCGCAGATGCGGGACATAAAATCGACCTCGTGATTTCGGAGGCGGGCTGTGTTTCGTTCGGAGCCGAGACAGGCATTCATTTGAGCGCGGCGCGACTCGATGCAGAAAAGCTGTTGCCGGGGCGAACGGAGAATGTGACGGTGCATGGTCCGCGCGAAATTGGGGCAACAATTGCTTCGGGGTCGGTGAGGCACGATGGCATGGTTATTGTTCCGTGCTCGATGGGGACTCTTGCGCGAGTAGCCAATGGCTTTGCAGATTCGCTGATTACCCGCGCCGCCGACGTTACTCTGAAGGAGCGGCGCAAATTGTTGTTGGTCACGCGCGAGCTTCCACTTTCGTTAATTCATTTACGCAACATGACCCTGGCAACAGAGGCAGGCGCCACTGTTTTTCATGCCTGCCCTCATTTTTATAATCGGCCCCAAACAGTAGAAGAAGTCGCAGATACTGTAGTAGATCGCGTCCTCGACCATTTAGGTGTGGACGTGCAAACTGCGCGATGGAAGGAGGCCCGATGAACCGACGACGCCTGAGCGTTTCGAGTTGGAGTCTGCACCAAACATTAGGGGGGATGCGCGTTACCGAACCTGGCGACTCGCCCAATGGATTCCCCACCACTCATAAGTCTGCCCTACCCCTTCTTGAGTTGCCCCGTCAGGTCGCTCATCATGGCATTGAAACACTTGAACTGTGCCACTTCCATCTCCCCTCGACCGAAAGCGAATATCTGGCGCAGTTACGCGAACAGCTGGAACTCAATCGGATCGAGTTGTGGTCGCTGCTTATAGATGGGGGCAATTTGAATGGGCCGCAGACCAAGCGCGACTTCGAGTGGATTTGCCGATGGATTGAAGTAGCCGCCGAGTTGGGGGCACGCAATACCCGCGTCATCGCGGGACAGGGTCCGCCCACTAACGAGAATTTGTGCGCGAGCATCAAGCAATTGGGCCGGTTGGCCGATTTTGCCAGCGAACGAGGCGTTCGCTTGATGACGGAGAACTGGTTTTCCACGATGGGAACTCCGGCTTCTGTGCGACGAGTGCTTGATGAACTCAACGGCAAAGTGGACTTGTGCCTCGATTTCGGCAACTGGAGCGGTATGGGCAAATATAGCGACTTCGTTTCAATCGCGAAATATGCCACCAGTTGCCACGCCCGCGCCGACTTCGGGATGTCGGGGTTGCTGGACGAGGGCGATTTCCGGCGTTGCCTCACGTTGATGGCTGCCTCCGACTTTCATGGGCCATTCACGCTGATTCCTTCGGGACGCTTCGATGACGAATGGGTCGCCATCAATCAATCGGCGCGCGTGGCGCGCGCATTCTGTGAGTGAGATAGAACAGCAATCCCAAGACGCCATCACCCTGTCAATAAGAAAAGTGCGTTATTGGAATGGGGCCGGATGGAGTGAACGAGAGATGAAAAACTAAGAGCATCGGGTTGCCACTATGACTTCAACTTCTGCACAACCTTTCAAACCCCTCGTCGGAGTTCGGAACTACCTCGAACTCGTCAAATTTTCGCACACCATTTTCGCGCTGCCGTTTGCGATGGCTTCGATGTTGGTCGCAGCCAATGGGCTGCCGCAATTTCGTATTTTCGCGTGGATTTTAGTAGCGATGGTGGGCGCACGCACCGCCGCGATGGGATTCAACCGCATCGTTGACCGGGAAATCGACGCGCGCAACCCGCGCACAAAAAACCGCGAATTGCCGAGCGGCAAAGTAACGCTGCCCGGAGCATGGGCGTTGGTGGTTGTGTCGTCGCTGCTGTTTTGCTTCGCGGCGGGTCAAATCAACCAACTGGCACTTTGGCTTTCGCCAATTACGTTGGCGGTGCTGTTTTGCTACTCGTTCTGCAAGCGCTTCACCAGCCTTTCGCATTTCGTGCTGGGGCTTTGCCTGGGCATCGCTCCAGTGGGAGCGTGGGTGGCGACGCGCGGCGAAATCGGCATTCCTTCGGGGGCGCTGTGCGCGGCGGTTTTGTTCTGGGTGGCAGGCTTCGACATCATCTACGCGACAATGGACGTTGAGTTCGACCGCGAGAACGGTTTGAACTCGATGGTGCGCAAGTTGGGTGTGGCGAAAGCGTTGAACTTCGCCAAGATTCTGCACGCAGCGTTTATCGTCAACCTGATTTTATTCGGGGTACTGGCGCATCTGAACGTGATCTTCTTCGGGGCAATCGCATTGATTGCGGCCTTTCTGGTTTATGAACATGCGTTGGTGAAACCGGACGACTTGCGCCGAGTAAACGCGGCCTTTTTCACGGTAAACGGCGCGATCGCGGTGTTCTTTTTAGTGGCTGTGGCACTTAGCGTTTTCGTGCATGTGTAAATGAAGGCAGATAATGAGAAAAAGGGCGGGAACAACATTGTTCCCGCCCTTTTTTGATTTCGGGTGAAGTTCGCGCCTGTAAGCCGGATTCTGTGCGCCTTCTCCAGGCGCGATGGTCATTTATCTGCTCGCAACGTTGCCGCTACGATGGTGCGTTTCGTTGCCGAGACGCACTGCAACCAACCCGAACGCTTTGCGGGCCGCATCAGCGCGTTCTGTTTGGTCTTGCACCGGACGGAGGTTACCTTGACGCCTCGTGTCACCACGAAGCCGGTGCGCTTTTACCACACCTTTTCACCCTTACTCTGAGTTGCTAGTTGTTAGTGATTAGTTTTTAGTTCGTTGTCTAAGGCCAACTGTGTAGGCAAAACGCCGATAGTTAGCATCTCCGACTTATTGACTAAAAACTAATCACTAACAACTAGCAACTCAGAGCGGTTTATTTCTGTGGCCCTGTTCCTCGCTTCGGTTTGCCCGTCGCTGGTCGCCGTTAGCGACCGTCCTGCCCTATGGTGTCCGGACTTTCCTCACCCACCGGCAACCCGGTGGGCGCGACCATCCGGCGCGAACTTCGGGTTTAGTTTAAGACGATATTTGTGGGCGGAAGTGGGCTTTCACGCCGGGGAGCTGGAACCAGACCAAAGTGAACAATGAAAAGAGATAGCCCACCCAATCGACGAACTGAAGTTCAGATAACAAATCAGGCCATATAACGAGGCTAATCCAACCCAAAATGCCAAGCCACCAGTAAATCTTTCGTGCCTTTTCCGAGCCGTGCCAAAGGCCCCACAGCAACAAGCCATAGAGCAAAAGGATTATGGCGAAGCTCCCTAGCATCCATACAAGAATGGGCTGTGATGCAGGTTTGAGAATTTCACTTATACAGGACAGGATAAAAAGAATCAGGCTGACCCATACAACGATGCGGAGGCCACGAAAAGGTGGAGTCGAAGTAGGGCGAGAAGGCGAAAAACTCTCTCCCCCATGAGGGCTGGGAATGGGAGGGGTCATATGGCTTCGAGGTAGGCTTTGGCGATGACGTACTTATCGAGGCGTTTGATGTCGCGCGGGGTGGGGTTAGGAATGCGGTCGAGACGTAGGTTGTCGGTGAGGTCGGCGATTTTGACGCGGCGGGAAATGGGGTTAGAGGAGACGCGCTCGATGGCTTTTTGATAGTCGCGCTCGCCTTCTTCGTTTTTAGTGAGCAAGTCGATGGCTTCGACGACATCTTCGGGGTAACCCATGTCGCGAAGTTCCTGAAGCGAAACGTCACAGTCCTCGATGATGTCATGCAGCAACGCAGCCATCTGTTCGCTTTCGGAGGCTTTTTGTCCCAGATTTTCCATGACGCGGATGGGGTGGAAAATGTAGGGCTTATCGGCCCAATCACGCTGTCCCTGATGTTTTTGGACGGCGAACAAGAGTGTTGATTCGAGAGTAGGTTTCATGGAGCGCAGTTTTCACTTTTTCGCTGCGGATGAGTTGCTGAGCCTGCGAATAAATTAGGGCAACGGCTCCGGCAATCCACAAGGCCCAGCCGATAGAAAGGAAATAAAAGCCATGATCGGTAACAGCCTGTTTCAAGAGAGGCAGATAGGCCAACAGAACCCAAAGATAGCCCCACAACATGACGCGCGGACGACGTAAGACAAACAATTGCCAGAGAAGCAGAGTGGCGAGGGTGGAGCCAAGGGCAATATAAATAGGGTTCTTAAACGAGAAATCAAATAATTGGAGCAGGGCAAGGCCACGTTCGCTCATCCAACTCTCGGCCCATACACAGGAAGCGATAGAAACGCTGGCCCAGAACAGCGCGATTTTTCGGCGGGCGCGCAAGCCCTCGAAGATGCAAAGTAGGAATGCCGCGACGCAAAGCGGCATGGTATTGCCGCTCCAAGAGGCAGCTGAGATCGTACCACCGCCCAGTTCGTTGATAGCTCGCCTCCACCACGAACCATTACTACCATGATAGCCTCCCATGCCTTGCAATGCCCATATTCGATAAACGAAAGCGACAATTGCGACAGCGACAAATAGGGGCACGATACCCCACTGTTTTTTGGTGGCTCCAAATCGCCAGAGAGTGAATGCCACGAAAAATGGGATCACATAGCCCGACTCTTTGAAGGAAAGCGACAAGACAAAAGCCGCAAGAGACAAAGCGAGCCAACGCTTGCGATTGGTTAGAACAAAGCAGCGCGTCGTCGCCATAGCTGCCACAGTGCATAGGGCAACGGTTATTTCGGGGTCGTCCTTCCACATTCGGAGCGCTCCAAATGGGGTCATGTAGGCATTAAGCGAGTAAGACGCTCCGATAGTCCATATCCAGATGAATAGTAAGGCTCCCTTGTCGCTCCACCACAGGCGCATAAACGCCCATAACGCCAACATAAAAGCCAGATGCCAGAGGAGATGAACAAACAGAAAGAGGCGCAGGCTATTTGGGCCACCAAAATGGCGTTCGAGCCACCAGAGTTGGGAAGTCAGCGGACGAAAATAGGGGCCAAAGGGCGTGGGAGGCCCTAATTCGCTTCCGGCCCAACTGCCCGTCCAATAGCCAAAAGTGGAGGCGAATGTCGGTTTTAGAGCCAGCCCATCAGAGATTCGCACCGAATCGTCATCGGTTTTGGTTTCACGCGGCACAGAGGGAGATTGCCCCCACAGAGGAAAAGGGATCGGGAACTCGGCAATGGGGGTTTGTACAAAGGGCCGCGCTCGAGTGTCAACGAGCGACATCAGAGGCACTGGAGCGCTCCATAAAGCGCACAAAATAACGAACAGGGTACTCCCCAGAAGGTAAAATCGCCCCAGAAAAGCCCGCGCTGACTCGAACCGCATCATGCACTACGTTCCAGCGATTCGAGGGCGCGACGAAAAACATGATGCTCTTCGCCACCCCACATGGCGAAGGTGACACGACGCAGCGAGGTTTCGGGGTGGCGCTCCAGAAACTGAATGGCCGTGAGAAGGGCAATGGGAGCAGCACTCTGCAAAGGAAAGGCGTAGACACCCGTCGAGATGGAGGGGATGACGATGGTGGTTAATTGACGCGCATCGGCTTCTTCGAGGGCGTGTTGATAGGCCAACGTCAGTTGCTCTTCGCACTCGGCTTCGTGGCGCGCGCTCCAGATGGGGCCAGCGACATGAAAGATGAATTGGTGAGGCAGTGCATGACCCGCCGTAACCACGACTTCGGCGGTTTCGGCTCCGTAGGGGGCGACCTGTTGCAACTCTTGCTTCATGGCATAGCCCGCACGGTAATGAATGGCGCCATCAATACCGCCACCGCCCCGCATTCCGGTGTTGGCGGCGTTCACAATAGCATCGGCTTCGATGTCGAGAGCGCTGGCCCGCACAACCTCTAGTTCTGTTTGATGGATTTTCATGTCAACAACCGAAACAAGTGTGAGGCATCGAAGCGCTCCCAAGAAGTAAAGGATTCTATCGAGCGCGTACTGTCCTTTACATGGGCAAACAAAACGAGGCGCACCGCAAGGTGCGCCTCGTTTTTAGTTGGCCTCGACTTAATTGACGCCAGCACGGGGCGGCGAGAAGTCGGCGGGTGGCACGACGTAGGGCAATATCTGCGCGGGCCTTGCCGGGGGCAGAGGCGTCGAGGACGTTGCGGCAGTGGCTTGAGGCGGCGTAACGGGCACAGGTAGCGGCCCGGATGGCGGCGGTAGATCGGGCACGATGAACGGCGGAATCGACGGGCGCGGCGTAGGCTTGGGTGGCGCAGGCAAAATCGGCGGAATCACCGTCGAAGGTGGCGGCAACACTCCAACGCCGGGATTGGGGCGCGGACGCGGTGTAGGCGTTGGCACCGCCAAAGGCGGAAGTGTGGACGGCGGGAATATCGGGGCAGCTGGTGGGCGCGTTGGTATCGGCGTCGGCGCCGGAGTAAAAACTGGTGGCGCAGCGGCGGGCGTTGCGACCTCGCCTTGCAGCGAGAAGCCGAGAGTCGAGCGTAGTGCCGAAGTCAAGCGACCTTCGGGCAAGAACGTCGAAGTGTTGTCCCACCAGGGGAAGTTGCCGTTGCTCTCGCCCCAATCGAGTGGGGTGCCTTCGGCGTTGTGAACCAAGAAGCCGAAGCGCACGATGCCATCTTTTTGGGCGAGGGCTTTGGGGTTGAGGCCAGGAATGGCAGCGAGAGGAATTTTGGCTTCGTAGATGGTGCTTTCGCCCTGCTCGTCGCGCCCGATGACACAGCGACCATTATTGACGGCGCCGCCCCAACGAATGCGGTCTGCAACCGAATTATAGGGCTTATCGCCACCCCACAGGCGTAGCAAACGGCCCTGGAAATTCTGGGCATCGGTCTGCGACCACGGTGATAGCAAAAAGCCGAAGTCGGCGTCGCGGAACGGGGCGACACCGGGAACGGTTTCGGGGCCATTGCTGACGCCGAACGCCAGCTGGATGGCGTCGAAGCCACGCCAGAACTCGTAAGCGGAGGCTTCGGGGTTGCGAGCCGTGAGGGCGCTCTCACGCACCTGAGCCGCGACATAGAGGTTGGCGGTGTCCCACTTCCATGCAAGCCGGGCGCTGACGCCCGCCGCATTAGGAGCAACGGAAAGCCAGTTGGCGCCCGCCCAATCGTTCAGTTGGGCGTCGATGACTGGAATGGCGCCGGGAACTACGTTTTGAGCGGTGGCAACTTGAGCATTCCATTTCCATGAGCCGCTGAGTCCGCCGCGCGCGCTGAGTTCAAAAGCGAGGTCTGGTTTCTTGGGATCGAGAGGCGCAACAGGGGCGCGAAACTCGAAGGTCTTCGATTCGCCGGGAGCGATTGTGAGGTCGTAGCGTTCGCGCGCCAGTTTCCAGCCGCGTGGCGCCTTGAGTTGGATTTGTCCGCTCGCTGCTTCGAGACCGATGTTTTGAACACGCACACGGACGGCGGCACTGCCCGGCCCAACAGTGTGCGGGTCGCGCGACAGTGGCAGGAACTGCGCTTCGATGGCGGGCACTCCTGCAACACGAGCCGAGCGCAGAGCGTAGCTGAGGACTTCGGTTCCGACCCCCGATGTGATGTAGACAGGCTGTTCGCCGAGTTCGACTTCGAGCTTGCCATTTTGCGCCGAGGCCATGACGTTACCGTAGGCATCAAGGACCTGCGCAGGCGAAACGCGCAGAGTCATTTTGCAGGGTTTCAGGGGCGCATACAAAACAGCAACCGAGCCACGCGGGACACGAAAGAGGGCACCTTCGAGAGACGGTGATTTCGGGAACAGTTGTTCGCGGAAAGCGGCGTCTTCGAGGGTGCGCGACAACATGGTGAAAGCTGCCGCGCGAGCCATGCTTTTGGCGGTGCCATTGGGGGCAAAAGCCACTGGCTCCGACATGGATGAAGAGCCAGCCATGATGGCCGACAGGTAATCGGCGGTCATTTCGGCGGCGCCACCAGCGGCGTCGGCGCGGCGCAAGTGGAAGGAGTTGAGGCCCGCTTCACGCGCGGC
Source organism: bacterium (assembly GCA_004172935.1). Taxonomy (GTDB): domain Bacteria; phylum Armatimonadota; class Abditibacteriia; order Abditibacteriales; family Abditibacteriaceae; genus Abditibacterium. The sequence continues at coordinate 42,270 of SDZD01000005.1, read as the reverse complement.
CAGTGCGCGCGACAGCCAAAGGCGGCGGAGCGCCGCCGGGTGGACGGATTGGGTTTGTTCGAGCGGCCAACCAAAGGTGGCACCGTCGATGGAGCCACTTCTGAGCTTGGCACTATTGGCGACAACACCAGAAGGAAGGGTAGGAAGCGGACTTAGTAGCGAGACATCGGGGCGACGGGCACGCACCAATTGCGACCAGGCATCGAGATCGGAGGGGTCGATTTCGCCGCCGAGTTCCCACATCGAGAGCGAGTTGAGACGCGCCAGAGTGGAGGGCACCTGACGCCCCCAAAATGCGGGAGCTTTGGAGCCATCGGCGCCCAGGTCGAGCAACGCGATGGAGCTAAGGTTGCGCCGCAGACGTTCGCCCAACTGGCCTTCGATGGCGCTCCAATCGGGGTTAGCCGGGTCGGCGGGAATGCGCGAACGCAAGACACGGGCACCAAGGCGGGAGTAAAAATCGAGACCTGATGCATCAATGGCGGCGGGGGCATCAAGTACGAAGAACGAACGCGGACGTGCGCCCTGCATGGCGTCGGGCGGGGGAGCCAAGGTGATGGCGAAGGGCAGCGTTGCCTGAGCGAAGGCGTCGGCGCCTTTGCGCTGATAGGAGGCGCTGGTTTGTAGCAGGAAGCCGCCACGACGCGGGGTATCGAACAGCTCGCGGCGGATGATGGTGGCGCCGCCTTCGATGGTGAAGGACGCCTTTTTAGCCCACACGACTTTGCCGTCGGCGTCGGTGATTTTCCAGGCGAGATCAACGTCGCGCGGTTGGGGAGTCGGGTTTTGCAGACGAGCCGAAAACAGGATCGGGGTTTGCGGCGCCAGTGTGTCGCGGTCGAAATAGACACTGGTCGGTTCTTCACCGCGCAATTCGAGTCGCGGATTAACCGCATCTGCCGGGGATGTTTGGGCCTGTGCCCCTGCCGCGCCCACGCCTAGGAGCGCTGCCATCCAGCCGAGCCTTCGCCAAAAACGCGATGAACAGGAAAGAAGCATGTTTGGAAAAGTGTGGCGCGCCCGCCACACGAATGAGGCAAAGAAGTGGACGCTTCGCCGAGTTAAGTTAATTCTCGCGAACGGTTGGCCGATGCGATGACCGCGTTCATGACTGTACCGCGAAAAGCGCCGTTTTCGAGCGCGTGCAGAGCAGCGATGGTGGTTCCACCGGGCGAAGCAACTTGATCTTTTAGAACACCGGGATGCTTCCCGGTTTCTAAGACCATTTGAGCGCCACCTAACACTGTTTGCGCGGCGAGTTGGAGCGCGACATCGCGCCGCAGCCCCGCCCGCACACCGCCATCGGCCAATGCCTCGATGAAAAGGAAGACGTAGGCGGGACCACTACCCGACAGGCCGGTGACGGCATCGAAGAGTTTTTCTTCGGTATCGACACACAAACCCAACGCCGAGAATATCGCGCGCGCTTTGTCGAGGTTTTCACGAGTCGCGTGGGTGCCACCACAAATCGCTGTCGCCCCGGCGCTGACCATTGAGGGAGTGTTCGGCATGGAGCGTACCACCGGGATCGCGTCCCCTGCGTACGTTTCCAGTTGTTGAAGGGAAACGCCCGCCGCAACAGAGATGAGGGTTTGCTGAGGCGTCAGAGCTTCGCGGAAGGAAGCGATTGCCTCTTCGACCGCGTAGGGTTTGACGGCCAGAATGACGACATCAGCACCACGAACAGCCTGTTCGGCGGATAACGCAGTGCGTGCCCCCAGTGATTGCGCCAGAGCTTGCACACGGGCGGAAGTTCGGCTGTAGAGAACGATGTCGGCGGGCGCATAAAGCCCTGACGTGATGAGGCCACGCGCGATGGCTTCGCCCATCGCGCCCGCACCGATGAATGCTAATGTTGGCATGAAGCCAGAGCTTGAAAAAAGAGAGGCCCAACAGACGGAAGAGGGATTTGACCGTGACCAAATCCCTCTTTGCCAACTACAGGCTCTTCTTTAAACGATTAACGCTCCCAAGAACGCCGTTCGTTCAGAGGGGCGCCGGAGGTCGCTTCAACCTTGGTCGAAACAGCGTTGGCGGCATCGTGGGTTTCGTCGCGGAAGATGGGGTCGCGGTTCTCGCCGTAATCGGCCTCGTCGCTGGTGATTTCGTAATCGCCGGGTGTGAAGAGGAAGATGGCAGCGCCAAGTTTCATGGCGTGGCCCTGATTGTCGAGTCCGTAGCAGACACCGCTCATGAAATCGACCATGCGCAGCGCGGCGCCCTTACTCAAATCATCGAGATTGAGAATGACGGCGCAACCTGTTTTCAGGTAATCGGCAGCGACGCTCGCCTCGTCCATCGACTTGGGTTTGAGCGTGTAAACATTTTTTTCGCGTCCACGAATGGGCATGGCGACGGGGCGAAGGCGACGACCGGACGAAGAGCCGCCGGATGTTCCGCCTCCGTAAGTAGAAGTGGCCGTTGTCGAGTAATCGCTGCGCGGAGGCTGGGTATAGGACGGATATTCGTCCTCTTCCTCGCGCGGGTCGGGGCGACGCACGCTGGCTGGCGTCGTGTAACGCGAAGGTGCGGTTGGCTGCGGTTCGTCCTCTTCGTGGTGGACGGAAGGTTGGGGTTCAGTGGAACGGAAAGAAGGGACATCTTCTTCCTCGTCGTACTCATCTCCCCCCTGACCCCACAGGTTGCGGAAGGTTTGGGCAACGTTGCGAATGGCGCTCATTATGTAGTGCTGTGTGTCTCCGAAGTGTGCGTTGAAAACTGCGACTGGTGTGCGATGAACCATTGCCTAACAGGCAACGGTAATGACAACGTTTCGCAAAAAAACGTTATTGAGAAGTGTAACTTCTCGTTCCGAAAAGTGCAGTGCCAATTCTAACATGAGTGGCTCCTTCTTCGATAGCAATTTCGAAGTCTCGGCTCATTCCCATAGAGAGAATCGGCAGCGGTTGCGCCGCTGTTGCCAAATGCTCGCGCAATTGGCGGAGTTGAGTGTGAAAGGGGCGGGTTTCTTCGGGATTATCGCTAAATGGTGGCAGCGACATAAGCCCTTCGACGCTCAAGTTGGCGAACGCTCGACAGGATTCGAGAAGTGTCGCGACGGAATCGGGTTCGGCGCCCGCCTTAGAATCTTCATGGCCAACGTTGACCTGAATGAGAACCCTCTGAACCTTGCCGATTTTACGCGCTTCTTTATCAAGTTCTTTAGCTAATGAGAGACGGTCGAGGGAGTGAATAACGTCGAAGTGAGCGACGGCTTCGCGGGCTTTGTTGGATTGCAGAGAACCGATGAAGTGCCATGTCGCACTCAAGTTATGCTCCCGAAAGAAGCGAACTTTTTCTATGCCTTCCTGAATGTAATTCTCACCGAAGTCCTGAAGGCCCTGCTCGAAGAATGGCACCAAGCGCTCGACTTCGACAGTTTTCGAGGCGCCGAGTAAGGTGACTTCTTTGGGGTCGCGTCCGGCTTTGTGACAAGCGGCGTCGATTTGGGCGCGGATGTGATCGAGCGAGTTCATGGAGAAAACCAGTCTAAAAAGCAAAAACGCCCCGACGAATCGGAGCGTTGGATGTTTTTGTTGGAAACGCGGATTAGGCAGTTGCAGCAGCAGCCAAGCGCTTGGCGAGGCGGCTCTTTTTGCGGGCAGCAGCGTTTTTGTGGATGATACCTTTGGAGGCAGCACGGTCGATAACAGACACGGCGAGGTTGATTTCGCCAGCGATTGCTTTCTTGACTTCGGTTTTGATGCGCGTCTTGGCGATCTGGTTACGCAACTGGCGCTTGGCGTTCTGGCGAAGGCGTTTCTTCGCGGATGCTAGATTGGGCATGACTCGTTCTTATATTCTCCGTTGAGACGGCTAATTCAAAAATTGACCGAAGGTATTTTAACTGGTTTTGCTTCAGGGGGCAATCTCATAAAAGCATTCAGTCATTTTTCGATTTCCACTGCAAGTAGAATGGGACATCGTCCCATGTAATATCTCCAAGTACCTCTCGTGCTTCCTGCGCAGACCATTTCTTCTCATGAGCAAACTCGATTCGCAAGAAGCGCGGCTTGATACCGCAGCAATAGTAAGCCATTAGTTTATGGTGCCCATCCAAGATAAACGAGGCATGATGATTTTTGACGCCTAAAACAATCAAGGCTGGACGAGCACCATTTTCGATTTCGCCCAAGTAGAAGTTGATGCGGTCATCGCTCAAGAGGGAATCTGACTGAGTGGCGACGAACATTCCTTCAGGTTCGTAATCGTACCAATCAGGATAATAGCCCTTCACCGACACCATTCGCGCTTCGTCTTGCCATTGCCATCCATCCCAATCTAACATGCCTTGATGAATTGAGTCTTCAAGTGAGAGGCGATAGGAGCCATTCGGTAAAAGGTGAAGTAGCGGAGCAATTTGCTCACTCAGGGGTGTTTCATCTGAGAATCCCTGCCCTGCCGCACGCTCGATCTTCAATTGAGCAGTGAGATTTTGCGCAGATGGTAGCAAAACAGTGAAGCGCCCGACGCTTCCGGCACAGTCAGCGGCATCGTAAACCAGAGGCTTACCCTCAAAAAGCAAGACCGTTTCTAGACCATTGCCTCTTATTTCGAGCAGCCCCAAACCGTTGAACTGCTCAAATATTTCCTCACGTGGAATCATATTTCTCTCCATAGTCAATCTAACCACCATGCGGACAAGTTGAGTGGGTCGGCGATTGCAAGCAACATAGTGGCTCCGCATACGCCCAAGATACTTATCATCGCGTTTCTGGAGAGCCGCTTCTGATTGGCACACAGCATGGCGATGAAGGTGACAAAGGTCGCTCCAGCGATGGCCTGTGTATAAGAAACAGCGTGCAGCCAGAAATCGTAGTCGCGAGATAATCCGATTAGATTTCTGGGGTCGTCTATCATCACTTGTGGCCATGCTCCCCGAACCTTTACAACTTGCCAAGCCATCATCGTCAAAGGAAACAGGGGATAAAGAGGCCATGTAGCCAGTGCTATCAATATACCTTTGAGACATAACGAGGCTGGACGAGAGAACAAAAGGCGCGATAAACCAACAGCTATTAGGCCGCAGGTAAGACAGCACAGGGGAATGAAGTCGTACCAGTCGGTGAAGGTGAATCCACCGAATATCGCTGACACCCAACTCAGCCATTCCAACGGGAGAAACAATGTCACACAAGCATTATCTTGGAATCAATGTGGACGGAGCGCAAAGATATTATGAAAAGTGATGATTATTGGCCGGATTCGTTTTCCGCGTTACATTCCCAATGTTTGATTTCAGGGTGGTGTGTTCTTAGAACCCCTTATACACATCACCATGTTTAGAATCCTTTCCCATGCTTACATGAATGGCTAAATTCTTTTATGTTTCTCCTTCTGGGTTGCCTCCAATCCTTACGCCTCCCATCCTTACTTCGTACTAGATTCGCTCTCGACGATGTACTCCACCTCTTCCTACATTCATGGGGTTTATTCGACTTTATCTGGCTCTTTCTGTGCTGGCCTGGCACTCCAAATCCCTGCTTCCCTGGAAGATGCACAGCGGGCCTGAGGCAGTAGAACTTTTCTTTAGCATCTCCGGGTTTTATATGGCGATGGTACTGTCACAAGGGTATTCATCGACTAAATCCTTCTATTTGAGCCGTTTCCTCAGGATTTACTTTCCCTATATCATCGCTCTGCTGTTTGTAGTGGTTATTAGCTTTGTCTCGAAATTCGTATTCAACGATTGGTTGCAACTCGCCCCCTACACATCCCATCCCCTCAAGAACAACAGCATATTTGGCTTTGCGTTCGCGGCTCTTTCCAATCTGACTATCTTCTTGCAGGACATAGTGGTGTTCGCTTCTTTTGCGCAGACACCCACATCTGTACATGGTGATGGTTTGCTCTCAAATTATCTGCTGCTACCTCAGTGTTGGTCGGTTAGCCTGGAACTTACTTTTTACTTGATTGCGCCCTACATCAACCGCTCAAAAACGGCGTTTCTACTTTTCACACTTGGGATGAGCGTTGTAGGGCGCCTTGCATTTTATCAAATTACCGGATTCGCTCAAGACCCATGGAACAGCCGATTTTTCCCCTTTGAACTGGCCTTTTTCCTGGCGGGTATGCTTGGCTGGAGGCTGTATGACAAGTACAAAATAAGCACGCGGCTCCCTAGTTGCCAAGGCATGTGGTCGTACATTTTGTGCTGTATTTTGATGTTGGGGGCGTTTTACCTACATCTGCAAGTGGGCACATGGTTGTCCGACCATTTAGGAGCCGCGTTTTATGTTTTGTATTACCTCTCCTTTGCAGTAGCCGTCGCGTGCGCTTTTGCGGTTTTCAGGAAAAATGCTATTGACCGTTTCATTGGGGAACTCTCTTTCCCCATTTATTTAACGCACATTATCATCATTAAATTAACGACGACTGTTTTGCAATCCTACCATCTGCCTGAATCGTTGTTAGGCCCCATAGCGGGCCTAGCTACAATGGTGACCTCACTAGCGTTCTTCGTTTTTGCGATTAAGCCCTTCGAGGTGTGGCGACATAAAATTGTCTCTAGAGGAGAAAAGAAAAGCTTGGCTCTCTAACAGCTATTTTTTCTTTCTCATTTGCTCGATGGCCCCTCGTGCCAGTTCATCGCAGCGCTCGTTTTCGGGGTGCCCGGCGTGGCCTTTGACCCACTGGAACGAGTGAGGACGCATTTGGAGCAGGGCGTGCAGTTCCTGCCACAACTCCTGATTTTTGACGGGAGCTTTGGAAGCAGTTTTCCAACCGTTGCGAATCCAGCCTTTCACCCAGACAGTAGCGCCTTTGACGACATAATCGGAGTCGGTGGTGATTTTGACTTTGGTGCCGGGAGCGACATCTTTGAGAGCGGCGATGACTGCACTCAGCTCCATTTTGTTGTTGGTGGTTTCGAGTTCGCCACCGGAGAGTTCGCGGCGCACGCCGTTTTGCTCGATGATACTCCCCCAACCGCCACGACCGGGATTGCCTGAGCAGGCGCCGTCGCACCAAATGAGGGCATCGCCCAGTGATTTTACGCGCGGCGAGGGTGATTCGAGCACGGATTCGGTTTCAAATAAAGATAGGGTTTTACTCATAGGATTGGTTTTGGGTTCAAGCTTCGTTTCGGGAAGGGGGGCAGGGACAACTTGAGGGGACACATCTATCCCCTCGTACAACGAACGCAGCGAAAGTTCGATCTCGATGTGGGACAGCGCCACATTATCATCCAATTCAGAGAGGGTGCGCTGCTCCCAGCCCGCGCTCTGACGCGAAAAGTGAGTGACTCGTACAGTATCCTGTGAGATGAGAACATAATCGTTCAGAGTGTCGATTTGCCCGTAACTCTCGAATTTTTCGCCCCGGTCGAAATTCTCGGATTCGGGGGAGAGAACCTCGAATAGAACAGAGGGATTGAGAAGCGAGAAGCCATCCTGCGCCAAACAGGGCTGGCCCGAATGGACGACACTATCGGGTAGCAATTTTTGCCCGGTGGCTTCGACTTGAACGGGAAATGTGTTGCCGAGAGCTGTGTGTTCTTTGGCCTTTAGAGCCGCTTCCAGCAGGGCATTCAGGCGCACGACAAGGCGCGCGTGGGTGTAGGAAGCGGCGAAGCGTTCTGTATCGTCTGAGTGCAGTTCTTCAGTTCGCGGCATGGCACTCACCTACTCTCCTGAGGGTCTTGGCCGGATTCGGGCTGGGGGAAAAGAATGAATTGAAGTGGTACATCCATGTCGTCATACAGCTCACGCAACGAAATCTCGACTTCTATATTGGGAAGATGTAAAACATCATCCAATCCCACAAACGCGCGCATCAACCATCCTTCCTTTTGGCGTGCAAAATGGGAGACCCTGACGAAATTTTGAGAAATGAGGACATAATCGCTCAGCGAAGGGATACGTGCATACAAATCGAATTTGTCGTCTCGGTCATAGCGTTCCGTAGCAGGAGAGAGCACTTCAAATACAACGATGGGATTGAGAAGAGTTAGCCCATTGGAACCAAAACGTGGTTCCTCACAATGAACCACGTTATCTGGTAGCAATTTTTCACCAGAAGACTCAATTTGGACAAAAAACTCACTTCCTAATGGTCTGCACTTCTTTCTTCTCAAGGCCACATCTAATAGTGATCCCAAACGAAGAATTAGGCGTGAGTGTGTGTAGCCCCCCCCTGCCATCGCATAAACGCGCCCCCCCACGTGCTCTAATCGCTCGTTAGACGATTCGACTAGAGCCCAAAATTCTTCATCAGAAACAATTCTTTGTTTAAGTTGTGCGTTCATCCTTTGTTTCCTGCCTCACGCTCGGCGAGGGCGATGGCGCGTAGGGCGGCGCGGGCTTTGTTGCGAGTTTCCTCGTATTCGTCGGCGGGTTTTGAGTCGGCGACGACGCCGCCGCCAGCCTGAACATAGGCCTTGCCGTTTTTGACGACGATGGTGCGCAAGGTAATGCAGGTATCCATGTCGCCGTTCCAACCGAAGTAGCCCATAGCACCGCCGTAGGGGCCACGCCTCGTGGGTTCGACGGAGTCGATGATTTGCATGGCGCGCACTTTGGGGGCACCACTGAGGGTGCCAGCGGGGAAGGCGGCACGCAAAACGTCATAAGAGGTCTTGTCGGGGCGCAATTTACCTCTTACATCACTGGTGATGTGCATGACGTGGGAAAAGCGCTGGACATACATGAGGTCGGTGACGGCGACAGAGCCATATTCGCAGACGCGCCCCAAGTCGTTGCGGGCGAGGTCAACGAGCATGACGTGTTCGGCAACTTCTTTGGGGTCGGCCAAAAGTTCGGCTTCGAGAGCGACATCTTCTGCTGGTGTGGCGCCGCGCCGCCGAGTGCCCGCGAGGGGACGAGTAAGCACACTGCCCTTATCTTCGGTGACGAGGATTTCGGGAGAGGCGGCCAGAAGCTGCACGTCGCCGAGATCGAGGAAAACCATGTAAGGTGCGGGCGAAATGTGGCGAAGCGCACGGTAGACCGAAAGCGGGTCGGCGGTTAACTCGACCTCGAAGCGCTGTGAGGGCACAATTTGGACGCAGTCGCCCGCATGGATGTATTCGATGCACTTTTCGACGGCACTCTCGAAGTCGGCGCGCGATGGGAAGTTAGATTTGGGTTCGGGTTCTTCGATTTCCTGAACGGGAAACGGAAGCGAAGGCACGATTTCTCGTGACAAGGCCTCGACCGTGGTTTCGATGGCGCTTACGGCGCGCTGGTAAGCGGCGGCGGTATCGCCATTTTCGACGTGGGCGCAGTTGAAAATAGTAATGGTGTGGCGAACCGCATCGAAGACCAACACGGTGTCGCAAAAGAGCAACTGAGCGTCGGGAATGTCGCGATCATCGGGCGGGGCATCGGGGAGCTTTTCAAGAAAGCGCACGAACTCCCAGCCCAAAAAGCCAACGGCGCCGCCGCAAAAGCGTGGCAGATTGGCCGCGTCCACGAACTGAAAGCGCGCCATTTCGCGCTCGATTACCGAGAGGGGATCTTCGCCGTCTTCCAATTGCCACTCTTTTGTGTCACCATCGAATGTTAAAGAGGCAAGGCGATTTTTGACTTTCAGTTCGCCGCGCGAGCCTACCCCCAGAAAGGAGTAGCGGGCGAGGTTCTCGCCACCTTCGACGGACTCCAGCAAAAAGGATGGAGCACCGGGGTTAGCACGGCGCAGTTTGACGAGGGCCGAAACCGGGGTTTCGAGGTCGGCAAGCAACTCCAGACGGACGGGAACTAAGTTGCCGCGCGTCGCCAACGCATCGAACGCAGCTTGCGAGGGGATGATTTGATCGGAAAAACGGGAAGCGGACACAAAGGGGAGTGTAGAAAGTCCGCGAGCGTGGCTGACGAAGAGGAAGCGATTAGTTGGTGACTTTTCGCTATTAGCTTTCTCAAGCGCACAGAAAAAGCGGGAGGAATTTAATAAGTTGTGGTTCAGGCGTACTTTGTGAAGTCGAACTGGCAGATGGCCTCGATGACTTTTTCCTGTTCTTCGTCGCTGAGAGAGTTGTAGAAGGGCAAGCGAATCAGGCGATCACTGTAATCTTCGGCAACTGGACACTGACCAGGCTTGCCACCGAACTGTTGACCGACATCGGAGAGATGCAGTGGGAGATAGTGGAAGACGCTCAAAATGCCGTGCTTTTTGAGGTGGGCGATTAAATCCTGACGATGTTTCAGCGAGGGCATGACCATGTAGAACATATGCCAAGCCTGATCGCAGTGTGGAGGAACAGTTGGCAAAATGACGCCGTTGGCTTTGGCCCAGCCACTCAACTCTTTGTAGTAGCGCTCCCAGATTTGCTGGCGCTTGTGTTGAATTTGTTCGGAGCGTTCGAGTTGGGCGAAGAGAAATGCGGCCAATAAGTCGGAGGGAAGGTAGCTTGAGCCAACATCGACCCAGCTGTACTTATCGACTAAACCACGAAAGAAGCGGCTGCGGTTGGTGCCTTTTTCGCGCAGGATTTCGGCGCGATCAATCAGCGTTTCGTCGTTGACAATCAAAGCTCCGCCCTCGCCGCAAGAGATGTTTTTCGTCTCGTGGAAGCTCTGGGTGGCCATGCAACCGAAGGTGCCGAGATTCTTGCCGCGATATTTGCCGAACAGGCCATGCGCGTTATCTTCAACGACAGCGATGTTATGACGCTGCGCGATGTCCATGATGGCATCCATTTCACAGCCGATGCCGCCATAGTGGACCGGAACGATGGCTTTAGTTCTTTCGGTTACCAACGCTTCCAACTTTCGCTCGTCCATGTTGAGGGTGTCCTTGCGACTGTCGATGAACACAGGCTTAGCTCCACGCAACACGAAGGCGTTAGCCGTCGAGACGAAGGTATAGGTAGGCACGATAACCTCGTCTCCCGGCTTGATGTCGAGAAGAAGCGCGGACATTTCCAGAGCGTGGGTGCAGGAAGTGGTGAGGAGTACCTTGGGGACAGAAAGAAATTGCTCCAAGAACACATTACATTGCTGCGTGAAGTGGCCATCACCCGACACGTGCCCTCTCTCGATGGCCTCCATCATGTATTGAAACTCGCAACGACTCGTTGCGGTTTTATTGAATGGAATGGGATAAGTAATCATGTATCTCAGAACCTGTCGCGACGACAACTACTCCATGGAAAATCTGCCTCACACCTCCACAAGCGAAAATCCAAGTCGCGTACTGACAGCTGTAATGTCGTTACACGCCGACTCACGCCAGCCTTTCCCAAAACCCCACCAGAACGTGTCCAGCGGCATCTCGAATAATTGCGGACGTCCTCTTTGCTCCCCGTTACGGATGATGCATCACGAACAGAAGATTGCCGTGAAGACGCCGTGCCTAGAAGCACGTTTTTTTCCTTCTGAAAATTCTCAGATAAATTAGGGGGTGATTACAAGGGTGTTACAAGTATAACGCTTAAAGCCAACGGAACCCCTAAAACACGAGGGCTATGCCACTAAAGTTAGGCAAAAAGCGCGATGCCAGACGCTTTAAGCAGCATCTAGCATCGAAAAGAGTCGGAATTTGTGGAAGCAATTACATAAAAAGGGAAGATTGGCGCTTATTACTGCACCAAAACGCCGTCTTGCCATTGGGTTGGCGTAAAGCGCAGCAAATCACCGATGCGGGCATTGGGAGCTTCCACGCGGGCGCGTACGTAGTTCGTTAGCAATCCTTCGGCAACTCCGTCCTGGATGTACTCGACCAGTATCTCGATCTCGCGCCCGAAGAAACGGGAGGCAAAACGGGCGGACAGTTCGTTTGCCAGAGCGATGAGTTCGGCGACGCGGCGCTTTTGGACATCGGGCGCAACGAGGCCCCCCAGTTCTTTGAGATGGTCGGCAGCGAAGGTATTTTCGCGCGGCGAATAGGGAAAGACGTGGATCGCCGAAAACTCGGCGGCGCGGCAAAGAGCCAGCGATTCCTGCCACTCGGCTTCGGTTTCGCCGGGGAAGCCGACGATGACATCGGTGGTGAGGCCGGCATCGGGGTTGATTTCGCGCCAGCGCCTAGCCCATTTCAAATAGAGTTCGGGGGTGTAGCGGCGACGCATACGGGCAAGAACCGATTTGGAGCCGCTTTGCAGGGCGAGATGGATGTGGGGACAGATGCCATCGCCCGAAGCAACGGCTTGAAGCCAATCCTCGTCAACATCGGCGGGGTCGAGCGAACTGGTTCGCACGCGCAGCACTTCGGGCAGCAACGTCACCGAGCGCAGAAGTTCGTTGAGGGCTGCATTTTTCGAGCCTTTGACGCGGTTAACCCCCATCGAAAAATCGCCCATCGAAACACCAGTCACGACGACTTCGCGAGCGCCTTCGCTGATGAGGTCGCGGGCTTCGAGCAGCAGTTGAGACTTCGATTTAATAACCGAGGCGCCGCGCACGCGCGGAATGATGCAGTAGGAGCATTTGTGGTCACAACCATCCTGAATTTTGAGGACGGCGCGCACATAGGAAGGCATCGGAATCGGTTCGCTTCCGGTTTCGGCGCGCAAAGCCTCGTAGTTTTTGGCCCACTGTTTCTGGTTTTGCAAGCGTTCGAGGGCGCGTTCGGGTAGCTCGAATTTTTGAGCGTTGGATAGCACCAGAGCGCCGGGGGCGGCGCGCTCGAACTGGGCGGCATCTTTGGTGGCGGCGCAACCCGTCACGGCGACGACGGCATCGGGATTGTTGCGGCGCGCGCGCGAAGCGGCTTTGCGCGACTTCTTATCGGCCTCGGCGGTGACAGTGCAGGTGTCAATGACATAGAGGTCGGCACTTTCTTTGAATTCGACACGGCGAAACCCCTGAGCCACCAGCATACGCGCGATTTGGTGAGAATCGGCGGCGTTAACCTTACAGCCGAGCGAATAGAGGGCGAATGTTGGCCGTGCCACTCCCTCAACACGCGGCAAAAGACGGGGGGCGCGGCGTGAGAATTCGGCGGGCAGTTGTGGTAAAAGCGAAATGGGTTGCGACATAAGAAACAGCAAATGACGTTTAGGGGCTAAAGGTCAAAACATTGATAAATACCCTTGAACGAGACTTTGCAAAGTTTAGTTCCTGTCACGACTCGCTTTGTCTGCCTTACCTAACCGTCATGATCATCGTAGCATTGATTGGCGCGGCCATATTCTATGTCGTGCTTTATTGTTTATGGGCAATGTCCAGCCAACACATTGTGGGTATCTCGTCGTGGATGAACATGCTCAACGACATGATATTCATGCCGGGGCCGCTGATATTCATGTTGCTGCGCGGGCTTATTTTCGTCACAGCGATCTACGTCCTTTCCGACTCATTGACATCGACAATCAAAAAAATACGACGCAAACGCATTGAGGCCAAACGCCAACGCGAGGAACCCTTCGCAGTGGTTGTAAAGCGGCATTAACTGGACTCAAAGAAACCATAAGGAAAATAAGTGTTTTTTCAACGCTGTTTTTCAATTTTTGGCCTTAACAGAGGCCACGTTCTCAGGAGAAGAACGTTAAGATATAAAAGCCCTAGCGCGCTATCGCTGCCCTACTTCCTGCCGCGCGTCTTAAGCATTCCATCGAAAGAAAGCGATGCGCCCGTTTTCCCTTTCCCGTCTCACCATAGGTGCCGCTTTGTGCGGCAGTTTATTCGCGCCTCAAATTGCGCGCGCTGATGCCTTTACCCCCATCCCTGCGGGCAATCCAATCTATCGACAGCTCGATACGCTGATACTTCTCAACGAAGGTAAGCCCCTCAAACCAGCGAACAATTTGACCCGCTATGAGGCGGCCCTTCAAGTCGCGCGTGTTGCTGTCATCGTCGATAGCAAACCTGAGGCCTTAAGCCGTTCGGGGTGGCGCTCGCTACGTGAGTTGACGCTTGCCTTGAAGTTGGAACTGGGCCAACTCGGCGTTAATGTGGACGACGTGCTGGTGGCCTGTGCCCGCCAAATCGAAGCTCCCACAAAAACACAACTCCCTGATCCAGCGCCAGTACGCCCTTCAAAATCGGGCGGCAATACAAATACAGCACCGGGGATAACCTCGTTACTCATCTCGACTCCATCACCAGCGACGCTTGGCACCATGCGTAATGCTGTTGGCAGCGATTTGAAGTTGCCATTGCTGGGCAGAACGCGCATCGATGCAGCATTATTAGCATTACAACGCAACGCTAACGACCCGCTGTTCACCCGTAGTGGCGCACTGGGCGTGCAGTCGAACGCGACACAGTTCGCGGGAAGCGCACTTGCGCTGGGCGTTGACGTTAATTCGTGGTTGCGCGTAAGCGCGCTTTCTTCGCAGCGCAAACTGGGATTGGGAAGCGACACATCGCCCGCACTTTCCTCGCCTTTGTTCAAGGGTGCCAGCGAAGCGTCGGGGTTTGGTGGCGGACTCGAAGTTTCGCCGCTCAATGGCTTACGTCTCAGCACGAACGTCGAACAACTTTCGACCAACACAGGCGCACGTGGCACACGCATTGGCGGCGGCATCGGACTTTCGGCATGGCAAGATCGTCTGACAGTAGCGGCGTACATGGCGCGCTTAAAACCTGAAGATCGCGCAGCTATCGAGTCGACCGAAACGGAATTGAAGCTGGGCTTCGGCTTGACACAGCGCCTGAAACTGAGCTTGCTGTATCAAGGTTTGTTCTCGGCCCAGTCGGAGTCTTCGCGAGTGGCGGGCGGCCTAAACTTTAGTTTTTAAACGTCGAAAACAGGGCAAAAAGCGCGACTTTTGAGGAAAAGTCGCGCTTTTTGGTTTTTCGCGGCAATGAGCAAGAACGGCGGATGAGACGGTAAGCCTAAACTGGGCGCCGCGCCTGGAGGTTATCCGGGCACCTCCATCGTGAAATTGTCGCCCTACCCGTCACCGTTTTGTTTGTTGCTTGGTTCGTCATTTCTGGTCGCTGGTGTCGCCCACGCACAGGTCGGTTTCTCGCCTGAAGCGGTTCCTGGGCGCGATGAGTTGCAAAACAGAAATCCCCCGCTCATCGTTCCAGCCCCTACCGCCACACCACGTCCCAAACCGACAACGGACACACCGCCACCAACTTCGCCGGATTCGACTCCAGAATTACCCCCCTCATCTCAGCTGACGGCCAAGCGCGTGGCCTACGAAGGTGGCACCATCGTAGCCGAGGGCGACGAGACCAATCCGGTTATTTTTCGCAGCGGTTTAGGCCAACTGCAAGCGACACAATTGCGTTTGGATACGGTCGCAAAGACGGTAACGGCATCAGGTTCGGTGCAGTTGGAACGTCAACTTCAGGTTTCGCGTCGCGAAATGCGCTCGAACCGGTTGCTACCACTTTCGCGACGCGAGAACGTGACCGAGACGGTATTCGGCCAAAACCTGACCTACGACTTCAATACGCAGATCGGCTCGCTGGATAACGGAATTTTGCGGACGGCTCAGGTGGATTTTCGCGCAGAGCGCTTGGAAATCAACGGGCAAAAATACAGCGCTCGGCAGGCAGTGATTCGACCGGGTGGGCTATCGGACGAAGAGCTGAAAATCTACGGGACACCGCCGATGAGCCTGAGGGCGAAACTTATCACAGTACGCCGTGATAAGGACGCCAACCGCATTTCAATTAGCGCCAAAGGGGCGGGGCTGTACTTCAAGAACACACGCATCGTGCCGCTGCCTTCTGCTGTGCTGCGCTATGGAACGGGTAACAACGACTCGCAGTTCAGCGTCACGCCGCGCATAGGATTCAACTCGGCGGATGGCATTCTGGTGGCGGGACGGTTTGGAATTGCACTAGCGAAAGACCCACGCAATTTGTCGCTGAACGCAAACTTGGGCCTATCGCAGAAAGTGGGTTTTCGCGGCGGCGCAACCCTTACGACCTCGCAATCGTGGGGCGATGTACGCCTGTCGGCACAGCGCTTGGACGTGGTGCAAACCCAGTTAACCAACACCATCGAACTGGACCGCAAGCCGGAAATCACCTACCGCTCGCCATCATTTGGCGTTTTCGAGATTCCGCGCGTGGGACGCGCCGGATTCTCGGTGGACGCGGGCTACGGCAACTTCACCGAACGCGCGCGTGGCAACACCAATCCGTTTGGCAGCGTATCGAGCAACCGCATACAGGGCCGTTTGTTGTTCACGACACGCCTTAACCCGCAAGCAGGGCCATTCTTGCGTGCTTTTGCGATGACCTCGCGCTACTCGCTGTCCAATACCCACTACGACGCGACGGGCGTCGAGTTGGGCTATGCAGGCAAAATGCTGAAGCGGGTTAAGGGCGAGGTTTCTCTGCGTATGACGGAAGTGAGTGGGCAAACGCCGTTTCGCTTCGACCTCATCGAGATTCCGCGCGAGTTGCGCACGACATTCGATGTCGAACTGACACCGCGCTATGTGTTGCCATTCGACATCCGCTACGACCTGAACCAATCGAAGGTGCGGGACGCGACTTTCGGCATTATGCGCTCGTACAAGGTGTTCGCTTACGGCGTGGTGTATCAGACATCGCGACAGGATTTGCGATTGGAAGTTCGGTCGGGATTTTAAGCGAAGCGCTCTGAATAGACTGTGGGGCTGGCCGTATTTATGAACGAGACATCCTCATCACCTTCGAATCAAGCGCTTACTCAGGAAGGTGACGCAGCACTGTTGCCGCCCGCGACGGTGCGCGATTATCTGGGGGTATCGCTGTTCTGGTTGGCGCTGTCGTTTTTCTGGGGGGCGCTACTTACTCTGGCCCTCCCCGCCCGCATAGAATCGCTGTTTGGCAGCACGGGCAAAGATGCGGCGCTCACCATCCTCACAGCTTCGGGCGCAGCAGTGGCGGGCGTATCTCAAATTGTTTTCGGCGCGTTGTCGGATGGGTCACGGTCACGCTTTGGGCGCCGACGGCCTTTTCTGATGTGGGGTACTTTGCTAGCGATGGCGCCGCTGTTGGTGCTGTCGCAAAGCCGGACTCTGGCGGCACTTGTATTGGTGTATGGACTGCTGCAGTTGACGTTGAATGTGGCGATTGGGCCGTATAACGCGCTGATGCACGACCTGATTCGCTCAGAAGATCATGGTACGGCCAGTTCGTGGATTGGCGTGGCAGGCATCATCGGGCGTATCGGCGGGCCACTGGTCGCGGTGATTTTGCTGGGACATGGCATTAACCCAAGCGCTATCAATTCACCGGAAATTGTCGCGCTCAACGCCGTGCAAAGCCAGAGAAATTTCGTCAACCTGATGGCGACGTTTGGCTTCGTGTTGCTGGCAGTGATGCTGGCAACGCTGTGGCTGGTGCGCGAGCGGCCTTTGAAAGACAACGGCGCCGCCTCGGTTTCGCTGAGCGAACGGGTGCTGGATATTTTCCGAGTGCCGCTGAAACCCTACCCCGATTTCCGTTGGCTGGTGGTGTCGCGCTTTGGCATCATGATGGGCATTTACACGGTGTCCAATTTCCTGCTGTATTACATTCGCGACACGCTGGGTTTTGCCCCAGAGGCATCGCTGGGAGTGGTGCAGAACTTCCTGATTATTTCGACGGTGGCAGGGCTGTTGGGAACGTTACCATCGGGCGCGCTATCGAAGCGCATTGGGCGCAAGAAAGTACTGTATGGTGCCAACGTCATTTGCATGGCCGCTGGCCTGTGCTTCGCATTAGCGAATAATTTGGTGTTGGCCTACATCGCGGCAGCTATTTTCGGTGTCGGTTTTGGAGCCTTCGCCGCTGTTGACTGGGCGCTGGCAACAGGACTCTTGCCCGCACACGAACCCGCCAAATATATGGGCGTATGGGGGCTTTCCGATACGATTTCACAGGTGATTGCCCCACTGGTAGCGGGGCCAATCGCGGCGCTTTTGAACCGCTCTCTAGCAGCAGGAATGGGCTATCGCGCGCTGATGTTGTTGGCACTGTGCTGGTTCCTGATGGGCACACTGGCACTACGCCCAATTCGCGAGACGGCGCCGCGAGGCTGAGCGCCTAACCACCCAAAACACGGAAGTAGAGGGCCATGGCTTCGGCACGGGCGGCATC
This sequence comes from bacterium, assembly GCA_004172935.1. Taxonomy (GTDB): domain Bacteria; phylum Armatimonadota; class Abditibacteriia; order Abditibacteriales; family Abditibacteriaceae; genus Abditibacterium. The sequence continues at coordinate 24,361 of SDZD01000005.1, read as the reverse complement.
GTCGCCGCTCCAATCGCTGAGACGGAAGGCATCTTTGCCATTGGAAAGTTCGGAGGCTTGTAGAGGGGCTTGTAGCAGGTCGAGAACGGCGTCTTCGAGCGGTTCGAGCTTCAGGGGTTCGAAATCGGATTTGGAGGGCAACACGCGCAAGCGGCTGAGATCGACATCGGCGCCGAGCCATTCGTCGCGCAGTGTAGCGGCGAGGGATTGAGCGGCTTTTTGCAGTGGCGGTGTGACCTGTCCTTCGAGTTTGAGTTTGAGAATGGTTTCGGCGGGAGCTTCGATTTTAGAAAGCTCTTCGCGCAGGGCATCAAGTTCGTCGCCGCTGATGAGGCGACGCGCTCCGGCATCGTGCAGGGCGATTTTGCCAACTTTATGAGGCGTGACCTGTGGGGCATCGCCGGGGTTTTCGAGCGAGACGAGAAGCGCGTGCCCGGCGCGCACCGAATCGCGCGAGGTGAGTTCGGGGGTTCCGGCATAGAACGAACGGGCTTTGGCGGCGGCATGGTCGGCGGGTGTGAAGCCGTGGTAGTCGCCAAGCGCTAGATAGTCGAGGCCCGCGCGTCCGGCGCAATCGCTGGCGATACAGTTCAGGTCGCCTTCATCGCCGCCGAAGTAGCCTCGCCAACCACCATGAGCCAAACCAACACGGAAGCGTTCGCCGCGCTGCCCGCGCGGTATCCACTCGGTAGCATCGGCGCGGGCATATTTACGGGTGACGGGACAAGGGAACAGCAAGCAGTCGCCCTCGGCTTCGACGGGAGTGCTTTCGAGCGTGGGGTGGACGTTGGGGAGTTTCCTGAGTTGGTCGGAGAAGTCAGGGTGAAACCACACGCTGCCCTCAGCGGCGGGGTCGTGGTTACCGGAGATGAGATAGACGGGCGCGGGGGCGTCGGCGAGCAGCTCGATGGTTTGGCGACGCACGCTTTCGGAGGGGGTATCGGTATCGAAAACATCGCCCGCGACAACAATAAAGGCGGCTTTTTCATCGGCGGCGAGTTGCCAGATGCGCCGCACGGCATCGAAGCGCCACTGCGCCGATTGGGTCGCGTTGCGACCAATGCGCCAAAAGGTGTGGCCCAGATGCCAGTCGGCGGTATGTACGAAGGAGAGCGGCATTGTCTAGTGCGGTGATATTGAGTGTGAAGTGACGCGCCAGAAAATGCGAGGTCGCCCGTTACTGCGAAGTTAGCTTCCCCATCCTAACCAAAGGCTTTGATGCCGCACTCAGAGACGCGCTTTCTCCTATCAAACTTTAAAGCACTTCCGATTAGGTGAGTCCGCAGTTGCGAAACCACGCGTCCACCATGCCGTCAGATACCTCGCGCCAATCCCCATCAACATCTTTAGCTCGGGCCTCGGTCATTTCTTCATCCGAATCCAGATTATCCAGAAGGCGCGTTTGATGAAGAGAGACACCTGCAAACGCGCAGGTAATATGCTCGATATATTGGAGGACGAGTTCTTTCGGGGGGTTCCATGAGGGGTTGCAGTTTGGAGTCGTTCATTCTGATGACGCTAGGCTAAAGGCCGTACATCTTCGTTCAAGATGGTGGACAGGTCTTTCGGCTCTCGACGGTATTTTCCTGCCTCTTTAAGGATGTGGCGGCCACATCAGCACGCAAAAACGTTCAGAGCTTCTTCTTTGTCCCTCTCTTTAACTTCGCTCACCCGAACAACTTTCTATCGAACACGCGATAGTTGATCGCTTCGGCGACGTGGTGCATCTCGATCTTCTCTTCCCCTTCCAGATCAGCTATCGTTCGCGAGACTTTGAGTATTCGGTCGTAGCCGCGCCCGCTGAGATTGAACTGGGCAATGGCGGCTTTGAGTAATTCTTTGGTGGAACTATCCATGTCGCAGTGTTCGCGCAGTTCTCTGGCTTTCATGTGTCCGTTGCAGGTGCCCATGCGTGCCAGTTGCTTTTCTCTGGCGCGCATGACTCGGCGGCGCATAGTGGCGCTGCTTTCTCCCGTCCGTTTGTTCATTAGTTAGTCCGAAGATAAGCGCGGGACTTCGATGTGAATGTCGATTCGATCAAGTAGCGGGCCGCTTATTTTTGCGAGGTAGCGCCTTATCTGGGGGGCGGTGCAGGTGCAAACGGGGAGGCGCCACCGGCGTCGGTTTTCATGCCACCTAATAAAAATCCGCATGGGCATCCATGCAATTCACGACTTAGCGAAGTGAAAGATAAAAAGAGAGAATAGAAAAACGGGCGACCTCAAACTTGGGTAATAAGCGATTCGGGTAGAATAACCTTAGTCCATCCGATGGATCTTCTCCCGCGCCATAAAGCGTCGCCTCCCCTGCCCACCAAATTCCACTCTATTTTGTATTCAGTTATCTGGGATCACCCTACCTCACTCGCTCACTACCCAAATGATGATTCTTTTACATCTTCGCTGTATCGTGGCCCCTGACGCGGTTTGCGTGAGGCACGCCCACAATACTTGCACTTCAACCGCTGCTTGCCATTGAGGGTCTTGCCGTTACGAACCACATCAGCCCTACCGCAACGAACATATCCGACGACTTCCGTAAACATGTAGTTCATCGTATCACACCCTGTAGAGCCACAACAGAGCGTGGAATCACACTCAAAGAAGTGCCCAAACCCCACCAATATAACACCGTTCCTATGCGGCGAGATTATTATATTTTGCTATCACCAAATTCAATTACCTTTGATACGCTGTTGGAGGTCATCCAGGCGATCTGTAGGGCGAAAATACTCGACAGTCGGGAGAACGAAATGGCTTGGAAACCGTTGTTTAAGCAAGTCCAAATTTTGCTGAGCTTTAATTTTTTGCCCTGCATGAATGTAGCAATCGGCAAGGCAGTACAATAGATCTACCTGTAAAGCGAATTTCGGATAGTCTTTCAGCACTTGCTCATAAGAACTGATTGCCTCAGCCCAATTTTCTTGTGTCTGAGCTAGGCGTCCAGAGTAGTAGAGCGCGTACGGTGCGTAAGGCGTTTCTGGATACTCCCTGTTGAGTTTCTGGAAATCAGCTTTGGCTTCATTCCACCAGGCGAAGATAGCCTGCTTATATGTTTCGTATTCAGCACCGATATAGCGTTTTTTGGCCACATCGTCGATTGGTCTAAGGTAGCGCTGCATCCACAGTTGAAGGGCTGCCTTTTCTCTTTCATTCGGAGCCTGAACTTCAAAAGAAGCCGTGGCCGTGGCCGTGGTGTTTATCCCATTAAGAGCATAACCCTGAACTGCCACAATGGTATATCGACCGGGGGCTAATCGGTAGCGTGTAACATCCTTAATGTTGGTGGAGACGATGCCATCAGTTCTCGGAAACTGATCGGAGACATTAATAATATCGCCGATAACAATGTCAAAATCGGTGGTCAATGTTTCTTTGGAGGATAAAGTCGATAAGCCGATTGTAACAGTCCCTTCAGGCGTCTCAGTGCGCGCGAAAATACGACGACCATCTTCCGAGCGGATTCGGAAATTTAAGCTTTGTGGCAAACGAAACCAACGGGCATTGACAGGCTGGTTTCCCTTATTCGTGAGAGCCAAGGAGACAATAACGGGTTCACCTACAACATAGGACAACTTGTTGGTCTCCATGCTGAGTGCTACAGGACTTTCGGTCAAGCCGAAAGTGGAAAAATCTTGCCCGTAAACGCTTTGCCCTGCTACGTGACAGAAAAAGGCAGCTAAAATCCAGACCGTTTTATACGTTTTAAAGTACATAAAAAATTTCCTACGCAGGACCATTTTCATACTTTTGTCTTATGTCTATGGCTTCAGTATCAGCCCAGTGAGGATGAAAGAAGGCGGTAAGCCCCACATACACGGGGTCAATCATGTCATAGCCCACCATATATCCCATCGTCCAATAGTCCAAATGATATTGGTCCGGTTTGCCTAAGAGCACAATAACCTGGGTATGGTTAAGTCCTATCAGTCGGTCATTACGGAGCAAATCAGAACACATCCGATTTCGCACAGAAAGATTTTCGTAATTTCCCGATGCTTTCCACTGAGCCGAATCGAAGGGGAGACGTGTGAAATAGTAGTAGGACACATAGCCCACAAACAATACGACAATGAACACCAAAATTCGCTGAAAATTTCGGGAGAGAAGTTCACTCACAATATCATTACAACGTTTAGGAGCGAGACTGGTTCAGGAGTTGATTGATGAAGGCAGTCCAGATGGCGTCGGGCGACCAAATCTTTTCGAGGTCGCGGCGGGCGGTGACTTCGGACTCGCCGAGTTCGAGGATGCGATAAAGGAACACGAAGGACGAGACGCGCATATTGAGGGCACAGTGGACTAGAACGCGGCGACCTTTACAGGCATTCAGGACTGCGGCGAACATGGTATAGTCCTCTAATTTGGGGGCAGTCCACACGACGGGGACGGCCACGAATTGCATTCCGGCTTCGAGAACGCGGCCCATTTCATCCTCGTCGAAGTTGCTTGAACTGGGGGCGGCCAAGTTGATTACTACTTCAACGCCGTTGCGCGCCAGCAGCGGCCAGTCGGAAGGGATTGGCTGTCCACTCGTCCACAAGTCGGGCGAAATTTCCAGAAACGAGGGTAGATCCATAGCAGTTAAAAACTCCTTTCCCCGACTGTTTCGGTCGGGGAAAGGACAAACACTGTGCAAATTGGGTTACTTCAGTTTGGCCAACTTCAGCACACCTGAAACAAAGCTCGACATCGCCCAACCGTGCGGCGCGGCCCAGAAGGTTTGACCGTCCGGCCCCTGCATCAGTTCGGGCAAAAGTCCCGTCGCGGTGGCGCGGGTAAGGACCACTTTCAAGAAGCCCTCGGCGCGGTTGGTAAGCACTGTTGCTTCGTCGGTGCGTCCACGACGTATCAGTTCGGTGGCGACATGCAGGCAGCAACGCGCCATCCACAGCGTGTTGACGCAAGCGGGCACGCCACCGACGTATTCATCGCCCTCGAAGCGGCGAATGGCGCGTGAGCCTTGCCAATCGACTTCCAGACGCTCGGTGATGATTTGCAGCGTGCCAAGGGCAATATCGAGTTCATCGTCAACGCTCAGATCGAGCAAGCCGAACGGTTCGATAGCGCCCAGGTTGGCCGAGTCGATGACCTCGTCGGGCGAGCCATCGCCCTTGAAACCGCGCACCAGATGGCGAACGCCGTTGGTTTCGCGCACGAAGTGGGCAAGAACGCCAGCTTTAACGCGCGCAGCGGCAGCGGTGTACTCCTTGCTGCGGCACACCTTTCCAGCCGTGACTAAATGAGCGTAGATAGCAGCGTTAGAATAAGTGAAGGAGCCGATGAAGGTTTCCCAGGTATCGAAGGCGTTGCGGTGAACTCCGGTTTGCTCATCAAGACGCGACACGAGGTAATCGCTGGCGCTCTTGAGCATTCGGCGATGCTGGGGAGTGACTTTGAAATCGCTGACGGCGCCGACTGTTTTGCCGAAGGCCCAGCCAACGGCGCCAACTTCATCGACTTGCAGAGCTTCGGGCGGCAAGCACCAGTTGGGCGCGCTTTCGCCGTTAAGGTGGTAGCGTTGGTGCCACAGGCCACGCATATCCTGATGGCGCGCACACCAATTAAAGAAGCCTTGTGCAAATTCGGGGTAGCCCGCATCAATCAGGCCCGACACGTACTCGCCTCCATCACGCGGCCAATGGTAGCCATAGCCGCCGCAAGAGATAAATTCGGGGTCAAATTCAGGAGCAGCAACGGCGGCGCCCTCTTCGCCATTCAGCAGTGGCAGGGCCAACAACGAACGCTTGAAAGCGGCCAATAGTTTTTCATCAAGAGGCGCTCCGCCTTGCTGAATAGTAGTCAAGCCGCGTTCGAGGAACTCGCTATCGAGGCGAATACGCTCGTTTTTGAACCACTCGAAACCGCGCGTTTTGCCAACACCGAGGACATTTTTTGCCTCGCTTTCGCTTTGGCCAAGGGCGAAGTACAAAGTGCGCTCGACCGACTGGCCGGGGGCTAAATCGACGTAGAATCCGGCGGCGAAGTTGACATCGCCAATTTCGAGATCGTTGGAGGCCAACACGCCGCGTTCGAGGGCGTAGCGAGCGTTGTTGTTCCAGTTCGCGCCCGCTTTGCCGAGATGGTGGGAATCGAGGGCATCGCCACCAACGGCGAGAGCGAACTCGCGGTGGTTTTGGATGAGGGTTCTGTCGCTGTTATCGAAGCGGACGCCGTTGCCCTCACGGTGCCCACCCAATTTCCAATCGCCGAGGTGATAGATGCCACCGTTCCAATGATCGTGACCGATGTTAGAAACACGGATGCGGCGCACGAGCAAAGGCCAGTTATCGGGCATGACATCCTGAAACTCGATTTCCACATTGCCGCTTTTAAGCGTGGTCTGGAGAACGTTCGAGTCGCCAACATAATTTTGCTGGCGCTCGAAGGCCGATTCGAAGGTGAAGTGGAGTTGCCCCTGCTGGCCGTGACCAAAGTAAACGCACGGCAAACAGGCCGTGATGTGCTGGAAGGCGTCTTTGTGAGGATAGAACCACGCCATCACTTCGCCGGAATGACCCAGCGTGACGAGGTTGCGCGTATTTCCGACGATGGAGGTCGGGAGATAAACCGGCATAACGCGAAGATTTTAGCGCGCCAACCTAGTTGAGGGAATTATAAGCAGTCAGGCAGTGGAAAGCAGACAAGCAAAAGCCCGGAAGATGCGCCTACTGCGAAGACATTCTTCCGGGCTACTTGGCTTTCGATTATTTCGCGATGGTGTAAGGCATCGACTGCATCATTTTGCCATTGACATAGACATCGACGCGGTATTTTCCGGTTGGCCAGGGGCGAGGAAGCGAAGCATTGAAGTGGAGTTGGCTCGCCAGTTGCTTTGGCAACGAAGCCTCAACGATTTTGAAGTTATGCATTCCCGCCGCATCGACAGCGTACCAGGCACCTTTGGCCGTTACGGTCGCGATACGGTTGAGTTCGACAACGCAATGAATTTTTTTGTCGGTGGGCTTGAAGACCTTAGTGACGCCAACAGCATTGCCGTTGTAGCCACGCGCCATTACCATGCTCTTGATTTTGAGAGTGGCAGGTTTGGCCTGTGCAACGGGCGTGTAAAGGCTAACTCCGAGTCCACAACCTGTCAGGGTGAGCGCCAACAAGGCGAATTTTTTCATAACACGACGCAATATACCTCATCTCTCACCAGAGTCACAGGATTTTTTCACGGAAGCGAAACGGAAGAGAATTTGGTCGATTTCGTCCGCCGTCCACTCGCTGCACGCAGTCAGGCGCAAACGCGCTGTTCCGCGCGGCACAGTAGGCGGGCGAATGGCAGGGCACCAAATCCCCTGCTCTTCAAGACACGCCGATAAATCGAGGGCGGCGTGATCGCCACCGACGATAACGGGCACAATCGGAGTACCCGAAAAGCGCGCGTCGAAGCCCAATTCGACTAACCCACTTGCCAACTGCCGCGCGTTGTAACGGCAACGGGCGACTCGCTGGGGTTCGCGTTGCAACACATGCAGCGCGGCCAGAGCCGCCCCCACTGCCGGGGGGTTAAGGCCCGTTGAATATATAAACGAAGGCGCAGCAGCAAGGAAATGGTCGATAGCGACGCGCGGGCCGCAAACGAAGCCGCCCTGCGAGCCGAGAGCCTTGGAGAGAGTGCCAACGGTTAAGATGCGCTCGGAATGAATCCCGAGATGCTCCTCGATGCCGCGCCCAGTGCCACCAAGTGTGCCTGTGCCATGCGCGTCGTCGATCATCAATAAAGCGTCGAACTCGTCGCAAAGCGCCAACACTTCGGGCAGCGGCAGCAAGTCGCCATCCATCGAAAACACACCATCGGCCAAGACGATTTTGCGCGAAGCCGTCGAGTTTTGGAGTAAGGCGCGCAGTTTGTCGGTTGACTCGAAGTAGCGCGTGGTCGCGCCCTTGGCTTCAGCAAGTCGGCAACCGTCTATGAGCGAGGCATGATTGCGCTTGTGGCAAAACAGCGTGGTCGAGTCGTTGGAAAGCGCGCTGAGAATGCCGACATTGGTCGCGAATCCACTGGAAAAAACCAGCGACGCTTCGCTGCCCTTAAAGCGCGCCAATTCGTTTTCCAGTTCCTGAGCCAAAGAAAAATGCCCCGAAACGAGGCGCGAAGCACGCGCCCCGGCACCGAACTGCTGAGCCGCCTCTTGAGCGGCACTGACGACTTCAGGGTGACGAGCCAAACCGAGATAATCGTTCGAGGCTATATCCAGAGTCTTTTCGGGCAAAAGGCGCAAAGTTCGCTTGCGCCCAGCGGCCTCATGCTGTTCCAACTCACGCTCAAATTCGTGCCACATTATGCGGATTCTCCTAGCAGAAAAGGTATTTCTTCGGGAGCAACTTTATCTTGCAACCAATCACGCAGACGTAAACGGGCTTCAAGGCGTTCGTGTTGAGTGGGGATGGAGACTTTCATGCTCAGGTAATCGCCATCGCCGTAGTCGCGCCAGTTGGAAATGGGGGTGTATTTGCCGACGGACTCGCAGATTTGGAGGCCGCAGTGGTGAACGACCAATTCCAGCAAACGAGCTTGACGGTGACTTAAGGGGTGGGATACGTTTTGATTTTCTAGGTCGGTTTCTTTGGAACTCCAAAATCCAGCCTGTAAGCGCGCTTTGGTTTCCAAACCGATGCTCCATTCCCACTCTAAGGCATGGTCGAGTTGTGGGTCGCTCCAAATTATCGAATTGAGCAAAAGGTCGCAGAGTTCGCGTGTGCCGTTTTGGACGGGGAAGTTCAACTCACTTCTTTCCTGCTCGCTGAGTTGTGTCCAGCGTAGAGCGAAGGCGCAATCGGAATCGGGGTTGGAAAGTTCGCGCCTAATCAGGCTTTCTAACTGACTTGATGGAGTTGTAAAGTGCCAACTTGAATCGCTGAATTTGAATCCCGTTGTCCCGTATAACTCACGCTTTCCTCTCCTCCAGAAAGGGCCGAGTGGTTTAAGGTACTCCAAACAGAACTTCCAGTTCTCGGCTTGAGCGTTCAATTTTAGTTCATCATCGAAATAAATCAGTCGCCGCCAATGGATTTGATGGAAATTTCGCTTGATCCAACGTGCATCATCAGCATTATCCTTCGTGGAGTTACCACCGCTCTGGTCGTGTTGGGGCAATCCGGGGACAGAAAACAGCGTCGGCGAGTTGGGTCTGCGATTTTGTATCGCGAAGCATGTCAGCTTGTTTTGCGCCTCGACCTCGCGCACGGTGTAGGTTTGCAAACGCCAGTTTTGCCACATCCTAAATTGGAACATCGCGGGCGCACAAAGCGGCTCGCCGGAGGCGAGTTCGCCCGCTTCGTGCGGCGCGATGCAGAGGTCGGGGAGAGGCATGGCGCTTAGGCGGCTTTAAACCATCGTTTCGGAGAATTGGCTGAGTGGGGGCGGCGTCCAGTCGGGGATTTGGTCGTCGGGGACGGCGCCGTACAGGGCGAAGGGGTGTCCGCCGCGCAGTGCCCAGCCGGGTTCGCCGTAGCTCCAGTGCCACCACTCGCCGGGGAAGTTGGTGAGGCCAGAGGCCGTCAGCACATCGGAGAGCAACAGGCGGTTGCGGCGGGCTTCGGCACTCAAGCCGGGAATACGCATCGGGGCGCTATCCCAACCCATTTCGTAGGGCGAGACGAAATCGAGGCGCGTGCCGTCTTCGTGGACGATGCCGAGGTCAACGGCGCCGCCTGTTGTGTGTGGTGGCGGGGTATCCCAGATGGGAGGCGCGGAGAAGACGTTGATGTACTGCGTCAAAAACTCCTCGCTCCAATGCGGGTGCTTTTTGCGGGTTTCTTCCTTGACGATGTCATACATCGCCTTCTGGGTGGCGAAGGGGCGGAAGACGCCGACGATTTGCAGGTACAAACCTTTGGGCAACAGCGACTGAGCGTGCGCGAGTTGGTTGGCAAGCGTGAGGCGCCCGATGCCATAGCGCGGGAAATCGAAGCGTGGGCTGTCTTCCATCCAGCGCAGTTCGGGGCAAACCTCGAACACATCGACGAGTGGTTCAAGGTTGTCGCGGATGGGAAGCGGAATCAACTTATCAAGCGGCTCGCCGAAATCATCAATGATGGGCAGAGCAGGTGGATCAGAGTTGGGGTCATCTTCGCTCAGGTCGGCGAGCAGGTCGTCTTCGTGCTGCAGTTCGTCGGAAGTAGGCGTTGCCATGAGTTAAGGATTCAGTGTGACGAGGCGTGCGAAAAAGAGCGCAATTAACAATAGTGTGGCGAGTGCGGTTGGCAATTCTTTATTGCCGGAAAAGTTGCCATCGCCACCGAAGAACAACTCGCGATTCCAAGGGCGCTTTTCGGTGGTAAAAGGGTCGCGGTAAGCTGTCGGGCGTGGGAACAGCGAGGGAACGTTTTTCCGGTACTGGCGGAACTGATCGCCAAACAGTTGTTCAAGTCGCCCTCCTTCACGCCGCTCTTTACGCGGCATGTAGCCGAAGAAAAAGAAGCCGATTCCAAGCGCGAAAATCGCCCATACGAAGAGGTTTTGCAGCCCCGACATGAGGGCAAAACCCACTAACACAAACAGACGCCCTAGATAGAAGGGGTTGCGCGTGTGGGCGTAGGGGCCGGAAACCGCGAGGCGTTGGTCGCGGGTAAGGTGCCCTGCCGCCCATACACGGACGAGAATACCAATCAAGGTCGCGACGGCCCCCGCCGCAAATAAAGTGGTCGTTGGTCGAGAAAAATAAACCAGGGCCGCGATAAGAGCGAACAAGGCGACAAGCTTGAGTTGTTCGACGAGCGGCTTATTTTTAAAACCGAGCTTTTGAGACTGCGTTTCGGTCATTCACTGAAAAGGGTAGCAATTTGGAGGTAGTACGCTAAAATGGCGGCGTGCATTTCTTCAATTCCCGCCTCATTGCCGAAAATTTGCGCGATGGTGCTACACCATGAAAACCCTGCTTATCATTGGAGGTGCTGTTGATTTTGCCTCCGATTTCCCCGAACTGCGCGTCGTGGCGCGGCGCCTCCAAAACGCACGTTGGATTTTAGGGGATGACCAATCGCTATGGTTTTTGGACGCGGCGGGCGCAGTGCGCGTGGACGCGGTGCTGTGGCGTGTTGGGGCGATTCGTCCGTTAGCGGAGCATCGCCATGCGTTGGAGTTGATTCGATTGGCGGGCCTGCCGTGTTTAAACCCGGCAGCGACGTTATTGCGCGGATTCGAGCGGCTTTCGATGCTGGCGGAGTTGCGCGAAGCGGGAGTGCCATTAATTCCCTTTAGGGCGGCTCTGGGAGAAGGGACACTGGAAGCGCTCGAACCCGAACTGCCCTGTGTGTTGAAAGTGGGCAACTGGCATGGTGGCATTGGAAAAGCGCGCCTCCAAAGCCGCGAGGCGTGGTTGGATGCGCGCGATCTGGCCCTGACAACGAACGATTACTCGACTGTAGAGCCGTACATCGGATACAGGCGAGATGTGCGGATATTGACCGTGGGCGAACGTCTGTGGGCAATGGAGCGACAATCGGGCGAGTGGAAAGTTAATCGCGGCGAGGCGCGCGTCCAACTCATCGAACCACCGGAAGAAATTGCCCACTATACACGGCGAATCGCCAATCATTTGAAGGCCGATATGTTGGGCGTGGACTGGATTGAAACACCTGATGGGGAGTGGAAATGTCTGGAGTCGAATGATGTTCCAGGGCTTGCAGGCTGGCCTTCTGCTGTGCAACAGGCACTAGTGGCTTGTGTGAGGGAGAAAATGCGGTAGCGCACTTGCAATAAGCAGCATTGAAAACATGAAGCCGTGGTATTGGGAGATGGAGCGGGGCGGATGGGGTCCGCACTTTTATTTGAGATGTCGGTTCGCGCCCGAAAATGCGCCCTATTTACATCGGCGACTGGTTGAATTACTTCCCGAAGAGTTCGATGTTGAGGAGCAAAACGATGAGGACGAATTTTCAGAGCAAGTCGCAGTGACTAGCGAGGCGGTGGTATGGGGCAAAGAATACAATTCGGAGGGCGGATTCGTCTTCGTGACTTTGAACGGTACGGCGCTGGAAGTCGAACACGGCTGGGGGGCACAGGGCGCCGAAGATACCATCCTGTTGGTGGAACTGCTGCGCGATTCGCAGTTGGAACTTCAGCACTGGAGCGTGAACGCGGGCGGCGATGGATATAACCCCCAATATGCGCGCAGCGGCCCTGGCGCGCAGTCGCTGCTGCAATATCTGATGGAGCCAGCGCCCGAAACAGATTGGGACTGTGTCGAGGAGGAGTTAAAAAATTCGCTCGCCCGCCATAATCCGTGCGAAAAATACTCGATGCGCGAGTGCCTTGTGGCCAGCGACGGCGAAACTCTGCGCGCGGTGTTGTTGTACGATGCGCCGCGTAGCGGGGAAGGCCCGGCATGGGAGTGCTTCCCCGAATGGGAGGAACTGATCGTGATTGCGCGCGAGGTCGGCGAACGATGCGGTGTGCCCTACTCGGCTGCCAGTGCCTCGGCCTATACCCCCGAAGACCAACAGCAACTTATCGGGGGCAGTATGACTTTTGGCATCGGTTCGGGGCGTTAGGAAAACATCGTTTCCGTCCACTCTTTCGCATCGAAGTCGCAGATTTCATCGGCTTTTTCGCCGACACCGAGCAATTTGACCGGAACACCGGTTTCTTTTGTCACCGTCAGCACGATGCCGCCTTTGGCGGTGCCATCCCATTTGGTGAGAATGAGGCCAGTGAGCGGTGCGGTTCCGGCGAAGGCGTGTGCCTGGTGCAAACCGTTCTGCCCAGTGGTCGCGTCGATGACGAGGAGCGACTCATCAGGTGGATGACCGACTTCGCGCTCAATGATGCGAGTGATTTTTGCCAACTCGTTCATCAGGTTCGATTTGTTGTGCAAGCGTCCGGCGGTATCGACCAGAACGACATCGCGCCCACGGCTTTTGGCAGCCTGAAGCGCATCGAATACAACAGCTGCGGGGTCGGCGCCCTGCTGGCCAGCAACGATGGGCACATCGGCGCGGCGCGCCCACTCGGCGAGCTGTTCGCTGGCGGCAGCACGGAAGGTATCACCTGCGGCCAGCAGTGGCTTGTGACCTTCTTCGACCAGTCGGTGCGCGAGTTTGCCAATGGAGGTGGTTTTGCCAACGCCGTTGACACCAATGAACAACCACACTGATAATCCTGATGGGTTGAAGCGCAGAGGCTCGGTTTCGACTCCGAGCACTTCGACGACACGGCGCTTGAGCCAATCGCGTGCAGTTGCATCGTCGCGGGCCTCGCCGCGCCGCGCAGCATCGCGCAAATCGCTGATGAGGCTGGTCGAGGTTTGAACCGACACATCGGACAAAATAAGCCCCTCTTCCAGTTCTTCCAAAAATTCTTCGTCTAACTTGCGTCCACCCAGGCCGCCCAATCTCGAAAACAAACCGCGTAGCATCGGGAATTAGTGTGACAGGGGGGCGTTTTGTTGAGAGGACTCTAGTCAGCTTGCGAAAACGTTGCATGAGGGAAACGTATTCTGGCAAGTAGAAGCGCATCGTCTCCGCTGGAAACGATGGTTTAGGAGCTTGTCACGAGAAAATGGGCCTCCGCTCATGTTTTCGTATTGAAAGATGAACCTGAATTTTTCGGTGTTCGGGACTCCCGAATCGGACCATTCCTCCCCCACAGTCTTTGCGGGCAGCGGGGAGAATGCCTCGCGCGCCGATGTCGTGGCGACGAATCCTCTTGGAGTACAGTCAGTCGTGACAGCACGCGAAATTTCCTCTAATTCCGGTTTTGTCTTGCCGGTATCTCAAGAAAATATCCCCGCAGCTCCCGCCGAGCCAACAGCCCCTGAAAATCCCACCACCCTGTTACTTTTTGGCGGCATAGTGGGTTTTCTAGGCATAGTGATGTCGGCGGTTATGCTGTGGCAATCTCGCGGCAAAGGGGCGCCCATCGGAGCCTTTTTGCTGTTAGCTTTGTGCGGCGCCGCGAGCATGGGGGCGTGCATCGCCGCCTTGAAGCACGCCGGGGAAAGTTGGATAACGCGCACACGCATTGGCTGGGGGTCAATTACCGTCGCTTGCGGGCTTTATGTCATCGGCTGCATTATCTACGCCTTTTTACGGCGCAGTGGCCCGGTCTCAATGCCCTCAGTGGCCGACTGGTTTTGGATGAGCGAACAGCCCTTCCTGTGGACAGGACTGTTTTTACTCGCGTGGCGTGGCAAAAGCATGGGGCTTATGCGCCTGCTCACCGACACGCTTATCGTCATGCTGGCGGCACTTGTGTTGTTGTGGTCGCTCGTGTTCGAAGAGCAGGTTTTCGCCGCTAACCTGACGCCATTTGCCAAGTTGGTGATGTTGTACTACCCGATGTGCGACATCGCTCACTTGTTTTGTGTGCTGATGTTGCTCGCCAACCTCCGAGATCGCCCAGCATTGGCCCGCGCGGCGTGGTTTTTGTTTAGCGGCATTATCATTATTATCGGGGCAGATGTGCTGTCCTCGCTGATGTCTTCAGGCAGCGAACATCCGTTGTGGCTCGACGGCTTACAGGGATGGGGCATGTTGCTCATTGGTATGGCGGCCCTCGTAAACGCCTACAGCCCACAAAATGCCGACGCGATGCCCTTGTCGGGAGCCGCAGAGGCCGTGGACGCGGCCCCACGCAGCGTAGCTTCGTTACAGACAACGGGGTTCGATGAAGCGCTGGGACGTTGGCATCGTTCGGCCATGCTCTGGCTGCCCTATCTGGCAACTCTGGGCGTATCGTGCATTTTGATCGGGCGCGAGTTCTTTGGTCCCGAATCGCAAAGCGTTCAACATCTGATGCCAGTGCTGGCGCTACTACTTGCCATCGCCGCACGCCAGATGCTGACGTTGTGGGACAACTTGCAACTCGCCGAGCGCTTGCGGGCCTCGAACGCCGATTTGGAGCAGAACGTCAACGAACGGACACGCCATTTGGCGACTCTACATGGCATTACCTCGACGCTCAACACTTCGCTCGACCGTCGCACAATTTTGCGCGTCACGCTGGAACGCATCATCACCGCGACGGGCGCCGATGCGGGCGGCATCTGGCTGCGCGAAGTGCGCCGCGATGTGTATGAGGGCAACGCCCCGCACGATGAATGGACTTTGATGCACTGGCTAGGCAGTACCGACCCCGCCATGCCGTCGTTGCTGCGCGATTTGAGCATCGCCGAAGCTGCTGAAGGCGAGGGCATGAGTCACGAAACGTTCCACCTGTCACCCGCCACCCGCGAAGCAATGAATAGCGGCATCGCGCCACCACGCCAGCGCCTAATTCTAGTGCCAGTGCGCTGGCAAGGCCAACTGCTCGGGGTAATGGGGTTGATGCGCTACACAGGCGCTTTCACCTACGAAGACCGCGCGCTGGTCGAAAGCGTCGCGCTCGAAGCCGGAGCGGCGTTGCAAAACGCCCGCATGTATTCGGAGGCCGCTCACCGCGCTGACCGCGACAGCGTGACCGACCTGTTCAACCACCGCGCAGTGCAAGAGCAGATGACCGCGACGCTTTCGCGCTGCAAGCGGACTGACGGCGAGTTCTCTATCGTGATGATGGACTTGAACAACTTCAAGTTCTTCAACGACACCTACGGGCACCCGGTTGGCGACGACGTACTTCGCACCGTGGCGCGCGGGCTTCGCGAATCGTGCCGTGGCTCCGATATTCTGGGTCGCTACGGCGGCGACGAATTTATCGTGGTTCTGCCCGATACCGACGCAGCGGGCACGCTCGATGTGTGCGCGCGCATCAAGGCCACGCTCGATGCGAAACACTTCGAGCCAGTACCAGGAACACGTCTGCCCATCGCCACGGCTTTTGGCTGGGCGGCCTTCCCCAGCGACGGCGAAACCATCATGGATTTGCTTTCGGCGGCGGATGCCAACCTGTACAACCACAAACGCGGCGGCGCCTCTTACCTTTCGCAAACACAAAAGGCGATTCAGGAAGGGCGCGACGAAATGAAGAAGTTGAAGAATCGCGCTCATGGCGGTTCGTTCGGCGTGTTGGATGCGCTGGTAACGGCCATCGACAACAAAGACCACTACACCCGCCACCACTCCGAAGAAGTGACCTATATTTCTCTGCTAGTGGCACGCGAAGTGGGTTACACCCGCGAGCAGCTAGAAGCGGTTCGTATTTCGGGCTTGCTGCACGATGTCGGCAAAATCGCCGTCCCCGACCAAATTTTGCGTCACCCCGGCAAATTGGGCCGCGACGAATGGGACATCATGCAACAGCATCCAGTCTTTGGCGCGCTCATCGTTAAGGATGTACCGCATCTGGAAAGCGTCATCGACGGCATTAAGCACCATCACGAGAAGTGGGATGGTTCGGGCTATCCCGAAAAACTGTCAGGAGAGGCAATCCCCGAAATGGGACGACTGCTGGCGATGGGCGACTGCTACTCGGCGTTGACGACCGATAGGCCATACCGCAAAGGCTGGAAACCCGAAGCAGCTCTCGAAGAAATCGAGCGTTGCGCCGGAACCCACTTCGACCCGCACCTGTGCGCCGTGTTCCTTCAAGTGATGCGCCGTGAACTGGCGCAGGGTATCGACAATCAGGACTACGGAAGTCGCATCTCCGAAGATTTCGAAGCGGCGAACGAAGTGGAAACCACACCCGCCTAAAACCTTATACCCAACGACAACGCCCTCGGTGCAGATGCACCGAGGGCGTTATGTTTTATGGCTTCCAAGGGTTTAGCTATGCAGGACTTTCATTATTTTCTTGATGTCAAAAGCGCCCACGGTGCCTTCGACAACGACAACACGGCGCCCGCTTTGTTTAATCCATACGCCGTCGGGAGAGGCATTCCAGACGGTGAGCGCACCCTCTTGCCGTTTTTTGGCACGAGTGCCGAAACGAGCCTTATTGCGCTGTCCATACATCGTGCTCCATGCCGTCGCGCCTGCGGCGTTATCCCACAGCGTATCTTGAACAACCAGAATCGCACCTTTGGGGCCACCGTAAACGGCGTAGCGGTCGCCCGCCCAGGCAGTGACGGCGTCATTCGCCTGAGTAGCATCGACGTATTCGCCTAACACCAACGACAGGCCATATTCGCCGTTGACATCATGGTCGATTAACTTCCAGCCACTTCCCAACACCTTTGTCACATCGGGAACGGGCAGTTTTACGGGCGCTTTGTTCGCCAGATATTTGTCGAAATGTAGGATTTGCTGCGTCGATTGGGGCGGGCGCGAATAGGCTTTCGAGATCGAGGCCCAGCCACCGCGATTGTACAGGCTCGTCGCGAAGGTGAGACCTGAGAGATAAGGGAAACCCAACATGCTCTGCAAAATCTTAGGCGACTGTTTCAGTTCCACCATTTCGCTACCGCCTCCCATCAAAGTGCTGAGCGACGACGCCAAAATCCCAAAGGCACGAAGCGGGCTGGAAGTGCTGTAGCGCGCCATCGTGTAGGTGGCGTCGCCCTCGACGAGCGCCGAAAAGGCAAGGCTGGTATCCGATTCGTGGCGAGGCGCGTTTTCCAGCTTCTTTAAGCCGAAGTGTTGGTCCTGAAGGGCGTGCGTCAATTCATGCGACATCACCGTTTCCAGTTCGAGTGGGTTAACACTGCTGGCAGTCGTGAACTGCCCGGTTTTAGAGCTGTAGTAACCCGCGACCTGTTCGCCCAACAAACGGGCATAGGCGGTTTTGAGATCGAAGTTTTTGGGGGCTAACCCCAACTGACGCAGATACAAGTTGGCGGCGGCAATTTCGCTCACCTTGGCCTTATCTTGTATCTGGCTGGCCATGAACTTTTCGATCTGCGCCCGGTTTTGCACGTTGGTTGGAACAGAGCGTTTAATGGACAGTTGGCGGAGTTTGCTGGTTTCTTTCAGAATCCTATCCGCCATCTGCTGGGTGGTTTCGGGGCTGATGGTAGGCGCAGGTGTGGGCACCACAGGCTGTGCCTGAGACAAAGTGGGCACACAGAGAAAGCCAAGCGCAAGGGGCAAGACAAAGCGACGCATGGTGGCAGTGTATAGGTGATTTGTGACTCGCAAAAGCAATCCTGTTTAACCAAGCAAAGCTTTAAGCACGCGCTTAGCATCGAAGGCCCCAGCGGTGCCTTCCAACACGACGACACGCCGCCCTTTTCGCTTCACCCACACCACATCGGAGGCCGCATTCCAGATGGTCGTGCCTTTCTCATGACGCTCTTTGGCGAGTTCGCCGAACCGCTCTTGAGTACGGACTTCGTAGCCAGCAACCCAGTAATCGGCATCGTCCTCATCATTCCATAGGGAGTCCTGTACAATGAGCGCGGCTCCTTTGGGGCCACTGTAGATAGCGTAATGGTCGCCAGACCAGCCTTCGGCCACCGATTTGGAGTCCTCAGGATCGGCATATGCGCTGAGAATCAGCGATAGGCCGAATTCGCCATCAACATCGTGGTCGAGCATTTTCCAACCCTTTCCTAGCACGCGCAAGACATCAGGGACGGGCACGTTCTCTGGCTTTCGGTTGGAGAGGTATTTATCGAAATGCAAAATCTGCTGCGTCGATAGTGGTGGGCGAGTGTAGGCCTTCGTAATGGAAGCCCAACCACCGCGCTTATAAAGTTCAGTGGCAAAGTCCAATCCGGCGGTATAAGGGAAACGCATCGATTCACTCGTCCCCAATGGCGCATCATCAATGGCCTTGGACTCCCTCGGTTCGAACAAACTGCTCACTCCAGCCGCGAATACACCGAACGAACGCAACAAAGTCGCGGAGGTATAGTGCCTCATAACAAGAGTGGCGTCGCCCTCGATAAGCGACTTGCGCGCAAGCAGCATATCGGAATTATGGGCAACAGCCTTTTTGAAAGTCCTTAAGTCGAAGTGCTGGTCTTGTAGCGCATGGGTCAGTTCGTGCGACATGATAGTTTCTAACTCCAGCGGATTGACACGGCTGGAAGTCGTAAAGGCTTTGGTTCGATTGTCGTAGTAGCCCGCAGTCTGTTCACCTAACATGCGCGCGTAGGACTTCTGCATATCGTAGTTTTTGGGAGCAAATCCGAGCTGGCGCAAATACAGATTCACCGCTTTGATCCCATCTGCATTAGGGTTACGCTGCATCTGATCGGCCATTGCTTTCGCTATTTGCGCGTTCGTTTTCACATCGGTTTTGACCTGACTCTTGATGGAAAGATGACGAATTTTGCTGGTTTCTTTGAGTACCCGATTCGCCATTTGTTGGGCGCTTTCGGGAGTCACGGTTGCAGTTGGCAGAGGGGATTTGGTGGGTGAGGGAGTGGGAAGATCCTGAGCGTAAGAGAGAACAGGAAGAGATAGAAGGCTTAGCGTGAGGGATAAGATAGTGCGTTGCACACGATAAGTTTATTGGCGTTGCAAACGCCGACAATTGCACTCTCGTAAGGCGTCAGAGTTGCAACAACTGAAGCCTACTCATGGCCGATATTGGAAAAGACGCGGGATTAATACGCGAAGAGAGCGCGTTGTCTGGCGCCTCGAAGTTGTTCACCTACCTATGGGACGAAGCGTGGGAGCAAGCGGAAGCGACCGGAAATGGAGATGCCAATGCGCTGCACGATATGCGCGTGGCACTAAGGCGTCTCCGAACCGCCCTGCAAAATTTCGAGGGCGACAAAAAATCTCCCGTACTAAGCGCACCGCTGCGCCGCGAACTGAAGGAATGGCGCGATGAAATCGGCAAACTGGGCGACCGCCTGGGGGCAGTACGCGACTTCGATGTACTGAGCGATTACGTTCATGACTTCGATAAGGAGCATTCGCCCGGACTGGAAGAATTCGAGGTAATTTTGAAAGATGAGCGCGAACATAATTTCGTGCCGATGGCGCGAAAAATTGAGCGCTGCGGCCAACAAGGAAAGCTGCACGAGAGCTTCGCGCGTTGGAGCCTTGGGCTTCCCGGCGCCTTTTCGGCGGCAGACCTCTCGCTCGACGAAGTAGCCCACACCCTATTACCCGCGCGGGTACAAGAAGCTCTCGCTCATGGCTCGGCCCTGACAGGAGGCGACGACGAAGCACAACACGAGCTGCGCAAGAGCTTACGCCGCGTTCGATATACCCTCGAAACGTTCTCTACGTGCTTCGACCGTTCCATCAAGAAGCCCGTAAAACAGCTAGTCGAGTTGCAGGATTCGCTGGGCGAAATGCAAGACCGCACAGTGCTGAGCGACTGGTTAGACAAGTCGTTCAAACACGCGCCCGAAGATGTACAGGCATTCGCGGAGCATGGCGAGAAACGCCGCCAGAAGTTGCTGGAAGATGTGCGCGAGCTTTGGAAAAAGCGAATTGACGAGGGATTGTGGGAAAACCTCAACAAGATGGTGCCAAGCAAGTAATTCACTGCTTCCTATTTGGTTCATATACGTGCCTTTGAGATTTACCAGGAGCCTGGTTTTTCGCAATCACGCATCATCGGGAACGCACTTTGCGTGCTGCTTGTCTTTAATAAGTGCCGCTTTCACGTTCGTTCCCCGCGAGCGGCACCACCAGTAATCTCATGGCCAAAAACCGCGACCGTCGCAACAACAGCGACGATAACGACGATTTGAGTTCCTCGAATTGGTCGTTTCCTGAAACGCAACTCGACGCCGCCGGACTGCTTGAAGAAGTTCTGCGCTCCGGCCAGATCGATGACCCTAAAACACGCAACAGCTTGTTCTTGTTGCGCCACCAACTTGAAACCGATAAACGCCAACTCGAAGAGGCCGCCGAACTCATCGGCCAGTACGAAGAAGCGTATAACAAACTAACTCAGCCCGCGAACCGTTTGGGCACTTACCTTGGCTTGCCACCCGAAGAGCGCACCACGCGCAAATTCGACCCCAACAAGCCTGAAGGCGAGGACAAACTCGCGCTGATTGCCGTTGGCGATCAGGAATACGTCGTGCAAGTCGACCCGAACATCGAAAACCCCGATTTCGAAGTTGGTACTCGCGTCAAAATTAACGAGGGCTATGCTGTTGTCGGCGACCTCGGCCCCGCCACCAATGGCCCCATCGCCAAGATCGCCGAAGTCTTGGACGACGAGCGCTTGCGCGTCTCCAGCGATCCTCAAGGCTTGCAGTCGCGCATCGTGTTGCGCGGGCCAAAACTCGCTTCCGTTGATGTCAAAAACGGCGACGAAGTGCGTATGGAGCCGAACTTCAAAGTCGCGCTCGAAAGCTTTGGCGGCAACGACTCACGCGATTACTTCCTTGATGAAGTGCCCGAACTACCTTGGGAAAAAGTCGGCGGACAGGAAGAAGCCATCACCGTCATTAAAGACGCCATCGAACTTCCTTTGCTTTACCCCGAACTATTCGAGCGCTTCGGCAAAAAGCCTTTGAAGGGCATTTTGCTATACGGCCCTCCCGGTTGCGGCAAAACCTTGATCGGTAAAGCGACGGCCTACAACCTGACCAAAGCCTACAACGAGCGTACCGGACAGAACCTGAAGGAATACTTCATGCTCATCAATGGGCCACAGATTTTGAACATGTGGCTCGGTGAAAGCGAGCGCCAGGTACGCGAAATCTTCCAGTCGGCTCGCGAAAAGGCCAAGGAAGGGCACCTAGTCTTTATCTTCATGGACGAAGCTGAGGCTTTGCTGCGCACCCGTTCGAGCGGTCGCATGGGCAACATCAACAATACGCTCGTGCCGCAGTTCGCAGCGGAAATGGATGGTCTGGTCGCCATGCAGAACGTCGTCGTGATGCTGACTTCCAACCGCCCCGACTACATCGACCCGGCGATTCTGCGTCCAGGTCGTATCGACCGCAAAGTGAAGGTGCGTCGCCCCGACAAACCCAGCGCGCGACAGATTTTCGGCATCTACCTGAACGAAGAGTTGCCTTACGACCCCGATTTGCTCAAGTCGCATAACGGCAGCGTGGACGAAGCGCGCGCCGACCTCGCCGAACAAGCCACCAACTACGTGTTCCGCCGCACGGCGGAAACCGAGTTTCTGGAGGTTTACACCCGCTCAGGTGGCGTCGAGACTTTGCACTATAAAGACCTGCTTTCGGGCGCCTTGATTGAATCCATCGTGGAGCGCGCCAAAGATTTCGTCATCAAGCGCAGCATTGATGTCAAATCTTCGGCAGAAGGCATGAGCTTCGACGACATCAAAAAGTCGATTGACGCCGAGTTCAAGGAAAACGAGATTTTCCCGAAAACCGACAACATCGAAGACTGGCTCAAATTGCTCGACTACGAGCCAGAAAACGTCGTCACCCTCAAACCAGTTCGCCCCGGCTCGCGCGACCGCACCCAAAGCGTGCGCGGCGTAATTTAAACGAATACACGAAAACTAAAAGCGAAGCGGGAAACCGCTTCGCTTTTTTGTTGAAGAGGCCACGCGGAGCTTTCCCCCTAGCTTCTCTTGTTATGAAGACTGAAATTTTTGAAGATGTCGTCAATTTCCTCGTTGATAAATTGCCTTCAGAAGAAGTGATTTCAATTTGCCCCTCGGCACGCGCACAAGAACGATTC
This sequence comes from bacterium, assembly GCA_004172935.1. Lineage (GTDB taxonomy): Bacteria > Armatimonadota > Abditibacteriia > Abditibacteriales > Abditibacteriaceae > Abditibacterium. The sequence goes on along the minus strand of SDZD01000005.1, from coordinate 1,958 downwards.
AATCAACTATCCAATGCTGTAAAAACGGGAGGCGCCACTCCCGAAAAACGGGCAGAATTGGAACAAAACATTCAATTAGAACACATGATGCAGCTCGCCAAAGCAAGGGAGCGTGTTAGCAAAACGGCTCACAGCGACTAGATTTCAATAGTCAAATTTGCGTGATTGCTGTGCCTCACCGTCGGGAAAATCGGACAATATGGGCTTCGTGGAAGCGGTAAGACGAGTCGGGAGTGCTTCTTGCCTGAAGGGCGAGACAAATGATTCGTGAAACAGAAAACTCGGTGGCAGTGCCGCATCTGGGCGGCGTCTCGCTATCGCTGGAGCAGGTGAACGAAGAAGAAGAACTCACCCCTTCGCCTCGTACAATCACAGCTCCCCGTTCGGCGCCGCTGTGGATGCCGCAGCGCGCGATTTTTACACCCGCCGCACTCGAATGGGAGCATGGGCAACGCATTCTGGAACGGTGCGAGAAGATGGGTATTCCCGTCGAAAAGTTGAAGGCCAATCGACTGACGGGTCTGAAGCAGGAAGATGTGCGCAAGACCTATGCGGCATCCAAACGTACGCTCGCCGTCGTCACTTCGCCGCCTTCTTATTTGAGGCTATCGCCGATTCCACCTTCCGCCGATTGGCAATTTCACATCGCCGAAGGTTGCCCGGCTCACTGCCAATATTGCTATCTCGCGGGTTCGCTTTCGGGGCCACCGATTGTGCGCGCCTATGCCAATTTACCGGAGATTCTGGAAAACCTCGCCGCTTATGAAGATAAAAAGCCAAATGTGGCGCGACCTCGCGGCTTTTCGCCGACTTCAGAGCGGGGGCGTGATGACTCGACCAGTTTCGAGGTGTCGTGCTACACCGACCCGCTGGCAATCGAGCATCTGATAGGTTCGTTGGCAGAATCCATTCGCTATTTCGGCACGCGCGACCGAGGCTTTTTGCGTTGCGTTTCCAAATTCGATGCGGTCGATGAATTGATTAATCTGCCGCACAACGGACAGACACGCTTTCGATCCAGCATGAACGCCGAACCAATTTCGCGTAGATTGGAAGGCGGCACAGCCAATGTTCCGGCACGCTTGAAAGGGCTTCGCAAATTGGCATTGCCACCAGAGCGGGGCGGGGGTGGTTATCCAATTGGCATCGTTATCGCGCCGATTATGCCGATGGATGAATGGCAGGGACACTACACCAAATTGCTCGACGAGGCAGCGCAAGCGCTCGATTTCGAGTGTGATTTGACTTTCGAGTTGATAACCCATCGCTTCACTCCCGGCTCGAAAGATGTGCTATTGCAGTGGTATCCAAACACCTCGCTCGATTTGGACGAATCGAAACGAGAAGTCAAACGCAACAAATTCGGCGGCACTAAGTACGTCTATCCGCGCGACCAAATGAAGGAACTCAAAGCGTGGTTTTACGAAGAGATAGAGCGACGCTTTCCCAACGGCAAAATTCTCTACTGGACATAAAACAAAAAGCGAAGCAGCTTTTTGCTTCGCTTTTTGTTGGTCAATTTTCCACTACATCGTAGGTGTGGGTTGGCCATCACCTGTAGCCGGGGCTTCGTTGGGGGGCGTGAATCCTGTCACGTCCAGAGTGCCTGAAGTGACGCTGACGCTTTTCGCGATGATTTTGCTGGCTTTGACACTCTTGGAATATTGGGTCGCGAAGGGGGCATTGGGAGTGTAGATGAGGCCCTTCATGTTGCCTTCGGCGCTGGCGAAGGAGACACCGCCTAAATTGCCCGACGAGCGGCTGACTACCAGCAAGTCTTTGAACTTGCCCGAAGTGGGAGCGGAGGCGTTGAATTTGGCGCCGAGCGAGAAGCTGAGCGCTCCCGCATTATTGCCCGCCATGACGATGGTGACGCCTTCGCCTTCGACCGTGGGGCCAATCACCGAGAAGTCACCGTCCACAACGACGAACACGCCAGGTTCCAGAGTGATGTGGCC